>NZ_JAAORO010000001.1 GCF_017695955.1 Prochlorococcus marinus XMU1419
AGTATTTTGTTAAAATTTCCACAGTTTCCACAATAACTACTACTACTAAGACATTTATTTATTTGATATTTTTTATATTATTAAGAAGAGAAAAAAAGAATGATTGAATTTAATTTACGAAAAAAGTATATTGTGAATGTATAAAGTTCCAAATTCCGATGGAGATTATTTGTAATCAAAATGAGTTGAATAATGCTATACAACTAGTTAGTAAAGCTGTTTCTTCAAGACCAACTCATCCAATTCTTGCAAATATACTTTTAACAGCTGACCAAAGTACAAATAAGATAAGCCTTACAGGATTCGATCTTAATTTAGGAATTCAAACTTCTTTTGATGGAACTGTAAAAAATAGTGGAGCTATTACTATACCTTCAAAACTTTTATCTGAAATAGTAAACAAATTACCTAATGAGACACCTGTTTCTCTAAAAGCAGAAGAAGATTCCGATAATATTTTGATAAAAAGTGATAGAGGTTCTTTCAATCTTAAAGGTATTCCATCTGATGATTATCCTAATTTGCCATTTGTCGAAAGTGGTACCTCTCTAAATATTGATCCTAGTTCTTTCTTAAGAGCTTTAAAATCGACAATTTTTGCAAGTAGCAATGACGACGCAAAGCAATTACTTACAGGAGTAAACTTTACCTTTAAGCAAAATTATTTGGAGTCTGCTTCTACAGATGGTCATAGATTGGCTGTTGCTTTAATTGGTAATGAAGAGCACATAGAAAAGAAAGATAATTCTTTTTCAAATGAAGGAGACTTATCCGTAACTATTCCTACTAGATCTTTGAGAGAAATTGAGAAACTAATCTCATTAAGAAGCACAGATAATTCAATAAAGCTTTTCTACGATAAAGGTCAAGTTGTGTTTATTTCTTCTAGTCAAATAATTACTACAAGAACTCTTGAAGGTACATATCCAAATTATTCTCAATTAATTCCTGATAATTTCTCTAAAATTTTTAATTTTAATACTAAAAAACTAATTGATGCATTAGAAAGAATTGCCGTTTTAGCTGATCAGCAGAGTAGTGTAGTAAAGATTAAATTAGAAAATACTGATTTAGCTTCAATAAGTGCTGACGCGCAAGATATTGGAAACGCAAATGAATCTATACCAGTTTCTTACTCTGGTGATGATTTTGATATTGCATTTAATGTTAGATATCTTTTGGAAGGTTTAAAAGTTATTGGTTCTGAGAATGTACTTTTAAAGTGTAATCTTTCAACTACCCCAGCTATTTTTGTACCAGAAGATAACCTTAATTCTTTTACTTATTTAGTTATGCCTGTTCAGGTTCGTTCTTAGCTTGAAATTACCTAAAGAAATTTTATTAAGTGATTTACTTAAATACAATGTTAAGGGGAACTTGTCTCTTAATTATGGACATGGTGAAAATGTTTGGATGCATCCTCCAGTTCATCGAATTCTAGGATGGTATTCTCGTCCTTCAAACTTTGATTTAAAAAGAAATGTTTGGCGCTTAAATCAAATTAATCAAATAATTGATAATGAAATTTATATTAAAGGTGATCCAGCTATTTCTGATTTAGCAACTTTAAATAGGTTTCCAACTTTAATAGAAGCTAATCTCATAAATATAAACAACTCAAGAATTGGAGTTATTGCAGATTTTTTGTTTGAAATTAAAACAGGTAAAATTAAATATTATTTAGTATCTAGATCGAATCCTAAAATTCCTGGTTCTAGTAGATGGAAATTAAATATTGATAATATTAATGATCAACAACCTGGTTTAGTATTTTGCGAAGTTAATTCTTTAGATGATTTATATTTAATAAAATCAAGTATAAAAAATGAATTTTTTCAAAAAGGAAGAAAAATAATTGAGAGATTTGATGATATGAAAAATGTTGCATCTAATAGATTAGAGGATTGGCTCGAAGAAGATGAAGATATAAACCAAAACTTAGATTTTAAACAAAAAAGTTTTTATAATAACAATAGAACATCAAGATCTTTTAGTGAAAAAAAAGAAGATGACCCTTGGATTTAAAGAATGATAAATAAAGAAAATAATGATCCTTTTGATCTAAATAAAATACTAAATGTTGAAAATTTAACAATTAATGATTACGAAGAGATTTGTAAAAGATTGAAGAGAAAACCTAATAGAACAGAATTAGGGATGTTTGGTGTTATGTGGTCTGAACATTGTTGTTATAGAAATTCAAAACCTTTACTTTCTAAGTTTCCTATTAAGGGAAAAAATGTTTTGGTTGGTCCTGGAGAAAATGCAGGTGTTATTGATGTTGGAAATAATCAAAAACTTGTATTTAAAATAGAAAGTCATAATCATCCCTCTGCCATTGAACCTTTTCAAGGAGCAGCAACAGGTGTTGGAGGAATATTAAGAGATATTTTTACAATGGGTGCAAGGCCAATTGCAGTATTGAATTCATTGAGATTCGGAAATCTTGATAAGCCATCAAATATTGACTTGCTTAGAGGAGTTGTATCCGGAATAGCACATTATGGAAATTGCGTTGGTGTACCTACTGTCGGAGGTGAAATTGAATTTGATGATAGTTATTCTGGAAACCCTCTAGTCAATGTTATGGCTTTAGGACTTTTAGAGACTGATGAAATCGTTTGTTCTGGAGCTAAAAATATCGGATCACCAGTATTATATGTTGGCAACACTACTGGAAGAGATGGTGTGGGTGGTGCCAGTTTTGCTAGTTCAGAATTAACTACCTCTTCATTAGATGACAGGCCTGCAGTGCAAGTAGGTGATCCTTTTATTGAAAAAAGTCTTATAGAGGCATGTTTAGATGCTTTTAAAACAGGAGATGTAATTGCAGCTCAAGATATGGGTGCAGCCGGTTTAACGTGTAGTAGTGCAGAAATGGCTGCAAATGGAAATTTAGGTATATCTATTGATTTAGATTTGGTTCCTTCTAGAGAAGAGAATATGTCTGCATACCAATATTTACTTTCTGAATCACAAGAAAGAATGTTGTTTGTTGTGAAGGAAGAAAAAATTAATAACCTTATTGAAAAATTTACTAAGTGGGGATTACATGCCACTGTTATTGGTGAAGTAATAGAGACTAAGGAGGTAATTATTTATCATAAAGACAAAATTGTTGCTCAAATTCCTACTTCTGCTTTATCTGATGATACGCCTGTAAATGTTCACAAAGTGATTAATAATCCACCTGATTATTTGTTAAAGAAATGGCAATGGCAAGAAAATAATTTACCAGAAA
The DNA here is from genome assembly GCF_017695955.1 of Prochlorococcus marinus XMU1419. Classification (NCBI taxonomy): domain Bacteria; kingdom Bacillati; phylum Cyanobacteriota; class Cyanophyceae; order Synechococcales; family Prochlorococcaceae; genus Prochlorococcus; species Prochlorococcus marinus. The sequence goes on from NZ_JAAORO010000001.1 coordinate 3,242, forward strand.
TTAATAAGCAAAAAATATTTTCATTGAAATACGATAAGAGTTTTTCTTTATCAGAAATTATTTTAAAAATTCTCTCTAATCCTTCAATAGCCTCAAAACGATGGATTTATAAACAATATGATTCTCAAGTATTGGCAAATACAGTTTTCAAACCTGGAGAATCAGATGCATCTGTAATAAGACTAAGAGAACAAAATGAAAAAAAAAGTAGAGTTTTTTCTGGTATAGCCGCTTCGGTTGATTGTAATACAAGATGGGTTTCACTTGATCCTTTTAGAGGAGCGATCGCTGCAGTTGCTGAATCTGCAAGAAACGTAAGTTGTGTTGGCGCAGAGCCACTAGCAATTACAAATAACTTAAATTTTTCTTCTCCTGAAACAGAAACAGGATATTGGCAACTTTCATCTTCGTGTGACGGAATTTCTGAAGCTTGCAAAATTTTAGAGACTCCTGTTACTGGAGGAAATGTTTCTTTATATAATGAATCAATAAATAAAGATAATAAAATTACTCCTATTAACCCTACACCAGTCATTGGAATGGTTGGGAAAATAGAAAACGTTGAGAAAGCTATAAGTAGTGGATGGAAAAATTCTTATGATCAAATATGGATAATTGGCTCTGATAAATCAGAAAAAACAATTGCAGCTAGTTCTTACTTGGAGTATTTTCATGGAGAAATTACAGGTCGGCCTCCAAAAATAGATTTACAGGATGAAAAATTTTGCCAAGTTTTTTTAAGGAATGCGATTATAAAAAATTTTGTAGTTTCTTCTCATGATGTTAGTGATGGCGGTTTAGCTATTGCTTTAGCAGAATGTTGTATTTTGTCCTCGAAAGGTGCGACCATAGAGTTGCAGAAAGATGCGAATAGAGATGATAATTTATTGTTTGCAGAGGGAGGGTCAAGAATTATTTTTTCAGTAGATAAAAGGAAAGAAAGAGATTGGCTTAATTATTTAAAAAAGATTCAAATAAATTTGAAATCAAGTATTTACGTTAAGAAAATAGGCTATGTTTCGACTCAAACTTTAAACATAAAAATTCAAGATAAAAATATCTGCAATATTAGGGTTGAGGAATTAACAGAAAAATTTAATAATAGTATTTCCGGTTATTTTTAAATATGAAAAATACTTCTCAAATATTTAAATTTTTAAGCAATTAAGTTATGTGTGGAATAGTTGGCATTGTTTCTTCAGATGATGTAAATCAACAAATTTACGATAGTCTCTTGCTGTTACAGCATAGGGGTCAAGATTCAACAGGTATAGCTACAATGGAAAATACTATTTTCCATATTCATAAAGCTAAAGGGCAGGTTAATACCGCTTATAGAACAAGAGATATGAGGAATTTAATTGGCAAAATTGGATTAGGTCATGTTAGGTATGCGACAAAAGGATCAGCAGAAAGTGTGGAGGAAGCCCAGCCTTTTTATGTTAATGCTCCTTATGGAATTGTTTTGATACATAATGGTAATTTGACGAATACTAGAGATCTAGAAAAACAATTATTTAATATAGATAAAAGGCATACAAATTCTTCAAGTGATACTGAAATGCTTTTAAATGTATTAGCGACAGAATTGCAAGAACAAATACATAATCAAGAATTAGAACCTGATACCATTTTTGATGCTGTTAAATCTTTACATAAAAGAATTCAGGGTTCATATGCTTCAATTGCATTAATTTCAGGACATGGTTTATTAGCATTCAGAGATCCTTTTGGTATAAGACCTTTAGTTATCGGGAAAAGACTTTCATTAACTACAAATAAAGAAGAGTGGATGGTTGCTAGCGAATCTTTAGTGCTTGAAAATAACGATTATCAAGTAGTGAGAGATGTAGATCCTGGAGAAGCTGTTTTTATAAACCTTAACGGGGAGTTTTTTTCCAAGCAGTGTTCTGTTAACCCAATTTTATGTCCCTGTGCATTTGAATATGTTTATCTGGCTAGACCTGATTCAATTATGAACGGAATCTCTGTTTATAAAGCTCGTTTAAAAATGGGAGACTACTTGTCTGAAACAATAAAAGAAACAATAAATTCTGGAGACGTAGATGTTGTAATGCCTATCCCTGATTCTTCTAGGCCTGCTGCTATGCAAGTTGCAAGACAGTTAGGTATTGAATATAGAGAAGGTTTTTTTAAAAATAGGTATGTTGGAAGAACATTTATAATGCCTGGTCAGCAAAAACGTAAAAAATCCGTAAGACAAAAATTAAATGCAATGAGTGCAGAGTTTAAAAATAAAAATGTACTAATTGTTGATGACTCGATAGTAAGAGGAACTACTTCAAAAGAAATTGTTCAGATGGCTAAAGATGCAGGCGCTAATAAAGTTTTTTTTACATCGGCAGCACCACCAGTTCGCTTTCCTCATGTTTATGGAATTAATATGCCTAATAGAGATGAATTAATAGCGCATGATAGAACAATACAAGAAATTGCTAGTAAACTTGAAATCGATAATCTTGTTTATCAAAGTGTTGAAAATTTACGTAAATCTATAATAAAAGATTCGCTTATTAAAGATTTGGAGATGAGTTGCTTTACTGGTTCATATGTAACAGGAACAGTAAATCAAGAGTACTTAAATTGGGTTGAAAATGAATATAAATCTTAGTTAAGAAACTTTTCGTGTTTAAAACAATTTTCGAGATATTCTCCGTTATCTAATTTTAAAAAGTCAATTAAAAAATTTTTATTGTTAGATTTGGAATTTAATTTATCAAAATCTAATCTAGCCGATTTATTTTTATTAGTTTCAATATCTAGGTAATGGTTACTTGGCAAAATTTTGATAAATAAATCATCGTTTTTAAGTTGAGTTTTTTCATTTAAATATCCTAAACTGCATTCATTTGCATAATAAATTTCATTACTATTCAGACAAAAGATTTTTCCTTTTTTTGAAATTATATAAATAATATCTCCATTCTGATATGGACAAAAAGAAACAATTTTTTCTGTTGGAAAAAGTTTTGCAAGCATTAATCCCTGTGATTGTTTACTGGTGGGCGATAAAAATTCATTTGATAAATTAAATTTGAATAGTCTTCCTATTGAGGTTAGTATTATTAAATTTTTTTCATTATTGGCTATAAATGAATCAATTATTTTAATATTATTTTTTAATTTTGCAATTGTGAATGATCTATTACTTTTAAGCATATTTTCATCAAATATGATTTTTTTAAATCTTCCATCTGTATTCAAGACACATAAATAATTTTTAGTGCTTTTTTTAAATGAATGAAAATTTACAATTTCGTTTGGATCAATATTCCCAAGAATTTTATTATCTAACTTAAAGTCATTATTGATATTTGATTCCCAATCAACGTGAAAAACTTTTCCTGAAGAAGTTATTCCAATAATTTTTACATCTTTATCGATCCTACATATAAATTTTTGAATGTTTCTATTATCTATAATTTTATTTATATCTTCAAACGATTTCTTATAGTTATTAAAAATCATTTTTTTTAAATATAGTCTATTGTCTATAAATAATTTAGTTTTTTTATTAATCAACTCCTCTAATATCTGATTATTAATTGTTTTTAATTCTTGATTTTGATCTATATTTCTAAGAAGTTTTGTTTTTCTTTTAACATTATATTTTTTCTTCAAAATTAATAATTCTTCTATCAGTAGATTAAGTAATAATTTTCTTTCATTTAATAACTCTTGAAAATAATACTTTTTTTCTTGTAATTTTTTTATATCAATATTTATTTGATGTCTTTCAAGATTGGTTAATTTTTTAAGAGGCATATCTAATACTGAATTTGCTTGTTTTCCACTTAAGTAAAAACTATCGATCAATTTTGATTTTGCTTCTACTGCATTTTCTGAATCTTCAATAATTTCGATAACTTTTTTAATGTCTTTTGTTGCTTTGGATAAACCCTCCAATATTTCAAGCTTTTCAAGAGTGTTTTTGAGAAAATAATTTGTTCTTTTTCTAATTGTTTCTTCTCTAAATTCAATAAAGTAGTTTAAATATTGTTTTAAGTTTAGCTGTACGGGCTTACCATTAATTAATGCTAAAAAGATTGCTCCAAAGTTGGTTTGAAGAGTTGTTTTTTTATATAAGTTTGAAATTACAAGTTCATTATTAGAATCTTTTTTTAACTCTATTACAATTCTCATTCCATCTCTATCGCTTTCATCCCTAATATCAGAAATTCCATTAATTTTGCCTGAATTAACAAGTTCAGCTAGTTTTTCAATCCATCCTGCTTTACTGATTTGATAAGGAAGTTCTGTTACGATCAAAGCATTTTTTTTATGCTTTCCTTTGCCTAAATTTAGTTCCTCTGTTTTTATGATACCTCTAATCGTTATTGATCCTTTTCCGGTATCGTAAAGTTCTTCTACTGCTTTATTACAAATTAATTCTCCTCCTGTAGGAAAGTCAGGTCCTTTAATAAGGTTAAAAAGTTTTTTATTGCTTATTTCTTTATTTTCTACTAATGCAATTAAACCATCTATTATTTCTCCTAAGTTGTGAGGGGGAATGTTTGTTGCCATGCCAACAGCAATACCAGATGATCCGTTCAACAATAAAAATGGAAGTTGAGCAGGAAGAACATCTGGTTCTTTCTGTGAACCATCAAAGTTATTTGAAAAATTTACTGTTTCTGATCCAATTTCTTCAAGAAAGCATTGGTGAGCTATCGGTGCTAATCTGGTTTCAGTGTATCTCATCGCTGCTGGTGGATCATTATCAACAGATCCAAAATTTCCATGGCCGTCTAAGGTGGGATATTTAGTTGAAAAACTTTGTACTAGCCTTACTAGCGCATCGTAAACTGCTTGATCTCCATGAGGATGGTATTTTCCGAGTACATCTCCAACTACTCTTGCGCATTTTCTAAATGGCCTATCTGGCGTTAAACCTAATTCGTACATTGCAAATAATATTCTTCTCTGAACAGGTTTAAGACCGTCTCTTGCATCGGGAAGAGCTCTTCCAACTATTACACTCATTGCATACTCAAGATAAGAACGTTGCATTTCTTCTTGGAGTGAGATGGAAGTGTATTTTTTCTTATACATCAGAGTGCAAAATTGAATATGTTTTAATTAACTAAATTAAGATTAGTTCGTAAAAAAATATTTACCAGTATAAAAATCAAGAAGATGAACTTATTTTTGATTTTGCCAGTATTACATCTTTTTGTAGCTTTTTATTTTGTAAAAGAATTTCTGTTGAGTTTTGCAATTTTTCTCCCCACAACTGTTCTTTTCTATATTCGTAATCAACGTAGTTATGATTTTTAGCTAAAGCTTTTTTTGCTAGCTCAATAGCTAAATTAATATTTTTAATTCTTAGACATGCAGCAAGTCCTAATAATGGTTCAGCATTATCCTGAATTGAGATTGCACTTTCAAAAAGTTTGATTGATAGGTTTATTTTATTTTGCTCGAAATAAGCTAAACCTTTGTTGTTAATCGCTTGCCAAAAATCAGGCTTAATTTGTATAGATTTATCAAACATGTTGATAGCTTGGGCGTAGTTTTTGTTTAACAAATAAATATTTCCTAATTGAAAAATAGCTTTGTGGTTATTTGGTTCAATTTTCAATCCTGTTTCTAGAGAATTTTTAGCATTTTTTTGTTGTGAAATTTTCAAGTAAACATTACTTTTTGCAAAGTGTATTTCGCTCATATTCGGATTAATTTTTTGTGCTTTATTTAGAGAATTTAATGCGTTTTTGTAGAGTTTATTAGCTATCTGTGCTTCAGATAATATTAACCAAAGTTTTTCATTTTTTGAATTTATTTTTACAGCTAATTTAGCTAAATTAAGGCTATCTCTATATTGTCCAAAATATAAAAGTTGATATGCATTTTTGCCAATAGATAAACTGTCCTTTTGTAAATTCTTTATTGTTGGGAAATAATAATAGGGAACAATTGATTTAACTTTTTCTACTTTTAGAAAGTAAAAGCTTATTAAAGATATGCATATTAACCTTTTTAAAAACTTGTTCATCATTATCCTTTATTCCTTAGATTTGCTTCTATGTTTCGTCTCCACATCCATGGTTTTATTCTTTTTAATGTAGTTCCTTTTAGATTTTTTTTCCAAGTATCATCATCCCAATTTAAAGATTCTATATTGAGGTTTTGAATCCAATTTTTTGGAGTAGTTTCAGAAGTATTGTTATATGGGACTGCCTTGTTCCAAGGACATACATCTTGACAAATGTCACATCCTGCAACCCATCCATTTAAATTTTCTTCTATTTTTTTTGGAATGGTCTTTTCTCTACTTTCTATAGTGTGATATGCAATACATAGATCTGACTGTATTACAAAGGGTTCAACTATTGCCTTTGTTGGACAAAGGTCAATACAAATATCACATTTTCCGCAAAGTGATTGATGAGGTTTATCTGGTACTAAATCTTTTGTAAGAATCAAAAAACCCAAAGTAAACCAAGAACCATTTTTTTTATTTATTAAATTACTATTTTTACCTATCCAACCTAAACCTGATTCTTCAGCCCATGCTTTTTCAAGAAGCGGCGAGGTGTCAACACATATTTTCCAATTGCAATCTGGAACTTCTTGGTTGATCCACTTACCAACATTCTTTAATTTCTTATAAATCACTTTGTGATAATCTTCTCCTTGACTAAATTTACCTACCTTGAAGTAGCTGTTGTGGTTTTGTGAATTCTTGTAATTAAATCCAACGCATAAAACACTTTTTGCATTATCTAGGAGTGAGCTTATGTTTTTTCTTCTTTCTGCTTCCATCCATTTCATTTCAGCATGGTAGTTATTTGATAACCATCTTTCTAATGCTCTAGTTCTCATTTTTATACGCGAGCTTCCTGGAATTGAAGCAATTCCAGAAATTGTAAAACCTTCAAAAATTGCTCTTTCTTTTAATTTTTTACTTATTTCTTTTTTGTTTTTAAAATTATCAACCATTTCTTCATTATGTATGGCATTTCTTTTAAAAGTTAATTTTGGAGAAGAAACTAATAAATTATTTAAATTTATTCAAAATAAATATATCCTAACTAAGTAAAAACAGTTAAATTATTAGTAAAGTTAATATAGAAAGAGAAGTTATTTTGGTTGATTCTAATCAAAATCAGAACACGAACTTAGGTTCTAGGCTCCAACAGGATCTTAAAAATGATCTTATAGCTGGCTTATTGGTTGTAATTCCTTTGGCAACTACTATCTGGCTCTCATCATTAGTCAGTAAGTTTGTTTTGTCCTTAGTAACCTCTGTCCCTAAGCAATTAAATCCATTTATTAATTTAAATCCCTTATTACAAGATTTAATTAATCTTACTTTAGGATTAACAGTTCCTTTATTAGCTATTTTGCTTATAGGCTTGATGGCAAGAAATTTTGTAGGAAGGTGGCTTTTAGAATTTGGTGAAGGTACGTTATCAAAAATTCCTGTAGCAGGTGCAGTTTATAAAACTCTTAAACAATTACTAGAAACTTTTTTAAGTAATAAATCTAATCGTTTTAGAAGAGTTGTTTTGGTGGAATATCCTCGTGAGGGACTTTTTAGTATAGGTTTTGTTACAGGCGATGTCGGACCCTCTCTGCAGCCAGAATTGGATGAAAAGTTGTTAAGTGTTTTTATACCAACAGCACCAAACCCAACGACTGGTTGGTACACATTAGTTCCAGAGTCTTCAGTAAAAGATTTAGAAATTTCCGTTGAAGATGCCTTTAGAACGATAATTTCAGCTGGTATAGTCAATCCAGACGAGAAAAACAATACAACAAATCCAACATTTTCAAAATTATTTTCTCAATTACGTGCCTCCACTAATACTTCTTCTTAATTAATGCATAATAATAAATCCCTCTCTAGAGAATTATCTTTAATTTCTCTAGGCCTTATAAAAGACAAAGGTGATTTTAAATTAAATAAATTTCAAATAGAAGAAATTTTTGAATCTGCTTTAGATTCCTTAATTAACCATTGCAGAGATGAATTAGATAATTGCGAATCAGAGTTAGAAAATGCATCACAAAAAATATTAGATAGTGAATTGAAGGAAGGAGTTAACTCCTCTTTTTCAAACATTAGGGACGACTTAAAAAAATCTTTAGCAAAAATTGAAATTGTAATGAATACACTCTCAGTAAGTTTAGATTTTCCAAAATTGATAATTTCTAGTGGACAAATGGATATTAGAGAGGATGTAAATGATAGGGTAAGTAGTATTATCAATAATCTTAAAATTATTGATTCTGATATTGATCAGGTAATGGATGGCTGGAGATTAAAAAGATTACCAAGAATTGATCGAGATATTTTGAGATTAGCCTATGTTGATATGAATTTTTTGAGTACACCAGTTGCTGTTGCTTGTGATGAAGCGGTTAATCTTGCTAATAAATATAGTGATACTAAAGGAAGAAAATTTATTAATGGAGTTTTAAGGAGATTACAAACAGTAAAATTGCAATAATTATTTGATATAAATAAATAGTATTTTAAAATTTATTAAAAAAGGACTATAAATATCTAATGACAAATATTGATTCTGATAATTCTCGAGAATGGGCTGCACAAGCTTATGCATTACTAAAACAACGACAAGAGGAGCAGAAACAAGAATTAAAGAAACAAGAGGAGCAGAAACAAGAATTAAAGAAACAAGAGGAGCAGAAACAAGAATTAAAGAAACAAGAGGAGCAGAAACAAGAATTAAAGAAACAAGAGGAGCAGAAACAAGAATTAAAGAAACAAGAGGAGCAGAAACAAGAATTAAAGAAACAAGAGGAGCAGAAACAAGAATTAAAGAAACAAGAGGAGCAGAAACAAAGTTTGATTGATAGTGATACTAAAGAAAACCTTCAATCATTTAAAAATATTCCTGAACCTGAATTAGGAGATTTTGATGATAATTTTACTTGGTCGGCAATGGTACTAGCTTCACAAGGAAAAAATATCAATCAAATTTCGATAGATGAAATCGATTGGTTAACTAAATTAAGAAGAGGTTTAGAAGAAACAAGAAAAGGATTTGTTACTGAATTATTGGATAAATTAGGAGATGATCCTCTTACTCCGGAATCTCTTGATGATTTAGAGACCCTTTTGATAAGAGCTGATGTTGGTATAGATTCAACTGATAAAGTTATAGGATCTCTTAGAAAAAAATTAAATGAAGAAGTCGTTGGGGGAGAAGCAGGTATAAAATTTTTAAAAAAAGAATTAAAATTAATCATTGACAAACCAATAAAAAATTCAGGCACTGATCTTTTAGTTCCTAAAAAGGGTAAGTTAAACGTTTGGTTAGTAGTAGGAGTTAATGGAGTTGGCAAAACTACTACTATTGGAAAGTTAGCATTCTTGTCTGCGAGAAGTAATTATAAAACCTTGATAGCTGCTGCAGATACTTTTAGAGCTGCTGCTGTAGAACAACTTAAAGTATGGGGTGAGAGGAGTAATGTTGATGTTATATCTAATCAATCAAAGAATGCTGATCCTGCCGCTGTAGTTTTTGATGCTATTAATTCCGCAATACAAAGAAACGTCGATCTTTTATTAGTTGATACAGCAGGCAGATTGCAAACAAAAAATAATTTGATGGATGAACTAGCAAAAATAAAAAAAATTATTGATAAAAAGGCTCCAAATGCAAGTATTGAATCATTATTGGTTTTGGATGCCAGTCAAGGTCAAAATGGTTTAAAACAAGCAAAAAGTTTTGCGAAATCGGCAAATTTAAGTGGAGCAATTATTACTAAATTGGATGGAACTTCAAGAGGAGGAGTATCTTTAGCTGTTGCAGAAGAAGTTAATTTGCCCATAAGATTTATTGGAGCTGGCGAAGGTATAAAAGATTTGAGACCCTTTAATAGTTATGAATTTGTCGAGGCTATGCTTGCAGATAAATAAAAATTTAATTAAATTTTTTTAAAAATTAAAATTTAATGTTAAAACATGACTAACTAATAAATTTGTTGTGACAAATAATCAAAAAGATAAATTATTTTCAAACAAAATTTTAAAAAAATTTTTAGATTATGAATCTACTATTTCTTTAAAAAATAAATATAAATTTGATGAGATCGCACCTTCGTTAGCATACTATTTAAAAACATTTTCCAATATTAATAAGTTTTTGGATTATGTATGCTTAATTTTGAAACATATTTTTGATGATAAAATAATACTGATTATACCTATAAATGACGAGGGAGAGATTTGGTATAAAAACATAAAAATTTCTGCCAATGATAAAGACTCAATAATAAAAGAAGAAATTAATATTTTTTTTAATCAATTTAATTTTTCGAAAAATTTCAAAATTAAGGATAACTTTATATTTGAAAGTTCACTAAAAAATAAATTTAAAGAATATAAGATTGAAAATGAAAAAGTATTATCTAGAGGAAAATGCAGGGGATTTATTTACATTTTTAGCAAAAATAGATCTAGTCAATCGATCATTGAAGATAATCATTTTAATTTTATTATAAATTGTTTAGCTATTGGACTAGAAAATTACTGCTTAATTAAAACCAAAAAAAAGCATGAAAATGTAGATAGAGAAATTTCTATTGGAGCTGAAATACAATCCCAATTACTTCCAGACTATTGTCCTATTATTTATGGTGTTGATCTTGCCGCACATTGTAGGCCGGCGCTGCAATTAGGAGGAGATTACTATGATTTTATGTGTTTAAAGACTAATATCTCAGAAAAAAGAAAAGAAAAAGCAAGATGGGCATTGGTTATTGGTGATGTCATGGGTAAGGGGATACCAGCTGGTCTTTTAATGACGATGCTCAGAGGAATGCTGCGTGCAGAGGTTCTTACAGGTTTACCTCCAGATAGAATTTTGCACGATTTGAATCAACTAGCAATAAATGATCTAGATCAGTCTCATAGATTTGTTACTCTATTTTATTCAGATTATGATCCCAGAACTAGAAAATTAAGATTTGCTAATGCAGCCCATAATCCCCCTTTACTTTGGAAAAGTTCAGATCAGAAAATTGTAAAATTAGATGCAGAAGGTTTTGTACTTGGAATACAAAAAGATGCTGAATATCATTGTGGTGAAATTAAGCTGAGTGAAAATGATTTAGTTCTGTATTACACCGATGGAGTGATAGATACTTCAAATTCTTTAGGTGAAAGATTTGATGAGGGAAGGTTGATTAAAACTTTTTCAAAATTATGTAAGCAATCCTATACATCTCAAGAAATTTTAAATAAATTATTTAAAAAATTAGATGATTTTACAGGACAAAATAGACACCTGGAGGATGATGCATCTATGGTTGTTTTTCAATTGAAATAGATATTTTTTGTCACATATATAAAAAAATGCTTTATTAGAGATATCTAAAGTTTCTTATTGATATGGCAAAAGTTTGGAGTAAAAGATTTGATAATACACTTAATCCTTTCATTGAAAAGTTTAATGCTTCAATTGGCTTCGATAGAAAACTTATTTTAGAAGATTTAGAGTGCTCTATTGCTCACGCAAAAATGCTTGGTAAGACGCAAATTCTAACATCTTCTGAAACTTTAAAAATTATAAACGGTTTAGAGATAATAAAAGTTGAGTATTTGGAGGGTAAATTTTCTCCTAGCTTGCCTTCTGAAGATATTCACTATTGTATTGAAGAAAAACTAATAAGCTTAATTGGTGAAACTGGGAAAAAATTACACACCGGTAGAAGTAGAAATGATCAAGTTGGTACAGATATAAGGTTGTGGTTAAGGAAAGAGATTGACAATATTGAAACTCTAATAATTGATTTGCAAAAATCCTTATTAAACGTTGCGAAATCAAATATTTACACCTTAATTCCTGGTTATACTCATATGCAGAGAGCGCAACCATTATCGTTAGCTCATCATTTATTGGCATATTTAGAAATGTTCCAAAGAGACCGTGAAAGGTTTAAAGAAGTACGATCAAGAGTAAATACTTCCCCATTAGGCGCTGCAGCATTAGCTGGCACAAAAATAAAAATAGATAGGAACTTTACAGCTGCAGAACTGGGTTTTGATAAGATTTATAAAAACAGTATTGATGCTGTGAGTGATAGAGATTTTTGCATAGAGTTTGTTTCTTCATCTTCTTTAGTAATGTCTCATTTGAGTAAAATTTCTGAGGAAATAATTTTGTGGGTAACTGATGAATTTTCTTTTGCGAAATTAACAGATAAATGTGCTACTGGCAGTAGCTTAATGCCACAGAAAAAAAATCCTGATGTTCCAGAACTGATTAGAGGTAAAACTGGAAGAGTTTATGGACATCTTCAAGCATTGTTAACGATGGTTAAAGGAGTACCACTTGCATATAATAAGGATTTTCAGGAGGATAAAGAGCCAATATTTGATACTGCAGAGACTATATCTTCTTGTATTAAAGCGATGACTATTTTAATTGCTGAGGGCATAGAATTTAATATTAAAAATTTATCTGATTCTGTCGAAAATGACTTCTCTAATGCAACTGATTTGGCAGATTATCTAGTTAATAAAAAGGTTCCTTTTAGGACTGCTTATCAAGTCGTCGGTGAAATTGTTAAGTATTGTTTGGAGAGAAAAATTTTGTTTAAAAATATGAAAATTGATGAATTTAAGAAATTTCATCCCGAATTTGATGAGGATTTATTTGTAGATCTTCAACCTCATAATGTTGTTAAGTCAAGAATTAGTGAAGGTGGAACAGGATTTATCCAAGTAGAAAAAGAGGTAAATAATTGGCAGAAAAAATTGTTACTCGAAATTTAAATTATTTTTCTACAACAAGGGTATGCTTTGAAGTAGAATAATAAAGTAAAGTTTATCAACTACTTTTTGTAGTTTTTTTAGAGTTTAAAGTGAGTATTTTTGTTGGCAATTTGCCTTTCCGTGCAGAGCGCGAAGATGTTTTACAGTTGTTTGCCCCTTTTGGTGAAGTTTTGAATTGTTCCTTACCTCTTGAAAGAGATACTGGAAGAAAAAGAGGATTCGCATTTGTTGAGATGGCAGATGAATCTATTGAGTCGACAGCTATTGATGGTTTGCAAGGCACTGAGCTAATGGGAAGACCATTAAGAATTAACAAAGCAGAGCCAAGAGGTTCTGGAGGGTCACGAAGAGGAGGAAGAGGTGGCTACGGTGGTGGAAATAATGGCGGCGGTTATGGCGGCGGTGGCTACAGCGGCAGAAATAATGGCGGCGGTTATGGTGGCGGAAATAATAGCGGCGGTTATGGCGGCGGTTATGGTGGTGGAAATAATGGCGGCGGTTATGGAGGCGGTTATGGTGGTGGAAATAATGGCGGCGGTTATGGAGGCGGTTATGGTGGTGGAAATAATGGCGGCGGTTATGGTGGTGGAAATAATGGCGGTGGCAATTATGACTCCAATTCTTCTTATACCAACAAATCCTCTGGTGCAGAAGGTTGGGAAGATAGAAGTTATGGAAATTCTTCTGAAAACTCTGAATATGAAACTGGTAGAAGTAGGAGAAAAAGAAGCGTTACCAATGAGGGTAATACTTCAAAAGAAGAAAACTAGTAACCCATTTCCTCAAGTTGAGAAGTTAATTTAATAAGGTACTCTATATCTAATTCTTTTTTTATAGATTTAATTGAAATTTGATTACGCCAAATTTTTGCTTTTGGAATGCCCTCGACTAAATTTATAAGATGTTTACAAATATCCCAAGATTTTCCTCCTGTATTTAAATGTTCTTCAATGTAAGGAATTAATGAGAAAATGATATTAGAAGCAGATTTGGGTTTTTTATTGATCCCATAAAATTTTTGATCAATTTCAGACCATCTTAAGGGATATTTATATACAGATCTTCCTATCATTACACCATCGAAATCATTTAGAGCTTTTAATGATTCATCGATATTTGTGAAACCTCCATTGATTTCTATTAATAATTCAGGATTTAATTTTTTTAATTTTTTCACCACATCATACTTAAGCGGAGGTATGGTTCTGTTTTGTTTTGGATTAAAGCCTTTTAATATGGCTTTTCTAGCATGAACAGTAAATCTGTCTGCTCCAGCATTTGCAATACATCTCACAAAATTATTCAAATTTATGAAACTATCATCATCGTCTACACCGATTCTGTGTTTAATCGTAACCGGCAAGTTGCAGCTATTTTTTAGTGTTTCTATGCATTTTGCTACTTTCGCAGGGTCTTTCATTAGTAAAGCACCAAAATTTCCAGAACATACTCTTGGACTTGGACATCCAACATTAAAGTTTATTTCGTCATAACCCCAATCCTCCGCCATTCGTGCAGCTTCTTTAAGGATTTCAGGTTCATCGCCACCAAATTGAATGGATATCGGGTGTTCTTCATCATTAAAATCTAAAAATTTTTCTTTTTTATCCGTATGAAATAAACTTTGAGCTACGATCATTTCCGTATATAAAAGAGCTTCAGAACTTATTTTTCTCATTATCATTCTGAAATGTTTATCAGTACAATCCATCATTGGAGCAATACTTAATTTATGAATATTTTTAATAGAATCAGGATGTATAAAACTCATTTCTTTTTACGTGAGTAAATATATGAATCAATTTTTATCAAGAAGAACTTTTATTCTAATTCCTACTATGTCAATACTAAAAACTTTTTTTAAGCCTATGCAAGTTTTAGCTTCTTCGCTTGCTTCTAAAGAGGAGTGGAATTTATCAAAAGAAGAATGGAAATCAAGGCTCAGTCCAGAATCTTTTTATATTTTGAGGGAGGAAGGCACTGAAAGAGCTTTCAGTAGCGAATTAAATAATGAGAAAAGAAAAGGGGTTTTTCACTGCGCAGGATGTGATTTACCACTTTTTCTCTCAGATAAAAAGTTTGATAGTGGCACTGGATGGCCAAGTTTTTGGGATCCAATTCAAGGATCAGTCGAAACAAAGGTTGATTTTAAGTTAATTGTTCCAAGAACCGAATATCATTGCTCTAGATGCGGAGGTCATCAAGGACATGTTTTTAATGATGGGCCACTTCCTACAGGTAAAAGATACTGCAATAACGGTTTAGCATTAAGATTTGTTCCTGAGTAAAAAATTTGTGCGGCCTTCCGCAACTTGTTTTGTGCAACACTTTATTGGAAAATAGTTTTATTAAATTTTTAGAAAAATGATTGAAAATCAATCAGACAATATTGATATTAAAGAAGATGATGTTTCTAATCAGGATAGTGCCCCTGACGATACTTCATCTGCTGAAGATAAAATCGTTGAAAATGATGATTTATCTTCACAAAAAACAGAAGAAATAAATACTGAAGAATTAAAAAATACTATCTCCAATAATGATGCACGGTTAGAACAGTTAGAAAAAGAGCACGAAACATTAAAAAATCAATATGTAAGAATTTCAGCAGATTTTGATAATTTTAGAAAAAGGCAGTCTAGAGATCAGGATGATTTAAAAGTCCAACTTGTTTCTAAAACTTTAACTGCAATACTTCCAATTGTTGATAATTTTGAAAGAGCAAGACAACAACTAAAACCAGAAAGTGAAGAAGCTCAAGCCCTTCATAGAAGTTATCAAGGATTGTACAAACAATTGGTAGAGGTTTTAAAACAACAAGGAGTTGCCCCGATGAGAGTTGTTGGCCAACAATTTGATCCAAATTTGCATGAAGCTGTGTTAAAAGAGCCGAGTGAAGAGTTTAAAGAAGATTTTATCGTAGAAGAATTGCAGCGAGGATATCACTTAGAGGGAAAGGTTTTGAGACATGCTTTGGTTAAAGTTTCCATGGGGCCTGGTAAACAAAATTCACAAGAGGAAGTAGAAAAGGATACAGTTGAAGAGGGTATTGATTCAGAGGAAAATACTTCTGAAGATGTATAAATTCCAAATTTTTTACTTGAGCGTTCTTTAATGGCTGATTTTTATCAAATACTTGGAGTTTCACGAGATGCTGATGCTGATACCTTAAAAAGGGCTTATAGAAAATTAGCAAGACAATATCATCCTGACGTTAATAAAGAACCTGGTGCTGAAGATAAATTTAAAGAAATTGGGAAAGCTTATGAAGCATTAGCTGATCCTGAAACTAGAGCTAGATATGATCAGTTTGGAGAGGCTGGTCTTGGAGGTTCAGCAGGAATGCCTGACATGGGCGATATGGGTGGTTTTGCAGATTTATTTGAAACCTTTTTTAATGGCTTTGGAGGGCAAACTCCACAAGGAAGAACTCAAAGAAGAGGTCCTCAACAAGGAGATGATTTAAGATATGACCTTAATGTTGATTTTAAAGATGCAATATTTGGCCAACAAAGAGAAATTACAATTCCTCATCTTGAGACATGTGAAGTCTGTAGGGGAACAGGTGCCAAGCAGGGAACCGGACCAAAAACTTGCACAACTTGTGGAGGAAGTGGACAAGTTAGAAGAGCTACGAGAACACCATTTGGCAATTTCACACAAGTAGCTGAATGTCCTTCATGTAATGGGAATGGTCAAATAATCTCAGATCCATGTACAAGTTGCGGCGGTAATGGAGTAAAGCAAGTTAGAAAAAAATTACGAATTAATATTCCTGCAGGAGTTGATACTGGTACTAAATTAAGAGTTTCTGGAGAGGGAAATGTTGGTTTGAAGGGAGGTCCATCTGGAGATCTTTATGTTTTTATAAAGGTAAAGAATGATTCGAAATTAAAAAGAGATGGTGTGACTATTTATTCAGAAATAGTTGTGAGTTATTTACAGGCGATTTTAGGAGATACTGTTGAAATTACGACAGTTGATGGCAAAGTTAATTTAAAAATTCCAAGTGGTACGCAACCAAATACAACTCTTTCACTTGAAAATAAAGGGGTACCTAGACTTGGTAATCCAGTTGCCAGAGGAAATCATGAAGTTCTAGTAAAGGTAAAATTGCCAACTCGGATAACTGATGAAGAGCGAAATCTTTTAGAGGGCTTAGCTTCTCAGTATTCAGATAAAAATATCAATTCCAGTAGTGGACTATTTAGTAAATTATTTGGTAAAGAATCTTAATGACTTTTTTAAAGTATTTGGATCTGAAATCTGTTCCATGTCCTTTAAATGTCGTAAAAATTAAATTGGCTTTAGATAAGTTATCCAAAAATGAACAACTTATTGTTGAATTAGATAAAGGTGAACCAGAAGAAATGGTATTAAAAAATTTAAAAGAGATGGGATGTTTGTATGAACAAATCAAAGAACATGAAAAATTTTTAAAAATAAAAATTCTGAATGAAAACTAATATTAAAAGTTTAGGCTTAGTTACGAAAAAATTTAATGAATTTTTCCTTGTTGACCAAAAAAATAAAGAAAACTTGGGAAATAGCGAAAGATTTTTATGTAAGGTAAGAAAATCTATAAATTTCAAAGATCAATTTATTTATGTTGGAGATGAAGTAGAAATTGATAATATTGATTTAACAAGCAAACGGGCAGTAATAACAAGTCTAAAAAAAAGACAAAATTTATTAAATAGACCATCAGTTGCAAATATTTCTAATATTTACATAACTTTTTCAGTTGAAGAGCCAAAGTTAAATTTATCTCAAGTTAATAGGTTTTTGATATCAGCAGAATCTATGGGGGTAGAAGTCTCATTAGTTTTGACAAAGTGTGATTTAATATCAGATAAAAAACAGATTTTTTTACTTGATAAATTTAAGAAATGGGGTTATCAAGCAATTACTTTAAATTTACATAAATCTAATCACTTTGAAGATTTATTAGCTCAGTTAAAGAAAAAAAGGTGTTCGATTTTTATGGGCCCATCCGGAGTTGGTAAAACTACTTTGCTTAATAAGATAATTCCAGGTCTTCAAAATAGTACTGCTCCAGTTTCCAATAAAATTAAGAGGGGCAAAAACACTACTCGAAATGTTGAGTTATTTTCCATATCTAATCAAAGTTATATTGTTGATACACCAGGTTTTAATATGCAACCTTTAGAGGTTGATATCAGATTGTTACCAAATCTCTTTTCGGAAATAAATAAACAAGTAATTAATGAAGGAATTAGGTGTAAATTTCGGGACTGCTTACATTTGAATGATGAGGGCTGTAATTTAAACAAATCTTTTGAAAGATATCCTTTTTATAAAGAAATGATAGAGTCTTCTAAGAGTCACTATTATCAAAACCCGGAAGATTAAGATTTAATCCACCAGTTAAATCATTCATTCTTTCTTTCATAGTGGTGGTAGATAATTCATGAGCTTTTTGAATGGCTTGTAATATGTTTTGCTCAATTTTTTCTTTATCTGAATTTAAAATATTGTCTTGCACTTCTACCTTTAAGGGAACTTGGTTCCCACTTATCCAGACTTTTACCATTTCATCATCACTTTTACCCTCAATTTCCATATTTTCCAGTTCATCTTGCAATTTTTGAGCATCTTGTTGAATTTGTTTAGCTTTTTTAAAAGCTTCTGTAAGTTGTCCAAAATTAGGAAGTCCAAAACCAGCCATTTGATAAAAAAAGTTTCTTTAATTAGGATAGTCAAAACCAATCATTCTTACTTCCGGTTGCAAATAAATACCTTTGTTTTGTAGTACTTTTTGTTGAATTGCAGTTATTAATTCATAAATATCTTTTGAACTTGCTGAAGAATTGTTAACTATAAAATTTGAATGCATTGTTGAAATTTCTGCACCACCAATTTTAAAACCTTTTAAACCCATATCATCAATTATTTTTGCTGCATAATTATTTTCAGGATTTTTAAAAACGCTACCAAAACTTGGTAAATGATATGGCTGTGTTTTTGTTTTAAATTTAAGGTTATTTTTGGTTGTTTGAATTAATTTATCGAGATTCCCATTAGGTTCAAAATGTAGTTTTGCACTAATAATTGCCAAATCATTTTTTTGAAAAGAGCTTGATCTATACTCAAAATTGATATCTTTTTTGTCAATTTCAAGTTTTTCATGAGTTTTATTATTTATAACTTTTACAGATATAAGATTTTTTGCTAACGATAAATCACCAGTCCCGGCATTCATATAAATTGCTCCTCCCAAAGTTCCTGGAATTCCGACAGCCCATTCCCCTCCTTGCAATCCATTTTTAGCGAGAGAATTAGATAATGTTGGGAGCATCACACCTGCTTCTGCTTCAACAATTCCTGAATATTTTTCTATTTTTAATGACTTCATTTTTTTTGTACATATAACTAAACCTTTAATGAAAATATTGTTTATTAAAAGATTTGATCCTGCTCCAATTATTTGGCATCTTTTATTTCTGGAATTACACCATTTTATTAAATAAGAAAGTTCTTTTACATTTCTTGGTTCAGCAAAATATTCAGCTATTCCACCAACTTTTATAGTTGTATGATTACTTAGATTACAGTTTTCAGAAAAAATTTTTTTATTCATAAATTAAGTAAAAATTTTAGTTATCTTTTCTTTTTAAAATTGACCAAAAATTATGACAATTTCCAGCTCCCATATTCAAAATTAAATCTCCTTTTTGAGTTAATTTGTAAAAGTTTTTTGCTATTTCATGATAATTATTTAAGTAACAAACATTTTTGTTTCTTTTATATATCAAATCGGTAATAATTTTTGAAGTAATTTTATCTTTGTTTACTTCTCCTGCAGAATAAATACTAGTTAAATAAATAACATCTGCTTTTGATAATTCTTCAGCAAAATCTTTAGCAAATTGTTTGACTCTAGAATATCTGTGAGGTTGAAATATGGCTATTAATCTACTTTTTTGAAATTCATTATTGAGTGTTTGCTTAACAAATAGTCTTCCTAATTTAATTGTTTCTTTTATTTCGTTTGGGTGATGTGCATAGTCATCATAAAAGCTTCTTCCATCTATTTTGCCCCTGAATTCAAATCTTTTTTTTGGTAGTTTGAGGTATTTAATATTTTTCTTAATTTCTATAAAATCTACACCTATCATTCTTGAAGCTGCAATTGCGGCGGTGATATTAGATAAGTTGTGTAGTCCTGGAATTGGAATATTTAAATTACTAATGAAATTTCCATTTTCAAAATACTCCCCAACCGTGTGACTTTCGGAAATCTCAGTAGGGATTATGGCATAATCAACGTTTTTTGCTGTTGTGTTTGACCACTTAATATCAGAATAAAAATTATTTCTCGTGGTAACACAGTCAAAATTAAGTAATAATTTTTTTGAGTTTGCAGCGAATTCTTTAAAAGAAGATATAACTTTACCTAAATCAGAAAAATGATCGCAATGATCAAAGTCAATGTTATTAATTATTCCAATATCAGGTTTATATTTATTAATTGTCCCATCAGATTCATCAACTTCAGCTACTAAGAATTTTGTATCTTCCAAATGACAATTAGAGTTGTAGATAGGAATTATACCTCCTGTTATTGAAGAACAATTTTCTGTACATAACTCAAGAAGTGTTGAGAGAAATGTACTGGTTGAAGTTTTTCCATGACTGCCTGCTACTGCCAATGAGATATAAGTTTGCATTAGCATTGACAGTATTTCTGAACGATGTTTTATTAAAAATTTTTTTTCTCTGCAGTATGAAAATTCTTCATTTTCTTGTTTGATTGCGGAGCTTACAACAAAATAAATCAATTTGTTGGTAAATTTTGAAATTACAAATTCAATATTTTGTCGAGCTTGAGAAGTAAAGATTACTGCACCTAATTGTTCTAATTTATTAGTTTCATTGTTTTTCACTAGATCAGAGCCTGAAACTGAACAACCTTTTTTAAGTAAACCCATTGCTAATGCTGACATTCCAATACCTCCGATCCCAATAAAATGAAAATGACTTTTCAACATTAATTCTTTATCCAATGTGTATCTTTTACTTAAATTAAAATAACTTCTAGGTAAAATTTTGCTATTTTTTTTAAAAAAAAAAAAGTTTTTTCTCCTTGAATTAATACAAAACTAGACTTATTTGCTTAATAAATCAAAAAAACCTTACGTTATTGCACAAAATTCAGTATGATCAGCAACTTAGGTTAATCATTTAGAAATTATTAGTTATGACTTTGCGTGTTGCAATTAACGGCTTTGGCAGAATTGGTCGAAACTTTATGCGTTGTTGGCTTAGTAGAGGGGCTTACACCAATATTGAAGTAGTAGGAATTAATGTTACCTCTGATCCCAAGACTAATGCTCATCTATTAAAGTACGACTCAGTCCTTGGGCAACTTGATGGTGTTGATATTCAATATACTGATGACACTTTTGTAATTAATAACAAGACAATTAAGTGTTTCTCTGATAGGAACCCACTTAATCTTCCTTGGAAAGACTGGGGTGTAGATTTGGTTATTGAATCTACTGGAGTTTTTAATACAGATGTAGGTGCAAGTAAGCACTTAGAAGTTGGAGCAAAAAAGGTAATTTTAACTGCTCCTGGTAAAGGCGATGGGGTTGGTACTTATGTAGTTGGAGTTAATGCTGATACATATAAACATAAAGATTATGATATTTTGAGTAATGCAAGTTGTACAACAAACTGTTTAGCTCCAGTTGTAAAAGTTTTAGACCAAACTTTTGGTATTAACAAAGGTTTGATGACCACAATACATAGTTATACAGGCGACCAAAGAATTCTAGATAATAGTCATAGAGATTTAAGAAGGGCTAGAGCTGCTGCTACAAATATCGTTCCTACTTCTACAGGTGCTGCAAAAGCAGTAGCACTTGTGTATCCAGAAATGAAAGGCAAATTAACAGGAATTGCAATGAGAGTCCCAACTCCTAATGTTTCAGCAGTAGATTTCGTTTTTGAATCTTCTAAGTCTGTCACAACCGAAGAAGTCAATAATGCTCTTAAGGAAGCATCTTTAGGTTCAATGAAAGGCATTATTAAGTATGGAGATGAACCATTAGTGTCAAGCGATTATGCAGGTACTAACGAATCATCAATTGTAGACAGCGACCTCACTATGTGTATTGGTGATAATCTTGTTAAAGTCCTTGCTTGGTATGATAACGAGTGGGGCTATAGTCAAAGGGTTGTTGATCTAGCAGAGATTGTTGCTAAAAATTGGGAATAATTAAAAGTGCTTATAAGGAGTCTTCTTCAATAATTTATTTTTACTTTTATCTTTAAATTCTATTGATGGTACACCTTTAGCAAGATAACCGATTGCGTAAATGCTTTTATCTAATTTAGATAAATTATTGGCCCATTTTTTGGGTAATGAGAAAACTAACTCGTAATCTTCACCTCCAAAAAAATAATACTCATCCCATTTATCTCCTTGGGGCCAATCTTTATCTTTGGGTATTTTTTCATAATTCATTATTGCTTTACAGTTACTAGCTACTGTTAAATCTTGTATAGCTTGAAAAAGACCATCGCTACTATCGGTACATCCTATTCTCTTTATTTTTTTATTGGATCGAGTTTTTAGGAGATTTTTTAGAAAATTTGGGTAAACTTGAGGGCGACAAAAATGTTTAATAGATTTACTGATTAATCTTTTATTAAGAGAAACATTGTTATCGAAATTAATTTTATTTTGTATCAAAAATCCTAGTTTGCTAAGTCCATGAATTCCTGTGGTTAAGATAATATCTCCTGGTTTACAAGCATTTCTTCGTAATTCAAGTTCACCTTGAATCCCAAAAGCTGTAATTGAAATAATTTTTTTATCTCCTTTTGAGCAATCTCCCCCAAGAATCACCCCGCCATATTTTTTTAATGCTTTATTTATTCCTATGTATAATTCTTCAACCCAAATCCACTCAGTTCTAGCAGGCAGAATTAGACTTATTGTAATGCCTATAGTTTTTTTGCTTCCGCTGGATAATAAGTCAGAGATGTTGCAAACAACAGCTTTCCATCCAAGGTCTTGAGAGCAAATTGTATTGTCATTGAAATGAACATTTTCTACCAAAGAATCAGTATTAACAAGTAAATTTTCTTTTTTAGTTTTGATTAAAGCGCAATCATCTGAAATTTGATTTTTAGGCATAAATTTTTCTAGCCTTTTTATTAATTCTTTTTCCCCTATGTCTTTTAGTACTTCTTTATGCATTTAATTTGAGATTTTCAATCCCTTCTAAAACATCAACTGAGATTATTGTGTCATCTTTACTAAGCTGTTCTAGTACATCAAATCCATCTATGACGTAACCAAAGGCAGCATTCCTCCCGTCAATTAAATTTCGACCTGCAGGATTTAATTCTGCTTCATATAAAAAGAAGAAAAATTGCGATGAGCCATCATCAACTGAGGTATTGGAATGGGACCATCCTAGAGTGCCAAGTGTTGCAAAAGGTAATGTTGGGGTCTCTGTGTACAGACCTAAATCTTCAAAAGTTTGATTATAAAAAGTATCTTTTTGATCAGGAATTCTAATTTCTAATGGAACGTGACGTTCTTCGTTTGTTTCAGGATCTATATATCCAATAGCTTCACCAATAGGATCACCTGTTTGCAATACAAAAAATTCTTCTGCTCTGTTAATAGGTAAATCTTTGTAGAAGTTTTTTGAAGCTAAATCTACAAATGCTCCCGCTGTAAGTGGAGCGTTGAATCCATCCACAATAGCTTGCATATCTCCTTTGGAGGTCTTTATATTGACTTTTGCTCTGCCCAGTAATCTTGGTAAATTATCAAACTCCTTGGGAATAGCGTAGGGAAATTCATTTGGCAGAAAATATTCTTCTAATCCACCTATTTTATCTAAAGCATTTCTGCGGGTCGCTATAAATGAGTATTTATCCTTTGATTTTGAATATTCTTGAAGACTATCAAAATTTTCTTTTAGTTCTAAAAATGTTTGTTCAGCAATTTTCTTATTATCGTTTGGTAATTCTTGAATAATCCGGCTTTGGTATTTTTTTAGTAAAGATTGACATTTTGTAACAGTTTTCGTAAGGGCGGGCCATCTTCCTCCTCTTACAAGGTCACTAGTTTCTTCCAATTTGTGTTGAATTTCTTGTAACTCAACTTGCTTGATAGGTAGTGCGTTCCTGAGGATTGCACTAGGGTCTTTTACTGCATTTCCAGTGGGCAAATCAGCCAGTACTTCAATCGGTTTAAAGAGAAAAACCTCAAAAATTATGATTAATAGAATTAATAAAAGTTTGTTCTGATTTGATAAGAATTTTTGCATAGCACTCTTGCAGGTTTATGATCCATGAGGATTTAATACAGGAATGATTTCCAGTAACGATTTTCGCACAGGTACCACCATCGAATTAGATGGACAAGTTTGGCGTGTTGTAGAATTTCTACATGTCAAGCCTGGTAAGGGTTCTGCTTTCGTGCGAACAAAATTAAAATCAGTTCAAAGCGGCAACGTGGTTGAAAAAACTTTTCGAGCCGGAGAATCTGTACAACAGGCTATCCTTGAGAAGTCTAACCTGCAACATACTTATGTGGAGTCTGAAGATTATGTTTTTATGGATATGACAAGTTTTGAAGAGACAAGACTTTCCTCTGAACAAATAGGTAAAGGCGCTAAGTATTTGAAAGAGGGAATGGAGGTTAATGTAATTTTCCACAATGGTAGAGTTTTAGAGGTAGAACTTCCAATATCTATCACTTTGAAAGTAACAGAGACTGATCCTGGAGTTAAAGGTGATACTGCTAGTGGGGGTACGAAACCAGCTATCCTAGAAACAGGTGCTCAAGTTATGGTTCCTTTATTTATTTCAGTAGGTGAAATGATTAAAGTTGACACTCGTAATGATAGTTATCTTGGACGTGAAAATTAATGGCTATGAAATTAGATCATGAAGACTTAAATCGCCTAATAGAGAAAATCTCTACAAGCGATATTCAAGAATTCTCGCTTGAGGGAGAAGATTTTAAGCTAGAAATAAAAAGAAATTTATTTGATCAAAACCAAGTTACTAATAATTTAGTTTCTAATACTTCGTTTGATAAGCAAAAAATTGTTAATCAAAAATCCATCAATGATAATGCTTCAATAGTTAGCGAACCTGAAGTACAACAGGTAGCCCCTCCTGGGCGTTCAGGCCTCACTGAAATCACTTCGCCTATGGTAGGAACGTTTTATAGGGCTGCAGCGCCCGGAGAGGATCCATTCGTCGAAGTAGGAAATAAAGTTAATGTCGGTCAAACTATATGTATTTTGGAAGCTATGAAGTTAATGAATGAAATTGAATCTGAATTTAATGCTGAAATAGTTGAGATTCTCGTTGAGAATGGAACGCCAGTTGAATTTGGCCAAGTTTTAATGCGTGTTAAGCAGTTTTGAATTTTTAGTCATTTCTGCAGCAGCTTTTATAGCTTCAATCATGCTTTGAGATTGAGCTATTCCTTTGCCAGCAATATCAAAACCCGTTCCATGATCAGGAGATGTTCTTATAAAAGGTAAACCTATTGTGGTATTTACTGAGTAATTAAAAGCTATAATTTTCATTGGTATTAAACCTTGATCATGATACATGGCAAGAATGCCATCATGTTTTTCGGAATCTTTATTTGTCCAAGCTTTGGCGGAAGAATTCCAGCAACTATCTGGAGATAAAGGTCCTAACAATTCAATATTTTTATTCCTCTCATTCCAAGCTATCAATGCATCAGTGAGCCAATCTTGTTCTTCATTACCCAAAACCCCCTCTTCGCCAGCATGAGGGTTTAATCCGGCAACTTTTAAAATAGGTTTATCATTATAGGTACAACAAAAATCTTTAAAAAGATCTAATTTTGAATGGATTAATTTTGTTGTTAATTTTTTTGGAACCTCACAAAGAGCTATATGGGTTGTAGCTAGTAAAGTATTGAATCTCCATCCTGTAATTGGTGATTTTGCTGTAAATAACATTCCAACATTTTTAACTCCACACATTTTTGCTAATACTTCAGTTTGACCAGAGAAGAAATGACCTGCAATGGACCATGATTTCTTGCAAATTGGTCCAGTTACAAGTGCTGAATTAGGATTTTGTTGTACAATTTCAATTGCTTTTTTTAAGTAATAGAAACTTGAATTACCATAACTTGATTTATCGTTTTCGTCAGATGAAGAAATTTCGAGATCATGAATTTTTAAATTTTCAGGATTTGCGAGGTTTTTTAATCCTAATGTTCTTAGGTGTTTATATGTATTTTGTAGATTCTTTTTTGAACCAACTAAAATAAAGTCGGTATTTTCGGGAATCTCATTAGAACCAAGAGCCTTTAAGATTATTTCAGGCCCAATTCCAGACTCATCTCCGACGCTTAAAACTATTTTTAATTTATTATTAGTATTCTGAAAGTCCATAAAAAGTTTTTTTATTTTTAACTATTCAAATAGCAATTCTTTAAACCTATTTTATAGTTTTTATAAATTAGTTTATATCCAAGTGTTTCACATAAAAGTTTATTAGAAACTCTTCTATTTTCCATCCAAAAAGATTTAGCGATAGGTGATAATTCCTCTTTTGCATCCTCAAATATTATTGGCTTTGGCATTTTTAAACCTAATAAATCGTAGCAATATTGAATAACTTCAACTTGAGAGCAGGGTTCATCATCTGCAATATTAATAATCTGGTAAAACTTTAAAGAATTCTTATTTTTTAATAAATAGATAATTGCATTTGCAATATCGGCTACATGAATCCTTGAAAATACCTGATTTTTTTTTGAGATAACGCGTATTTTTTTATTTTTTATTGCTTCAAAGGTGGATCTTCCAGGGCCATAGATACCCGGTAGCCTAAAAATTTGTACGGGTAAACCTGATTCAATCCATTCTTTTTCACAATTTAACCTCTTATGACTCCTTTTTTGAAAAGGGTTAGGTTGATCAATTTCAGAAACCCATTCACCTTTTGTGTTCCCATATACTCCTGTGGTAGATAAATACCCAACCCATTCAAGTGATAAACTTTTGAGCTTATGTCTAAGACTTTCTAAAACTGGATCTTTACCATTGTTGTCCGGAGGTATGCAACTAAGAATATGTGTAACTCCATCAAAAATTTTTTTATTAGGGATCATACCGTTTTCACTGTTAAAAACGAAACTATTTGGATCATTTTTTTCAGATCTCGAACTTGTTAAGGCTGTACAACCTAATTGCCTTATTTTTTTTGCAAAGAAACTACCGCTAAACCCACACCCTAAGATTAAAAATTTATTTTTATTATTTAGTGAGCTTGCGGGATTTTTCATGTGACGCTAGGATAGTACATATGTATTATATAATGATGAAAACAGTTGTTAGGCCTGATTTAAAATCAAAAACTTTCTGCATTAACAAAAGTTATTTGCGTCCGATAGAAAAAGAAGCCAGTTTTGTTAGTTATAGATTCTACCAAAAATTTTTTGTCATTCTCATTTCATTTTCGACAATTTTAATATTCCCAGAATCGCCAAGAGATTTGGAAAAGTTATGTGAGAGCTATAACTCTAAAAATATTTGTAATGTTTGGTAGTCAAGCTGCTTTATATGTTGAATCTTTTTTTTTGTAATTTATATTATTTGTATTAAAATTAGGATTTGCCCATTGCAGTAATCTTATTGCTAATCTTAGATCACCTTCCAACCAAGCTCTAATAGCCATTGCTCTGCGAGGATCATAAAATTTTTGTCTTCTATACCAATACAAAGCATTTTCATCTGATTTATCCCCGTTACATGAGAGACATGCAGGCACACAGTTTTCTGTTGTGCTTAAGCCGCCTTGGCTTCGTGGTAATACGTGATCAATAGATTCTGATGGCTTTCCGCAATATATACAACTTTTTCCTGTAAATCTATGAATAGACTTTCGCCATTGTCTCAATCTGAACTTAGGACATAAATCCTCTAGAAACACCGCATCATTAGTATGCATTCAGATTTTTTAATTAAATAAATAATGGCTTGAATATATCAAAAGTCAATATTTATTTATTATGTTTTAGGCTGAATTTGAGTGCAAAACTATAATTTAGTGTTGATAGATACAAAATAAAGTGTGTTGAAAAATCTATTTAATCGTTCTAACTTAATATTTTTTAATAGCTATATCTTTCAAGGGTTTCTTCTGAAAATTCTTCATTAGATTCTTTTTCTTTTCTTTTTTTTTCTTTTTGTAACTCTCTTTGTAGTTTCCTATCAGGATGTAAATTATCTAAGTATTCAATACAGTAACTAAATTTTTCTCGTTCTCTAATAACTGTTTCAGTGATTTGCGATGCTGCTTGCCTAGGTGAGACTTTAAAAATTCCTCCTCTTTGTTTTTTGATATAGGTATAAGCAGCTTCCCAGCTACTTCTATGGTCATTTCCGCTGTCTCGCATGCTGCAAAAAATTTCAGCTCCAAATGAGCCTGCATGAACTTTTGATGTTGTAAAAGCTAAAGGTGTAAATATACCTAAAGTTATAAATATCAGTTTTTTCTGCTTTAATCTTTGCATTAAACTTTTTTCTTCTATTTAAAAATATCTTTTATTAACAATATGTCTATAGAAATTTAAGATTTTATTATTCCAAATAAGTTTAAACACTTCACTACAAGAGGAAGAATTAAAAGCACAGTAATTAACCTTACTGCGTGCAGAGTTGCGACTGCAGCACCAACTCCATATTCTGAACCTACAAGACTCATCCCGCTTATACCTCCAGGTGCGGCCCCAAGAATAGTTGTAATCACATCTATATTAAGTAATCTGCTTGTCCATAATCCAATTGCTAACCCCGTAATAACTAAAGTAAAGGTTATCAATATCGCAGGCCTCCACAAGCTTTGAAGATCAATTAAAGAGTCTTTAGTTAACGATGTTCCAATTACTGTCCCGATGCCAATCTCTAATATTGTTCTTGTTCCAGTAGGCCACTCTGCAATATCCACTTTGCCACTGATGCTCAGTAAACTTGCGCCTAATAAAGCTCCTGCAAGTGGAGCTGCAGGAATACCCGTTTTGAGGGCTAAAGTTCCAAAGATTCCACCAGCAATTAGATAATAGATTAGATTAATGTTTGGCATAAAATTTAAAGGAGTTCGGAATAATATTAGAAAAAATTTTTTTTTCTTGGGTTGATAGTCGAATTATATTTCTCCAACCCTCCCATAATGACCCCTTTTATTGGCATAATATTATAAAAGGGTGAATTTTATGTCTTCACAGA
The DNA here is from genome assembly GCF_017695955.1 of Prochlorococcus marinus XMU1419. NCBI lineage: Bacteria > Bacillati > Cyanobacteriota > Cyanophyceae > Synechococcales > Prochlorococcaceae > Prochlorococcus > Prochlorococcus marinus. The sequence goes on from NZ_JAAORO010000001.1 coordinate 32,285, forward strand.
TTTCATACAGAGCTAATAAAAGCCGTATAAAGAAAAAACTATCTTTTTTCGAGGGGGGCCATCAGCTAGAAAAATTAGAGTTTGCTCTTGCAATTGCTCAAACTAAGGGGGATGAAAAAAAATCAATTTCTCTAAGAAAAAAAATTGTCGAATTAGGTGGAAATGTTGAGGAGCCAGGAACTTAACTTATTTTGATTCAAGACAATTAGTTGCCAACATTAATGCATCGCCTGCTTGTTGTGTTGTTATCTTGCCAAGCTCAAGAAGAACATAGCTGATAGCAGAAATGACAGTAATTATATCTCTATCGTTTACATAGCCCAAGTGACCAACTCTAAATATTTTTCCTTTCAAATGATCTTGACCACCAGCAAGTAAAATATCAAACTTACTTTTTATTAACTTTCTGAATTCTTCAGCATCCATTTCTCCAGTTTTTATCGCAGTAATTGAAGGACTTAAATAATTCTCATCAGCAAATAATTTGAGATTTAAAGCTTTCATGGCTGTGCTCATTGCCAATTTGTGCCTATTATGTCTGAGAAAAATGTTTTCTAAGCCCTCATCTCGCATCATTTTTAAAGCTTCATCTAAAGCAAAAAATAAATTAACTGCTGGAGTATATGGGTTGCTATTACTTAGAAGACTTTTTTTGTATGATTTTAAATCTAAATAAAATTTAGGTAAATTAGATTCTTCTGTAGCTGCCCATGCTTTTTCGCTCATTGATATAAAACTTAGGCCTGGGGGAATCATATATCCTTTTTGTGATCCTGAAGCAACGATATCTAGTTGCCACTCATCTATTGGTACATTGCAGGCCCCAAGACTTGTGACGCAGTCAACAATAGATAATGCTTTTTTGTGTTCTTTAATATATGAGCTAATAGTTTTTAGATCATTAATTACACCTGTTGAGGTTTCAGAGTGGGTTAATATGACGGCTTTTATTTCTTTTTGTTTATCCTCTTCTAATATTTTTTTGAATTCATCTGGATTAAGGGCAGTACCCCATTCCGAATTAATTTTTATTACCTCTAATCCAAATGTTTTAGCTACTTTTACCCATCTTTCACCAAATTTTCCATTTTCTCCACAAATTACTTTGTCACCTTTACTTAAAGTATTAATTATTCCAGCTTCCATAGCGGCAGTTCCGCTTCCAGTAATTGTGAGAATATCATTTTGAGTTTGATGAAGCCATTGTAAATTTTTAGTGGTAATTTCTACCAACTCTTGAAATTCCTTACTTCGATGGCCAATAGGATGCTTGCTTAATGCTTGTAAAACTTTTTCTGGAACTGGTGTGGGCCCAGGAATCATCAATGATAATTTTTGTTGTATGGCCACTTTTTATTAAATAGGTCATTCTTAGATTAGTTCTCATTATATATTTTTCAATTACTTGATTTGAAAAAAGGATTTTCTTTACCTCTATGGGTTGCCGGGTCTGCAAAGGCAGCATTAAAAAAACTTGTAGGGTCTTCTTTTGAAAATTATGAATTAATAAAAATTCCTAATGAAGAAAAAAGAATCAAAATAGAAATTCATTCTGTTGGTCTGTTCAAAGATGACTCGCATGCGTTAGGAATTTCATTTGCAAAGTCTGGTTTAGATCTTGACATTACACAGAATTTAGAAATATGGACAATAGCTTCTTTAGAAAAAATTTCTTTGAATAATCCTGTTCAAACAAATCCAATAAACATTATTCCAGGATCTGGTGTTGGTATCAAAGAAAATACTTCAGAAATATGTATTTCTGATTTTGCTAAAGAACTTTTATATGAAAATTTATTGGAAATTATTCCCGCGGGTTTTTATTTAAATTTAGAAATAATTTTTCCAAAAGGGGAGTTTCTAGCTGAAAGAACCAGTAATAAGTCATTTGGTATTGTAGCCGGGTTATCTATTATTGGTACTTCTGCTGAGACTTATTCGAGTGCTTCACCTGATCAATTAGAAGAAGCTAAAACAAAGCTATCAAAATTAATGAAAAATGATTTTAAAGGAAAGGTTGTTTTTGTTATTGGTGAAAATGGCTTAAATTTAGCAAAAACTTGTAATGTTAATTTGCCAATTATAAAGGTTGGTAATTGGATAGGGCCATTAATAGTTGATGCTGCAATAAAAAATGTAAAAACTGTAATCCTTTTTGGTTATCATGGGAAATTAATAAAATTAGCAGGCGGCATTTTTCATACACATAATCATTTAGCTGATGGAAGAATTGAAATTCTTGTTTATTTAGCTGTTCAAGAAAAAGTACCACCTGAAATCGTAGTTAAATTATCTTATTTAAATACTCTTGAAGATGCCTTATTACTTCTTGAAAGATTTGATAAATCTACAGCTGAAAAATTATTCAAACACTTATCAAATACGATTGAGAAGCGTTCTTTTGCATATGTTAATAGGTATGTTAAAACTGATATGGAAATTGCAGCAATTATTTTTGATAGAAAAAGGGAAATAAGGTGGACTGGAACTATAGGTAGTGATTATATTTCTTATTTTCAATCCAATAAATTTTAAATTGATTCTGCTTTTGTAAAAAAATTGAGCTAACTTTTATACATGAGTCAAAAATCATTAAAAAAAGAACGAGAGCCTTCAATATTAATTTTAGATTTCGGATCTCAATATTCTGAATTGATTGCTAGAAGGATTCGAGAAATTAATGTTTTTTCACTTGTTGTTAGTAACTATATTTCAATTGAGGATATTCAAGATATTAATCCTAAGGGCATAATTTTGAGTGGAGGTCCTAATTCTGTATATGCTCAAAATGCTCCTAAATGTGATAAAAAAATTTTTGATTTAGGAATTCCTATTCTTGGCATTTGCTATGGAATGCAACTAATAGTCAAAGAACTTGGAGGATCTGTAACTTCAGCCACTAAAAAAGCTGAGTACGGTAAAGCACCAATAAATATTGATCTAGAATGTGACCTTCTTTCTAACGTAGTAGATAAATCTATAATGTGGATGAGTCATGGGGATTCAATTAATTGTTTGCCTGACGGATTTAATAAAATTGCTCATACGGAGAATACAGTCCATGCAGCAATTTCACATGATAATAAGAAATTATTTGGGGTACAATTCCATCCTGAAGTGGTTCATTCAGAGTTTGGAATGACAGTAATTAAAAATTTTGTTCATAATATTTCTTGTTGTGCAGCTGATTGGACAACCGAAACTTTTTTAGAGGAGACGATTCCTAGGATAAGAGAACAAGTTGGCAATAAGAAAGTTCTGCTTGCCTTGTCAGGAGGAGTTGATTCTTCAACCCTTGCCTTCTTGCTTAATAAAGCAATTGGAAATCAGTTAACATGCATGTTTATAGACCAAGGTTTCATGAGAAAAGGTGAACCTGAGTTTTTAATGAATTTTTTTGATAAAAAATTTCATATAAAAGTTGAATACATTAATGCTAGGGAAAGGTTTATTGCAAAATTAAAAGGGATTACTGATCCGGAACAAAAAAGGAAAATTATTGGTGGAGAATTTATAAGAGTTTTTGAAGAAGAAAGTAACAAGCTGGGACCTTTTCAGTACTTAGCGCAAGGTACTCTTTATCCTGATGTAATTGAAAGTGCTGGTACTAATGTTGACCCTAATACAGGGGAGAGAATAGCCGTAAAAATAAAGAGTCATCATAATGTTGGCGGATTACCAAAAGATTTACAGTTTAAATTAGTTGAGCCATTAAGAAAACTTTTTAAAGATGAAGTTCGAAAATTAGGAGCTGCTTTAGGTTTGCCGGATGAAATCATAAAAAGGCATCCATTTCCAGGCCCAGGTTTAGCAATAAGAATTTTGGGAGAAGTGACTAATGAAAAACTTGATTGTCTAAGAGATGCAGACTGGATAGTGAGAGACGAAATTAAAAAAGCAGGTCTATATGATGATATTTGGCAAGCTTTCGCAGTATTGTTACCAGTTAAAACTGTTGGTGTTATGGGTGATAAAAGAACTTATGCCTGGCCAATAGTTTTACGTTGTGTATCTAGTGAAGACGGAATGACAGCAGACTGGTCAAAAATTCCTTTGGAGATTTTGGAAAGAATTTCAAATAGAATCGTAAATGAAGTAGTTTTAGTTAATAGAGTCGTTTACGATATTACAAGTAAACCCCCTGGAACTATTGAGTGGGAGTAATTTAAGAAATGTTCTAAAAAATTAAAGTCTTTTAATTTTTTGAACAAATTTTTTAATGACAATAAAAATGCAATGAGCCAGATTATTAAATTAAGTCGTTCTACTGTTGAGAAATACCTTAGTTGTCCAAGATGTTGTGTACTTGATAAAAAATATCAAATAAAACCTCCATCATTACCATTTACTCTAAATATAGCTGTAGATAATTTATGTAAAAATGAATTTGATTACTACAGAAGCATTCAGAAACCACATCCATTGTTTATTGAACATGGTATTGATGCTGTTCCTTTTAAACACGAAGATTTAGAACGTTGGAGAAGTAATTTTCAAGGGATTAGATATAAGTCAATTGAACATAATTATGATTTTGGTGGAGCTGTCGATGATATTTGGCAGAAAAAGAATGGTGATCTTATCATTATTGATGTAAAAGCAACTTCTAGAAATAATTTTGATTGGTCTGAAACTTTTAATAAATACGAATATGCAAAAGCTTATAAGAGGCAATTGGAAATGTATCAGTGGTTATTTAAAAAAAATGGTTTTCAAGTTGCTAAGGAAGCTTATCTTTTGTACTTTAATGGAAAGAAAAATGAAGAGCTATTTAATAATCAATTAAATTTTGATGTGCATTTAATTAGATTAGATTGTTCTACATCATGGGTAGAGAATAAGATTATAGATACTGTAAATTTATTACGGTCAGAAATTTTCCCTAAACCTTCATTAAATTGTGAATACTGTAATTATTTAAAAAAGCGTTGGCAGTTATCAGTAACTTAGTACTCATAAAAAATTATCTGATATTCCTGGAAAATTAGTAAATAAAAGATAACCTTTAATTAGATTATAAAATTTTGGCTTTTGATAAATTCTAAAGAAACTGAAAAAAAGATAACTAATCATCTTCAAAAAGATGTAGTAAAAATATCTGGTAAAACAATTTTTATCAATCCTTTTTTGTATTGGCGGAGGTTTGATGAAAATACAAATAGATGGCTGAGAGAACCTGGTCAAATGTCAGAGGCTCAAATTCAACCTAATAGGAATCGTTTTTATCCGGAAATAGAGTGGGCTGATTTAAGTCATGAGCAAAAGCTCATAAAAGATGGGACTGTAGAGATGTTTTTAAAAACTCTTGAATTGATAAGTACGTTTCACCCTTATCTTAATTCCGGGCATTTATTAGAGGTTGAGAGAAAAATGACGATAATAAAAAAAATACCATTTGAAAAGTGGGTTACAAAATCCTTCGCCAAAAAAGCAAAATTATTAGAAAATGAAAAAAGAAAATTTCAAAGAGAAAGGTTTTTTAGTAGCTGGAAGGAATGGTTCAGTCTTGAAAATACACAACAAGCTATTCTGCCATTAATAGTTACTATATTCATATCATCATTCATTGGCTGGACTCTAGGGATATCTAAAAATAGTTGTAATCCTTATTTTGAACAAAACTTAGATCAAATAAATTAATTTCTCTGCTATGTTTCTCAGTATGGTACTTAATATTTTTTTGAAAAAATAAATTTTTTTATTTAGAATTAAGATGAAATAAACAATTAATCTTAAAAATAAAATTTTTATGAATGAAAATTTTACTTCAAATTATATTAAAAATGATGAGTTCACACTGAATACTGAAGAAAGTGACTATAAACATTTAATTACTGTTCTAAAAGAGATAAGGGAAACCATTTCTTTACTGGAAAAAAAGATATCTAAATAATTTTAAAATTTTTGATAAAAAATAACTCTAATAAAAAAATTATTTCATTAAAAAGGCAACCTTTAGTCTTACTAATTTTTTCTTCTATTTCGTTTTTGTTGATTTTATTAAGGTTAATTTTTTTACAGCTATTAAATCATGAATCTTTTAAAACAATGTCTGATGAAAATAGGATTAGGCTCATTGCTGCTCAACCAATACGGGGAAGAATACTTGATAAAAATGGTTATATTTTAGCCGATAGTAGAGTTAAATATTCTTTAATAATTAAGCCTCAATCTGTAAATCAAAGCAATTGGGAAAAACATAAATTACTAATCTCTGATTTATTAAAAGTTGATAGTAATTTAATACAAAAAAAATTTTTTAATGGTTTAAAAAATCAAAAACTTTCAGTAACTATTCTTGAAGATTTAAATGTGGATCAATTAATAAAATTTAAAGAAAATGAAGATAATCTACTTAGTTTTGAAATAGCTTCGAAATTAATTAGAAATTATCCTTATAAATCAGTTGCTGCACATGTTATTGGGTATACTCAGCCAATCACAGATTCAGAATATAGTTTTTTATCCAAAAAGGGTTATAAATTTAATGATTTAATAGGAAGAACTGGAATTGAATATGTTTACGAAGACTTTATAAGGGGTGAATGGGGTGGAGAAATGATTGAAGTAAATTCTTTAGGGAAATTTCAAAAATCATTGGGTATTAAACCTCCATTACAAGGTAATGATATTGAATTGACAATTGATATGAATTTGCAATTAGTTGCTGAGGAAGCACTTAAAAATAAAAAAGCTGGAGCAATAATTGTGATGGATCCTAGAGATGGTGCAATAAGAGCAATGGCCAGTAAACCGACTTTCGATTTGAATTTTTTTTCAAAGGATTTTAAGCCTCAAAAAGAATATAATGAGCTTTTTGATTCTCCTGATAAACCTCTTTTTAATAGGGCATTAAATGCTTATGATCCAGGAAGTGTTTGGAAAATAGTAACAGCTTTAGCTGGCTTAGAAAGTGGTATATTTCCTAGTAATACTTTGTTAGAGACAAAACCATGTATCACTTATGGGAGTCAATGTTTTCGCGAACACAATGATTTAGGTTTTGGTGTTATAGGTTATGAAGATGCTTTACGAGTTTCAAGTAATACATTCTTTTATCAAGTCGGATATGGTGTAGGAGTCGATAAAATTTACGAGATATCTAGAAAACTTGGTTTTAATTCTTTTTCTGGCATTGAAATTTCTGAACAAGAAAATGTAGGATTCATAGCTAATAGTAAATGGGCTAATGAAGGTAGAGGATGGGGCAAACCAGGTAGAACTCCTTGGGTTCCAGAAGATATTGCAAGTATGTCTATTGGCCAATTTGTTGTCCAAGTTACTCCTATTCAAATTGCTAGAGCATATGCTGCCATAGCAAACGGAGGATATTTAGTTACTCCTCATTTAGCTAAAAATGATGGGGAATATTTTTCAGATAAAAAACGTATTAAATTAGATTTAGATCCAAAAAATATTGAGTTGATAAAACGAGGTCTTAGAAAAGTAGTTGAGTCAGGTACTGGTGTATCAATTAACTATGGGGTTTCAAATTTACCTCCAGTTTCAGGTAAAACTGGAACTGCTGAAGATGGTGAAGGCGGATTAGATCATGCTTGGTTCGTTTGCTTTACTCCCTCTGAAAAGAGTGAGCTGCTAGTGGTTGCTTTTGCTCAAAATACACCTGGTGGAGGCTCTGTACATGCACTTCCAATGGCCAGACAAATTTTAAAAGTTTGGAATGAACAAAAGTGATATTTATTGTAACGATTAAGTGTTTATGTTTTTAATTTTTTCATTTGTAAAAGTCTTTTAATAATATCTTCAACAGTTTTGGTATCTATGGGTTTACTATATGATGACAACATTTGTCTCCCTAATACTTGACTACCTAAATGGACTAATTGTATCCGTAAAGAGGTTAGTAGTTCTAATCCTATACCCCCTGAAAATGTTGCAATTGCAATTGGTTGACCATTAAATAAATTCCTAAAATCATCTCCAGAAATTGAAAGCCATGCGATGAAATTGGAGAGAATTGGAGGTATAGATCCATTATATTCTGGAGCACAAATAACCCACTTTTCTATTGCGAAAAGCTTTTTTTTAATTTCTTCTATTTCAACTGGAATATTGTCTTTGTTATGAATTCGTGGATTAAATAGAGGTATGTCAAGAGTGGTTAGATCTAATATCTCAGAATTTATTTTAAGCTCAATACTTTTTGCAAGAAACTTTTTAGAAAGTTCTAGATTTTTCCCACAACTAGCTGAGATGATTATTAAATCTTTAGATTCAGTCATAAATTAGATAAACAAATTTAATAGTTAGCACCAGTTTTGCGGTGGTGAACTGCTGTTAGACTATCGGATTTAACTATATTACCGTGTAGCACTTCGGCGTAAATCACCCAATGATCTCCACATTCCATTCTCTCTTTTACAGAAGCATCTAACCATGCTAATGACTCAGGAATTATTATCTGTTCGTTAGGAGTCAATTCAATGTTTAATCCTTCAAATCTATTTTCTCCAGGCGCAAAGGGTCTTGTAAATCTTTTCAAAGGTTCTTTAAAATCTTTTTCACTTAGAATATTTAATGCGAATGAATCTCCAATTTGAAGCAAAGATTCTACTGATCTATCTTTTGCTACTGCGATACTTAATCCAGGAGGAGAAAAACTTGCTTGACTAACCCATGATGCAAGCATCGCTCCTTTTATATTGTTTTCATCTTTTCCTTTGGAAGCAGTAAGAACGCAAAGTGAACCAATTACTCTTCCAAGAGCTTGTAGCTTTGGATCTGTTTTGCTTGTTATCATTCCTGTATCAGATTTTCTAGGTTTTTTCTTTGTTTTTTTTATGATTGTTCTTCCAAAGTGAGTTCCTATTTCTTCTAGTTCTTTAATCTTTGGTTTATTAGGGCTAAATTTAATTCTTATAGGATCAAAATTAAACTTAAAACCACCGTCTTTCAATTTTGATTCAAGTAAATCTATTGCTTCACCGCTCCAGCCAAAACTACCAAAAATTCCTACTGGTTTATCTCTATTTCCCTCTGATAACAATGTTCCAAGTGCACTTACTATAGGAGTTGGAGCATGACCCCCTAGTGTGGGAGACCCTATTAAATATCCATCAGCATTTTGAATGGATTTTACAAGTACATCATTAGGGGTAAATTCACAATTAATACTGTCTACCTCAACTGAAGTTCTATTGATCCCTTTAGCTAATGCGTCACCAATGGATGCTGTATTTCCATATGCACTTGCATAAATTAAAACGATTTTAGGATTATTTGTTATGAGATTTTCACCCCATCTGATGTAGTCAATTAGAAAGCTTTTTAAGCTGTATTCAATAGCTGGACCATGTAATGGTGCGATAGTTTTTATATCATACTCTGCAATTTTTTCAGTTATTGTTATCACTTGATTAGACATTGGTGCCATAAGGCAATCATAAAAATGCTTTCTATCAATTTCTGTACATAATCGATTTTTTTCAGACCAATATTTAGATGAAATGTGTGCTGAAAAGATCTTTTCACTTAGAAGGAGTTCTTGATTTCTTTCATATACTATTAGGCCTCCAGGCCAACGGGCTGTTGGTATAGGAATTAAATCTAGTGAAATATGATCTAATTCTAAATGATGTTCTTTTTTGACTACTTTTAATTTGGGTAATTGAATTTCAATAAAGTTTTTTAAGTTAGGATTTCTTTGATTCCAAAGTTCGGTAATAAGTTTAAAACCAGGATTTGAGCAAATAATAGTTAAGTTTTGAAAATGCGTACTAATTTTTTTTATGGTTTCTATGATTTGTGGATTAATATGACCAGTAATTATATTGATTTTATGTAATTTGAATTGACCATAAAAACTAGATATTTCCTCAAAAAATTTATCTAAATATTGTTTTTCAGGAGGATGAATAATAAAAAGTTCCTCATTACTTCTCATTAAAAAAGTATTAAAAGAGGACCCTTGTTCAAGACTAAACTCAAGTTCAAATCTTTCTTTATTTTGATCTAGAAATCTGATGCAAATAATATTTTCGGTAATTTCAAATTTTGATAATTTTTGATTTTTTGAAAGTAAGTTTTTATTAATTTCTGACATTTTAAAATTTATTTTTAGTTTTAATTTGTGGTAGGCATGCTTATGATTGACGTCATATTTATCTTTAATGAAGATTCAACTATCGACCTGCACATGAAATTCTTTTTAAAATCGTTTAATATCAGTAAATTATACCTACAAAGTAGCTAATACGTTTATATTGCTTGTACGTTTTCCATGTCGTACTATTAATTTTCAATACCTTCACTAGAGTATTCCTGTTTCGGATTTTTTATTATTATCACTATCCATATAGCTAGAATATAAAAAAGGGATTCCAAAGGGACTCTTCTACATTGTTTTCAGTAAGGGATAAAAGACTTGAAGATGAAAAAAGATTCTCTAATTTTTGTTTAAATTTTATTTATACATAAAAAAGGATCCCTATAACTAGAGATCCTTTAATAGATTTACTAAATCTAGTGTTTCCTTGTTACCACTATTTTAGTAAACCACTCCTACACACGTATTTACAATATTACAGATATTTCTTTTCCGTGGATGCAGGTAAAGGAATGTTATTTAATTGTCACATGTGACAGTTGGCAAAGAATAATATTTGGACTTTAAACTTTAATCAAATAATTTATTCTTTAGATGTGTGAGTGAGTTGTTGAAAATATCTTAATTTTTAAAATGAAAATTCTTATCACAACTCTTATATTAGGCGCTTCTTTTCCAGTTAATGCTCATGAGAGCATTGGAGATCACATTTATCAAGAAGCATATGAGTCACAAAAAGGATACGCATATGAGAACAAGTGCTTCAGTTATGAATATAGGGAAAAATATATTCCAGGTACTTCAACGTCTCCAGGCTATGTCAAATCTTATAGTGAGAAAGTTTCTATCCCATGCAATAGTCATCGCAAGGTATTTAACCATTATCATCATAAGACTGAACCACAAACTGCGTATGTGAAATATAAACCTGCTCCAAAATGCACTGGAAGTACAGCTTTAGGTGGATTAATCGGTGGTGGAATTGCAGCATCTTTATCAAAAAGTGATGCATATAGCTGGAGTATTCCTTTAGGTGCAGTTTTAGGTGCAGGAATTGGAAATGCCGAATGTCAATAATTATGGTTTTCATTTAATATGGGGGCCAATTTTCAACGGATTTTAAACTATAAATCAAAAAAACCTAGTTATAACTTCAATCTATATTTTCTTCAACTGGATTTCAAAGTATATTTTTTCTATCTGATTGTATTGATACCAACGGTTTATAAATACTCTAAGTCCAAAGACTGGTCAATAGTGATTACCAACTTTTCTATGATGAACAGCGGTTTTGCATGATAAGTCTGATACATTACCATTTTCAACAATTCCGTATATTATCCAATGATCAGGAGTTTCTAATCTTGAACTAACTTTGCAATCTAAAAAAGCGAGTGAATCTGATAGAACAGGTCCACCGATTGCAATGTTTTTAATTACATCTACATCTGCAAATCTATCAGCTCCAGGAGCAAATCTCTTTAAAAAATGTCTAAACATTTTTTGATAGTTGTCTTCTCGCAAGATATTTACAACAAATCCTTTCCCAACTTGCATAAATGATTCAATAGCTCTATCTTTTGCAACCGCAACTGTAATACCTGGAGGAGAAAAACTTGCTTGACTGACCCAACTTGCAACCATTGCACTTTGTCTAAATGTCGAACCTTCTCCTTGGCTAGCTGTAACTACATATAATCCCCCACTTAACCTACCTAAAGCTTTATCTAAATTTGAATCCAGACTCTTCATTGAAGCTATATTTTTCTTCTTATTTATCAATTGACCCAAGTCAGTTCCGGCTTCTTCGAATTGTTGATAAATAATAGGATCTGGAATGTTTTTAACTCTTAAAGGAGAGAAAGCTTCTTTTTGACCAAGTTCTCTTAATTTATTAGCTAAGGAATCTATTGGCTCATCATTGCCACCAAACGCATCATAGACAGCTGTAAATTGTTTTGATTTTAGTGCTGCAAATAAAGTACCAAAAGATTCTTTTAATTCATTATCTGAATTTACTGGCCAAGTGGGGATTACTACTGCTTTGGATTCCGAAATTAAACTTGTTAATTCTTGAGGGTCGGAAGATCTTAAATCAATTAATTGAACCTGTGCATCTGCTTTACTTATTCCATGAGAGATCGCCTGACTTAGTCGATCACAATAACCATAGTCGCTTATATAGCAGACTGATACAAAATCATTACCTTTGCTTTTATTGCTACTCCATTCTAGATATTTTCCTTTCCAAAAATTGACTTGATTTTGAAGTAAAGGCCCATGACCTACAGCTATTGTTTTTAATTCAGGTAGCTTATCTATTCTTTTAATTGCCTGCAGAACACTTCTAGCGTTTGGACCCATTAGGCAATCGTAATAAAAACGAAAATCATCATATATTTCTTTTTGATCAGCATCATAAAATTCATCAGAACAATAATGGAGTCCAAATGCATCACATGTGTACAGAACTTGAGTGCTGTGGTCATATGAAAAAATTGTATCTGGCCAGTGTAAATTTGGGGCGCTTATAAATTCAATATTATGCTCTAAACCGCTATTAGGATTAGTTCCGAGATTTAAAAACTCTCCACTCTTAACCTCTAGACGTTTAAAGGGAATATGTATTTGATCTTCAATAAATTTAAGAGCTAATTTGGATCCTACGACTGTGATATTTTGATTTAATTCTAAAAGATTACCTATTAAACCAGAATGATCAGGTTCTGTATGGCTTGTAATTAGATAATTAACTTCTTGTGGATTTACATTTTTCAGTAATTCTTTAAACCATAATTCTTCGAACTTTGCGTGACTAGTATCAATAATTGCTAGTTTCTCGCCTTTAATAATAAAACTATTGTAAGTAGTTCCATTTCTTAAACCAAATTCAATATCAAATCTACTACGATCCCAATCCAAAGATCTTATGGCACAAGAATCATCAGCAAAGTTTTGAGATTGAACCGACAACTTGTTATTAGTTTTTGCCAATTTAGAATTACTTGTCTGGGCAGAGGCTATCATAGAATAATTAGCTTTATAAATTAACTTTAGTTATATAGAATATAAATTCGCGTGATTATTTTTGCGAAATAACCGAAATTACGCTTTTATTTAATTTTTAATCTTCTTATTCTGGATAAATGACATCTCAACTTATTAAAAAAATAGTTACTGGAGATGAGATAAGAAATGCTTTTTTAAAATTTTACAGTGAAAAATTACATAAAATCATTCCAAGTGCATCTTTGATTCCAGATGACCCTACGGTTATGCTCACAATTGCTGGAATGCTACCTTTTAAACCAGTTTTTTTAGGTTTAAAAGAAAGACCATCAAAAAGGGCTACATCTAGCCAAAAGTGCATCAGAACAAACGATATAGAAAATGTTGGAGTTACAGCTAGACATCATACTTTTTTTGAAATGCTTGGTAATTTCTCTTTTGGTGATTATTTTAAACGAGAGGCTATTCAATGGGCTTGGGAATTAGTTACTAATATTTATCAACTTTCTGTTGAAAATATAATTGTGAGTGTTTTTCACGAAGACGATGAGTCTGCAAAAATTTGGAGAGATGAGATTGGCATTCATCCAGATCGGATAGTAAAACTAGGTGAGGAAGATAATTTTTGGTCATCTGGCAAAACAGGTCCATGTGGACCTTGTTCAGAACTTTATTATGATTTTCATCCTGAAAAGGGTCTGAAGAATATTGATTTAGAAGATGGAGATCGTTTTATTGAATTTTATAATCTTGTTTTTATGCAATATAATCGTGATCCTAATGGAAAATTGACAGATTTAAAATTTAAAAATATTGATACAGGAATGGGTCTTGAAAGGATGGCTCAAATACTACAAAAAAAGCAAAATAATTATGAGACAGATTTAATTTTTCCTATTATTCAAAAAATTTGTGAGATTGCAAATATTGATTATTTTTCTTCAGATGATAAAAACAAAATTTCTTTAAAAATCATTGGTGATCATACAAGAGCTGTTATTCATTTAATTTCTGATGGAGTAGCAGCAAGTAATCTCGGTAGGGGATATATATTAAGGAGGCTTATTAGAAGAATGGTCAGACATGGCAGATTATTAGGTATAACAAATGAATTTTTACCTCATATTGCTACTGTCGGGATCAATTTAATGCAAAATAATTATCCTGATTTAAAAAATAATATTGATTTAATTTTGAATGAGATAAAAATTGAAGAAATAAGATTTAGGGAAACTCTTGAAAGAGGAGAGAAATTGCTAGATGAGTTAATTTCTTCAGGGCAGAAATTAATTTCTGGTTTTAAAGCTTTTGAACTTTATGATACTTATGGATTTCCTCTAGAACTTACTGTAGAAATTGCCGAAGAAAATAATATCAGCGTTGATGTAAAGGGTTTTGAAGAAGAAATGAATGGACAAAAAGAGAGAGCTAAAGCCGCTTCAAGTAATATTGATTTAACGTTAGAGGGATCATTAGAGCGAGAAATAGATCTTTTTAGCAAAACTGTTTTTAATGGTTATAATTCACTCCTTTCGGAAGCTGAAATCAAGGGTATATTCCTGGATTCAACATTAGTTAAGCAAGCAAGTGAAGGTCAGAAAGTTTTAATTGTTCTTGATCAGACATCTTTTTATGGAGAATCTGGCGGACAAGTTGGTGATATTGGAACGATATTTTCAAAAGATGTAGAGGTCTTGGTAGATAATGTTATTCGAAAGAAAAATGTTTTTTTACATTATGGAAAGATTAAAAAAGGAATATTAACTATTGGACAAAAAGTTACGACTAATGTTAGCCCCTCTAATAGAGCTAAGGCTTCTGCAAATCATACAGCTACTCATTTATTACAATCTGCACTTAAATCAGTTGTTAATGAAAGTGTTGGACAAAAAGGTTCATTAGTAGCCTTTAATAAATTACGATTTGACTTTAATTCCTCTAATCCTATTTCTAAAGATCAAATTTCTAAGATTGAGACTTTAGTTAACTCTTGGATTATGGAAAACCATGCCCTAGAAATAAAAAATATGTCTAAGAGTGAGGCTCTTGAAAAGGGCGCAGTCGCCATGTTTGGAGAAAAATATGATGATGAAGTGCGCGTTGTTAATGTACCAGGAGTTTCAATGGAACTTTGTGGTGGCACTCATGTTCTAACGACATCCGAATTAGGTTCTTTCAAAATAATTAGTGAAGAAGGAATCTCAGCTGGAGTAAGAAGGATCGAAGCATTATCAGGCCAATCAGCATTAGACTTTTTCAGTGATAGAAATGCTTTAGTAAATCAACTAAGTGATTTGTTAAAAGCAAATCCTAACCAACTTTTTGAAAGGGTTAATAATTTGCAAGTAGAGCTTATTAATAAGAACAAAGAGATACAAAAAATGAAAGATGAAATTGCATATTTTAAATACTCTTCTATAAAATCATCCGCAGAAATAGTAAATTCTTTTTCAATTTTAGTAAATCAGATTGATGGCTTAGATGGTAATTCTTTGCAATCTGCAGCACTTAATTTAACTTCTCATTTAGGTAACAAAGCAATAGTGATTCTTGGGGGAATACCAAATCCAGAAAATAGAAAGTTGTTATTTGTAGTTTCTTTAGGTGATGATGTAGTAAAAATAGGATTGCATGCAGGTAAATTAATTGATGAGATTGCAAGAATGTGTTCGGGAGGTGGAGGAGGAAAGCCTAACTTTGCTCAAGCAGGTGCTAAAGATATTGATAAGTTAAGTGATGCTCTAGATTATGCTAAAAATCATTTACAAAAAAAATTAGATAGTCATTCTGATAAATAACTACTTTTTCTGAGACTAATTTCGATTTGATCTATTAATTTCCTTGCTTCTTCAATAGTTAATTTTTTTTGATCAATTGCTGATTCAGTATTAAGTCTTATAGATTCAACCAAAGAAGCTGAACTGTAATCTAATAATTGTAAAATTTCAGATTTACTTTCCTCTTTAATAATATTTTTGACCTTATATGAATCATCTTGATTTATGTCTATATGAACAACGTTTGTACTTCCAAATAAATTGTGCAAGTTTCCTAATGCTTCTTGATAGGCTCCAGTCATAAAAATTCCAATTAAATAATCTTTATCTGCCTCTGGCTTATGTAAATTTAGTAATGATTTAATTTTTCCATCATCAATAAAATTATTTAGTTTCCCATCTGAATCACAGGTTAAATCTGCAAAGTTGCCTTTGCAGAACGGCTCCTCTAAGTGCCTATGTATTGGTACAATTGGAAAAATCTGATTTATTGCCCAGCTATCGGGAATAGATTTAAAGATAGATAAATTTGCATAATAAGTTGATGCAAGAGTTTCTGTAATTTCAGATAAATTAGGGTGATTGATTTCATCATTATTCAGGTTATTAGAAATTTCTTTTGCGCAAGCCCAAGTAAGTTCTTCGGCATAAGCTCTTTCTGCCAAACTTAAAAATCCTAATCTAAAAGCGACTAAGCAATCTTCTTTAAACTTTTTTGCATCATTCCATAGTTCAATTATTTGAGATAAATTTATTTTTTTATTTTTAAGTTTTTTTAATTCATAGTAAGTTTCAAGTAAATTTGAAATTATTAATTGTTGATTTTTTTTATCAAAAATTTGTAGTTTGGAACTGACATTGCTTGTTCCTAGGACATTAAAAATTAAAACTGAACAATGACTAATTATTGCTCTTCCACTTTCTGAGATTATGGTTGGATGCTTGATATTATTTAATTCACATGAATCCTTAATAGTTGCAATTACATCGTTCGCATAATTTTGAAGAGAATAATTAGTGGAGGTGTTTGAGGAGGTTTTAGTTCCATCAAAATCTATTCCTAATCCTCCCCCAACGTCGATATATTGCATTGGAGCTCCTAGTTTGCATAGTTCAACATATATTTGACTCGCTTCTTGTAATGCGTCTTTGATTACAGCAATATCACTTATTTGACTGCCTATATGAAAATGGAGCAATTTCATTTCGTTGATAAGATTTGCTTCTTTTAGTTCTTTTATCGTCAACATAATTTCTGGGATTGATAATCCAAATTTGGAATTATCTCCAATAGATTTACTCCACCTACCACTACTTTTACTTGATAACTTTGCTCTAATTCCTATCAATGGAGTTGCGTTAAGTTCCTGAACTGCTTGAATAATTCTTCTTACCTCATCTCGTTGTTCAATAACTATTATTGGATTTTTACCGAGTTTTCTTGCCAAAGTAGCAATCTCAATATATTTTTTATCTTTATATCCGTTGCATATTAATAATGCATTTTGGTTTTCAAGAAGTGCAAGGCCAATTAATAGTTCTGATTTACTTCCTACTTCTAAACCAAAATTCCATTGGCTACCAAACTCTATTATCTTTTCTAGGACATTTTTCTGTTGATTACATTTGACAGGAAAAACGCCTTGATAAATGTTCTCATATTTATAGGTTTTTATTGCTTTTAAAAAAGAGTCATGTAATGCATTTATGCGATCTTTCAAGATATCATTAAATCTGATTATTAATGGAGGATTTATTTCTCTACTCTTGAGTTCTTTGACAAGCTTAAAAAGATCAATCTTATTTTCAGATTTCATATCTTTAGTTACTGATATATTTCCTTTGGAATTTATAGAAAAATATTTATCTCCCCATTTGTCTATGTTATAAGTCGAAATACTATCTTCAATAGTCCAAATATTCTTTAATTTTTTCGGCTCAAAATTGGTCAATTTATGTCTTAGTGATTAATAAATGTTTTTGAAAATAACTCAAAACAATATCTTTTATTTTAATGATTACTTGCCAAGTTACCACCCAAAAGTTGAATATACATAGAGTGATTATTAACTAAATGACCAAAGAGAGAACTTTTATTGCAATTAAACCAGATGGAGTTCAAAGAGGATATGTTTCTGAGATTATTGGCAGATTTGAAAAAAAAGGATTTAAATTGGTTGGATTAAAGCAATTAATTCCTTCAAAAGAAATTGCTCAAAATCATTATGGAGTACATAGAGAAAGACCCTTTTTTGATGATTTAGTAGACTTTATTTCAAGTGGGCCTGTTGTAGCAATGGTGTGGGAAGGCGAAGGAGTAATTTTGAGTGCTAGAAAACTAATAGGGGCAACAAAACCTCTGGAAGCAGAGCCTGGAACAATTAGAGGTGACTTAGCTATTGATATTGGGAGGAATATTATTCATGGTTCTGATGGAGAAGATACAGCAAAATTTGAAATTGATCTATGGTTTAACGAAGAGGAATTATGTGAGTGGGAAACTTCTGATTCGAAATGGCGATCTGAAAATTAAAATTTAAATCGCAAATCTATCTAAACTAAATTTTTCTAAAAAGTTTTTTTCTATTTCTTTGAGATTTTTATTTTGAACTATTTTCAAAAGAAGATCACTTGTTATTGCAGAAAATAAAACTCCATTTCTGTAATGTCCTGTAGCTATAAAAAGATTTTCAATTTTTGATTTTCCAATTATTGGTTTTAGATCTGGTGTGCAAGGTCTAAATCCCCACCAATGTTCCATTTGTGGCCAATTAATAGCTTCTGGTAATAAGGTGAGAATGCCTTCTTGCAATTGTTTTATTCCATTAGGAGTATTACCCTGATTAAATTTTGAATCTTTTTCAACTGTCGCTCCAACTATAATAAGGCCATCATCACGGGGAACTAGATAAGTTTTTGGACCAAAAATAACTCTTTTCAAAAAATTTGCTGGACCTTGTATTGATAGCATTTGTCCCTTTACAGGAAAGACTGGAATTTTATTAAAAATTTTTTTACTCCAAGCACCGCTGCATATAATTGCTTTTTCGCAGTTAATTTTTTTTATTTCCCCAGTGGCACATACAACTGTTGCACCTATAACTTTGTTTTTTTCGAATGTCAAATCTTCTACTTCTGATCCCTCTTGAAATTCGACTCCATGCAAGGAGCATGCTCTCTCAAGAGCACGCATCAATCTTCTTCGGTTATCTATTTGCCCATCTTGTTCAAAAAGTAAACCATGTTTCCAAATAGAATTCATTCCATTAATTTCTGTTTGAAGATCTTTGTGATTTAAATATTTTCCATATTCATAAGTGGGAAACTCTTCAAGATCTTCTTTGTTTTTAAATGGAACTACTATGCCACATTTTCTTAAACCGCATTTAATATTACTATCTTGTTCTATACTTTTTATCCACTTTGGAATTAGATTTTGACTTTCTTGGCCAAATTTTAGTAATTCATCTTCGAGCCCTTCGGCATGAGTAGCTAACATTCCTGCAGCAACAAATCCAGCTGATTCATTTCTGTTTTTGCTTAAAACTAAAACTTTGAAGTTATTTCTAGAAAATTCATAAGCAATAGATAAACCCAAAAGTCCACCCCCAATGATTAATATTGAATTTTTGGTTTCTTGTGACATTTAAAAATTAATATTTTTTTGTGTTTTGGTCCTCTTTTCCTTTATATCCAATAATATTAATAAAGAGACTTTTGATAATGAACAATTTGGATTCTTGGGAAGCTGTGATTGGTTTGGAAACTCATGTACAGCTTAATACGAAAAGTAAAATATTCACATCTGCGTCAACAGCTTTTGGTGATGCACCTAATACGCATATAGATCCTGTAGTTTGTGGGTTACCAGGAACCCTTCCAGTTTTGAATGAGACTGTTCTTGAGTATGCTGTAAAAACTTCGTTAGCATTAAATTTAAACGTTGCAGAACATTGTAAATTTGATAGAAAACAATATTTTTATCCTGATCTGCCTAAAAATTATCAAATTTCACAATTTGATGAGCCATTAGCTGAAAATGGTTGGTTAGAGGTTGAAATAATTGAAAATGACAAAGATCCTTATATCAAAAAAATTGGTATAGAAAGGCTACATATGGAAGAAGACGCCGGAAAACTAGTCCATTCAGGAAGTGATAGATTAGCTGGCTCTAAGTATTCTTTAGTTGATTACAATCGTGCCGGAATAGCGCTTTGTGAGATTGTAAGTAAACCAGATATTAGATCAGGTAAAGAGGCATCTGAATATGCTTCAGAGATTAGAAGAACAGTTAGGTATCTAGGGGTATCAGACGGAAATATGCAAGAGGGTTCATTACGCTGTGATGTCAATATTTCAGTTAGAAAAGGACCTAATGCTCCTTTTGGTACCAAAGTGGAAATAAAAAACATGAATTCATTTTCTGCAATTCAAAAGGCTTGTGATTATGAAATAGCCAGACAAATAGAAGTTTATGAAAATGGAGGGAAAATTGTTCAAGAAACAAGGTTATGGGATGAAGCTAAGCAATTAACGAAAAGTATGAGATTAAAAGAAGGTAGCAGTGACTATAGATATTTTCCTGATCCTGACTTAGGTCCAATTGAAATAACAAAAGCCCAACAAGAAATATGGTTTAAAGAACTACCAGAATTACCTTCAAAAAAAAGAAATAAATACGTAAGTCAATTTGGGTTGTCTGCATATGATGCAAGGGTAATTTCTGATGAAATAACCATGGCAAACTTTTTTGAAGAAACAGTAGCAAATGGTGCTGAGGCCAAACTAGCTTCAAATTGGGTAACAAGTGATATTGTGGGCTATTTAAAATCAAACAAACTAAGTTTTAGTCAATTAAAGCTTAGTCCTGAAAATCTTGCTGAAATGATAAACATGATTTCAAAAAATATTATAAGTGGAAAAATTGCAAAAGAAATTTTACCTGAACTTATTCAAAAAAATATTCCTCCGAAAAAATTAGTCGAAGAAAAAGGGTTGGCAATGATATCTGATTCTTCAAGTATTTTACCAATAATTGATGAACTGATAAATGAACATCCAAATGAAGTTCAAGCATTTAAAAATGGCAAAACTAAGTTACTTGGTTTTTTTGTTGGTCAACTTATGAAAAGAACAAAAGGTAAAGCTGACCCGAAACTTGCAAATAAACTTCTTATGGAAAAATTGAATAGCTAAAGTTTAAAGAAGCTCTTTTATCGTATTGATCCATTTATTTTCATCATCTGAATTATCTAAAATAATATCTGAAAATTTTCTTTTTTCTTCAAAACTTAATTGACAATTTATCAATTCATATGCCTCTTTTTCGCTAATTTTATCTCTTGTGGTAAGTCTTTTTTTTTGTAGTTCTTTAGGACATTTAACTAACCATATTTCAGTGCAAATATCTTCAAATTTTGCTTCAAATAATAATGGAATAACCAATATTATAGTTTGATTATTTCTGTATTGACTGCATTCTTCTATCATTCTTTCTTTAATTAAGGGGTGAAGCAGTTTTTCAATCCATTCCTTGCTTGCTGAATGTTTAAAAATAATGTTCCTTAAAAGTTTTCTGTTTATTTCCCTTTCTGAATTGCTTTTATTATCAATAATTTTATTTCCAAAATAATTTAAAATTTTCTTATATCCATATGTATTTGGTTTGATTAATTCTCTTGAAAAATGATCTGCATCTAATATTGGTAGGTTTTTATTTTTTCTAATGTAATTAGTTATGGTTGTCTTCCCACTTGCAATACCTCCTGTTAAACCAATTCTTCTTTGGTTGTTTTTTAATTTTTGAAGAATATCCATATAATTAATAATAATCTAATTACTTAGTTTCTTTAGTATTAAAGAGTAGTTAGTATGAATTAAAATACCAAAAAGTTTGAGCCAGTTAGATTCCAATTGGTCGTTTGTTGATGACAGTAAGGTAACACCTAAGGGGTTTCTTTTTGCTGGGATATCTGCTGGTTTAAAAGCTTCTAATAAAAAAGATTTAGCACTAATCCTCGCTCCAGAAGGAAGTATTTTTAGTGGGATGTTTACTCAATCAGTAGTCCGCGCTTCTTGTGTGGATATTTGTGAGGAAAGGATTAAAACAACTTCAGGTTTTGTAAGAGCAATACTAATTAATTCTGGTCAAGCAAATGCCTGTACAGGAAGTCTTGGCATTCAACATTTTCAAATTGCTACAGGAAAGATTGCGGAACTTTTAGGAATAAAAGAAGAAGAAGTTTTAATGTGCTCAACTGGTGTAATTGGTGTTCCAATACAAATAAATGATTTAGTAAAAAATCTACCGAATTTAGTTAGTGATTTAAAGGATAATAATTTTGAAAATGCAGCAGAAGCAATTTTGACTACTGATTTGACTTTGAAAAAAGTGTCAATAGAGACGATTATTCAAGGTAGAAAAATAAAAATAGCAGGATTTGCAAAAGGTTCAGGAATGATTTATCCCAATATGGCTACAATGCTTGCTTTTCTAACCTGTGACGCGGGTATTGAAAAAGAAGAATGGGATAATATGATTGCTATTGCTGTTAAAAAATCTTTTAATGCAATATCAGTTGATGGAGAGACAAGCACAAACGATTCTTTTGTTGGAATAAATTCAGGAGAGAAAATTGACAAAAGATTTTTTCCAATAATCCAAAAAGGGATTGATATTGTGTGTCAAAATTTGGCAAAAAATATTGCAAGGGATGGAGAGGGAGCAAATTGCTTATTAGAAGTTTTAGTTCAAGGGGCAAAAAATACTGATGATGCAATTATGGTTGCTAAATCTATTTGTAATTCCGCATTGGTAAAAACTGCGATCCATGGCTGTGATCCTAATTGGGGAAGAATCATTTCCGCTGCAGGTAATGCTGGAGTTAAATTCAACTTAAATTACGTTGATTTGTATATAGGTAATTATCAGATTTTGGAAAAGGGAAAGTTAAATAAATTTGATCCACAAAAAGTCACAGATTACATTGAATCCAGAATGAAAGGTAGATATTTAGTTGATGATATTGTAAAAATTATGATTAACCTCAATTCTGGCGAATCGGAAGGTGCAGCTTGGGGATGCGATCTTTCTAAAAAGTATGTTGAAATAAATAGTGAATATACTACTTAAGCCTTAGTAAATCCATTGGTATATATTCATTTATACAAAGAAACAGTATTGTTAAAGTTCCAATTACAGAACCTATCAAACCTCCAAAAAAATTAACTAATAATCTAGATTGTGGAATTTTTGTTTCTTCACTTTTTTCTTCTTCAAAATCAGAAGAATCAACTACTTTTAAGCGCTGATTGGTTGTTGGTTGTTTAAGTTGTTGGTGTCGGATGAGGGCTTCGAAATCAGGCATGGAATTTGTGAGGCAATTGAACAATAAGCAGACCAGCCCGTCATTCGACGAGGATCTGATCTACCTAAATCGTCTACAGCTTCAAATACAGCATTACCCGCGGCTTCTGCTTTATCAAAAGCTGAAAGTAAGGGTATAAATGTATCAAATACATATAAACCAAAATTTTCTAGAGCTGCTTTGGCTTGTTGCGCTGCTTTTTGCTGTCTAAAATCAACTTTTACTATCACTACAGCATGGTTTACTTTTAAGTTGCTTAATAAATTAGCTAGTTCAACAGTTAATTCTACTGATCTCGCTTTTGCAGTTGTAGGTAAGATAACTAAATCTGAACCATATGCTAAGTGTTTAAGTTCTTCTTGATCACTGCTAGCCTGTCCATCAGTTATTACGATTTCTGATGATCTTGATGCTTTAGCAGCTGAACTGACTGGGAAAACTGGAAATGGAAGATTGCCTCTTGATGAGTAAGCTAATGCAGATCTATTCTTATCGGCATCTACTATGCAAACTTTTTTACCTTCAGAATGCCAAACACTAGCTAGGTGAATACTTGTGCAGGTCTTCGCCACACCCCCTTTTTGTCCGCAAACGGTAATGAACAATTTTTTCTTTTTATTTCTCTTACTTTGGAGAATAATTTCTTAATGTCAAGAGAAATTGATTTTTAATGCTTTAAAACTTATTTTTTGAAATATTTAAAAGAGGATAATATTTTTAGATAACCTTAAAAAGTGCTTTATTTAAATAGTTTAGTGAAGAAAAGAATTGGATTAGGTACTTGGTCGTGGGGGAATAAGTTTTTTTGGAATTATCAATCTAAAAATGACGATGATCTACGTGAGACATATAATGAAGCTTTACAAAGGGGTTTTAATCTAATTGATACTGCAGATTCTTACGGAACTGGGAATCTTCAGGGTAGAAGTGAATTTTTGATAGGCAAATTTTTACTAAATACTCCCTCTGCAAAGAAAAAAAGAATTCAAGTAGCAACTAAACTTGCGCCTTATCCTTGGAGAATCGGTGAAAGAGGTTTTAATAAACCTTTTTTGAAAAGTTTAGAAAGACTCAATAACAAATTAGATATAGTGCAATTACATTGGTCAACTGCAAAATATTATCCTTGGCAGGAATTAGGGCTTTTGAATAATCTTTGCGATTTAAAAGATCAAGGCTTTGATTTTCAAATCGGCTTATCAAATATAGGCCCTAAAAGATTGAAGAAATTAATAAATTTCTTAGCCAAAAGAGATCAGAGCATAAAAAGTGTTCAGATACAGTTTTCTTTGCTTGCTCCCGATTTAGGAAAACAATATCAGGTAAAAAAAATTTGCGAAGAACATAATATTGATTTCTTTGCTTATAGTCCTTTGTCTTTTGGAATACTTTGTATTGATCCAGATCAAGAAGAAGATAAAGAAAAAAGTTTTATTCGTAATGCTTTATTTGAAAACTATAAAAAACCAACATATGAATTGCGGAGGTGTCTAAAAAGAATTGCGTATCAAAGATCAGTTTCCCAAGCGCAAGTAGCAATTAATTGGTGTTGTTATCAAGGAACTATTCCAATCGTTGGAATGCGCAATAAATCTCAAGTCATAGATATATCGAATGTATTTAATTGGAATTTAAATAAAAATGAATTTAAAGTACTTCAGGAATCTTCAAAAAAATGTTTAAAAAAAATGCCGAAAAATCCTTTTTCGAGTAATTAATTAATTTTTAGCTAGATGTTTTCTTATTTTTTTTTATTTGAAAACTATTATTCCATAGTTCATTAGGAAATTTTTCACCAGTGAATCTAATAACTTTTGGTTTGAGATTTATTATCAAGTAATTTAAATTTTTTTTAGATTCCATTTTGCAAGATTGAATTTTTTTTATAAGATAAAATAATTTAAAACTTATCTTCGCAGTATTTATACTTAAAAAATTAAAAAAATTCTTTTTAATACAAGTAATTGCAGCAATATTTACAAACTAATAAATTATCTACTACAACTTCTTAGTTATTTAAAAAAGTGGAGTCCTTCCAGACTCCTTGTATCATTTGGTTGATAAGGCTGATATAACCCCATCTCCTTTAGGATCAAGCAGCAACTGGTGCTGTTTGACGGGAGAAACTAACGATTTTGTTAGCATTTGTGTTTTTGCTCTAACCGAGCAGGCTTCAGTCACCTTCCTTATGCCCCGTCGAAACCATTACAACCCCAAATAGTGGAGTTGAGCGGAATCGAACCGCTGTCCGAAACATCGGTTGAGATCACCTAGTCCAATTGGACATTTATATTCTGACAGGCAAAATGAGTATTGAATAGTTTTTTTAAGTTTTTATCTTATATGAATGTAGTGGCATCAGCTCCAGAGGGACTAGAGAAATATTTAGCTAAAGAAATTTCAAATTTAGGCGGCTTTAATATTAATACTCATAAAAGATTTGTTAATTTTGAATGTGATTTTGAAACTTTCTATAGAGTTCATTTTTATTGCAGATTAGCGTTTCGTTTTTATAGAGAAATTACCAGTTTTAATTGCTATGACAAGCAATCTTTATACGAAGGGGTTAGAGATTCATTTGATTGGTTAAGTTGGTTGCATTATAAAAAAACGTTTAATGTTCAAGTAACAGGGAGAACATCTTCTTTAAGTCATACACATTTCACTGCTCTTGAAGTTAAAAATTCCATAACTGATTTACAAAAGGCAGTTTGGAATAAAAGATCCAATATTTCCTTAGAAAATCCTGATTTTATCATTCACCTTCATTTAAATAATCATAAAGCAATTATCAGTCTTCAAAGCACTGTGGAAAGCTTACACAAAAGAGGATATAGACCCGCAGTTGGAAATGCCCCATTAAAAGAAAATTTAGCTTCTGGATTGATAAATATGACTCAATGGAATGGCAAAGTCCCTTTAATTGATTTTATGTGCGGCTCAGGAACTTTTTTAATTGAGGCAGTTAACCAATTTCTTGAAGTTCCTATTAATATGGATCAAGTATATCTTTTTGAGAATTGGTTGGACTTTAGGAGGGATATTTATCTTAATGAAAAAAGTAAGGCAAAAAATAAAATTATAGATTATGACAAATTACCAACAATCATAGGCTGTGAAATTAATAAAAAGGTTTTTGAACAGGCGAAAGTAAATATATCATTGGCTGGACTTGAAAATTATATTGAACTTATAAATAATGATTTTTTAGAACTAAAATTAAAATGTAAACCAGGGATCATACTGTGTAATCCTCCATATGGCAAAAAATTAGGCGATGAAAATGAATTGATCTGTTTGTATGAGCAAATGGGAGTCTTCTTAAAGAATAATTTTTCAGGTTGGGAATTTTGGTTGCTAAGTGGAAATCCAAAACTAACAAAATATTTGAAAATGAAATCTTCATTGAAAATTCCTGTTAGCAATGGTGGAATAGATTGTAGATGGATAAAGTATTTAATAAGATAATTTATTTTTTGCCTAAAACAGCCTTTGTTGTCTTGCCTAAACCCTCTAATGTTTGAGGAAGGTAAGGTCCTTTAGCTAATTTTCCTCCAAGCTTCAAACTTAAGCCTGCAAGAAATAAATCGATAAATATTATCAGTAATAAATTATATTCAATATTCCAGTTATTATATTTCGTAAGAAAAAGATAAAAAATAATATGGATGCAAATTAGTACTGATAATAATAATGTGCTGCCAATTGCCAAAAATATTCCACCACTAATTAATCTTCTTTTTTCTCTATCTACTTCTTGAAGAGCTATTCTTACATGCAGATCCATTACTGAACTTGCGATCGCTGAAATTCTTGAAGCAGTATTTGCAAAGTTTTTACTTTTTGGTTTTTCCATATTATTTTCTGCCACTATTTAGGAGAGTACCTATTAGTAAACCAATACCAGCTGCAATAGCAATAGATAATAGTGGTTTTTTTCTTATTGGACTTTCTATTTTTGGTCTAAGAGTATTGTTAAGTTCTTCTAATAACTCTTCTAATTGACTTTCGATAGGTTCAATTTTTTCTGATATCTCCCAATTGTTTTCTCTTATTGAATCAATGATTTCAAATAGTTGGCGTTTTGTTCCAATTGCAGAGGTTCCACTATGGCTAGAAATTACTTCAACTAAATCATCAATACTCCCTTTTGTGGCGTCAAGGGTTTGTTGTGCAATGGTAGGCCACTTTTCTTTTATTAAAGGTATTAAACTATCAATTTTTTCAAGTAACCATTTTTCAGAGATAACTTCTTGTTCAGGAAGTTCAGAGTTATCTTCTTTCTCTTCTACTTCTTTGGGAGGATGGTAAGTCTCCATTTTTTATACTTGTTTATTTAAGATTAGACCCTATTTTATTGATTTGGAACCCTTATCTAAAGAATTGTGCGATTTATATAAAATAAAAACATATAAAAGTTTATTTACATTTTATTTATCTACGCTGTTCTGCAAGAAGGTTTTGTTAAGCTATTACTGAATTTATTAAAAGAGTTTAAATTTCATCATGAATATTACATTTGCATCATTAATTTTTGCATCTCGCACAATCCCTACAGATTTTGGATTAATAGCTGCTGCTATCGCTGGAGCTGGAAGTTTGCTATTCATTGCTTTAAGATTTGTTCCTGACGCAAGTAATTAAATAACGGGAACATCTTTGAGAAGATATATCTTTATCTCAACTATGTTTTGAAAATAGATTCGATTTATTTATCAATTAAATAATGAATAAATGGGTTTTGCTTGAACATAAAGTTTATTCTGATAACTCTTTTGATATTCATTTTGATTTTCTTGTTGAAAATGGAATAGATTGTTTAACTTGGAAATTTTTAAAACTACCTTTATTAAATCAAGCTCCTATAGAAATTTCTAAGCAGCCAAACCATAGACTTGTTTGGCTGTCCAGGATAGACCATGAACTTTCTGACAATAGAGGGTTTGTAAAAAGAATTGATCATGGAATATTTAAAAACGTTTCTAATAAATTGGATCCTGAATTTTATCGTTTCATATTGGATGGTAAACTTCTTTCTGGTTTATTTGAAATTTCGGCTAATTCTTGTAAATTGAGCAAAAATTATTAATATTCTTTTTATAAATAAACGTAATATTTCTATTGAGAATTTTTGCGAATTAGTTATGCTTACTTAGCTATATGAGACTTTAGATTGGTACATATCAATCAGGTCGAGTTTGAAAATTTTAAATCTTTTGGGGGAAATGTAAAAATTCCTCTTGAAGAGGGTTTTACAGTGGTTACAGGTCCTAATGGTTCTGGGAAAAGTAATATTTTAGATGGAATTTTATTCTGTTTAGGTTTAGCTAATAGTAGAGGGATGAGGGCTGAAAGATTACCAGATCTAATAAATAACTCAAAAGTTAAAGAGGGTAAGTCATCAGAAACATCTGTATCGGTAAAATTTAATATTCAAGATTGGTCTCCCAGAGAGGACCTTCCGCCTTTGGAACTAGAAGAAGAAGAAATTGCCCTTAATAAAGCTCAAAAAGAATGGGTAGTTTCTAGAAAATTAAGGCTTATGCCAGGTGGTTCTTATGCTTCTACTTATACTTCTGATGGAAAACAATGTACCTTGCAACAAATACAGAGAATATTAAGAGATATTAGTGTTGATCCTGAGGGCAGCAATGTAGTTATGCAGGGTGATGTCACAAGAATAGTATCAATGAATAATAAGGAGAGGAGAAATCTTATTGATGAATTAGCTGGAGTCGCACTTTTTGATACAAGAATAGAACAAACTAATTCAAAATTAAATGACGTTTTCGAAAGACAAGAAAGATGTGAAATTTTAGAAAATGAATTGCAATCTAATAAGAATAAGCTTGAAAAAGAATGTGAAAAAGCAAAGCGATATAAAGAGTTAAAGGCAAAACTACTTCAAATAATAGAATTAGAGAAAGTTCTTATTTTTGATAAACAAGTTAAGTATGTTGAATCTATAGAAAAAAAAGAAAGTGAAATTGAAAAAAATAAAATATTATTTAATAAACAAAAAGAATCTATTCATAAAGAAATATCAGTCTTAGAAGATGCTTTGAAAATACTGGTTGATGAGCTTAAGGAGAAAGGAGAGGATAAATTGATTAAAGTGAATTCTGATATTGGAAGTATTAACTCTAGCTTGCGAGAACTTGATAGGATATCAAGTTTGAATAAAGAAGAAGGTATTAATTTACAAAAGCAGAGAGATGAAATTGCAATTTCTAAAAGGAATATTGAGACAGAAAAGATGAGACAAGAAAATTTTGATGATAATTTTTTAAATCAATTGAACTTGCAAATTGATGATTTAACTTTAAAACATAAACTATCCAGAAAAAAACTTTCTGATGCGGCTGGAGAATCTGGAGAATTCTCAAAACAAAGCATTAAATTAAATTCTGAGCTTGAAAGTATAAAAAATCAAATTAATCCTTTGGAAATAAAAAAAAGGAAAGTTGAAGAAGAAACTATTCAAAATAATATTCAAAAAGATGAGATATTATCTCAGATTGACGCCTTAGAGTTAGAAAAGCAGAAACTTTTTGAGGGAAATCAAAGAAAAAAAGAGATATCCGATACAAAGAATAAAAATTTGGCAAGTAATAGCTCAGACATTAATTCTTTGAAAAATGAAATTGATTTATTAAATAAAACTAAAATAAGGCTAAACGATGAGCAATTAAGGCTTGAAAAGAATTTATCTAGATCTGAAAGTAGAAAGGAGGCTTTAAATGAATCCAGAGGATCGTATGCTCTCAGAATTCTTTTAGAGGGAGGGTTAGAGGGTATACATGGTTATGTAGCTCAACTTGGAGAGGTCAGTGAGAAAAATAGATATGCATTAGAAATTGCTGCTGGAAATAGGCTTGGACAAATTGTTGTTGATAATGATCATATTGCAGCAAAAGCAATTGAAATTCTTAAAAAAAAGAAAGCAGGAAGATTAACTTTCTTACCTTTAAATAGAATTAAAAGTCAAAATAAGAATTATGCAATTTCAAGATTTGAAAATAATAGGGAGAATGGATTTATTGATAAAGCTATTAATCTAATTACTTTTGATGAAGTCTACTCAGATGTTTTTCGATATGTTTTTGGAGATACTTTGGTTTTTTCAGACTTATCCTCAGCTAGGCTATCCAAACAAAAAAATAGGTTGGTAACCTTAAGTGGTGAATTATTAGAAGCAAGTGGTGCTATTACAGGAGGCAGTAAGTTAAATAAAGATTTGGCTTATAGGTTTGGAATTAATAATGATATTGATGATTCAAGTCCTATAAAAGAAAGATTATTAATTATCGAAGAAGCTTTAAAAGAGTCAAATAATGATTTGATAATAAAAAATAATAGACTTAGTAAATTAAATTCTTACCGCAGTCAAATAATTGAGGATTGTGCCTCAATTAATAAAGAAATTGAAGTAAATCAGGATTCTCTTAAGGCTTTCTCGCAAAGAATTGAGGATTGTAAATCGAGATTAAATAAACTTGATACTGCTAATAATTTATTAGTTAAAGAATTAGATCATTTAAAAAAAGAATTGAAGCCTTACCACGATAAGTTTGATCAACTGCAAACCATTCAAAAGGCTTATTGTGAAAAAAATAAAAAATCATCATTAATAGATTTCAATAATGATTTTAATAATCTTGATAAGAAACTTGAATTACTTATTAAGGAGAAAGACACATTACTAGAAAAGAAAAATCAATTTGCTTTAAATAAAGAGCGTATTAAAAATTCATTAGAAATTATATTATTACAAGAAAAAAACTTGCAGGAATCTATCAAAGAACTTGCAATCGCTCATAGT
This sequence comes from Prochlorococcus marinus XMU1419, assembly GCF_017695955.1. Classification (NCBI taxonomy): domain Bacteria; kingdom Bacillati; phylum Cyanobacteriota; class Cyanophyceae; order Synechococcales; family Prochlorococcaceae; genus Prochlorococcus; species Prochlorococcus marinus. Next base: position 63,326 of record NZ_JAAORO010000001.1, read on the forward strand.
CAATGGATAGAGAAAAGAGATAAATTTACAAAAGAGCTTTTAGTTCTCGATAATCAAAAAAAATCTCTTGAGAATGATCTAGGTTTGTTGAGAAGGAAAAGAGATGAATTAAATACTTCAATTTCAAATAAAAGACAAGAATATAACAACTATTTACTGAAGCTTGAATATCTTGAAAGGGATATGCATACTCTTAAAGAAGAGATGAGAAGTGAAAAAATAAAATTAGAAAATTATAAAAAAGATCTTCCTAACCCTGCCCCTAAGTTTGGAGAACATGAAGGGAAGACTCTTGAATCTTTGCAATCAGAAATATCGATCATAAATGGAAACTTACAAAGCTTAGAACCGGTTAATATGTTAGCTCTTGATGAATTAGAAGAATTAATTGAGAGATTAAATGGTCTGAGAGAAAAATTAGAAATTTTATCTAATGAAAGATCTGAATTATTACTGAGAATAGAAACTGTATCGACTATGCGTCAGGAGGCTTTTATGCAAGCATTTGTAGAAGTTGATAAACACTTTAGAGAAATTTTTGCAAATCTATCTGATGGAGATGGCTTCCTCCAACTTGAAAATCCTAATTCTCCTTTGGAAGGAGGATTAACTTTAGTAGCCCATCCTAAGGGGAAAAATGTTAGAAGATTAGCCTCTATGTCAGGTGGTGAAAAATCATTAACTGCTTTAAGTTTTTTATTTGCTTTGCAAAAGTATAAACCTTCACCTTTTTATGCATTAGATGAGGTTGATAGTTTTTTAGATGGCATAAATGTTGAAAGGTTGTCAAAATTAATATCTAATCAGTCATCAAATGCTCAATTTATAGTCGTAAGTCATAGAAGGCCTATGATTAGTGCGTCTGAACGAACAATTGGTGTTGCGCAAGCAAAAGGAGCTAATACTCAAGTTATTGGGTTACCAAATGCTGCATAAACACACTTTTTTAATTTTATACGTCAGAATGATAAAAAGAAATTTATGAGCTTGTCTAACACATCTGCTAATAAGAATCTCCCTAACTCAGTTCCTAGCGAACGTTTATGGTTAAGGTCAGAATTAATGGGGACACAAGTTATAACTACTGATACTGGTAGGCGTTTAGGCGTTGTTGGCGAAGTGGTTGTTGATATTGACAGAAGAGAAGTAGTCGCTTTGGGATTAAGAGATAATCCACTTACAAGGTTCTTACCAGGTTTACCAAAATGGATGCCCCTGGAAAGTATAAAGCAAGTTGGAGATGTCATATTAGTCGATTCCCTAGATTCTTTGAGTGAAAGTTTTTCTCCAGAAAGATACGGTAAGGTAATTAACTGTCAGGTGATTACTGAATCTGGACAACTTTTAGGAAGAGTACTTGGTTTTTCGTTTGATATCGAGACCGGAGATTTGATTTCTCTTGTCATGGGTGCAGTTGGTGTTCCACTTTTGGGTGAGGGAGTTTTAAGTACTTGGGAAATTCCTGTTGAGGAAATTGTAAGTAGTGGTACAGATAGAATTATTGTTTACGAAGGTGCTGAAGAAAAATTGAACCAACTAAGTAGTGGGCTTCTTGAGAAACTTGGAGTAGGGGGTTCTTCATGGGATGAAAGGGAAGCAAGTAGATACTCGGCAAATCTCGTACCAGTTGAGAATCAGTTACTTTCAGGTTCTGAATCAGAACAGCAAAATAATTTGGTTGAGGAATATGCAGAGGCTGTTGAACAAGATGATTATGAAGATGATTATGAAGATGATTATGAAGATGAACTTGAATATGTTGAAATAAAGGATTCTTCAGAGGAAATTGATAACAGAAAAAAGCTATATATGGAAAATGATTATTCTGATAAGATCGAGAATCAAAATAGTTACAATCAAATAGATGAAAAGAAGAATATTGATTTTAAGCAAAATAAACGGTCAATAACTAATTTAGCTTCGAAAAGACCAATTCAAAATTCAATAGAAACTTTAGATATTGAACCACTGGATGAACAAAATTTAATTAAAGATAATAAAAAATCAGAAAAGTTTGAAATTGATGATCCCTGGTAATTGTCAAAGTTTTTTTATTAAATTAATAATCATAGAAGCAAGTTTTTTTGCGGCACCTTTATCACCCCTTTCTTTGTGTAAATTATCAGTAATACTTTTTAATTGATCGCTATCTTTAATTAGAAATAATACTTCTCTGGCAATTTCTCTAGGTGAAATATTTCCTATCCTTTCAGGGACAATCATTCTTTTAGCTTTAATATTAGGCCAAGCAAAAAACTTCTTTTTTTTAAAATAAAAATTTTTAATTGTAAAGGTTATTAATTTATTTATAAATGAAATTCTTCCAATTACTCCAAAAACACCATCCCAGGCATTCATCATATTTAAATGTTGAGTTGGTAGAACAACTAACATTGGTAGAGTAATTGCAGCTAATTCTGCAGTATTTGCTCCAACTGTAGTAATCGCAAGATCACATTCTTTTAATATTTCATAGCAAGGATGTTTTTTAATTAGATAAATTTTTGTATTTTTTGATGTTTCAATAACATAATCAAAACAGGAGTCTTTGATGTTTTTAATAGTTTTGATTTTTGATGAATAATATCTTGAAATTGGATTTCCCTCGCTTAGAAAAAATAAATATTCATCTTTATTAGTGGTTGGGGCAATAGGAATTATAAAATTTATATTTTTACTTTCTTTAGATATAAGATCTGCAATTTCTAAAAAAAAAGGAATTCCAACAGAGAGCTTTGCTTTTTTAGAACCCGGCAATAATGCAATATAGTTTTTTTCTTTATTTTTTAATGATACTTCACTATCAAATTTAATATCTGCCATCAAATCGCCAATAATTTGACATTTATTTTTATGTTTTTTAGGAATTAACTCTTTTACTTTTCTATTCATAGCAGCAATTTCGTTTGTCCATTGAGGCCATCGTGAAATCCATTCAGCATATGTGATATTTAAATAACCTAATCTTTTAGCAAGTAAAATGCTCCAAAATTGATCTCCGCCAAGGAAAATAACTATTCCTTTTTTTGGCCAACTCGCAAAGGAATGTGGGTTTATTAATAATTTCCAAAAACTTTTGGGTTTTGTAATTAATTCGAATTTATTCCATGAATTTGCAACTAAAAATTCTTTACCAGTGGCGTTTGGGCAAGGAACAAGGACCAACCTAAGAATGATGTCTAGTTTATCGTCCTCAAATAATGATTGATTTATTTTGTTAAGCTCATCCACTACAGGATTTACCCATGTAGTTAATTCACCAGGACCATTGGAAATTATAACTACTGCAACTGATTCTTTTTTCATTGCAGTTAAACCATAATACATTAAATGCGGACGGCGAGACTTGAACTCGCAAGGCCTAAGCCACACGCTCCTTAGACGTGCGCGTCTACCAATTCCGCCACGTCCGCAAAGGGTTTTCAGCAGCCTGGGGATGCTTAAACCTTAAAAATATCATACATTATTGGCTGAATTAAGCATGTAGTACGAAAAGAGTTTTTTTGAATATGATGAATAATTTTTCTATTGCATAAAACAAATATTTATACATATATAACGTTTTAGGTTGTATTGTAAAAAATGTCCTCTGATCACTAAAAAATTTTGTTGAATACTTTGGCAAATAATTTTTTATTTTAAGTCATTTCATTTCTTCAATTTTATTTTCATAATGGTTGAAAAAGTTTTAATTGCTAATCGTGGAGAAATAGCTTTACGAATTGTCAGAAGTTGTAGAGAACTAGGTATTGCAACCGTTGCGGTTTTTAGCACTGTAGATAAAAAAGCATTACATGTTCAGCTTGCTGATGAGGCGGTTTGCGTAGGAGATTCATTAAGTAATAAGAGTTATTTAAATATTCCAAATATACTTGCTGCTGCAACATCAAGAGGAGTTGATGCTATTCATCCTGGTTATGGATTTCTTGCGGAAAATGATAAATTTGCTGAGATGTGTAACGATCATGGCATAGTTTTTATTGGCCCATCTCCTAAAGCTATTAGATCAATGGGAGATAAATCTACAGCTAAAGAAACTATGGAAGCAGTTGGAGTTCCAACAGTACCTGGTAGTAAAGGCTTGTTATCAAATGTAGATGAGGCTTATAAATTGGCAGATGATATTGGCTATCCGGTAATCATTAAAGCCACTGCTGGAGGAGGGGGAAGAGGTATGCGGTTGGTTGAAAAATCTGATAATCTAGAAAAAATGTTTAAAGCAGCTCAAGGCGAAGCAGAAGCAGCTTTTGGTAATGATGGTTTATATATGGAGAAATTTATAAAGAAGCCAAGACATGTAGAAATTCAAATCTTGGCCGACAGGTCAGGTAATGTTGTTCATTTAGGAGAGCGAGATTGTTCAGTGCAAAGAAGACATCAAAAGTTGCTAGAAGAGTCTCCTAGTCCTGCAATTAATACTGAGCTAAGAAAAAAAATGGGGAATGCAGCTATTGCTGCTGCAAAAAGTATCGGCTACGAAGGAGCCGGGACAGTTGAATTTTTAGTTGATGATGATAATAATTTTTATTTTATGGAGATGAATACTAGGATTCAAGTTGAACATCCTGTTACTGAAATGGTTACAGGGGTTGATTTAATAGCTGAGCAAATTAAAATCGCAAGTGGAGCAAATTTGGAATTTAACCAGGATGATATCCATTTAAATGGTCATGCTATTGAATGTAGAATCAATGCTGAAGATCCTTCACACAATTTCCGACCTTCACCTGGAAAAATAACTGGGTGGCTTCCTCCTGGTGGCCCTGGTGTAAGGGTGGATAGTCATGTCTATACAGGCTATGAAATTCCTCCTTTTTATGACTCATTAATTGGTAAATTAATAGTTTGGGGAAAGGATCGTAATACTGCAATTAAACGTATGAATAGGGCTTTAAATGAATGTGCAATAACTGGTATTCCCACAACAATTAACTTTCATCTAACCTTACTGAATAAATCTAAATTTAAGCAGGGTAAGATACATACTAAATATGTAGAAGAAGAATTATTGCCAAATTACTGAGAAAAAATTAAATGATTCCTATGAAATATGTGTATGCAATGCAAGTTTTATAAGCCCTTGCTGACCGACTAAAATTTCTCTTAAAAAGCTTATAACTCCGATCCAAATTACGGGTCCAACATCAACGCCTCCAATAGGAGGAATTAGTTTTCTTGTTAAATTAAGAATAGAGCTTGATGGTATTGAAACTAATAACCATATCCCTTTACTTAAATCAATTTTTGGGTACCAACTAAGTATTAATCTTATTAGAAAAACTATAGTTAGATATGAAAGAGAAATTCCTAAACTAATATCTAAAATTTGAAGAGAGTTTACAAGCAAGAAATCACAATTATTTAACTCATCTTAATAAATAACCCATTGAAACGTATTTAATTCGTATTATAAATTGAGAATTTAATATTTAAAAAGTGTTTCAAATTTCGAATTTATTATTAGCCGCAGATTTTTCTGCTGAAGTTGCAAATAATTCCGCAGTCGGAATGATAGGTAGTTTTATTGCTGCTGCCTTACTTATCGTTATACCAGCCACTGCATTTTTGATTTTTGTCAGCCAGAAAGATTCCCTCGATCGTACTTCTACTGGAAGACGCTAGTTTTTGTAGAAGTTTTAAGTACACTATATATAGGGGATATAAGTAACCCTTTAAAAAATAATTTTTTGGAGAAAGAATGTGGTCAATGCTAGTCTCAATTGGGCCAGTATTGTTGGTATAGTTCTCGCGGTATGTGGGGGAGGCCTTTATTTTTTGAGGTCCTTTAAGCCTGCCTTGGCCAGGGATTATGATGTTTTCTTCGCAGCAATTGGACTTTTGTGTGGAGGAATATTATTTTTTCAAGGCTGGAGGTTAGATCCTATCCTTCAGTTTGGTCAGTTTTTACTTGCAGGAACTACAGTTTTTTTCGCATATGAAAGTGTGCGATTGAGGGGAGTTGCTACTGATCAAGCTAGAAGGTCATCTTATTTTGACGATGATCCTATTTCTGATGGTCCCAGAAATTCTAGAGGCCGATTTAATGACGATTACGATAGGTTTGAAGAACCTGAGAGACAATCCAGAAGATTTAAACCTCAAGAAGATGAATTTGAAGAAGACTATATGGAGGGGAGATCTCGTAGGAGGAATGTTTCAAGAGCCATACCCTCTGCTGCAGCAAGTAGAAGTAGGCCATCTACAAGGGAAATAAGTCAGTTTGAAAATGACGAACCTATAAGAAGGAGAAGACAGACTTCTGAAGATAGAAATAGTAAACAACCAGAAACAAATAACTTTGGTGAGAGAAGAAATTTATCTCGCGATGAAGTTAAAACAGGGTCTAGACCCAGAATGAATCGTACAGTTTCTAGAAAAGATAATATCTCTAGTCCTGATGGTTCTTCTCCAGTAAGAAAGAAACCTACTAGATCACCTATTAGGCAGCAAACTTCAACAGCTGAAGTAGAAGATGCATCATTTAAAGATGCTAATCAAGCCAAAAAACCACGCGAGACCCGCAGAGTAAGTTCTTCACCTAGATCAAGTACAAAAAATCAAAATAGTAGATATAATGTTGGAATTAATAAGAGGAAACCTAGAGATAACAGTTCTAGATTTGATGATTAATCATAAGATTCCCGCCCATTTTAAAAACGATTGTTTACTAAATAATTCAATAAGTACTATTGCTAGGAAGCCAATCATTGCAAATCTTCCATTAGTTATTTCAGAATAACTACTCCATCCAAATTTGTATTCATCTTTAATTTCTATAGATTTTTCATCTAATGTATTGTTTTCAATTTGTTCATTGATCTGATTCGTATCATTTTGCTCTTCTATAAAACTCTCATTCTCTAAATTAGTTACTTCTGAGTTAGTTTGCTCTTCTTTAGAATTCATTTTTTTTACTAATCATTAAAATTATACTTATCAGAAGTCAATAATTTCCAGTCTCCCTGACCATTTAATTCTAAAATATTTTCATGAAAATCTTTTAAGCTAGGTCTATGTCCAACACTAATAAGAGAAAGTTCTCGTTCCTTTAGTAAACAATATAGTTTTTTTTCGGTATCAATATCTAAGGCACTTGTTGCTTCATCAAGTACTGCAAATCTTGGAGAGTTTAGTAAGAGTCTTGCAAAAGCTAATCTTTGTTGCTCGCCTAAGGAGAGAATTCGTGGCCAATCTTGTTTGATATCAAGATTAGGATACCGATCCACTAAAGTTTTTAAATTTACTTCATGAAGTACAGAAGTAAGATGTTCATCACTAAATTTATTGACTTCTGTGGGATAACATAATTGTTCCCTTAATGAACCAAGTAGCATATATGGTTTTTGAGGTATGAATAATAATTCTCCAATTTTTGGTTTTTTAATTACTCCCTGATCGGGTTCCCATAAACCACTAATCATTCTTAGTAAAGATGTTTTTCCGCACCCAGATGGTCCTACTACCAAAAGTGATTGATTATTGTCGATGCTCAAATTTAAATTTTTAATTATTGTTTTATTTGATCCTGGTGGGCAAAGGTCAGCATTATTAATAAGAATTGAGGGGTAATCTGAAATAACGTTTTGATTGCTTGTTGGATTGGTTTGACTAATGGATTCAACTTTTGATTGGAATCCTTCTAATCTGCCAATACCAGCAGTAAATTTTGCGAGTTCTTCAATTTGATTAACAATGAAAAATAACGAACCTTCAACCATGCCAAATGCAAAGCTTGCCTGGATAAAGCGTCCATAATCAATATCACCTTTAAAGTAAGGGATTGCCATTATTAAATATGGAAAGAAATTTCCAGCATAATTAATGGATCTTCTCATTACGTCTATTATTACTCTCCATATAATCAGTAAATTAAAGTTTCTCACCACTTCTCCTAAGCGTCTTTCAGTTTCACTTCGCTCAGGATTCTCTCCAGAGTAAAAGGCTATTGATTCAGCATTATCTCGAATATGTACTAAGCCATATCGAAAATCTGCTTCATATCTGAGTTGATCAAAGTCAATCTTTACAAGATTTTTTCCAGCAATTAAGAGGATAGAAGTTGCAAATGCGGCGTAACCAAATAAAGAAAAAGTAAGTGTTGTACTAATACTCCATAAAATAAGAATATTAAGTGAAAATGTTAGTAGGGCATCAAAAATACCTAATGTGAAAGAGAGACTTTGCCCGGTAAAAGCTCGGGTATCATCTGTGATTCTTTGATCGGGATTATCTACATCGGTTTGTTCTTCATCATTGGGATTTAACTGGTAATAAGCTTTATTAGTCATATAATCTTTGACTAGACTTTTTGAAAGCCATTCTCTCCAAATTATTCCTAACTTATATGTAAAAAATATTTGGGAAACCCGTATCGGTAGAGCCACAGCGAAACAACAAGCGTAAATCCCCAATATCCGATAAAATCCATCTTCTTGTTTTTCTACTAAAGCATTTGTTAAATCTCTTGCAATGAATCCAATACCTGCGTTTATTCCGTTTACAGCTAAAAGCATTAATACAATTATCGCGAGGAATAACCAATGTAACCATCTACGGTTTTTTAATTGACGTCTTAAGCTAAAAAAACTTCCTGATCCAATTAGAAATAATGCAGAGAAAAGCAATCCCCAACTCCCAGCCCAAATTGAATTGACAGTATTTACTACACCTCCGAAATACTTATCAAGAAAAATTGGTTGAAAGCTTTCAAAAAAACTTATTATTCCTGTAAGACCAACAAGTACTACTCCACCAACACAAAATAAAAGAGAAATTAAGAGCCAAATGAATTGGAATCCATTACATTGATCTATGGGAAGAAAAAACGGCTGAGATAGCTTCCTTAATTTTTGTAATTGGTACAGTATTTTGGATTTATTATTAACTGCTTTATTCATTAATAGACTAGTGTTATGAATTAAATTATAACTTTTAGTAGTCTATTGACCAAAGCCAATAAATGAAAGTGCCCAGTCAGGTAAGTTCAAGTAATTCAAGATTGTTGCATCAAATTCATGAACTTTTGGAAAAGATTTATCTAATGCCCACCATAGTAGAAAAGGTAAATTAAATAAAATTTGTAATTGCCATTTATAAGTTAAAACGTTCCAAATTTTTATTAACTTAGTTTTGAGTGAATCATCTAGTTCTTCCCAATTTTTTTGAATTAAATTGAATAAATTTTTAGATTCTGTATTTAACGATTCTGGAGTATTCATTTTGTTTTTATTTATTTATAACCCATTAATATTTCTTTCGAGAGTTTTAACCTGGCGGCCAATTCATTTTTCTTCCAGATAAAAAATGAATATGTAAATGAAAAACTGTTTGTCCCGATTCTGCTCCAGTGTTAATTACTGTTCTCCAATTAGTTAAATTTTTTGATTTAGCTATTTTGCTACCAACAAAAAGTAAATGCCCTAATAAATTTGCATCTTGCTCAATACATTCTAATAAACTGATTATTGGCTTTTTAGGAATCACTAAAAAATGTACTGGAGCTTGTGCCTGGATATCATTAAACGCAATACAAAACTCATCTTCATAAAGCTTATCGCAGGGTATTTCTTCATTAATGATTTTTTGAAATATTGTTGTTTCAGTCATTAAATGAATTAATTAATTGAGATAACGTCTTTTTCGTTAAACCCTTCTTTTAAAAGTTCTTTGTTCAAATCATCTTTTGATGTAACTCTATCTACAAATAATATTCCATTTAAGTGATCCATCTCGTGTTGAATACACCTCGCTAGAAGTCCATCTGCTTTCATTTTACGTGGTCGTCCCATTTCATCTCTAAATTTTAATTTTATAGTTGATGGTCTTACTACATTCAAATAGACACCAGGTATACTCAAGCAGCCTTCTTCGTATGAATTAAGGGTTGTTCCAAAGTCTGTAATTTCTGGATTGATTAATATTAAAGGTTCTGCTGCTGAATCTTCAAAATTTACGTCTATGACAAGAAGTTCTTTGTTGATTCCAATTTGAGGTGCAGCAAGTCCAATTCCTTTAGCTGCATACATGCTTTGAAGCATTTCTCTAGCAAGTTTTCTAATGGATTCGTCAACTTTAGTTATTCTTTTGGAATTTTGTCTTAATACATCATCACCAAGTTTATAAATGTCTAGAGATGGCTTACCTGGTTGTTCTTTTGCAATTTTTTCTGCGTTACCATTTGTTCTTGACTTTTTTGCAAGTTGTGAAAAATGGTTTGCCACGTTAAAAAAAAGGTTTTTACTTAATAGTTTAGCTATAAAAATACTAGCACTTTAATTTGCATTCTTTATAGTTTTTTTAAATGAGTAATGATGATCAGTTAAAAGTTAGACATACTGTATCTAAAAAAAAATCTTTTAAGGAATTAACTATTGTTAGGGATATCATTTTTTGGATTGATCCTGTTGGTGAAGGTCAAAATGAAAATGCTATTTTTGTAAGACCATTTAATGAAAAAGAGGCGTTTCCTCAGAAATTAACAAGTAAAAAATATAATATTAAAAATAACTTTCATGGATATGGTGGTAAATCTTATAAATGTATATTTTTAAAAAATAATTTTTATTTGATATGGATAGATCAGATTACCAATGCATTATGGTTTCAAATTTTTAAAGAGGTAGCATCAAATTACAGAAGTCAAAAAAGATACCTCGATTCAGTGCAAGAACCCAGACAACTATCTAAATCAATTGATGGAAATTTCGATTCTTCATTTGTTATTTCTCAAAAAAATTTTTTGTATGGTATTTGTGAAATAAATAATAGAGATTACTTATTTTCTTTAAACTTAAAAAAAACTAAACAAGATGTTTATCGAATAAAAAAATTTAAAAATTTCGCTGGAGAATTATCTTCTAATAATTCTTTTAGCTTACTTTCTTGGGTTGAGTGGGATTCGCCATACATGCCCTGGGAGAAAAATGATCTTTGTTTTGCCACAATTGACTTAGATGGAGAGATAACAAAAATAAAAAAATTCTCAGATAAGCTGATTAATGTCAAAAAAAACGTTTCTTTTTTTCAGCCTTATTGGATAAGTGAAACCATTTTAGTATGTTCTGAAGATAGTTCTGGATGGTGGAACTTATTGTTTTTAGATGCTAGTAAAATTGAAAATATTTTTATTAAAAAAAGAGTAGAGAGAAATTTTGTTGAATATGGAGTACCTCAGTGGGTCTCAGGAATCACATTTTTTTCAGGGGATATAAAAGATTTATTTTGTTTAGCAAAAAAAGAAAATAATTTACTAGTTGAACAATATAAAGATCTTCAATTCGTTAAAGAATTTTCTACTCCTTTTGCCTCAATCAGTGATTTTAGTGTTTTTGAGAAGAAAGTAGTTTTGAAAGGTTATGGATCTGATTTTCTTGGAAATTTACTTGAAATTGATTGTAATAAGCAAGTTTTATCAAATGTTTTTGAGGAAATAAATGCTGAATATATAAAAGATTGTTCAAAACCTGAATCTTTTTGGTTTAAAGGTTTTGAAGATAAATCTACTCATTCTTTTTTATATAAGCCGCTAGTTGAAAAATTTAGAAAACCACCGCTTTTTGTTAGAGCTCATAGTGGACCAACTTCATTTTTTGATGGATCATATAATTCTGAAGTTCAATATTGGACGTCGAAGGGATTTTTTGTTGCTGAAGTCAATTATGGAGGATCATCAGGATTTGGCAAAGCATATAGAGAGAGGTTGAATTATAAATGGGGTATTGTTGATTCTTATGATTGCAAATCACTAGCTCTTGAATTAATTAAATCAAATCAAGTTGATAGTGATAAAGTAGTAATTTTTGGGAACAGCGCTGGTGGGTTAACTGCATTGAATTGTTTATTATATGGGTCTATTTTTACAGCAGCAATTTGTAAATATCCTGTTATTGATTTGAAGGATATGCATCAGAACACACATAGATTTGAAAAAGATTATTTAAATTCTTTGGTAGGAAATTATGCAAAAAACCATGATGATTATATAAATAGATCACCGATAAATCATATTAAAAAAATAAAAAAACCTATCTTATTGTTTCATGGAAAAAAAGATACAGTTATTTCTTATGAACAAACTTTAAAAATTCAAGAAATTTTGATTCAGAATAATAAATATTCAGAAGTTATTTTTTTTGATAATGAAGGGCATGGTTTTAGAAATATTGAAAATAAAGAAATAGTAATGCAAAAATCTCAGGAATTTTTAAAAAATGCTTTGAATATTTAAGAATTGATTTTTAGAAAATCAATAGTATCTTTTAATTTTTCTATAAATATATCAATTTCTTCCTTATTGGTTGTGAAATTCATGCTGATTCTAGCTGTTGATTTAATTCCAATGTATCTGTGAAGAGGTTGACAGCAATGGTGGCCACTTCTGATGCAAATTCCTTTTGAATCAAGAATTTCAGCAATATCATTTGAATGTATATTTTTTATATAAAAGGTGGCAAGTGAGGCTCTGTCTGGATCTATTTCTGGCGATGGACCTATGATTTCAATATTTTCTATTTGATTTAATTTTTTAAATAAATATTTAGTAATAGTATTTTCATATTTATGAATTTCATTCAATCCAATATTGTTAATATAATTGATCGCTTCTGCAAGACCTATTGCTTCTGCAATGGCTGGAGTTCCAGCTTCAAATTTGTGTGGTAGCTCTGCCCAAGTACTTGTCTCTTCAAAAACATCCTGAATCATTTCGCCACCTCCAAAGAGAGGAGGAATTTTTTCTAGGATTTCTTTTCTTGACCAGAGGAAACCGATACCTGTAGGACCGCATAATTTATGTCCTGATCCAGCTAAAAAATCTATATTAAGATCTATCACATCCAGTTTTTGATGAGCTAAACTTTGACATGCATCAAGTAACATTAAAGCACCTTTTTGTTTAGCTAATTTAGTTATTTCTTTGATTGGATTACAGCAACCTAGAGTATTACTAACATGTACTATGCTAACAAGTTTAGTTCTAGATGTTAGTTTTGATTTAAAGTCGTCTATATCTAATTTCCCATCTTTATCTATACCTATAAACTTTAATTTGCATTGATTTTTTGCTGCAACCATTTGCCATGGAACAATATTGCTATGATGCTCCATTATTGATAGGAGAATTTCGTCGTTTTCTTTTAATGAATATTCTCCCCATGATCTAGCTACTAAATTGATTGCCTCAGTAGCATTTCTTGTGAAAATAATTTCTTTTGCTGAATTCGCTTTTATATATTTGCTAATTAAATATCGTGCATTTTCAAATTCTTCTGTAGCTTTAGCACTTAATTGATGTGCCCCTCTATGTACATTGGCATTAAAGTTTTTGTAATATTCATCAATTTTTTTTAAAACTTGTATTGGTTTTTGTGTGGTTGCCGCATGGTCTAAATAAATAATTTGCTCATTACTTTTTAAGTTCTTATTTAAAAGAGGAAAGTCTTTCTTCGTTATTTCGGGAAAATTTTGAATCGTTTCCATTAATTCTCATTTAAAAGTTTATCAAGCAAATCCCATTTATCTTTTGAAATGGGAATAAATGAAATTATTTCTTGAAAGTAAGAACTTAATTGTAGTTTACTTGCCTCTGTTAATGTGATCCCTCTTGTTCGCATATAAAAAAGTTCCTCTTCATTTAGTTGCGAGATTGTAGCACCATGTTTGCATTTGACATCATCAGCAATTATTTCTAATTGGGGTTTGGTATCTATTTGCGCGAGGTTTGATAAAAGTAAATTTCTGCTTAATTGGGAAGCATCAGTTCTCTGGGCAATTTTCGGAACTATTATTGAACCTTCAAATATTGCATGTGATTTATCATCAGCAAGTGATTTATTAATTTGATCTAGAAATCCATTTGGTCCATTAAATTCTATTTTTGTATAGGTTGAAATCTGCTCATCGTTTTTTGTTATTTGCATACCTTTGATATTTGTTTTAGCGTTTCCAGCAGATTGTTTAATACTAATTTCAAATCTCGCGTAATTAAATTTGAAATGTAAAGATCCTAAGTTGTATGTACTATTTTTTTCTTGAATTACATTGAGAGAATTTAATAGATTTGATCTGATTTCACCGTACGAAACAACACCATGATTTACGGAACTATTTTCTTTCAAGCAAAAGAAAGTTGATTGAGATAATGAAGAGTTTTCTTTACCAAGATTTACTTGTAATAATTCAACATCACAATTCTTTTCTAAAAATATTACGAGGGTTTTTGCGGTTAAAGAATTACTTGATGCGTGACTAAAAATTTCAATAGGAGGAATTTTTGATCCATTTATTTTTAATCCCAAAATATTATCTTTACAACTTAAAGATAGATTTAGCAGGTCACTCCAATTTTCGTTTTGCTTAAAAAAAGATATCTCTTCTTTGATATATTTTTGTAATTCATCCTCACTTAATTGCTGTATTGAATAATTTTCCTTTATTAATTTAATTTGGCAATTCTCACCAATTATTAATCTAATATTACTTTGAGAATTTTTTGGATATGGTATATCATATTTTGAATCTTTTTCATTAACTGAGTAATCTAAAAAGTTTGACAATTTTGATTTATTTGAAAGTCTCCATAGTTCACTTTTAGGATTAGGGAGAGGGCTTGATTGTAATTTATGAAGACAGATTTTTTGTATTTCTGTGAGGTTATCATCCGATTTATTAGTTTTTATTTTTTCAATAATTTCCATTTTTCAGGTCTCTTTTATAAAGTTATCAGTCCATTCATACCCTTTTTCCTCAAGCTCTAGAGCAAGATCACTCTCACCAGTTTTTATGATTTGCCCGTCTGACATAACATGGACATAATTTGGTTTAATCTCATCTAATAATCTTTGATAGTGGGTAATAAGTATAATTCCAGTTTGTGTATTAGATATTTTTTTAATTCCTGATGCCACTATTCTTAGAGCATCGATATCTAGACCAGAATCGGTCTCATCTAATATTGCGATTTTGGGCTCAAGTAAAGCCATTTGCAGAATCTCATTTCTTTTTTTTTCACCTCCGGAAAAGCCTTGATTGACACTCCTCGATAGGAATGCATGATCCATTTTCACAATTTCTAATTTTTCTTTAACTAATTCTTCAAAATCAAAAGTATCCAATTCTTCTTTATTGAGGAATTTCCTTCTAGCATTAGTTGAAACTCTAAGAAACTCAAGATTACTTACACCTGGAATCTCAATTGGATATTGAAAACCAAGAAAAATTCCTGATTGAGATCTCTCTTCAGGTTCAAGAGAGTTGATGTTTTCACCTAAAAATTTTATGTTGCCATTTGTAATATTATACGAGGGATGTCCTGCAATGATTTTCGAAAGAGTACTTTTGCCACATCCATTTCTTCCCATAATGGCATGGATTTCTCCAGGATAGACAGTAAGTGAAACCCCTTTTAAAATTGGAAGATTATCAGTAGATGCAGATAGATTTTCAACTTCTAAAATTGGATCTGATTCTTTCATTTTACTTTGCATTTCAGTTTAGAAATTGATTAATTAACCTACTGATCCCTCTAGTTTAAGTGCCAGTAACTTATCTGCTTCAGCAGCAAATTCCATAGGTAATTGATTAAATACATCTCTGCAAAAACCGCTGACCATCATAGATACTGCCTCCTCAAATTCTATACCTCTGCTTTGGAGATAAAAAAGTTGATCTTCTGAGATTCTACATGTGCTTGCTTCATGCTCAATTTCAGAATTGGGTTGTTGAGATTTGATGTAAGGGAATGTATTTGCAGAAGCTTGATCCCCTATTAACATTGAATCACATTGACTGTAATTTCTTGATCCTGTAGCTTTTGTTCCCATTTTGACAAGACCTCTGTAGCTATTTTTTGAGTTACCTGCACTAATACCTTTGCTAACAATAGTTGATTTGGTCTTAGGACCAATATGGATCATTTTTGTGCCGGTATCTGCTTGCTGAAGATTATTGGTGAGAGCCACTGAATAAAATTCTCCAACAGATTCTTCCCCTAAAAGAAGACAGCTAGGATATTTCCATGTAATTGCAGACCCTGTTTCAACTTGAGACCAGCTAATTTTACTTCTCTTACCTAAACATTTTCCTCTCTTGGTGACAAAATTAAAAATTCCGCCAATACCTTCTTCATCACCAGCATACCAATTTTGCACTGTTGAATATTTTATTGAGGCGTCGTCAAGAGCTATGAGTTCCACAACGGCAGCATGTAGGGTATTTGTATCAAACATTGGTGCTGTACAGCCTTCTAGGTAACTTACAGAACTTGATTCTTCAGCAATGATAAGAGTTCTTTCAAATTGTCCAGAATCTCCACTATTAATTCTGAAGTAAGAAGATAGGTCCATGGGACATTTAACACCTTTTGGGATATAAACAAAAGAACCATCACTAAATACAGCAGAATTTAGTGCTGCAAAATAATTATCACTAGCTGGAACAACTGTACCTAAATATCTTTCAATCAAATCCGAGTGATTTTTTACAGCTTCACTAATTGAGCAGAATATAACTCCATGTTCAGCAAGTTCTTCTCTAAAAGTAGTAGCTATAGAAACACTATCAAAGACTGCATCCACCGCTACATTTGTGAGTTTTTTTTGCTCGGTAAGAGGTATTCCTAATTTGTCAAAAGTCTCAAGAAGTTTGGGATCAACTTCATCCAAACTAGAAATTTTCTCTTTTTGTTTGGGAGCAGAGTAATAAATTATATCTTGATAATCGATTTGTTTGTATCCTAATCCTGCCCAATCAGGTTCATCCATTTTTTGCCATTTTTTAAAAGCTTTTAATCTAAAATCAAGAAGGTATTGTGGTTCCTCCTTTTTTTTTGAAATAAGTCTAACTATATCTTCATTCAATCCCTTTGAAATTTTTTCAGTTTCTATATCAGTAACGAAACCATATTTGTAAGGCTCTTTTACTACATCTTTAACTAAATTTTCGTTGGCCATGTTATCCAAAAATAACTTATTACAATTAGATTTATATACTCTAACGAAAGATACCCCCATTATTGAGTTTTTTTCTTTATTAAAACTAAAAATTAATGTCTAATCATCTTGATCCATTGTCTAACCCCTTAAACGTGCAAACTATTCAAGAAATTGATAATCTTGATCTACCAATAATGCAGAAACATCATTTAAGAATTCTCGCTCATTGCTTACAGATTTTACAAATTCTCAAGGTAGATAATAGTTGTGAATATCAAAACAAAAATCTCTTGAGAGAATGGTGTGATAATCAATCCCAAAAATTTGATGATAAAAAATTTAGTGATCTTTTTTATGAGCAATTAGAATCAACTTCAAAAAAATTAAATATTTTTTCAAAAAAATTAGGTAAAAGTATTGAGGATTTAGAGATAGATGACTTAGTACTTCTAGTTGAAGAACGCTAGAACCTCTCGAATTGATCCCGAAGAAAAAATATATTTTTGTTGAGTCGTTAACAAATGTAGGTAATAAAATTTAAAAAAAAGAAAAATTAATTTACATTAAAGAAATTCTAAAAATTTATTAATTGTATTGATACCAACTGTTTTGACGAGAAATATCAATTCCGAGAATTTTTGAGTAGTCAGAGGATGCTGACGACAGGGCAAAAAGACACACAATTAACAAAAAAAAAGAACATACTGATCCCAAATAAAAACGGAGATTTTAAAGTGGCTGATGGGATCATGAATAAAGATCAATTACTCTCACTTACCCTCAGACAATTACGTCAAGAAGCAAGTAAATTATCAGTACCGCTATATAGCAGAAAAACAAAGGCTGTTTTAATTGATTTAATAATTAAATATCAAGAAAAATCCTCCAAAAAAATATCTACCAGTTCATCTCAGCCAAAATTTGAAGAAACTTTAGATTCCAAAATTTACAATAGTAGTGAAGAAGTCAAAACAAATGTAGTTTTCTTACCGAGAGACCCAGATTGGGCATATGTTTTCTGGCAAATTTCTGATTCTGATCGAGAAAAAGCACAAACATTGGGAGCGAATAAATTATGTTTACGATTATTTGATGCATCTGGTTCTGAAGGTACCAACTTGAATCAAGGAACTCTAAGAGAGATAGCAGTTGATAGCTATAGTACTGAGTGGTATTTGCCAATTCCACTTGCTGATAGAGACTATAAAGTTGAATTAGGTTACAAATATGGCTTTAACTGGATGTCTTTGGCTTTCTCTTCCATAAGTCATGTTCCTGGATCCCATCCATCTGAGCAAATTCTTGATAAATTCGTACCTTTTAATCTGGATTCCACATCTGAATCAATACCAGATATTTCTAATCCTGTTGCTTCAGAGCAAAATGGTATGCATGAAAGGTTATACCAAGCAGCAACTAATATTCCTCTCAGAAGAAAAGTTGGTTCTGAAGAATTTATGGAAAATGTAAATTCAACAAATCTCAATGATAATCTTACAGACTCAGGTGCTGGTAAATGGTCGTCTGGTTTAAACGATTCTGGAAGTGGAATTGTTAAAAATAGATCTTTTTGGCTCGTTGCTGATGCTGAATTAATTGTTTATGGAGCTACAGAGCCTTCTGCAAAATTGACAATAGGTGGAGAAGATGTTCCTCTTGCTGCAGATGGTACTTTTAGAATTCAAGTTCCATTTAGAGACGGGACTCAAAAATATGATATTAAAGCTGTTGATGTATCTGGAGAGCAAGAAAAAAGTATATCAATGAAATTTGATAGAACTACTCCACTTGACGACACTAATGAAAAAGATAATGCTGAAACTGAATGGTTTTAACAAAATAAATTAATGCTGAAAAAAATTGTAGCTTTTACTCCATTGCTTGGGGCATTAACCTTTCCACTAATAGTGCCAATTACAATTTCTAAATTCGGTGTTAACTATGGAATTCTCAGTACGTTATTAATTTCTTCATTATGGTTTATCGCTATGTTAAGAACTTCCGAAATGCCTCATTAATTTAGTTAGATTTTTAAAAGTTTTTTGAAAATATGACTCAAGTTAGCGTAATTAATATCAATTCTCCTTTTTTAGATCAAAAACCAGGCACATCTGGTTTAAGAAAAAGTACTTTAAAATTTCAGGAAGAACATTATCTAGAAGTTTTTATTGAAGCAATCTTGCAATCATTGGATGATTTAAAAGGTTCAAAGTTAGTAGTTGGTGGTGATGGCAGATATGGCAATATTGAAGCAATAGAAAAAATTGTCCAAATATGCGTTGCACATAAAGTTCAAAAGATTATTGTTCCAAAATACGGTTTATTATCTACTCCTGCGACATCACATTTAATTAGAAAAGAAAAGGCTATTGGTGGAATTATTCTTTCTGCAAGCCATAATCCTGGTGGGATTGATGGCGACTTTGGAGTGAAATTGAATATATCTAATGGTGGTCCAGCTCCTGAGATAATTACTAATAAAATTTTTAAGGCTTCAAAATCACTAACTAATTATAAAATTTGTAAAATTGAATTACCTAATTTTAGTGAATATGGCACTTATTCTTACGGTGAAACTACATTAGAAATTATTGATGGATTAAGAGATTATTCAAATTTGATGGAGAAAATTTTTGATTTTGATCAAATTAGTGATTTTTTAAAAAAAGACTTCTCGTTAATCTTTGATGCAATGAATGCGGTTACAGGTCCATATGCAAAAAATATTTTTGTTGAAAAAATGGGACTTGCAAATGATTGTGTCATGAATGGTTACCCTTTAAAAGATTTTGGAGGTTTACATCCTGATCCTAATCTTACTTACGCATCTCACTTGGCAGATTTGTTATTAAATAAAAAATCTTATAGTTTTGGTGCTGCCTGCGATGGAGATGGGGATAGGAATATGATTTTAGGAAGTGGATGTTTTGTAAATCCTAGTGATAGCCTCGCAGTTATCACTGCTAACACACAATTTGTTCCTGGTTATAAAGATGGCATTACAGGTGTAGCACGATCCATGCCAACCAGCTCAGCGGTTGATAATGTTGCTCGAGCATTAAATATCCCTTGTTTCGAGACACCTACTGGTTGGAAGTTTTTTGGAAATCTTTTAGATTCTAATTTAATTACTTTATGTGGAGAAGAAAGTTTCGGAACAGGTAGTAATCATGTGAGAGAGAAAGATGGACTTTGGGCAGTTTTGTATTGGTTACAAGTTTTAGCTGTGAAAAAATGTTCGGTAAGTGATTTGATGCAGAATCATTGGAAACAATTTGGTAGGAATTATTATTCAAGACATGATTATGAGGCAATCCCCTCAAATATTGCTAATCAAATCTTTGGTAACCTAAGTTCTATGCTCGAAAATTTAAAAGGAAATAGTTTTGCTGGCCATTTAATTAAAGTTGCAGATAACTTTTCATATTTAGATCCTGTTGATAATTCCACAAGTGAAAATCAAGGTTTAAGATTGGTGCTTGATGATAATTCTCGAGTAATTGTGCGCCTTTCTGGAACTGGAACTAAGGGTGCAACATTAAGACTTTATTTTGAGAAATTTTTCAATCCTCAAAAGAATCTTTCGTTAAATCCTCAGATCGCTTTGAAACCTCTAATAAATGATTTAGATGCTTTATTAAATATTTCAAAACTTACTCAAATGGAAACTCCTACAGTAATTACATAGAATTTAAAGTAATTATTTTTTGGTTTTATTTATATGCATTCAGAAAATTTATTTACTAATTATTCTCAAATAGAAAATAATGCACCTTTGGCAGATCAATTAAGACCAAAGAATTTGGAAGATTTTTTTGGTCAACAATCAATCCTGAATGAGAATTCGCTTTTAAGAAGTGCAATATTAAATGATAAGATTAGTAATTTTATTTTTTCAGGCCCTCCTGGTGTTGGAAAAACTACTCTAATTGAAATTATTTCCTTTAATACGCGTTCAAAATTAATTAAGTTAAATGCAGTATTATCAAGCGTTAAAGAATTAAGAAATGAAATCGCTAATGCAAAAGATAGATTAATAAATTCAAAAAGAAAAACAATTTTATTTATCGATGAGGTTCATAGATTTACATCAGTTCAACAAGATGCTTTATTACCTTCAATAGAAAATGGAACTATAACTTTTATTGGTGCTACAACTGAAAACCCTTTCTTTGCTGTCAACAAAGCGCTTGTTAGTAGGTCTCGAATTTTTACATTACTTCCTTTGTCAGAAAATGATTTGCAGAAAATATTACAAAGAGTCATAAATCACTATTCTAAAAAAAAAGATTCAAAAAAGATTTACATAACTCAAGATGCTACAAGTCATTTAATTAAATTTTCTGGCGGTGATGCAAGAACATTAATCAATGCGCTAGAGATGGCCATAGAAACAACTACTGAAAATGATGCTAAAGAAATCAAGATTAATCTCTCAATAGCAGAGGATGCAATTCAAAAGAAAAATATTGTGTACGATAAAAATGGTCAAAATCATTACGATGTAATAAGTGCCTTTATCAAGTCCATAAGAGGTTCTGATCCGGATGCAACTTTATTCTGGCTTGCAAATATGCTGGAGGTTGGTGAAGATCCTAATTTTATTTTTAGAAGACTACTTATATCTGCCTGTGAAGATATTGGAATTGCTGATCCTAATGCCATAGTAGTTGTACAATCCTGTTGTGACGCTTTTGATAGAGTTGGTTTTCCAGAAGGATTATATTTTTTAACGCAGGCTTCTTTATATTTAGCTATGTCTCCAAAAAGTAATAGTACGAAAAGTATTTTTAAAGCAATTGAAAAAATCAGATCTATAAATGCTTTTGATGTTCCACTTCATTTAAAAAATAATTCTAGTAGTTATGTTAATCCTCATAATTATCAAGGTAATTGGGTCGAACAAGAATATCTTCCTAAATCTTTAAGAGGTTTAAAAATATGGGAACCAAATAATAATGGATGGGAAAAAACTCAATATGAAGAATTTCTTAGAAGAAAAAAGAACTAAAAATTTTTCGAACAACAAATAATTTCAGGATTTAAAGAAGTTTTTTCTTCGTAGGCTAAAGCGATAGTCCAATTATGGAAGTTAATCTGTGAATAATTTAAATGTATGTTCTTCTTCTTATGGATTAATTCTTTTGGCTTTTCAAAAAATTGCCAATGTTTAATGTCTTTAGCTAATTTTCCATGATCCCATTTTATAGCTGCTTCAACTGCACACCATTGATTTAAAATCATATTTTTTGTTAAATAATTATTATGGTTTGATTTATTGGTATGAAAAAAATATTTTTCTGCAAGTTTTATATAGTTAAAATCTCTATCTGTTCTCTCAATATCAATCCCTATTTTGTTTTTATGCCAGACTATAGTAATGGCATCTTTACAATGACTTAAACTAATATTTCCCATGCCAGAAGGTAAGCTTGGAGGCTCTCCAGGATGAGCATTAATTGGAATTTCTAGGGGGTCTAAATCAAAAAGTGTTGAAAGTGATTGTCGCAAATAAGCTCTTGTTTCTAAGAAAATATTTGATCTTGAATTTGTTAGATTTTTTGCAGTTTTAATTTCTTCTAAAGTTGCGACATCTTGCACACCTTTAATCTCATAAAACCAAATTTTTGGTATTTTATATTCATACTCATTTAATAATTTCAATGGCTCTTAAGGTTGGCGACAAAGCACCAGAATTTAAATTAAAAGATTCTTTTGATAAAGATGTTTCTCTTAGTGATTTTAAAGGTAAAAGAATAATACTATATTTTTATCCAAAAGATAATACTCCAGGATGTACTAAGGAAGCGTGTAATTTTAAAGAGAATTGGGATTTACTCCAAAAAAATAATATTGTTGTGCTTGGTATTAGTAAAGATAATGCATCCTCTCATCAGAAATTTATAGACAAATTTAATTTACCTTTTATTCTTTTAACTGATCCTGAACCTTTCAAAGTTTCTACTGATTATGATAGCTATGGATTGAAGAAATTCATGGGAAAAGAATATATGGGAATGATGAGAAATACTTTTTTAATTGATACTGAAGGTAAAATCGAAAAAATTTACTTAAAGGTAAAAGCAGCAATAATGGCTGATCATATAATTGCAGACCTTGGGTTAAGCTAATTTTCTTACAGACAGGTGGTGAATAATCATCCCTTCCATAACTAAATTAGGAGCATTGATAATATTTTGTTTTTGATTCTTTAGAGATTTTGTGAGTAATTGAGAGTCTCCTCCACAGATTATCAAAATATCCTTTTCGGGATTAAATAAACTGTTAATCGCACCAGTAAGAGAGTTGATTACTCCTTTTAAGATTGCTTCTTCTGTATTAATTAAAAAATCTTTGATCGGAATATCATATTTTTTGGGAACTTTAAGATTTTTTGTATTTTGTTCCATTGATTTTAATTGTGTTAGAAAACCTGGAAGAAGTTGACCACCAATAATAGATCCATTTGAATTTAATTTTGTTATTGATAATATTGTTCCAAAATCTGCAATTAGCAAATCTTTTTTGAAAGGGTTTTCAATAATTTTTAAAGCGGCAGTACAGGCAAGAGCTCTATCAACTCCAAAATAATCAGGAAGATTTGATAACTTAATATCTTTAGTTTTGATTTCATTTTCTTTTTTCAGCAAAAAATTTGGTAATGTTCCCACAGAAGTCCAAATTAATTTATCAAGATCTATAGTTTTGGGAACTTTTTGCTCTTTTTTGGTATGGAAGAATTCAGATTTATTTTTAGAATATTGAGCCCAATGAAGCCTACTATTGCCTACTAATAAAAAATTTATATCTGAGACCATTTTTCTATGATTAATTTAATCATTAGTATGTATTCCGCATTCTTGTTTAATCCCTCCAAATCTTGTATCTCTTCCTTTTGTTTGGATACCATCGGGACTGCTTGAATGCCAATCTCCTACAGAAGAATAACCTTTGATAAAAAGTGGATGGGCAGGCAAGTTATTCTCTTCCATATAATAAAAAATATCTTTATTTGTCCAATTTAATAAGGGTCTTAAAGAAAGTCTTTGCCGAATTACGTCTATCAATTTCATTTTGTTTCTATTTTCTGTTTGACTTGATCTAACACCACTTGCCCAGCAATAAATATTATATTTTTCTAGCCCATTATCTAAGGGTTTTATTTTTCTTAACTCATGATACTTATCTAAATCACTCTCTTTATTTGTTTCCCAAAGTTTTCCATATTTAGCCTCCATTCTTGCTGGAGATAATTCACTTTGAAGAACTTCTACTTCTAATGATAAATCTTCAATAAGTTTTTCAGCGTAGTGGTATGTTTCTGGAGGCAGGTATCCTGTATCTATCCAAAATATTTTGATTTTTTTTTGTAGACATAATTTACTAACCATATCTAAGATAACTGATGACTGTATGCCAAAGCTTGTTGTTATAGCAAATTGATTATCAAACTTTTCATAACCCCAAGTAAGCATTTCTTGAGGCTTCATATCTACTAGCTCTTGGTTATATTTCCTTAACTTAGGTTGAATATCTTTAAGTATGTTTTCAATCATTCTTCAATTTGGTTATGAGTTGAATGTTATTTCGCTCAATTTAAGAATTATTCGTATAGTTTAATAATACATTTACGCATAACAATATTTCGCTAATGAAATCAATACAAAAACCAATAGTAATAGTTGGAGCAGGTTTTGCAGGTATGACATTTGCTTTGAATTTAAGGAAACTTAATCCCTCTTTACCTATTCTTGTAGTTGATTCTGAATATAACTTTATATTTAAACCGTTAATGTACGAAGTCTTAAGTAAAGAAATAAGAAGTTGGGAAGCTACACCAAAATTTGCAAATATTTTTTCTAATGCAGGTATAACTTTTTTAAGAAATTGTTTAACTAAAATTAACTTCAAAGAAAATATTCTTGAATTTAGTGACGACTTAAAATTAAGTTATCAATATCTTGCTCTCTGTACAGGATCTATTCCGAATAGTTTTTTAATAAAAGGTGTAGATGAAAATTGTTATTTTTTTAATGATTTTCAAGATCTAAATAAATTAAAATCTTTTTTTAATAAATCACAAAAAGCTACGTTTCATAAAAAGTTATTCATAGTTGGAGGTGGCCCCTCTGGCATTGAGTTGGCATGCAAAATTAAAGATTTATTTAAAGACCAATTTGATATTAATGTAATAGAAAAATCAAATGAAATTCTCAATAAAAATAAAATTTTTAATAGAGAACAAGCAGAGAATGCATTAGATAAAAGAAAAATTAACGTTCTTTTGAATTCCACAGTAAAAGAAGTCTCAGAAACTAAAATTAGTATCACTAGTGATGTTGGAATAACTTCATTTGATAAAGATATTGTTATTTGGACTGCAGGTGTTAAACCTAATTTGTCTTACTTAGAAACTGATGAAATAACAAAAAAATTTGGACGAATTTTAGTTAATAAAAATTTGCAGATAGAAAATTATAAAAACTGTTTTGCTATTGGTGATATTTCAGTTATTGAAGGAATGGAGGATTTACCCATAACTGCTCAGGTCGCCATGCAGGAAGGAAATCATCTTGCTAATAATTTACAACTTTTAATTCATGGAAAGGATCCTTTACCGTTTGAATTTAAAGATAATGGTGAAATGATTAGCTTAGGAATAGGCGAAGCTTCCATTTCTGGGCTTGGGGTTACTTTCTCTGGGAAACTTGCTTTTGAGGCAAGAAGACTTATATATGCTTCCAAGTTGCCTGATATTACGGAAAGCTTAAAATCTGCATCTTCATGGATATTCCAAAAAAAATCTATTCTTAAACAGTTTTTTAAAAAAGATAATCCGAATTAAACTTTTTTGAAATATTGTTTTTGGGTATATTGAGTTAAATAAGTTTCATATGAATTTAATTGCAGTAGTTAGTAATAATTTTGATGCGTTTATAACGGTAGTTGTTTTAATATTGTCAATAATTTTATTTATAAAAAATACTATTGCGCCAGAATTGACTGGATTGTTATGTGTTGGAATATTTATATCTACAGGAGTTCTTTCTCCTGAAAAAGCTTTAGCTGGATTTGGTAGCCCATCCTTAATTACCCTTATGGGTTTATTCGCAGTTTCCTCTGCATTATTTAAAAGTGGTGCCTTAGATAGAGTAAGAGAATTGATTTCTTCTGAAAGTATTAGAACGCCAAGGAAATTAATTTCTTTAATAGCTTTTTTGATTGCTCCAATATCTGGAATTGTACCTAATACTCCAGTAGTAGCTTCTTTGTTACCTTTAATTGAAGGTTGGTGCGAGCGGAGAAATATATCACCATCAAAAGTTTTATTACCTCTTTCTTTTGCTACTTTGCTAGGTGGAACTTTGACATTATTGGGTAGCTCAGTAAATCTTCTCGTAAGTGATATTAGTCAACAATTAGGTTATGGAGCTTTGGAATTATTTAGTTTGACTTCAGTCGGACTTCCTGTGTGGCTTATAGGTACAACTTATATGATTCTTGTTTCTGACATCCTTTTGCCAGATAGAGGGAGAGATAAAGAATTTATTAAAAATGGTGACATGAATATATACTTTACTGAAGTTACTATTCCCTCAACTTCAGAATTAGTTGGACAATCTGTCAGAAATAGTAGATTGCAAAGAAGATTTGATGTTGATGTTCTAGAATTGCAACGAAATGGGAAAGTTATTCTTCCTCCTTTGGCTGATAGAAAGATTGAACCGGATGATAGATTAATAATCCGCGTTACTAGGGCAGACTTATTTAGGCTGCAGCAGGAACATACAATTCTGTTAGGCGAGAACAGAACATCTTTCGATGGAGTTCATTTTTTCTCGGATGATGAAGGTACCAAGACCTTTGAAGCATTGTTACCAGCTGGCTCAACTCTAGCTGGTGCAAGTCTGAGAGAATTAAGGTTTAGGCAGCGTCATAATGCAACAGTTTTGGCACTAAGAAGAGGTCAACAAACTGTTCAGGAGAGATTAGGCCAAGCTGTTTTAAGGGCTGGAGATGTATTATTGTTACAAGCACCGTTAGATTCGATAAGAGGTCTGCAATCTAGTAATGATTTGCTTATTTTAGACCAATTCGAAGATGATTTACCTTTCTTGATAAAAAAACCTATATCGATCGGAATTGCAATAGGCATGGTGGTTTTGCCTTCGGTTTCTAATATTCCCTTAGTAGGTTCGGTTCTTTTGGCAGTGATTGCAATGGTTGCTTGTGGATGTTTAAGACCTGCAGAGATACAAAAATCAATTAGATTAGACGTCATTTTATTGCTGGGATCTTTATCGTGTTTTAGCGTAGCTATGCAGATAACTGGATTAGCAGATTTAATTGCAGTTAATCTAAACTTTGCCCTTAATGGAATGCCTCTTTATTTTGCACTTGTCGTAATTTTTGTATCTACAGTTATTCTTACGCAATTTATAAGTAATGCTGCTTCGGTTGCTTTGATTTTGCCTGTTGTTATTGAATTCTCAAATGTTTTAGAAATTTCACCAAGCGCTTTAATAATGCTTGTTTTATTTGGTGCAAGTCAATCTTTCTTGACTCCAATGGGTTATCAAACAAATTTAATGGTTTATGGTCCTGGAAGATATAGATTTTTTGATATCGCAAAATACGGAGCTGGATTAACACTTATAATGTCATTTACTGTGCCAGCATTGATAATTTTAAATTACGGGTAATATCGTGAAATTCACAAGTAAGGTTTATAAGTTAAAAGATGCTTACAAAAAGCTCTCTGTACCTCAATTTACTATTGTTACAGGCTTGTTTATTATTTGTCTTGGAACTTTAATTTTAAGCTCTCCATTATGTTCATCTTCAAAGGTTGGTTTGTGGGAGGCATTTTTTACATCAACTTCTGCTATAACCGTAACTGGCTTAACCATAATAGATATTGGTGTTGATTTAAATTTCTTTGGCCAAGTTTTCTTGGCTTTTATGCTTTTATCAGGTGGTCTAGGATTAATGGCCATTACAACATTTTTACAAGGGTTTGTTGTCAAGGGGACAAAGCTAAGAACTAGATTAGACAAAGGAAAGACTTTAGATGAATTTGGAGTTGGAGGAATTGGTCGAACTTTTCAAAGCATTGCTATCACAGCGATTAGTATCATATCCTTGGGTGCAATTATCTTATATTTTTTTGGATTTGTTGACATTCAAAATAATTCGGAAAGACTATGGTCCTCGATTTTTCACAGCATTTCTGCATATAACAATGCAGGATTTTCATTAATGTCAAAAAGTCTTCAAGACTATAGAACAAATTATCTGGTGAATAGTGTTTTTGTTTTTCTCATTGTTATGGGTGGATTGGGTTGGCGGGTTATTGATGATATTTGGAGTCATAAAAAAAATCTTTCTTATAGAAAATTAAGCCTTCATTCCAGACTAGTTATTAGGACAAGTTTGTCTTTAATATTGTTCGGATCATTAGGATTCTTTATTACTGAATCATTGCTAAATAGTCAATTTTTTAATGATTTAAATTTGTTTGAACGATTAATGTCATCTGTCTTTGAAACAGTAAGTGCAAGAACTGCAGGCTTTACAAATTTTCCGATTTCTTTGAACTCTATCTCAGATACGGGTCTTTTATTATTAATGACGCTTATGTTTATTGGAGCAAGTACCGGAGGTACTGGTGGAGGCATAAAAACAACTACATTTATTGCTTTAATGGCTGCAACTAGATCAACTTTAAGAGGTCAGAAAGATGTAATTATTAGCAACAGATTAATTTCAGATAAAGTTATCCTAAAGGCAGTTGGAATCACAGTTGGATCTTTGCTTTTTGTTCTTTTAATGGCAATGTTGCTTAGTACAACTAATACTTTTGTTAAAAAAGAATCATTCACATTCCTAGAAATTCTGTTCACTTGCATATCTGCATTTGCAACAGTTGGTTTTGATATTGGTTTAACTGCAAAATTAAATCATTTTGGTCAATTTATTCTTATTGTGGGTATGTTTGTGGGCAGACTTGGTATCCTTTTGCTTTTAAGTGCACTTTGGCAGGCTCTTTATAAGAGTAGAATAGATAGACAAAAGAGAATTGGCTATCCTAGGGCTGATCTATATGTTTAAGTTTGACTGAGTTTTATTATGGCTGATTGGTGGCAGTGGTCTCAAAAGAGAGAAAATGAAGCACTCACTTTTGCAGTTGTCGGCGTTGGAAGATTTGGAACCGCAGTTTGCAGAGAACTTATTAGTAATGGTGCAGATGTTTTGGCTGCAGATTATTCGGAAAAAGCTATTGATGATTTAAGGCAATTAGAGCCTTCGATAGAAGCGAGAGTAGTAGATTGTACTGATGAAGAGTCTATGAAGGAATCGGGAATACTTGAAATGAATACTGTTGTAGTGGGTATTAGTGAACCCATTGAAGCCAGTATAACTACAACTCTTATTGCAAAGGACAGCGAAGGCAGCAAAGTGAAAAGAGTAATAGCGAGAGCTACCAGTGACTTGCACGAAAAAATGTTAAAAAGAGTAGGTGCAGATAAAGTTGTTTTCCCATCTAGGATGCAAGGAGAAAGATTAGGTTTGGAACTAGTAAGACCAAACTTAATCGAAAGATTAGAACTTGATAATCAAACTGGTATAGATGAAATAACTGTTCCAGAGGAATTTATTGGAAGATCTTTAAGAGATTTAAATTTGAGAAAAAATTATTTAGTAAATGTTCTTGCTGCAGGACCTGCTGAAGAGTTAACAGTTAATCCTCCAGCAAAATATATTTTGGAAAGAGGCAATATTTTGGTAGTCATGGGTAAAACTGTAGATTTACAGAAATTGCCTCAAAATTAATTATTTTTAATCAGAATTTTTATAATATCTAATCCTTTGAGGAGCTCTTTTTAATCTTCTGACGCTTTGTTTTTCAAGTTCGTTTCTAAATTTATCAGTATTTAAATTATTTTCTGAAATAGGTGATTTACTCTCTTTTTCGAAATATTTTTTTATACCTTCTTGTATTAATACTTTTGCCATATTACTAACTGTCCTAGATTCGTTACTGGCTAAAATAGTAAGTTGCTCGCATATTAATTCTGGAAGAACTACTTGAATTCTAGGAGATTTAGGCTTCCCATTAGTTGAGTTTTGACGGGTAGCCATGAGTCAAAGTTGATAACTGTTACTTATTAGTATACACAGTTAGTCAAGGATACTATCTTTGTGTATATTATTAGTAAGGAAATTTATGTCCGTATCAATTAATTGTTTTATTGTCCCATGAAAAATTCAAGAAAAATTGATTCTCCTAAAAGGTCGATAATTGATAAACCGAAAAAAAGATTGGTTAATTCTGATTCTCACGATAATGAAAATAGTGACGTATTGGTATCAGCTGTAATTAGTCCATATTTGTTAACTCATCTTCACCATATTCTTCAGCAGTCTGAGTATTATGCTCAAAAAGATGGTAGAAAATCTCACGCAGCTAACTTTGCGAAACTAAGAAAAGTTTTATGTTTAGACGCAAGAAGTATGGCAGATGCCTCTGCAAAAGAGATAAAAGATGTTGATAATGATTTATCTATTAATAAATATAATGAACAAAATGTAGCTTGAAGTAATAATCTATTAATAAATAGATTTTAAAAACATGTCCAGTAACGCTGAGAAGCTCTATAAATTAATAGCCAACGATTCCAAAAAGAAACAAAGTCTCTTTATGACAGCCTTAACTAATCCCAAAAAAGCCTTAGATACAATATGCGATATTGGCAACGAGTTAAATATTTCTGTGACCAAAGAAGAGGTTATTGAATATTTGGGTACCATTGATGATGAGGCAACTAAAATGTGGTTAATCAAGGCTCGAGGCGGTCTTTAGGAAAAGGTTTCGAATAATTATTATTTGGATTAGGAATAGGTTTTATTCTTTTGTTGTAGCCACCTCCACCAGCCAAAGTCCAAAAAAACCAATAACTTGGAATTGCAAGAGCTGCAGCTATGAAAATTACCACAATTTGTTCTATTCTTTTCATGGTTTAATTTTATTCCACAAAATATTTTTTAGTAAATAAGCCACAGATTTTGTAAATTCTATTTTTAAAACAGTGATTAGATTTGAAGGTGTAAGCAAAATTTATTCAACAGATGTTGTTTTAAAAAATATTAGTTGGGAGATTAAGAAAGGAGAAAAAGTTGGCTTAGTTGGTTCTAATGGTGCAGGTAAATCAACCCAATTTAAGATTTTAATTGGAGAGGAAGAGCAAACAAGTGG
The DNA here is from genome assembly GCF_017695955.1 of Prochlorococcus marinus XMU1419. Taxonomy (NCBI): domain Bacteria; kingdom Bacillati; phylum Cyanobacteriota; class Cyanophyceae; order Synechococcales; family Prochlorococcaceae; genus Prochlorococcus; species Prochlorococcus marinus. The sequence continues at coordinate 94,511 of NZ_JAAORO010000001.1, forward strand.
AACTATCATCAAAGAGGGAAATCCTAAAATTTCCCATTTAAAACAAGAGTTTGATTGTAATTTGAATTTTTCAGTGAGACAGGAATTAGAAAGTTCTTTTAAAGATATACAAATTGTTGCCATTAAACTTTTAGAAATTGAGAATAAAATGAAATCATTGGATATAAAAAAAAATTCCGATGAACTTGAAATATTTGTTAATCAACTCGCAAAATATCAAGCAAAATTTGAAGCTTTAGGTGGTTATAAAATGCAATCTGATGTAGAAAAAATATTACCAAAATTAGGCTTTTCTATAGAAGATGCTGATAAATTAGTTGGCAATTTCTCAGGTGGTTGGCAGATGAAAGTTGCACTTGGAAAAATAATCTTACAAAAACCTGATTTACTTTTACTGGATGAACCAACAAATCATTTAGATTTAGAAACTATTTTTTGGTTGGAAGAATATCTGTCATCGCTTAAGATTGCAGTTATAATAATAAGCCATGATAGATATTTCTTGGATAAATTATGTAAAAAAATAATTTTTGTAGATAGAGGAACATCTGAAACATATAATGGGAACTATTCTTTTTTTGTCGAACAGAAATCTTTGAATGAAGAATCACAAAATAAGGCATATCAATTACAACAAAAAGAAATTGATTTACAGAAGAGGTATATAGATAGATTTAGAGCTAGTGCAACTAGAAGTTCTCAAGCAAAGAGTAGAGAAAAACAATTAAAAAAGATTTCTAAAATTGAGGCTCCCACAGCAAAATCAAAAAGTCCTGTTTTTAATTTTCCAGAGTGCCCTCGCTCAGGAAAATTAGTTCTAAATATCAAAAATTTGTCTCATAGTTTCGAGGATAAAATTCTTTTTTTAGATATTAATTTAAAGATTTCTTCTGGGGATAAAATAGCAATATTGGGACCTAATGGCTGCGGTAAATCTACATTGCTTAAAATTATTATGAAAAAAATATCTCCTGAAATTGGAGAAATTAATCTTGGTAAACATAATATAATTACTAGCTATTATGAACAGAATCAGGCTGAAGCACTTTCACTTGACGAAAGGGTTATTGATTTAATATTTAATAAGTCTCCGGAATGGTCCCAAAAAAAAGTTAGAACATTTTTAGGAGGTTTTGGCTTTCAAAATGAAACCGTTTTTAAATATATTAAACAACTCAGTGGGGGAGAAAAGGCAAGATTAGCATTAGCGCTCATGATTATTAATCCTAGTAATTTCCTTCTTTTGGACGAGCCAACTAATCATTTGGATCTGCAATCTAAGGAAAACTTAGAATTAGCAATTAAAAATTATAAAGGTTCATTATTAATCATTTCTCATGATCGGTATTTTATTTCAAAGGTTGCAAATAGAATTGTTGAAATTAAAGATTCAAAGTTATTTTCATATGATGGTAATTACGAATATTTTTTAGAAAAAACTCAAAGCCAAAAAATTTGATTTCTTTTAATAAAATTTACAATTGGCTAAGTAAGATAACTCATTTATCTTTACATAGTTTACCGTCCTTGATTAATCTTAAAAATACAAAAATAGATTTTAATAATTTAAATGAAAAATTATGATTTCCAAGAAAAACAATTTCAAATTTCTGATCCTATTGAAAGTTATTTTGAATGCATTACTTCTTGTGATATGAAAGATGGTAGATGTATTTCTAGATGTGTGGAGATACTTAAAAGGAATGATAATTAAATTTTTTAGTTCTTTTGTAGATTAGTAATATCAGTTGGTCTTACTTTTAATTTAATAAACTTATTTTTACGCTGCAAAAATATATCTATTTGTTTTTTGGTACCATTTTTACTAATTTGTTCTATTACGTCTGATGCATTTTCAATATCTTTATTGCCTATTTTAATTAAAATATCACCTATCTTAATTCCACTTTCTTCAGCTGGACTGTTCGGTACTACATATCCAACTTTTACTACATTATTTTTTCTCTCAGCATTAATTTCTTCTATTAGGCTAATTCCAATCATAGGATGTATTACTTTCCCATTGTTTAAAAGTTGATAAGCAATTTCCTTAGCTTTATTAATTGGGATTGCGAAACTCAAACCTGCTCCTGGACCTGATCTTATCAACGTATTAATACCAATTACTTCTCCATCGCTATTTAATAGTGGGCCTCCAGAATTGCCGGGATTAATAGCAGCGTCTGTTTGTATTAGTTCAAGTTTTTTATCATATATTCCTAATTGATTTACGTTTCTATTTAGATTACTAATAATACCAAGAGTAACTGTGTTTTCCAGTCCGAATGGATTTCCAACTGCGATAGCCCAATCACCAACTTTAATCTTTTCAGAATCGCCCAATTTTGCTTTTGGCCAAGGCCCTTTCCCTTTAATCTGTAGAACAGCTAAATCAGTAAAAAAGTCTTGGCCTATTAGTTTAGCATTTAATTTTTTGCCATTAGTCAAACCAACAATTACCTTATCTGAGCCATTCACTACATGAGCATTGGTCATTACAAGTCCATCTGCAAATATAAATCCACTGCCTTGGTTTTGCTCTATCCTTGGTCGATTATCGTTGGGCAAATCTAATCCAAAAAATCTTTCAAAATATGGGTCTAGATATAGTTGAGAATTTCTTGGAAAATTTCTTTTTTTAACATATCTTTGAGTATCAATTGTCACCACAGCTGCACCGGTTTTTTCTACGGCTTTGGTTATGAAAGATTTGTTTGAATAAAAATTTTCTTTATGATATTTTGTTTCAGTTAATGATTCGGATATTACATTTGACGGATATATAGAACCTATTGCAATTAATGAGGAGAGTAATACTTGCTTATAATTGAAAATCTTCAATTTTGATTTTTTTATTTTTTTCGAAAACATAAATACACATTAGTTGTGTAATTTAAATATAACTACTAAAAAAATTAATTTACTTAAGAGAAAAACTTATTAACTAAAAATAGCTAATTTTCTTTTTTTCAGGCTATGATGACTATCATAAGCAAATTAATTTATAAGTTTGATGACTCTTCTATTTCCGATTATATATTCTGCAGCTCTAACCTATTTAGTTTGGAAAGCTTTTAAGGTGATGTCTAATGGTTGGGGCATTTCTAGCACTACAAAAAAAGATTTTTACAAATCAAATTTAAAACAAAATAAATATACAATACATCCAGAACTTCTTGATAAATCAGGAAATATAACAGAGGAGGAGTTACTAACAGTAAGATTTTCAAATGATAATGATACTTCCCTAGGAGAAAAGGGCTCAACAACTGATTAAACGAACAAAAATTTAGGAAAAAAAAATTGGAATTAAGAACTAAAATTGTATCAGCGGTCATAAGATCTCTTAAGTTACCCCCAAGGTTTAGATTAAAAATGGTTAAAGAAGATCCTGTTAGGCTTGAACTAAGCTTAACTCCTTCTTATGGAAAGAATCCAATTATTGTTGGTTTAGTTGAATCTTTAGACTTGGTTGCTCGAAGAGATAGAGAAGGGAGGTTACCCAGAGATCTGCAAGGAACATGGGATTGGACAGTAAGACATGGGAAAGTTAGTACTGGAGGATGGAACCCTATGTTAAAGGAAGCATTACAAACAATGTTTGAGACAGGATTGCCAGCAATTGTATATGAGGAATTAACTGGAGATGAGTATAGACCTGTTGATGGTGTTAGACATATCAAATAATTAATTTATTATTTATCATAAATTCTTCCTCAAAACGTTAAAATATTTATGCTAGTAATTTAATTAATTATGAATGATGATAATCAACAAAGATTTGGCTTTGTTAATTTTGCTGAAACCTGGAATGGTCGTATGGCAATGATTGGAATTTTGATTGGACTAGGCACTGAACTAATTACTGGACAAAGTATCCTTAGACAAATTGGTATAGGTTAAAATTTTTATTTTATTTCCTCTGCTTTAATCTCAATAGTACTTTCACCAGGTTTTTTGTTTAATTTATTTTTACTTACATTTTTTAAATCTCCACCACAATTTATACAGTATTCACTAATTCCTAAGTTGATCGATCCACAATTATCACAAGTATTTATTTTCGACTTGTAAAAGTTAAAACCCATAAATACTAAAAGTAATAATAAAAGAGGTATCAAAAAGAGGAGGATCAAAATATTACCGACGAAACTCAAAACAAAATTAATTCCAAAAATAGGTATTACTAATAAAAAAATTAAAGAGTAAGTTATCAAATTTTTATTAGCTTTAAGAAAATAACTCATCGAATTTATTTTTATCTCTTGTATCTTTTTTTATTTAATAATGACATTCTAGCAATAACAACGCTCCAACACTGTCCAAAATATAAAATTACTCCTAATAGCCATACCCACAAAGTAAGGACAAGAAAACCTCCAATAAAACCATATGCTTGAAACCTGGCTCCAAGAGAGAGAATGCTTTTACTTACGGCAAGGTTCAATGTGGTTAGGCCAATTCCAATAAGAAAAGATCCTGGTAAAAGTGGTATCAAAGGAACTTTTCTACTAGGTAAGAGACCTTGCAATAAAAGAGCCATTAAAGTAAATCCAATAAGTGGTATTGCAAATTGACCAACTTGTAATAATGGCAATTTTAGTAATAAATTAGAAATTAAATTATTAGATTCTGAGATATTGTCCAAAACATTACTTGGAATCATCCTAAGATTTGCACTGATTTGATCCAAGACCATTAAGAAACCTATAAAAAATACTATTAAAAATGCTTCAACTCTATTTCGGAGAAACCTTGAAGCTTGTTCTCTCCAAGCAGCATTTACTTTTTTAGATGGAAGTTCATCCTCCCAAAGCCTATCAGATCCTCTTTGTAGAGATAAATATGCATTTCCTGCTGTAAAAAGCAAAAACATAGCTCCTAGAATACCTGCTCCAAAACCTTGATCAATTAAATTAAATAAGGTTGTCTCTACTAATTCAACTACTGAAGGTGGTAAAAGTTGAGCTGCAATAGAAATTATTTGTTGATCTAAACCTTCTTGTTTACCTAGGAACCAAGACGCTATTGAAAGAGAAATTAGAAGAATTGGAAAAAATGATTGAAGTGTGTAGTAAGCAAATGCAGCACTTAAATCAATGCAATCAGATTTACTCCATCTCTCACAAGCACCCCACAAACTTTTCAGTATCCAAGTTGAGATGCGCTGCATTTTTATCTTATTCAAATATTTATCTTATATTTCTCATTGTATTGTATCTAATTAAGAAATTTTTCAACCAATTATTTTTTTATTATGCAACTATTTTTCTAATAATAAATTACCCCATGGCTTTAAAATTTTAATTTTTTCCGTTGATCTACCAGCAATTAATGGAAAATTAACATTACTCAAATCTTCACCTGAAACTAAATTTAAGGGATCTGTTTCTAACCACTCTATAGAACAATTGAGTTCTTCTAATAAAAGCCAAGCCGCCGCAATATCCCATATTTTTGGGGTTGATTCTATTGCTCCGAAAGTTTGACCCATTGCTACACTTGTTAAATTTAAACTCGATACACCTAGTAGTCTTATTTTTCCAGGAAAAACTGAGTTTGGGTTTTTTTGTAAAATTTTTATGGATCTACTACATAAAGAAATGCATTCACTTTGATAGTTATTTTGATTAGGATCAATTTTCTTATTATTCAACCAAACACCTTTACCTTTTATTGATACAAATTTTTTTTTCAACGTAGGGATTATTAAAAAAGAAGATTCGGGTCTACCATCCACAAATCTTGCTACTGATATAGACCAGTATGGAATTCCTGCAGCAAAATTTGTTGTTCCATCAAGTGGATCCACTACCCAATATGCTTCTGTATTAGGAATCGACTTTCCTCCTTCTTCACTAAGGACGCCCTCGTCGGGAGCTATTGATGCTAGCCCATTAACTATTGTTTTATCACTCCATAGATCACAACTTGTTATTAATGATCCGTCCGATTTATTGCTAGCACTAATATTTCCAAAATCATTTATTTGACGTTGACTAACTAATTCAAATAAAGAATCTAGTTTGTTTAGTTGATTATTAGTTAAATTTGGGTGTTTCATATTGATATATTGCAAATGGATTTTTTATCTCCTATTTTATTATTTTTTTTATCCAAGCAATTTTTATTTTTTTCAAGGAAAGTTAATCTTTCTAATTCATCTAAGTTCAAATTGAAATTAAAAATAGCAGTAATTTTTTTTGATTTCGCATTACTCAATTCACTCTGTCTTAAAAGTACATCTTTAAGAGTTGATATTCCAACATCATATCTAAGCCTGGAAAGCCTAACAGATTCTTTACTAGAATCAATTTCTTTAATAGACGAAATTATTTTCTCTTCATTTAGTTTAAGATTCAAATAGGCTTTACTGATATTTGTAGTCAAGACATTTTTTAAATTTTCAAAAGCATATTTTTCAGCTTCTGCATCTGCTATTTTTGATTTGTAAGATTTCTTATCTTGTCCACCATTAAAAATATTCCATGCAAAATTGAGACTTATTGTGTTTGTATAGTTAGATCCATATTCTTCATAATCAATTTCATTTGATAATGAGTCGCCCTTGGAGAAAGTACTAGAAAATATGTTGCTTATGTAAATATTTGGTTTACTTTTTGATAAAAAACTATTTGCTTGGCTTTTTTTTATAGATTTTTGAAGAAGAAGGTTTTTTAATGAAAGATTTCTATCTAAACCCTCTTTAACATTTTTATCTAATTTATGATTCCAGAAACCTATTAAACTTTGCTCTTTGTTAATCTCAATATCTCCTTGTATATAAAGAATTTCTTTGAGGGAAATTTTGTTAATTTGATGCTCAATTATCTTTTCATTTAAAGATAGTTTATCTCGTGATAATTGAGCTTTTGCCTCCAGAACCTCAAATTTTGTGCCAATTCCAGCATCTAACTTCGCTTCAGCATCATTCAAACTAGTAATTGATAAATCAAGTGTAAATTTTTTGTTTTGGATATCCTGGTAAGACTTTTGAAATTTGTGATACCTTTTTCTTGCTTCTTGTATTAGATCTTTTTTCTTAATCTCATAATTATTTTTTGCAATTTTGAAATTTTGTTTTGCAATTTTAATTTCGCTTCCTCTCTGAGGATCAATTAAATCAAATCTAATAATAAGAGATGGATTAGCCGTAAACTGCGAAGTTTTTAAAGTCTCTAAATTGCTATTGTAATTTTTACCTAAGGTATATTTTGGTAACCCATTGGCTTGAAAATCTAAGGATGGATATCTTTGAGATATTTGACTTGAAAGATTAAATTTCGCTGAAGTAACTTTATTTTGTAATGATTTTAACTCTGGATTATTTAAGATAATTTTTTCTATCTCATCGTACTTTATAAAAGAAATATTTTCTTTCTCATCTAAAACATTACCCATATAGTTTTTCGTTTCGCTGGAAAATACATTAAGTGAATTTATACATAAAGCAACTGGCAAAAATAGAATGGGATTTATTACTTTTCTAAGCATTTTTTAGAGTATTGGTATTATTAGATTTTCCAATCAGAATATTTATAATATCATTTGAATCATCAAGAATGTGAATTTTGGTATTCAATTGATTTTCCACTTCTTTGATATTTTTGTCATCTAAAAATAAATCAGTATTAAGTTTTAACATGATTGATGGTAGATAAATAGCCTCTCCTAAGTCCTTATTTTTCAGGCCGTAAATTAGATCTTCTCCCGTTAAAAGTCCTGTTACAACTTGTTCTTGACCCCAATAAATGCTAGGTAAACCATATAAATTTATCGTTAATCCATCAATTAAGTTTAATTTTTTAACTATGGGAATAAGCGCCTCATAAACTAATTTACCAACAATCCAACTTATTTTTTTGGGCTTATTTACTTTTTCAGGTAGGTTTTTAGTTTTTTCACTTAATGTTTTGAGGAAGCTTCTAATTGAACCTACACCATTAGATTCTTGTGGCATATTTTCATAGGTTTTGTAACTAGGTAAATTTGTACCAGCTATTAAATACCATTCGTCTGCTAGCCAACAAAAACGAGTTCCAAGATTTAATTGTAATGAGGCTTGAATTCTTTCTACTTGTTTAATTGTTTTTATTGCGTATTCTGAACTGATCGATTTCATGCCATCATTTTCTGGTCTAAATTTTGTTAGTCCTACAGGAACTATTGCAACTGAAAGGACTGTTTTCGCTGTTTTTTTGTGAAAATTAGCTAGTTCGTAAATTGATCGCTCAAGAATTTTACCATCGTTTATATCTGGACATACAACAATTTGAGCATGTATTTGAATAGAGTTCTTTTCAAACCATGAAATTTGATCAAGAATTATTCTTGCTCTTTTATTTTTTAATAATTTTTCTCGAGTATCAGGATCTGTCGCATGAACAGAAACAAAAAGTGGGGATAGTTTTTGCGTAGCTATTCTTTTCCAATCTTCTTTACTTAAATTCGTTAGAGTGAGATAAGAGCCATAAAGAAAACTTAATCTATAATCATCATCCTTTACGTAAAGGCTTTTTCTTTTACCGCTTGGTTGTTGATCTATAAAACAAAATGGACATTTATTATTGCATTGCCTGATTGAATCAAATAATGCATCTTTAAAATTAATGCCTAAATTCAGATCTTGATCTTTTTCTATACTTATGTCGTGAATTTCATTATTTTTATCTAAAACAGATATATTTAAAAACTCTTCACTAATAAGAATCTGATAATCAATTAAATCTCTTGGTTTTTTCCCATTAATACTAATGATGGAATCACCAGATTCAAAGCCAACTTCTTGTGCGATGGAATTATCTTCAATACTTTCAATTTCTGCAGGGTTGATTTTACAAGTTGTATTTGGAACTAAAATATCATTAGAAACCTCTTTGTAATTAATTTCTTGCCACACAATTTAATTCCAAATATTCTATTTATTTATATTTTAAACTCAAATATGACTTAAGGAGTATTAAATACTTTTAAAATCAAAAACATTATTTTGAAATTTATGGCCTTTTATTTATTAAAATATGTCATTCGCACTTTTTTCAAACTCGATTTAAATTGATTAAATGATCTTTATAAACTTTATTCATTGAAAGAATTAATTACAAAAAATTTAGAAGTGAAAGATAAATTTAACCTTGAATTGCATAATACACTTCATTCGTGTGAAAGTATTTTTTTATCAAGGCCAATTGCTCTAAGGTTGTGGTCTTCTTTTTTTGTAATACTGCCTATATTTGTTCAAGCTCCTTGGGTAAGATTTGAACCAATAAGTGCTCTTTGTTTTACTTTTGTTATTCTTTTAGGTGCATTTTTTTTGAATAAGAAAAAATCAAATAAATGGTTCATCGTGAGTTCATTATTAATTGGTGTTTCAGGAAGTTGGCTTGGTGGGTGTTTGTTCTGGGGATGGTTAAGTCCATTTCCTATTCTTCATATTCCTGTTGAATCTGTTGTGCTTCCTTTAGCTTTTATTGGTCTGGGTACAAATTGGAAAATTGGTTCGAGTTTTTATATTTCCTCTTTGTTTGGGACTGCAGTTACTGACATTACTATATTTCTGACAGGAATAATGGATCAATGGAGGGAGGTGATTGCAGCTGATTCTGAAAATGCACCTTTAATTCTTAAAAAAACATCTGAAAATCTTATTCATATAAAATCACTATCCATTATTATTGTTGTCGCACTTATTCTCTGGTTGATTTCAAAAGAAATTTTTGATTCTGGGACTATTAACTCTACTAATGGTAAAGCCCTCTTGGTTTCGAGTTATGTAATTCAAACGACATTAATTGTTGATGGTATTTTTATATTTTTAGCAATCTTACAACCCACTTTAAGTGGATTGGTTTAATGTTGAGGCCTCCTTTTTCTCAAAATGCCATACCACTAGAGAATTGGGACGTGATAGTTATAGGTGCTGGAGCTGCAGGACTTATGACTTGTCTTGAATTACCTGAAAATTTAAAAGTGCTTCTTTTAAATAGGAATACCAGCAAGGTATCCTCTAGTAGATGGGCTCAAGGAGGTATTGCTTCTGTTGTTAGACAAGATGATTCATTTGATCTACATGCTCATGATACTTTGAAGGCAGGAGATGGACTTTGCGATTTTGAAGCAGTAGAAATGCTGGTTAAAGAGGCCCCAGGTTGCGTCGATAGATTGCAGAATTTAGGGATGATTTTTGATCAAAGCTCTGATCAATTAGCTACTACTTTAGAAGCGGCTCATTCTCGCAGAAGAGTCTTGCATGTTAAAGATCGAACTGGCAGAGCATTAGTTGAAGTTCTAGAAGAACATATTGAGTATAAAAAAAATGTTCTTCACTGCAGGGGTGTTAGGGTCACTGAACTTCTAATTGAAGATAAGGAATGTAAAGGTGTTCAGGTTCTTGATGGAGCCAATTTATATTGGATTAAATCAAGAGCTGTCGTTTTAGCTACAGGTGGAGGAGGGCATTTATTTACAAATACAACTAATCCTCCACAGTCCTCAGGAGAAGGCATTGCTCTTGCATGGAAAGCAGGTGCTGCTATTGAAGATCTAGAGTTTGTTCAATTTCATCCAACCGCTTTAAAATTTTATGGTGCACCTTGCTTTTTAATATCTGAGGCACTTAGAGGAGAAGGAGCTATTTTAGTGGATAAAAATGGTGAAAGCCCAGTTAAAAATCTTGAAAATCGTGATTTAGCCTCTAGAGATCAAGTTAGTAGAGCAATTATGAAAAATATGAATGATAATAATGTAGATCATGTTGGCTTAGATCTTCGGTATATTGACCCAGAAAAAATTGTAGAGCGCTTCCCAACGATCTTAAGTAGATGTCAGGATTATGGAGTTAACCCTTTAAATGAAGTTATACCTGTAGCTCCTGCAGCTCACTATTGGATGGGAGGTGTTAAAACTGATCTAAATGCATCTTCTACAAGAAAAGGATTATATGCCGTTGGAGAAGTAGCTTCTACAGGTGTTCATGGCGCTAATAGACTGGCAAGTAATTCACTAATGGAGTGTCTTGTTTTTGCAAGAAAAATGTCTTCAATTGTTTTGAATGATCCCCCCGTATTTGCAAAATTTGATAGATCATTGAAAGAGTTCGATATTGAAGATCCTAAAGAAGATCAAATTTCCAAAATTGCTGAAAAAATTGATGAACTAAGAAAACTATGTTGGTTAAATTTAGGTGTATCTCGAAATAAGGAAAATATGAGTAAATTTTTAAATTACATTCAAAGTGATATAGATAAATTACATAAAAATGATTTAATAAATAGTCTTGAAAAAATAAAATTTGATCAAAAAATAAAACTTAGTGAACGCAACAGGCGAGTCTTGAATCTTTTACTTGATTTAAAGAATAGACAAATAACAACTATAACCTTATTAAAAGCTTGTCTATTTAGAGAGGAAAGTAGAGGGGGGCATTATAGAGATGATTTCCCTCAAAAAGATAAAAATTGGGAATGCCATACTAGACAACACTTAGATCAAAAAATTCAAAAAAGATTTATTAAAAATTAAGATCTCCCTGATAGTTAGTTTTTTGGGCCAATTCTTTCAAATCAACCGTACCACTAGTGATTTCTCCATTGATTTCCCAAGAAGGAAATCCACTAATTCCTTTCGTTTGGCATAGCTCATACTCATTATCTTTACCATCTTTAGCACATTCAACTACTTTTAATTCTTTAACTGCTTCTTTACCAAACAATTGTTTCTGATCGTGGCAATGCGGGCACCAGTATGCACTATACATAACAATATTGTTTTCACTTAAAAATTTTGCAAACTTTACCTTTTGGGGAGAGCTTGCAGTGGTAATTATTGGTGATATATTTTCAGTGGGGTTTGCAACATCAGTAGCATTAGAGGGGTCAACGTTTGCTGACCAAATTAGACCCCCCAGCAGGACACTAATGGCTACAATGAAACCTCTAATAATCATAGGTTCTCTACTTTCGAACTTTGCTCCAATCATAGAAACTATAAAGATAGAAAACGATAAAATTGCTGAAAGTATACAAAAAAAACAATATGCTTGAATCTTAAAAAACATTATATTTATCAATAAAAAGCTAAATATTGATGACGCACAAGAAATTAGAAATAATAACCACCATAAAAACTTATTTAGTTTTTCTCTTGGGGAAATTAAATTAAGCGAGAGTATTATTGTGATAACTAATATTGATAAATATGTTATAAATCCAGCTAATGAGAGAGGTATGTTAACTTGATTATTTTCAAATAAAGTACCCCAAGGACTATTTAAAACTGTTTCACAACCATTTTGTATCCCTGGGCATGAAAGAGAAGAAAATAATCCCCAGTTTTTTAAAGTAATCGAACCTGTGTCAACTATGCCTATAGTGCTAAGAATTGCTATTATGATTTTTGGCCATTTCAAATCTTTTTTATTTCTTTTGTTTAAAGTCTTAAGGGCCATACAAAATGAAGGTTTGTAATTTATATTATCTATCGTAATATTATTTTGGCATCAAAGTTATAAAAGAAATGCTTTTTAAATCTGTTAATTCTTATTTTTTAAGTTGTGAAACAAAATAGTCTAAATATAGAAGGAAAAAAACTATCTAAGATTGCATTTAGTCATGTTGGTTGTGAGAAAAATCTTGTTGATACTGAACATATGCAAGGCTTATTAGATAAAGAGGGTTATGAAGTTGACAGCAATATTAATGATGCAAATATTGTTGTTGTAAATACTTGCAGTTTTATTGAAACAGCTCGAGAAGAATCTGTTAGAAAAATTCTAGAATATACAAATCAAGGAAAGAAAGTAATAGTTGCAGGCTGTATGGCTCAGCATTTTAAAGATGAGCTTATAAAAGAAATTCCTGAAATAAAAGGTTTGGTTGGGACAGGAGATTATCAAAAGATAGCAAAGGTTTTAGACAGAGTAGAAAAAGGGGAAATCGTTAACGAAGTTTCAAAAATACCTGAATTTATTGCAGATGAGGAAATACCTCGTTTTGTAGATAAAAACAAATTTGTTGCTTATCTTCGCATTGCTGAAGGCTGCAACTATAATTGCGCTTTTTGTATTATTCCTAAGTTGAGAGGTCCTCAAAGAAGTAGAACAATAGAATCTATAGTTTCAGAAGCCAAAAGTCTTGCAAAAAATGGTATTCAAGAAATCATATTAATTAGTCAAATAACAACTAATTATGGTCAAGATATTTATGGAAAACCATCATTAGCCAGACTTTTGAATGAGCTTTCTAAAGTTCCAATTCCCTGGATAAGGATACATTATGCTTATCCAACAGGTTTAACTGATGAAGTTATTAGAGCTTTCAAAGATTCAAATAATATAGTGCCTTACTTTGATTTGCCACTTCAGCATAGTCATCCAGATGTGTTGAAGAGTATGAATAGACCTTGGCAAGCTTCTTTGAATGAATCAATTTTGGAGAAAATTAGAGAAGAAATTCCATCTGCTGTATTAAGAACTAGCCTTATTGTTGGTTTCCCAGGAGAAAAAAAAGAACATTTTGAACATCTTCTCGAATTTTTGGATAGGCACAAATTTGATCATGTGGGAGTGTTTATTTTTTCTTCTGAAGAAGGAACTGCAGCTTTTAATTTGCCAAATAAAGTATCTCCAGAGGTTGCAGAGGCAAGAAAAGATAACGTTATTTCAGTTCAACAAAATATCTCTAAAGATAAAAATCAGACATATGTTGGTTCAAAAATGAAGATTTTGGTAGAAAAAACATCAGATAATAACGAATTAATAGGTCGGTCCTACAATTTCGCGCCTGAAATTGACGGGACTGTAATTTTATCTGTTAAAGATAAAATTGATTTGAAAAATTATATTGGGAAATTTGTTGAAGCAAATATTTCTTTTGCGGATGAATATGATTTGTATGGAGAGACTATTAAAATTTTGTAATTTTTTAAATTAATTTAACTGCTCTTAAGAGCTTATCTAATGCGAAAGCAGCTCCAAAACCAAAACCAATAAATGCAAAATAGAAAATGATGTTCATTAATTTTTTAATTTTTTTTAATCTAACATCACATTAAAAGATAAGATCTTTTCGTTTAATTTCTTAATCTTGGGTATATGGTAATTTTTTGTATAAACATTCTTCTGCTTTTTGTAGTTCCCGCCCTAGATATAGAGCATGATCGAATCTGGTTATTAAGTCATTTCTTTCTTCAGTGATCAATATTCCAAGTTGTTTTGCACTAATACCTTTAAAAACTTCATTACTAACTCTTTTATTTTGAGAGTCGCATTTAATTGGTTCATTTGTTTCGGGGTCAAGTGCATAGCCTTCGTCATCGATGTTATTTAAAAAGTGCTCTAAAATAATTTTATTTTCTCTTAAATCTACTTTTATAATAAAATAACCTTTTGGATCTAAGTCTATATATCGGTTGGATAGATTATTATCAATCTTTATTTTTTTATCTAAATTTTTACTAGGATCCATTCTTAGAAGTTAAAAAACTATATTACTAATATAATCTTTGGCATAGCCAAATAATTTTTTATTTGAAGGGTATAGAATTATTCTCAAATTCAATTTCCATCTTGGTTTGTTTATTAACTTCATTTAGCCAAGGATAAATTATATTTTCCATATTTTTGTCAAACCACTTATGCAAGCTAATAGAGCTTTTTGCAAAAAACCCCCTTCGCCTTTTATGTTTACCACCTGCTCCAGGATCAAAAAAATGGATACTATTTTTTATTGCCCATTCAATTGGCTGATAGTAACATAATTCAAAATGTAAATTTGATATCTCTTCTTGACTACCCCAATATCTACCCCATAAGTTTTTTTTATTTTTAACGCACATCGACATAGCAAAAATATCATTTGAATGATTTTTTGATGCGCTAAATAATAAGATATTTCTTTTATTACTTACAATTTTTTCGAAAAATGTAGATGTTAGATATTTACTTCCCCAAACTCCCCACCTCGAACAATGCTGTTCATAAAAATTATGCATTTTTTTAAGGATTTCTTGGTTGATATCATCTTCATTAAAAATTTCTACTTTAATATCTTGTTTAGAAATTGATTTCCTCTCTTTTTTGATATTTTTTCTCTGATTAGAGTTAAATCTAGAAAGAAAATCATCAAAAGTTTTTTCTCCATTACTCCTCCATTCACTGCTGGAATTTATCCATTCATGGTATCCCAAAGATTTAAGATGGTTGCCCCAGCTTTCATCAATATATAAAAAATTACAACTTAAAATTTTGTTTGTAATCGCAAAGCTTTCGATATGGTTTATAAGTAAATTTGTAAGTTCTTTCTTATCTTTATTTTTTTTATAAAGAAATTGATATCCATTTACAGGACTATAAGGACTCATTCCAATTAATTTAGGGTAATAATTTAAATTCAGCTCTTGCGCCAATCTCGCAAATGATTGATCAAAAATGAATTCTCCATAGCTATGATTTTTTAAAAAAAGTGGAGCAATTCCTAATATTTCTTCATTTTTATAAGCAACAAAATATAGAGGCTGCCAACCAGTTTCTCTTGAAACACTTTTTGATATCTCAAGGTTTTTAAGCCAAGTCCATGCATAAAATGGGTTATTGATTTCATTTGCTAATTCATTCCATGTCTCCTTGGAGATTTCTTGAATTGATAATTTGACTTCAACTTTATGTATTTTTTTGGTCATTGATTATTGAATCTATTTCAAATTTTTTTGTAATGAATATGGATTTCATTATTCATTAAATTTTTAATTGATTTTATTTCCCATAGTCTTTTGAGATTAAAAATCTCATTTGTTTGTTCTGGAGGAATCCATGTATATCTACCTCCAATAATTCGTGGAATAATTGTAATTTTTATATCTGTTATAAGATCTTCTTTTATAAATGAATTTATAAGTTTTGCGCCTCCTAAAAGAGCTAGATCATTTATCCCTTGTTTTTTTAGTGAAATTAAAGTTTTTCTCCATGAATCTTCGAAAAAGAATTGTTTCTCGAATTTATTATCCGACAAATTATCAACTTTACTTGAGCTTATTAGCCATCTTTTAATTGGTTGACGAAAGTATTGCCAATTACTGTTAAATTTTTTGCTATTTGAAGCAACTATAGAAATTGGTTGGCTTTTTGATATATTTACTACGTCATTATCATTTAGATTTTTAATTATGTAAGTTGATTGATGAGCTATTAAAGTACCTAAACCAAAAATGGTGGCATCAACCATTGATAAGTTTTGATTTAACATTTTTTTATCTTCTTCGCTTCCAAGATGGGATTCTCCACCTCCAGGAAATGCAATTCTCCCATCAAGACTAGATGCTATAACAATTATTACTCTTGGGATACTCAAGTTTGCGTGACTAAACTATTTTCAAGTTTCAAATTCAATGAATTTGTTAACTTTTGATCAACATAAATTTCTGCAGCATTATTTGGACTCTCCTGGAGTCTTATTTTGTGTAATGTTGCACCAAGTTTATGTATTGGTTTTTTAAGAATATCAGAAATATATAAAGCTATATTTTCAGCAGTTGGAACACAATTATGGAAAAATTCGATGTCTTTATTTAAAAAAGTGTGATCTAGTTGTTCAACAACTAAATCATTAATTATCTCTTGGAGGGCAGATAAGTCGCAAACCATTCCTGTTCTTTTATCAATTTCTCCTTTTACAGTTATATCGACAAGATAGTTGTGACCATGTCCATTAACTCTGGCACATTTCCCATAGATTTTTTTATTTTCATCAAAGGATATCTCTTCTTTTGCAAGTCTATGAGCGGCTGCAAAATGAGTTTGTACTGTTAAAAATGCTTCCATGTTTTTTCCAAAATAATCAACCCATAAATTTGGGTTTTCATAAAGCCTTAGACTTGTAAGAGGTAAATCATCCTTTAGACGACCCCAAATGACTTTTACTAATGCTTCAGTTGTGGGAAGTATACCCTCTTGATTATCAATATTAAATTCAGGCCAGACATCATTTAAAAAATGAAAATCTAATTGTCCAGTAACCTTATCTTTAATAGAGTGTTTTACATCAGAGAGATTAAGTACCATTCCATCAGAGTCTAGTTCTCCACCCATTGAAACAATAAGTTCGTAATTATGACCATGACCTGGTGCAATACTGCACTTTCCAAAAAGAGAAAAATTTTCTTCTGGGCTTTTTTCAGGAAGCCAATAACGGTGACTAGAACTAAAGCAGGCACGTCGAGTTATGACGCATTCACGTCCTTTTCCATGTAATGGTTTGGATTGTGTAGAAGTCATACCTGTCTGCGATAATACTATCTTAAGGTTTTAAATACGCTTTTGTCTTTATGGAACAATCCATTATCAAAAAAACAGTTCATTCTATAAAGGGCAGAAGCATATTTTTAATTGGAATGATGGGTTCTGGTAAGTCACAAACTGGTTTGAAGCTGGCTCAATTATTGCATTACAAATATATTGATTTAGATTCATTAATAGAAAAGTTGGCAAAAAAATCTATCAATCAAATTTTTAATGATGAAGGAGAAGATAATTTCCGTGAATTAGAAGCAAACTGCCTTAAAGAAACTATCAAAATTCCTTCATTAGTAATCTCAACTGGTGGAGGAATAGTTACCAAATCGGAAAACTGGGGAATCTTAAGACAGGGTATAATTGCTTGGATAGATCTCGATAAAAATATAGCAATTGAAAGATTGAAAAATGAAATTGAAAATAGGCCACTTCTTCATGGAAAGAATCTAAATGATTTATATACGAGCATTTTTCAATCTAGAAAAAATTTGTATTCTCAAGCTGATCTGAGAATTCAAGTAAAAAGAGAAAATATTGAAGAAGTCGCTATGAAAATAATTAATGCAATTCATAAAGAAATAATTAGTTAATCTGGTTCAATTCTTACTGCAAACCATTTGATAACATATCCTAATTTTATTTCTAATTCATAAGTGCTTTCCAATAATTCTTCAAAAAATTCTTGATCAGGAGCTTCTATATTTTGATATATTGTTTGTGTTTCTGTCTTACTAAGCCAATTCTTCAACCATAAAATTGCTTCTTGTTTTGATACAATTTTTTCTTTTGAATCTGGCTCTAATAATACATAATGATCTGATGCTCTTATTAGTGGATTTGACATAATGAAAATTATTCTTGGATTAATACTTTGTTTGATTTTTCAAGGAATTTTTTTAGAAAGTTCTTTTGCTCTAGTAGATTCTAACGTACGAGAGTTTTTGGAAAATCGTGTAAATCAATGGCCAGAATTATATTTGCCAAATTTTAAATTATCTGACACTTCTAAGGATTTAATTTATCCTAAATGGTTCGAGGGGAATTGGCTTGTTACTTCTCAAGATATAATTAATGATTCTGAAGAACCTGTTATTTATAAAGTAAATTTCTTTAAGAATGATTCAGATTTAATTATTGGAAATCGTGCAAAAAATTCTGAATCTATTGGAAAAGCAATATTTGGTGATACCTTAATCAAGGTTGTAGATGATCCTCAATCTATTAATAATCAAATTACTTATTTAAAAGATGATCTTTATATCGATTCAAGAATTACAGGGAGAAATCAGATTCAAGATGATGATATTTTTTTCGCAGATGAGCTAGTGATACAAACAGCACATAAGCCAGGCGCTTCAAGGATTAATCAGGTAGAGACCATTAGTAAATTTCAAAAATGTTCCGAAGAAATATTGCAAGTTAATAATTCAATCAAACCGTCAATTTGTGGAGTGCAATATGTTGCTTCTTATGGCTCAAAAGTTGGTGATCCTTCTATTCATGCTATAAAAACAAATAAATATAAATTAAAGTTTGAATTTATTGAGAGCTAGCACTAAAAAGATATTCTTCTAAGTTGTTCCTCCACATAAAAAGATTTTCTAGATAAGGGTTATTTATGTATTCTTGACACCCCTCTCCTGAAAGAATTGGCCCTGAAGACTTTGGAAATTTAAGAAGTGATAATTGAGCTGCAATTGAAATATCTGCAATTGATAAACTATCTCCAACTAGATTTTTTTTGTTGATCAAGGATTTTGATAAAGCTTCCAGTAATTTTTGGAGTTCTAAATTATCTTTAGAAGACAAAACTACATTAGAAATTTTACTAAGATTTTCAAAAGGTAATTTATCTACAATACTTTTAACTGAAGAAGGTATTTCATCTGGAAGTAATGCAGTTCTTAGCTGTGGGTTTTCTATTGCAGATTTTATTAAAGCTTTTCTACAAGTTGCAGCCATTGTAGTATCTGCCCAGTCTTCGATTAGTTTGCATTGTGCAAATAATATTGGGTCCTCAGGAAAGAGTGGATTGTTATCATTTTTTTTATCTATATATTCGCAAATATTTGATGAGTCATGAATAATTTGATCATTACTATCGACTATTACAGGTACTTGTTTTTGACCTGATAATTTAAAGATTTCAAATTGGCCTATTCCAGGCGTTACTTCTTCAACTCGATATTGTAGTTTTTTTGCATGAAGTGCCATTCTTGTTTTTAAACAAAAAGCACTATGCCTAAATTGATATAATGTAATCATGCTGTTTAATGTTTGTTAAAACTTAGCTAAAAAAGTAATCTATTTGTGGAGCTGATGGGCGAATTTTTCTCTAATGTTGCAAGATATCCCAAATATTTAATATCCATCATTGTTGGGGGACTTGTTGCTTTGCTTGAACCTTTATTCAAGAATAGATCAAATCCACTCACAATAGTAGGTTTGATATCTTCTGTCCTAAGTGCTTTCATAACTGTTTATTTTGTCTTGCAAGCTATGACAAACCCAATAAATTTATAACCATAATGCCAAATAATTACCGTCTTGCAAAAGTTTCTTCTCTTTTGAAGAAAGAAATAACCCTTATTTTGCAGAATGATTTGGAAAATGATCTTATTAGAGATCATTTCGTAAATATTTCTAAGATTGATTTATCAGGTGATTTGCAACACTGTAAAATTTACATAACTTCAACTGCTCAAGAGAAAGTGAGGAAAGAGATTGTAGCAAACTTGAATACTGCTAAAAGCTTTATAAGACATAGTTTAGGAAAAAGAATAGAGATGAGAAGAGTGCCAGAGATAGTTTTTAAAGACGATGTTGTTCTTGATAAAGGATTATCTGTCTTGAAACTTCTCGATGAATTAAAAAATAAAAACCAAAATAATAATGTTGAGGACAAGGATGCCAATAGTTGATCTACCTCTTGATCAAAGAAATATAATTATTACTCGATCAAAAGAAGGGATATTGGATATAAAAAAGATATTCACAAGTAAGGGCGCTAATGTATTTGATTTGCCTGCAATAAGTATTGGTGATCCTGATGATCTGAATCCTCTTGACGAAGCATTAAATCAAATAAATGATTTTCATTGGATTATTTTTTCCAGTAGTAATGGGATTAAATTTGTGGATAAAAGACTTAGATACTTTAATAGTTCATTAAAAGAATGTTCTAAAAAAACAAAAATCGCTGTAGTCGGAGAAAAAACTTCAAAAACTCTTGATGATTTTGGGATTAAGGCTGATTTCATACCTCCAGAATTCGTTGCTGAAAGTTTAATTAATAATTTCCCAGTATCTGGTTATGGACTTCGAGTCTTTGTACCAAGAGTTCAAACAGGTGGTAGGGATCTAATTGCAGATCAATTTAGAAAGGCTGGTTCCCGTGTATTTGAGGTTGCTGCATATGAAACTAGATGTCCCGAATCAATTCCGGAAGAAACAATTGATATTATTTCTAATCGAAAAGTAGATGCAATTATTTTCTCAAGCGGTAAAACCGTAGTAAATGCTGCTTTTTTACTAGAAAAAAAACTTGGTAAACAATGGTTAGAATATTTTGAACAGATTAAGTTGTTAACTATTGGACCTCAGACAACAAAAATATGTAACAAGATTTTTGGAAGAGTTGATAGTCAGGCACAAAAATATACTTTTGAAGGACTGCTAGATCTGGCAATTAATATTTTTAGTTAGAAAAATTTTTTGAATAGTTCTTTTCAACTAAATCCTTGAACCTATCAATATTGGCCTGTAATTCGTTTGTAACCATTTTGCCCAAGATATTTTCTTCCATAAAACGCGCAATCATTTTAGGGAGCTCATAAGTTATTGCTAAATTTACCGTTGTGATTTGATCAGCTTTACTTTCGAAAACTACTGATCCCTCAGTTGGTAAGCCCCCTATAGATTTCCATTTAAGTTTGCTTTTTTCGACCCTTTCTGTAATTTGAGCTTTCCATTTAAACCTAAAGCCATTTGCAGCCAAAGTCCATTCTGTTAAATCTGGTAATGTATTAGTCTCTTCATCAACTGTTTTTACAGATTCAATCCAGCTCATCCAAAGTGACATTGAGTCTAAATCGCTCCATGTATCCCAAACATTTTCAAGAGGCGCATTAACTACTGTTATTACGTCATGTTTTAGCCAAGTACCCATCAATTAACTCACAGCAAGATTTTTTGCTAATTCTGCTTTCTTTTCTAAAATTGCAGCAGCTGCTAAATGACCACTCATTGTAGCTCCCTCCATAGAGTCTATGTAATCTTGTTTTGTATAACTACCAGCCAAGAAGAAATTAGATATAGATGTTTTTTGATTAGGTCTGAAAGGTTCCATACCGGGAGCTTCTCTATAGAGTGATTGCGGAATTTGTACTACATTACTCCAAAGCAATTTAAGGTTTTTTGAGGATGGGAATAAACGGCGAACCTCTTTATCTATTTCTTTTGTGATTCTTTCTGTGGATCTTCCAATCCATTTATCGCCAGGAGTTAAAACACATTGCAGGAGAGATCCCATATCTTTTCTTCTGTAATCTGCTGGACTTGCTAGTGCTAAATCAGCAAAACAACTGAAAGAGGCATCAGCAGAATAAAGAAGGTTATCTAGTCCAATTGGTTCGTTTCCAGTATTATCTTTTTGTAATTCAGTAACCCAACCGTCATACCTTAATTGGATTGTGGCAACAGCAACAGCTCTAAGTTTTTTTAAACCTTCAAATTCTTTAAATTGGTACCATTCTTTTGGAATTATTTTTTTTATTCCAGGAACATCACAGGCAGCTAAAAATTTATCTGCAAACACTGCCTTAATGCCTTCAGGAGAAGATATTTTTAATTGATTAACTGAATAAGAGGAAGATTCCTTTTCATAAATGATTTCTTCTACCTTATGGTTAAGATATATTTTTGCCCCTTTATTTTTAATGTAGTCGACAATAGGTTGAGTTAACCACTTATGTGGAGAACCTTTTAAAAGATTCAGTTTTGAGGCTTCTGTTTTTGAGGCAAACATCATGAAGATAGTTAGCATACATCTTGCTGAAATATCTTTACAATTAATAAAACCTAAAGCATATGCGATAGGATCCCACATTCTTTCTAAGCTTTTTTCACTTCCACCATGGTTTAAAAACCATTCTTTAAAACTAATTTTATCTAGATCTCTAATTATTTTCATTGCGCCTTCATAATCTATCAATCCTCTAACAATTGGGCTTGTCCCTAAAGCTAAGGCGTTTCTGAATTTATCTATCAAAGTAAGTTGTTCGGTGGTAAAAAAAGCTTTTAGTCCATTAAATGGAGCACCTAATGGGAATCTAAAATCTAAAGACTTCAAATTCCCACCATTATTGATAAATAGATGAGTATGATCTTTCGGAAGTAAATTGTCTAAAGCTCCCACTTTTTTCATTAATTTAAAAAGATTTGCGTAATTGTAAAAAAATACATGTAAACCCATTTCAATGTGGTTGCCATCCTTATCTTCCCAACTTCCTACTTTACCTCCCCAAAATGACCTGCTCTCGTAAATTTCTACTTCGTGCCCTTCATCAACTAAATTGACTGCTGCTGTAAGACCAGCTAAGCCTGAACCAACTATTGCAATTTTCACTTTTTCTTAAAATTATAACAAATCAAGTTTGGATAATGTTTGTTCTATGCATCCTATCGATTAAGTTTTTATATTATAGATAGTACAAATCCTTTGTTTATGGAAAATGTAGAAGTTAAACAAGAAATAAAAAATTCTGACGATGGCAAAGGTATCTTAATTACGAACAATGCTATAGAACAAATTTCAAATTTATTGAAGGGCCAAAGTGATAAAAAAGCACTAAGGGTAGGAGTAAGATCAGGCGGTTGTAGTGGGATGAGTTATACGATGGATTTTATAGGAACTAATGAAATAAATCCCGATGATAAAGTTTATGATTATTCATTAAAAGCTGATCAAAGCTTTCAAGTAGTTTGTGATCCCAAAAGTCTCTTATATATTTACGGAATGCAATTAGATTTTAGTAAGGAATTAATTGGAGGGGGCTTTAATTTTGTAAATCCCAATGCTTCCCAAACTTGCGGTTGTGGAAGCTCCTTTGCAGTTTAATAAATAATGAATAACGAAATTAATCCTATCGAAGAGGATTTTAATGCAGCTCTATCAAGATATAAAGCAGGGCAAGATTTAATTCCAATCGTTCGAGATTTTCAAAAAATTATACAGCAAATTCCAAATCATTTTGCTGCCTGGACTTGTTTATCATGGCTCCAATTACTTTTAAAAAATAATGAAGAAGCTTTGTCAGCTGCCAGACAAGCTGTTCGATTAAATCAGCAAGATCCACAAGCAAGAATGAATTTGTCTTTAGCTCTTTTGGCAACCAATAATAAAGGTGTTAGGGATCATATTGAGTTAATAAAAAAAATGTCTATTATGATGCCAGATGTGAAAAGTGAGTTGAAAGAATCTGTTGAAGACGGATTAAGTAGATATCCAGATTGGCCTGAGTTAACCAAAGTTAAAAAATGGTTGGAATTTTAAATTCTCCGAAATTTTGTCATCAGAAATGACTGAGAAAAACAATCAAAACAATTTAAAACAAATTATCGATAATTTGTTATTAATAAATTTATTTACAGTAATTTTTTTTGCAATATTTTTTGTATTTGCAATAATTATGCAATTAAATGGGATATTTATTTTTATAAATTTTATTCAGATAGTTTGGAACCCTCTTATAGTCCCATTGATAACAATTCTTATTATTAGTGCTTTAGTAAACGGAATTAACTCTTGGTGGAGGCGTAAATTGCTTTCTCAAGAAAAGGATATTTAAAAGCATAATTTTTGAGTTTACTGCTTATTACTTTTTGTCCCTCTAATACAACTTTTGCTCCATCTCCTAACAATATTTTTAAAACAGCTCCAGGCACTGGAAGTAAATTTGGTCTATTTAGACATTTTCCTAAAGTCTGAGAAAAGTCTTTCATTAATACTGGATTTGGTGCAACAGCATTAAATACTCCCGAATACTTTTTATCAATTAATGCTTGATTAATTAATGCACATAAATCAGTTCTATGAATCCAACTCATCCATTGCTTACCATCTCCAATTGGACCACCTAATCCAACTTTAAATATAGGGAGCATTTTTCCTAATGCTCCTCCATCTGCTTCTAGAACAATCCCAATTCTAAAAATAACTAATCTTGAGAAAAATGGTTTTTCAGCAGCGACTGCTTCCCATTTTTTGCAAAGATTAGCTAAAAAGTCTTTTCCTCCAATACTATTTTCAGAGAATTCACCAGAAAAACTTGTACCGTAATAACCTATTGCTGATCCATTTATAATGACTTTTGGGTTGATTTTGAAATTTTTTAGGGTCTTCATCATAAATTTCGTGGTATTAATACGACTATTTTCAATCTCCTTTTTTTGTGAATCAGTCCATTTTTTTTCTGCTATTGGTTCTCCCATCAAGTTAATAATGCCATCTGTCTCTCTTAAAATATTTAGAAGATTTTCGTTATTCCAGTTTTTTTCTTTTGATAAATCTATTTGAAAAAATTTAAACTTATTGAAATCTAAATCTATATTTAATTTATTTATGGGTTTTCTACTTACAATGTACATTTCGTGATTTTCATTAAGTAGTGATGGTACTAATTCTTTACCAATAAATCCAGTGCAACCAAGTAGTAAAAGACGCATATCATTTAGATGTTTGTAATTTAAGGCTATTAAATTTTTGAGACGTTTGTAATTATTATTCCGGTACAAATTTTTTTAAATATTTTTCAAACAAGTTTTTGTATAATATATTTCAAATTGCTTTGATCAATTTATTATGACAGATTCTATTCCAAAGGTACCTCTCAAGAAAGGAAGCTTAGTTTTTGTTGATAAAGAAAATTATATAAAAAGTATCGAGGCGCTAGCCAGTGATAATGATCTACCTAATTATGTCTTTGAAGGTCCTGGAGAGATTCTTTCAGTCAAAGACGAATATGCTCAGATTCGATGGCGCAGACCTGTTCCAGATGTTTGGTTGAAATTAGATCAACTTAAAGAATATACTCAATAAAATTTTATATCTAAAATTTTTACTTCTTTTTCTCTTTAGACATTTTTGATTGGATTCTTTTTGCTTCTTTGATCATTTCTTTACCATCAAATAAGTACTTATCCACGTATCCTTGTGTATATCTATCAAATTCTGACAGTGCATCTTTAACTTGTGAAAAACAGTGATAAAGATCGAGGCCTAAAGCTGAAATTGATTTTGGAACTATTTTTTTGTTATAAATTTTTTCAACTTTTTCTATTTTCTTTTGCGAAAGACTTACGTAACTGCAAAAACTTTCCATTAATTGGTCATCATATGGATCCGCAGATAGTTCTTTTATTTCGTTGTTCAAAGGTTTAATTATTTGACTAATTAATCTATTGATTGGAGTGTAAATTTCTTTAATCCATGTTTCAACTTCTTTGTCTTTAATTGAAGAATTATTTTTTTTTGAATTAAATTTCTCTTCCCAATTTTCATTTAATGAATCAAATGATGAACTGGAAGAGAAAAAACTGCTATCGTATTGTTTTTTTTTGATAGGGTCATTTAGAGTTTCCCATGCATTTTGTATTGCAAGAAATCTTTCTTTCTTGCCTCCTGCATCAGGATGATGTGTCTTAACTAAAGAGCGATATGAAGATTTAATTTCACTTCTGGTTGCATTTTTTTTGAGACCTAATTCTTCATAAAAATTTTTTTCCATTTTTATAAATTATGCATTAAAGATAACCATCTTTTCTAGCTTGAATTGAGGTATTAGTTTCAAACATTGCTGTTGATAAATATCTTTCTCCAAAACTTGGAAGAATAACTATCAATCTTTTGTTCATTAGTTCTTTTCTTTTAGCGATTTTTATCGTTGCTGCTAAAGCTGCACCGCTGCTGATGCCAGATAAAAGACCTTCCAATCGAGCTAATAAACGCCCATAATAAAATGCTTCATCGTCATCTATTTTAATAATTTCATCAATAAATTTAGTATCAAGTACTTTCGGAACAAAACCTGCTCCTATTCCTTGAATCGAATGAGAGCCTGCGTTTTCTCCGGAAATCACAGCACTTTTTTTGGGCTCTACAGCATAAATTTTGCAATTTGGATTAACTTTTTTCAAAAAACGCGCACAACCAGTAATTGTTCCTCCTGTCCCTACTCCAGTAACTAGTCCATCTAAATTGTTATTTGATTGGGACCATATTTCTTGCGCCGTTGTTCTTTCATGAATATCAGGATTAGCAAAGTTTTCAAACTGATTAAATTGATAGCTATATGGAATGGTTGAAGACAACTCATTAGCTAAATCTAAAGCTCCTTTCATTCCATCTTTACCTGGTGTTAGCTGTAATTCAGCTCCATATGCTCTCAACATTGCCCTTCTCTCAATACTCATTGTATCCGGCATAGTTAATATCAATTTATAGCCTTTTGCTGCAGCAACCATTGCTAATGCGATGCCAGTATTTCCACTTGTTGCTTCAATTAACGTTGTTTTATCCGGTGTTATCAATCCTTCTTCTTCAGCTTTACTTAACATTGAATAAGCTATCCGATCTTTAACGGACGCTGATGGATTGAAACTTTCTAGCTTGGCTATTATTTCTGGATAACAATCAAAATACTTTCTGATTCGATTTAATTGAACTAACGGGGTATTTCCAACTAGAGAAGTTATATCATTTGCTATTTCCATGATATGACTTTTAAAAATGCAAAATTAATCTCCTAATATCCATATTAATTGCATTTAAAGATCTTTTATATAATTTTCTCAAAAGAATTTAATTTAAATAACTTCTTGCGTAAAAATATTTATTATTATAGAGTTAATTTTTGTAATGATTATGTATTCGCTGGAATTAAGTCTGAGATATTCACCTTTTCCACTTTCAATTCAGAAGAAAGAATTGGATGATGTTAAACGAATTTATGATGAAATAAAAAGTTCTATGAATGAAACTTTAGAATCCTCAAACTTGATCGAATTGAGGTGTGACAAAGTGCAAGATAAATTAATTGCTGTAAGAGCTAAAGAAATCATTTCTGTTCAGATATATGAAAAATCGTCAGTTGCAGGAGGAGCTAAAAAACCAGGATTTTCTCTCAACATAGATTGATAGAATTAATGCGCGATCCCCTTGAAAATGAAATACCTCATGTTAATTTCAAAGATGTTTCTTTTTCATATCCTGGAAAAAAAGAAAATTTAATTTTTAAATGTAACTTCTCAATAAAAAAACCTGGATTTTGGATGGTCGTAGGTAAAAACGGGAGTGGAAAAAGTACTCTTTTAAAATTAATTAATGGAATGATCGAACCCCAAAAAGGTATCATTTTTTCTAAAGCAAATATTGGCATGGTGTTTCAAAACCCTGATCATCAAATATTGATGCCAAATTGCAGGAGTGAACTTCTGATAAATATTAATCAAAATATAAGTCAAAATGAAATTAATAAAAAAATTGAATATGTGCTTAATCAGGTAGGAATGACTGGTTTTGAAAAAAGACCAGTTCATACTTTGAGCGGTGGACAAAAACAACGCTTAACTATTGCATGCGCTCTTATTAGTAATAGAAATTTTATTCTTTTAGATGAGCCTACAGCGTTACTCGATCAAACCAGCCAATTAAAAGTTTTACAAACTATTAAAAAACTTACAAGTAACCATAAAAAACCTTTATCAGCTTTGTGGATTACTCATCGTTATGAAGAATTAACTTATGCTGATGCAGTAGCAGAATTGAAAAATGGTTTTTTATCTAGCTGGCAAGAACCATCAAAATTTCAATATAATTAATTCTTGTACTTGTCATAAGGTACTTTAAAGAGCTAAATTCACTTTATATTCCTCGGTAGCTCAGCGGTAGAGCGATCGACTGTTAATCGATTGGTCGCAGGTTCGAATCCCGCCCGGGGAGTTTATAATTTTCAAAAAATTTTCTAAAGTTACCCCATAAAGGTGACTTTTTTATTTTTTAATCTTTTTTGTAAAATAGTGAATAGCCGAAGATATAATCAAGAAATTTGATACAATATTAAGAACAGTATATAGAACATCAAAGTTAATTTAATAATCCCCTATAAACCGTTATTAAGAATTATAAAAAAAATTTTATTAGAACAGTAATTAGAACAGTAATTAGAACATCTACTAACTTCTCGATACAAGCAAAAAAGTTCTTTGATTGAATTTCATATTTTTTAAAATTAGGACATATTTTTTTGTATCGTTTGACTTACTACACTTTTCAGGAAATTCTAGTCATCCCACATATCCTTTTTCTCTTGATCGAAATTATTCCTTTCAAGTAATTCTATTCTTTGTTTCTGAGAATCTATTTCTGTTTCAATTACGTTTTTGTCATCAATATATTTTGTTTGTATTTCTAAAATAATCATTTCAAATTGTTCTCCAAAAAAACCTGACATTTCTCTCCATGCTTCCATTTCCTCTTCTTTGTCAATAGTATCGTTGATCTGATGAGAAATAATTTCTAGTACGTATTGTTTAAGTTCTTGATGACTCATCGATTCAACTTTTTTTTGAATATAAAGTTCTTTAAGATTCTCTAGTTGTTTTTTTGATAAATCAGAATAGATAATCTGCTTCTTTTTCATAGACATTTAAATTTTTTTCAATATAGTCAAAATTATTATTTTAAACATTCTGGATAAATAAACTAAATTAATTCCTATTTAACAATTGAAAAACTCCATTCAATTTAATTTTTATGTATCTTACATTGGCAATTTGAATTGGATAATCTTTCAGATTTAAACAGTATTTGTTTCTAATAATCCTTTGATTATTAAGAAAAAGTAAATAGAATCGAAAGAAATTCTAAAATTTCCACTTTTTTAAAATTTGGAATTTCTATCTAATCCCTTGCTATAACAAAGTTATTTGATAAATCTAATTGATAAAATTGTTTACACTAATTCAGCAATCTTTATAAATTCTTGAGAGAATCATAATACTAAAACTTAATTTTAATTTAATAGTTTATAAATATGAAAATTTCAATCCTCTTAATTGAAGACGATCGTGATATGCGTGATTTGGTGGCTAGGCATCTAGAACATTCTGGTTTCGATGTCCAAAAAGCTGAAGATGGAATTAAAGGACAAGCATTAGCTCTTCAATATTCACCAGATTTAATACTCTTAGATTTAATGCTACCTAGTGTTGATGGATTAACTTTATGCCAGAGACTAAGAAGAGATGAAAGAACATCAAATATACCAATTTTGATGATAACTGCATTAGGCGGTCTTAAAGATAAAGTTACTGGGTTTAATTCTGGAGCAGATGATTACATTACTAAACCATTCGACCTAGAAGAATTACATGTACGTATAAAAGCTTTATTAAGAAGGACCAATAGAGCGCAATTGAATTCAAGTAATCAGCAAGAAATATTAAATTATGGCCCTTTAACTCTTGTTCCGGAAAGATTTGAAGCTATCTGGTTTGAATCTCCTGTTAGGTTAACTCATCTTGAATTTGAGCTGCTACATTGTCTCTTGCAGAGGCATGGTCAAACTGTATCGCCAGCATTAATACTAAAAGAGGTTTGGGGATACGAACCTGATGATGATATTGAGACAATAAGGGTTCATATTAGACACTTACGCACTAAGCTTGAACCTGATCCACGTAAACCTATTTATATAAAAACTGTATATGGTGCTGGGTATTGTCTTGAGTTACCTATTGGTTCTCAAGTGGAAACTGCTAAGCAAGAATTTATTCAAGCAAAAAATCCTGATTTGATAAATTCTGCAGTGGATTAACCTCGTGTATTTTCCATTGAAATTTTTAAAAAAGTAATCTCCCATGCCAGTCTTGGTTGAATATTTTTTCTTAAGAGGATCTTTAAATTTTCAAGTTTTTTAATTAAACCGATATTTTTCGTTTTTCTCCACCAAATAGTTTGAATTAAATTTACTAAACAAATCTGTTGAAAAATTTCTAACTTTTCAGATATTGATTTAGATATTTCTAATATTTCCAAACTATTTTTTATTGGAGAATCCATTTTACTTATTATTTCATTTGAAAAATCATTCAAAATTTGAATATTTTGCAATAATTGATTTGGAGATCCATTTGCAGAGTTTATTAAATCTTCAAATTTTAATTTTGTATGAATATTTAATTTAGAATTATCTAGATATTCTTTCAAAATAGACTTTATTTGTATACCAGAAAAAGATCGAAATCTGACGATTTGACACCTTGAGATGATCGTATCTAAGAGAAGGTTTAATTTAGACGTTAGTAAAATGAAAATGCCATTATTAGGTTCTTCTAAGGTTTTTAAAAGGCAATTTGAGGCAGCTTCGTTTAAGAGGTGTGCATCAATAATTAAAACAATTTTTTTTTCTGAGTTTATTGATTTTTGACTAAGAAAAGTTTTGATATTCCGTATTTGAGCAATTTTAATAATTTCAGACCCACTTTTTATTGTTTTTTCAAGATCGGAACTTCCTGAATTTTTAGATTTATAAAGAGAATCAGGTTCAACAATTAAAAAATCAGGATGGTTATTGTTTGTAATTTTCTCTTCAACATTTTCTTTTGGCGAAGACTGTTTGAAAATCTCTTTTATAAATTGCAGAGCAGTTTGTTTCTTTCCTAATCCTTCTGCACCATAAAATATATATCCATTAGCAAATGTTTTGTTTTTAATTATGTTGTTAAGACAGATATCGACTTCTTCATGCAAGAAAAAATTATTTTTTTTAATCTCAATCATTTGTTATCAGAAAAATGGTTTAGCAAAGTCTCTTTAATTTGATTAGAAATAGTTTTAATATTTTGTGAAGCAGATATTACTTTCCAGTTTTTTTGTTTGGCAATTAGTTTGAAGCCTTCATTTACTTTTTCTAAAAATCTCATACCTTCTGATTCTATTCTGTCTGGGATTTCATTTTTTCTTCGGAATATGCTCTCTTCTGGAGAAATTTCTAAAAAGAAAGTGAGATCAGGATATTCTCCTTGACATACAATAGATTCAATATTTTGAATTATTTCTAAATTTATATTTCTTCCATACCCTTGATAAGCCAGGGTCGAATCGGAAAATCTATCACTTATTACCCAATCATTGTTATTTAATGCAGGTGAAATAATTTTGGAAACGTGTTCAGCTCTATCCGCTGAATAAAGCAATAATTCCGCAAGAGATGAAGGCTTGTTTTTTTCATTATTATCAAGGATCAGTCCTCTAAGTTTTTTCCCTAAAAGACTGCCTCCCGGCTCTCTAGTTGTGATTAATTTAGACCCTTTCTTTATTAGACCACTATTAGGAAGCCATTTAGATAGTTCATCTATTTGGGTTGTTTTACCACATCCATCAATACCCTCAATAACGATAAATTTTCCTTTCATTTAATCCAAAGATAAAGCATTAATTACAACTGTAATTGAGCTAACAGCCATTAATAATGCTGCTAATGAGGGAGTAAGAAGAATACCGTATTTAGGGAACAAAATGCCGGCGGCTAAAGGTATAGCTAGTAAGTTGTAACCAAAAGCCCATGTTAGATTTTGCTTGATTTTTCTTATGGTTTTTTTTGCAAGATTTAAGGCGTAGGGTAATCCATTTAGTTGATCTCCCATCAATACTACATCTGCATTTGCCTTAGCTATTTGAGTACCTGATCCTACTGCAATTCCTAAGTCTGAGCATGCTAAGGCTGGGACATCATTAATACCATCACCAATCATTGCTACTTTACTATTAATTTTTAAATTTTCTATAGTCTTAAGTTTCATTTCAGGAAGAAGATCCCATTTTACTTCTGTTTCTTTACAACCAATTTTTTTTGCTAAAGCTAAAACTGTTTGTTTCCTATCTCCACTTAAAATATTAATTTTAAATTTGTTTTCTCTTAAATTTTGTACTGTTTTAATTGAATCATCTCTGAGTAAATCTCCTAGGAAGATAAAGCCTAATAACTTATCTTTGATACTTACTCCAATAATAGTGTTCGTTTTTGTCTCTTCATTTTCAATAACTTTTTTTGCATCACTATCAATAATTGTTCCTTTACTTAAAAGCCATTCAATATTTCCAATATTAATAAGTCCATCAATTGACTCTAGTTCTCCAGAAATACCTCGACCTGAATAAGTAAAAATTTTTTTTATGGGAAATAAACTTAAATTTTGTTTTTTTGCCTCCTGAATTAAGGCATTTGCGATTGGATGTCTGCTTTCCTTTTCTAAACTGGCAGCTATTCTCAATAAGAATGAATTATCATAATTATATTTGTAACCAACAATGAAAGGCTTACCTTTTGTCAATGTACCTGTCTTGTCAAAAATAATGTGATTAATTTTTGAAGCCATCTCAATTTTGTCTCCGCCTTTAAATAAAACTCCTTTTTTTGCTGCTTTACCTGATGCGACAGTTATTACAGTTGGGGTGGCTAAACCTAATGCACATGGACAAGCTATTACTAAAACGGCAATTGATAATTGAATGGCTAAACTAAGGAAATTGTCAGCATTACTACCAAGCGAACTATGAAGTGTATGGTTTGAGTGAGTGAAGAATTGATGATTATGACTTAATAAATCTGGCCAAATTTTTCTTGCACACATCCACCAAAAGAAGAAAGTTAAAGTAGCAAAAATAAGTACAAAGTAAGTAAATTTGCCTGCAATTTCATCTGCAATTCTTTGGATCCGAGGTTTTCTAGCGTTTACAGACTCAATAAGGTTTACAAGTTTTGCAAGAGAAGAATCCCCTCCGACCTTTTGAACTTTAAGTCTAAGAGTTGAATTAAGATTTAAAGATCCACTAGATAGATTTTCGCCTTCTTTTATCTCGATAGGTTTGGATTCTCCAGTAATATGTGAAACATCAACATATGAATTACCTTGAATAACAATGCAGTCAGCAGGTACTCTATCTCCTGCTAAAACTTGAATCTCTTGATCAGGTCTTAAAGTGTTAACTCTTATTGATTTGATTTGATTATCTTCAGTGTAGATATTTGCCATTTCAGGTTGAAGATCTAATAACTCTCCAATGGATGAACCAGTTTGGTATCTTGCTCTTTCCTCTAAGAAACGCCCAATCAATATAAAACCTAAAAGCATAACTGGTTCATTAAAAAAACAAGGAAAACCAGTAGCAGGAAATATTAGGGATAGAAGACTCGTTGTATATGAGCTAGTTACTCCAAGAGCTACTAAAGAATCCATATCCGGACGATTCTTAATGAATGATTTAAATCCATTAATAATTATTACTCTGCCAGGAAATAATAGAGCTAATGTTGCTAATGAAGCGTGAAAAAATATATTACCTAATATTGGAGAATTTATATATCTTCCTTCTGCTAGATGACCTAAACCTGAAAATAATAAAAGCAATAAAGCAAAAGTTAATTTTTTCCATTGATTATTCCACTTCTTTTTTTTTTCTAATTCTGTCTTATTTATTTTTTTTGAAAAATCATTTATGTAAATCTTTGATGGGAATCCATTCTCTTTTAGATTTTTGAGAACTGTTTCTATTTTTATATGATTCTGGGTAATTTCAAAATATGCACTTTCAGTTAGTAAGTTAACAGAGACATTTTCAATACCATCGGAATTATTTAATATTTTTTCAACAGTACTCACACAACCTCCACACTTCATCCCTTTAATGCTTAATTGAATACTTTCCATATTTTTCACGAATGAAGCAAATTAATACTTGACCTTTTTTTTAACTATAATAATAAATGTAATAGACTTTTTAAATAGTTATTTTTTAAATTACTATATTAATTTTATTAGTTTTAGCGCGGTGCCTAGTAATCAAAACAGAGACAATTTTATCGACAAAGCTTTTACTGTAATTGCTGAATCAATAGTAAAAATAATGCCTATTGCAGAGAAAGAAAAAAAAGCATATATCTATTATAGAGATGGCCTAGCTGCTCAAAATAATGGGGATTATTCTGAAGCATTAGAGTATTACAAAGAGAGTTTACTACTTGAAGAAAATAAAATTGATAGGGGTGAGACTCTAAAAAATATGGCAATAATATATATGAGTAATGGTGAAGAGGATCTGTCTATTGAAACTTATGAAAAAGCATTATTAGAAAATCCCAAACAGCCATCATGCCTTAAAAATATAGGTTTGATTTATGAAAAAAGGGGAAGATATGCAGAGCAAAATGGAGATTTAGATCAGAGAGATATTTGGTTTGATAAAGCTGCCGAAGTCTGGTCTAAAGCAGTGAGATTATATCCAGGAGGTTATCTAGATATTGAGAATTGGTTGAAAAACTCAGGAAGAAGTTCAATCGATATGTACCTCTAATTTTTTTAACCTGATAAAGAATAGTCGACTGCTTCTTTAATATTGGATATCTCTTTGATATTTATTAAATTTTGAAAATTATTATTTAGTTCATCATCTAGTTTTGGCACTACGATATTTTTGATCCCTAGTCTTACGGCTTCCTCTATCTTTGTTCGAAGGTTATTCGATTTTCTAACCTGACCGCTCAAACCCAATTCCCCAATAAATGAGCTATCTGCCAGAGGAGGAATATTTTTCAAACTTGATAAAATTGATATTGCTACACCTAGGTCAGATGAGGGATCATTTATCTCAAAACCACCACCAGTAGCTATATAACAATCAAATTCAGATAATTTTATACCTACGTGTTTTTCAATAACAGCTAGAATTTGATGTAATCTATTTGTGCTAATTCCAGTTGTAGTTCGTCTTGGGTTACTATAGAAAGTTTTATTGACTAGTGCTTGTATATCAACTGCTAATGGTCGAGTGCCCTCATTTGTAATCGTAGTTGTTACACCTGAAATATTTTCTTTATTTGTAAAAATTGAACTTGGGTTTTTAATCTCTCGTAAGCCCTCTTCAAGCATTTCAAAAATCCCAATTTCAAAGGTTGATCCAAATCGATTCTTTATACTTCTTAGTAATCTATGAGAGGAAATATTATCTCCTTCAAAGTTTATTACTGTATCAACTAAATGCTCTAGAGTTTTAGGACCAGCTAAAGCACCATCTTTGGTTACATGGCCAATTATTAGAAGAGCGATATTATTGTCTTTGGCGAGATTTTGCAATTCAGATGAACATGCTCTAACTTGAGAAACCGATCCTGGTGAACTCTCCATTTCATGATTATGGATGGCTTGAATACTATCAATAATTGCGTAACTCGGATTTATACGTTTGATCTCTTCAATAATTAGGGATAAATTAGTTTCTGCAAAAATTTTCAAATCAATACTGCTTTGATTTAATCTTTCCCATCTAATTTTTACTTGTTCTAAAGATTCTTCTGCAGTTATGTATAAAACTCTCTCATTGAGAGATATTTTTCCTGCTGATTGAAGAACTAATGTGCTTTTACCTATACCTGGTTCACCTCCAAGTAAAACAACAGATCCGGGTACTATTCCACCTCCAAGAACTCGATCAAATTCTTTAAAACCACTTGTAAATCTTGATATTTTTTTTGATGAAATTTCATTAAACGGTATAGATTTCTTAATACTTTTAATATCTTGATGTCTAGATCTCTTGCTTTTAATTTCTTCTACAATGGAATTCCATGAGTTGCAATTTAGACATTTTCCAAAGTATTGAGAAGTTTCAGTACCGCAATTTTGACAAATAAAGGTCGAAAAGTTGCTAGACATTTAGTTTCTCAATAATGTAATTGAACTGGAATGTTTGGGATATTGCCCCTCTACAAGTTAGATTAGGATAATAATAAATTCTCTTACTGATTAGCTAATAGAAACATATGGCTTTATCTAGTCAAACCAAAGAAACAATACTGGTCGCTGATGACGAGGCAAGTATTAGAAGAATTCTGGAGACACGTCTTTCCATGATTGGCTACAAAGTTGTAACTGCAAGTGATGGTAAAGAGGCACTTAAGTTATTTAAAGATTATGAACCCGATTTAGTTGTGCTTGACGTAATGATGCCAAAGTTAGATGGATATGGAGTTTGTCAAGAATTAAGGAAAGATTCTGATGTTCCAATCGTTATGTTGACTGCATTAGGAGATGTTGCAGATAGGATAACAGGATTAGAATTAGGAGCAGACGATTATGTAGTTAAACCATTTAGTCCAAAGGAACTAGAGGCTAGAATTAGGTGTGTTCTAAGAAGAATTGACAAAGAACAAATGCCTGGGATGCCTAATTCAGGTTTAATTTTAGTCACAGATATAAAGATTGATACAAATAGGAGACAAGTGTTTAAAAGTGATGAGAGAATTAGACTAACTGGTATGGAATTTAGTCTTTTAGAGCTTTTGGTTAGTAGGTCAGGAGAGCCATTTAGTAGAGGAGAGATATTGAAAGAGGTTTGGGGATACACACCCGAAAGACACGTAGATACAAGAGTAGTTGATGTACATATATCGAGATTAAGGTCAAAACTGGAGGCTGATCCAGCAAATCCTGAATTGATATTAACAGCAAGAGGTACAGGATATCTTTTTCAGCGTATTGTTGATATTGCACCTTTTGATGGGAAGTAGATGGGGAAAGAAACTTTACCTAAAATTAACAAGTCCAGAGCTATCAGAAGATTAGTTATTTGGTATAAAAGAAACTCAGCCGTAACTTCAATAGTAGATACTGCTGCTAGTTCTGCCGCAACGGCTAGTAATGTTGCTAGTAATGTTGCAGGAAATGTTGCAGGAAATGTATTTTCAAGCGCTGAATCTGTTGTGAATACTGCTAGCAGTGTGGTTTCAAATGCCAGTTCATTGGCCAAGAATACATTGCAGCCATTAGTTTTTGATCCATTAAAAAGGTTGCAAAATAGCGATAATATTTTAGATAAAGAAGGGGAGTCGCAATCAAATAGGATTTGGATAGCAGTCGATGGCATGGGTGGAGACTATGCTCCAGGTCCAATCCTCGAGGGTTGTCTCGAAGCGATAAGTAGATTTCCAATAAATATAAAGTTTGTTGGCAATATTGAAAAAGTTAAAAATTCAGCAGAAAAAATTGGTTTAGAAGAATTAGTTGAAAAAGAAATAAAAAATAATCGTCTTGAATTAATTGATAGTGGAGAACCTATCGGAATGAATGAAGAGGCTACAGCGGTTAGAAAAAGGAAAAACGCGAGTATAAATGTTGCTATGGATTTAGTAAGAAAAAATAAAGCACAAGCTGTTTATTCAGCTGGTAATTCAGGAGCAATGATGGCTTCAGCCATATTTAGAATTGGTAGATTGAAAGGGATTGATAGACCTGCTATAGGGGCATTATTTCCAACAAGGGATCAAACTCGTCCCGTATTAGTTTTAGATGTTGGAGCTAATACCGACTGTAAACCAACTTATCTTCATCAGTTTGCACTTTTAGGTAATATTTATGCAAAAGATGTCTTGCAAGTGAAAAAACCAAGAATTGGCCTTTTAAATATTGGAGAAGAAGAATGCAAAGGTAATGATTTATCCTTAAAAACATATGAATTATTATCTGCTGAAAAAAGTTTTGATTTTGGAGGTAATTGTGAAGGTCGAGATGTTTTGTCAGGTAATTTTGATGTAGTAGTATGTGATGGGTTTACCGGGAATATATTATTAAAATTTCTTGAATCAGTGGGAGGCGTATTATTAGATATCTTACGATCAGAGCTTCCAAGAGGGAGGCGGGGAAAAGTTGGTTCAGCTTTTTTAAAAAGTAATTTACTCAGAATAAAGAAAAGATTAGATCACGCTGAACATGGTGGTGCCTTATTACTCGGGGTAAACGGTATTTGCGTAATAGGCCATGGTAGCAGTAAGTCTTTATCAGTAGTTAGTGCTCTTCGCTTGGCTCACTCGGCAGTGAACCATA
Organism: Prochlorococcus marinus XMU1419; assembly: GCF_017695955.1. NCBI lineage: Bacteria > Bacillati > Cyanobacteriota > Cyanophyceae > Synechococcales > Prochlorococcaceae > Prochlorococcus > Prochlorococcus marinus. Next base: position 132,732 of record NZ_JAAORO010000001.1, read on the forward strand.
ACGTGATGGAAAATTTAAATCAACTTCAAAAGCTTCAAGTTTTAAATTCTTAAAACATATTGCGTCAAATTTATGTTTGACTTATATAAGTAACAAAAAAAATTCTTTTGGAAGGAATCAAGCTTAATCAGATTGGAGTTTCATTTAAAGGAAGTGGAAGTTATGTACCTGATCAAATATTGACCAATCAAAAAATTAGCCAAAAAGTAGATACTAGTGATGAGTGGATCAAATCCAGAACTGGCATTGCTGAGAGAAGAATTTCTAGTTCAGGAGATAATGTCACTGAAATGGGCTATAAAGCAGCAAAAACTGCGATATCAATGGCTAATTGGGACATTGAAACTATTGATTTAATTATCTTAGCTACCTCTACTCCACATGATTTATTTGGTTCAGCACCGTCTATTCAAGCTAAATTGGGTGCCAATAATGCTGTGGCTTTCGATTTAACTGCAGCATGTAGTGGTTTTTTATTCGCTTTAATAACAGCCTCACAATTCTTAAAAGGGGGTAGCTTCAAAAGGGCACTTGTTATAGGAGCAGATCAATTGTCAAGCTTTGTTGATTGGAATGATAGAAGAAGTTGTATTCTCTTTGGAGATGGTGCTGGTGCATTAGCAATTGAAGCAATAAGTGAATTTGATAATTTTATTGGTTTTGATATGCAAACTGATGGAGAAAGAGGTTCTTTTCTTAATCTTCCATCAAAAAATAAAATGGATTCCATAATTGATAATGTTAATTTTTTAAGTGGAGGTTTTTCTCCAATTCAGATGAACGGTCAGGAAGTTTATAAATTTGCAGTTAGAGAAGTCCCCTTAATTCTTGATAAGTTATTTAGAAAAACAAATATCAGTTCTGATGAAATTGATTGGCTTGTGTTGCATCAAGCTAATCAAAGAATATTGGATTCTGTAGGAGAAAGGTTAAAAATTTCTAGAAAAAAAATTCTTAGTAATTTAGAAAATTATGGAAATACTTCAGCAGCAACAATTCCACTAATGATGGATGAGGCCATAAGAAATAATAAAATTAAACAAAATGATATTATTGCTACAAGTGGATTTGGGGCTGGGTTAAGTTGGGGTGCAGCCCTCATTAAATGGGGTTAAACACGAAATAGGATCATTATGACAGTTGCATGGGTATTCCCTGGACAAGGTTCACAAAAAATTGGAATGGCAAAACAAATTGAAAATTTGCCAGGCACAAAGGAAAGATTTAGTTATGCCTCTGAAATATTTGAGAGAAATTTATTTGAAATTTGTGAGTTAAATGTTGAACCAATAAATCCTCTTAGTGATTTAAATAATACAAGCAATACACAAATTTGTCTTTTTTTAGTTGAGTCAATTTTATTAGATGCCTTAAAGAATAATGGTTTAAAACCAAATTATGTTGCTGGGCACAGTTTAGGAGAAATTACGGCACTATATTGCGCAGATGTTTTTTCATTCCAAGATTGTGTATCACTAATAAAAGTAAGATCTCAATTAATGTTGAACGCTGTGAAAGGATCTATGGCTGCAGTAATTGGGTTTGATAGAAATCAACTTGATTTATTAGTAAAAAAAATTGATGATGTTGTTATTGCTAACGATAATAGCTCTTCTCAAGTTGTTTTATCAGGATCTGATGAAGCATTAGATAATTTATCTAGAGAAATTTCTTGCAAAAAATTTCTGAAGTTAAATGTCTCAGGTGCATTTCATTCACCATTTATGAATGAGCCTTCAGCACAATTTTCTGAGTACTTAAAGCAGATTAAATTTAAAAATCCCTCTTTTCCAGTAATAAGTAATTATGAACCTTCGCTTTGTAGCGATCCGAATGAACTTAAAATTAGATTAGAAAATCAAATGTGTAATGGGGTTCGGTGGCGAGAAACAATGGATTTAATGGCAAAAGATACTGATCTTCATATTGTTGAAATTGGCCCCTCAAATGTACTTAGCGGTTTAGGGAAAAGACATCTTAAGGATGTAAAAATTTCTCAAGTTTCATCTTCTGATCAAATAAATTATTAATTTGAATGAAAAATGATATTTATCAAAAATTAATCTATCAATTGGTTAGTAAACTTATTGTTTTACCTGTTTATAAATTTCTATTTCGAGGACATTTAATAGGTAGAGAAAATATTCCGCAAAAAGATTCTTTTATAATGGTCTCTAATCATGGTTCTTTACTGGATCCTCCTTTATTAGGACATGCTCTTGGACGTAATATATCATTTATGGCTAAAGCAGAGCTTTTTAAAATACCTTTTCTTGGATTTATTATTAAAGCTTGTGGAGCTTATCCTGTAAAGAGGGGAATTGCAGATAAAAATACCATCCAAATAGCATGTAAAAAATTATCAAATAACAATTGTATTGGCATTTTTATTGATGGTACTCGCCAAAAAAATGGGCAAGTTAATAAGCCAAAACAAGGCGCTGCATTATTAGCTTTTAAAAATCAAAAATTATTATTGCCAGTTGCAATAGTAAATTCACATAGATTAATACGATTTAAATTCTTCATTCCTTGCTTTTCAAAAATAGTTATTAAAGTGGGAAAACCTGTACAGCCGCCTCAAAACTCATCAAAAGATGTTTTAAAATCTGTAACCATGAACCTTCAAGATAATATAAATAATTTGATTGGATGAATAATTAGTTGAAAGGAGAAATAGGATAAAGTGGAGAAACTTTTTGCCATGAATTTACATTTGCGTTTAAAAAATTTTTATTCGATAAATCTAATAATTTTGTTAAATCTTTTTCTTCATCATGATTTGCTTCAAAAAAAAGTTCTTTACTTTCTAATTCTTTAATAAGTTTCGGTAAAACCGTTTCTCGAATGACTAAATCTGCATTGTTTTCGTTATGAAAAATCTCATATTTGCCTGCAATAAATCCCTCTCGATTTAATTTTTTGTAAATCCAGAATGATTTTTTGTTAGCAAGAATATTATTTTTTAATGCAATTCTTTTTGCCATTATTTCAAATGAACTAAAACTGTCTAATGGACAATTTAATTGTTGCGAAATTGTTCTTGCTAAAACGACGATAAGTCTTGAGGCATTAAAATTTGCCGGCCCTACACTGACAGCTATCTTATTTACTTTTTGTAAGTTTTCTATTGAAATAAATTTATTAAAATCAACTATTAAGTTGTTGCATAAGTTCTTATCAAATTCTTTGATGAATAATTGATCAGATGCATGATTATCGTTCTTTCTGTATCCAAATCCAAAAGAATTATCTGTGCTGTGTATCGCTAATGTAGGTATGTTATGTCTTCGTTTGGGATTGTTCGTCATGTATTACTTTTAAGTAGGCAATTTCATGCCTGGATAGTATTTAGACCATTTACCAAATTCGTTCGTAAAACTTTCACAAGATTGGACATCCCAATCAGTTTTGTAAGTGCCATTCTTATCTTTAATTATACTGACATGGATGAATGGCTTTTTTGCTTTAAAATCAGGTATATCGCAAATATGATCAACACCATGATTATTTTCGACATCATGATAAGTAATACATCTATCTACCCATTTACAGTTGATGCAAATGCACATACTGAATAAATAAAATGAAAAATAATATTCTCACCGATCATACACTAATAATTGAAAAATTAGAAAGAAGTATAAAATTCTATAATTTGGATCCTATTGTATCTTTTTTACCTAAGGGATCATATTTAGTTGGTGGTTATATAAGAAATATTATTTTAGGAAGAGTAACGGAAAAGGTTGATGTTGATATTGTTGTACCTTTAAATGCTATTAAAATTGGAAAAAAAATTGCAGAAAATCATAAATTAAAATTCGTAATTTTAGATAAAAAAAGAGAAGTGGTAAGAATTATTTTTAATCATATTTCAATTGATATTGCAAATCAGAGTTCTTCTACTATCCAAGGAGATTTGTCCAGCAGGGACTTTTCAATTAATTCAATTGCTTTCTTATTTGATAAAAAGTGTTTATTTGACCCATTAAATGGCCTAAAAGACCTAGAACTTTCATTGCTGAAAACTTATTCAGAAATAAATTTGCTTAATGACCCTTTAAGAATATTGAGATGTTTTCGATTCGTTGCGGAGTTGAATTTTAAGATTGATTTAAAATTAGTAACTTTTATAAAAAAAAATAAAGCAAAATTATGTCTTGTTGCTCGAGAGAGGATAAATTATGAAATACAAAAAATATTAAATGGGGCAAATGCTCTTGAAGCCTTAATATTGGTAAAAAAAATGAACATATTTGAATCTGATTATTTATATAAAGATTCTTTTTTTTTGGATTTAGAGGAAATTGATTATGAGTGCCTTAATCAAGATGAAAAAGATAAATTCTTACCACTATTCTTTGTTGGCCAGATTTTAGATGTTGTATCTTTAGAGAAACTTAAATTTAATAGAGCTGAAATAACAAAAACTAAATTATTGAGAAAGTGGCATGTTTTTTTGAAGAAAAAAAATGTTTCTAAGTTAAATGAATTAGATAGGTTTAAATTACATCAAGAATTAGAAATGTTTCTTCCATCTTTTATTTTTTACTTACCTCAAGATTTACGCCTTGATTGGCTTAGTAGATGGCGTGACAAGGATGACAAATTATTTCATCCCTCAAATTATCTTAATGGTGATGTTATAAAAAAAATTTTTAAAATAAATGATGGTCCTATATTAGGAGAGCTTTTGCAATATCTCTCAAAGGAACTCGCATATAAAAGATTGAATAATTTTGATGAAGCTATTTATAAAGCAAAGCAATGGATTGAACAAAATGCGCCAAAATGTGATTAAATACACATAGCTTAGTTTTGTTTAGAAGTTCAGACTTCAAAATCATTTTTAAAAAATTTATGAGCATTCGTATCTACATTGGTAACTTACCACAAGAATTTAATCCAAAAGAATTTGATTCAATTATAAAATCAGTTTCTGACTCGATAAGATTTAAAGCAGTTCTAGATAAGGAAACTAAAGAATGCAGAGGCTTTGGTTTCGCAACAACGAACAATGAAGAGAATGCTAGTTTACTAATTCAAAAATTAAATGGTTTTGAATTTAATGGTTCAAAATTAAGAGTTGAGCTTTCAGAGAAGAAAGATTCTGCTTCAAATAAAAAAAATAGTGGAAGCTTCAATAAGAATAAGAAGAGGAAAGACTTTAAGAAAATTGTTCATAGTGATGCACCTAATCTTCAAGCGCCTGATCCAAGATGGGCTGGAGAATTATCTAAATTAAAAGATTTGTTGGCTAATCAAAAAACACCTGCTTAGTTATTTAATTCGAGAAATTAAAAAAGATATAGGAATTTCAAAAGCTTTTACTGAATTTTTTACAAAAGCTCTGTTGTTAAAAACATCATAATCTAACCTTTCAATAGAGTCTAATATTCCTCTGTAGAGACGTAAAGATGTCCATACTGGCCATCTTGCATCTGAACTTAACCATTTTATTCCATCTTCAGACTTTTGGAACCAATCGCGAGCTCTTATTAATTGAAAGTTCATAAGTGCCTTCCACTGATTGTTTATTTCCCCTTTTAAAAGTTCTTCCTCAGAATAGTTAAATTTTTCAATATCCTCTTGTGGGATATAAATCCTACCTCTTTGTCTATCTTCTCCTACATCTCGTAAGATATTCGTTAATTGATTTGCTATACCCAAAGCTATGGCTGCATCTGATGGGTCGGGCTTGGCACTCCATGGCGCAGAAGTATAAGCGCTATCAATCCCCATAACATTTTGCGTCATTAAACCAACAGTCCCTGCTACTCTATAGCAATAAAGTTTTAATTCTTCAAAATTTTTGTATCTGAATTTATTGAGATCCATCCTTTGACCCTCTATCATATCCAGGTAAGGTTTAATACTTTGTGGATAATTTTTGATCGTATCTAATAAAACTGCATCTAATTCGGATTTAGTATTGCCCCTGAATACATTCTTTGTATTTTCTTCCCATGCATCTAAATTATCTGAAAGTTCCTCTTTGGACTTAGTTGAAGCTTCTAAGCTATCCATTATTTCATCAGTTCTTCTACACCATACGTAAATAGCCCAAATGGCTTTTCTTTTTTTTAGTGGCAGTAGCAGAGTGCCCAAGTAGAAAGTTTTAGCCCATTCTTGGGTTTCTTTACGGCAGATCTCATATGCTTGATCTAGTTGAGAAATTGAATTTTTCAAAAAGTTTTAACTAAATTTAAAATTACTGGAATGTTTCTAAGAAACATTTTGAGGGATTTTGGAATGCTCTTTGTGAATTGATTCCGCGCATAATTTACCACTTAAAACAGCTCCTTCCATAGATGCTAAATATTTTTGCATTGTATAGTCGCCAGCTAAGAAGAAATTTTTAATGGGGGATTTTTGGCTTGGTCTAAACTCTTGGCATCCAGGAACTGCCTTGTATACAGATCTTGGAGTTTTGACTACTTTATATTTTCTTAATTTAGTTTTGTCATCCCCCATGAAATGTGTTGGGAATAACTTTTTAAGTTCTTCCATAGTGGCATCAACAATATCTTGATCACTTTTATTTATCCACTCTTTTGCAGGAGCAAAAACTAATTCTAGCATTGATCTATTAGGATCTTCATATTCTTTACATGTAATACTCATATCTGCATAAACACTAAGAAGTGGTGATCTGCTAAACAGTAAATGGTCAATATCTGTTAATTTTTTGTCAAACCATAAGTGGATATTAATAACTGGTACACCATTTAACCCATCTAATTTTGAAAAAGTGTCTAGACCTTTCCATTGTTTAGGAATTATTAATTTGAAAAGATCAACAGGCATTGCGCTAACATAGGCGTCAGCTGTTATTTCTTTCTTTTCTTTTTCATTTAATGAGGCAACAGTAAAACTTTTAACAGTACTATCTTCATTTAGATTAATTTCCCTTAATGGACTATTCATGTGCACTTCACCACCGCGAGCTGTAATATAATCAACCATTGGTTGGCAGAGTCTTTCTGGAGGAGCTCCGTCAAGGAATGCCATTTTCGAGCCATTTTTTTCTTGTAAGAATCTATTTAAAGCTGTCAATAAAACGGTAGATGATATTTCATCAGGCCCTATGAAATTTAAAGCTTTACTCATTGCTATAAAAACTTCATCGTTAACTCTTTCAGGAATATTGTGTTCTTTTAGCCAATCTGTCCATGATTTTGTATCACATTTTTCTAAGTACTTTTGACCTCTCAACATTGCAGGTACTAAACCCAATCCAAAGAGGATTTTTTCATTCCATGAAAGCATATCATTATTACTTAATATTGCCGAAACTCCATTTGCGGGAGCTGGAATATCGGGGAAGTCAAATCTACTGTATGTCCCTGGCTCTGATGGCTGATTAAAAATCATTGAATGGCTTTTCCATTGAAGTCTATCTTCAATATCTAATTCTTTAAATAGTTGCAACATATTAGGGTAAGCTCCAAAAAATATATGTAAACCGGTTTCGTACCAGTCTCCATCTTCATCTTTCCAAGCAGCAACTTTACCCCCTAGAACATCTCTAGCCTCTAAAACAATTGGAATGTGACCATTATCTACTAGATATTTGGCACAGGATAAACCTGCTAAACCGGCACCAGCAATTACAACACGCATTATAAAATCAAGAAATAAATAAACACTTACTAATAAGCTACATTAAAGTTAGAACATTATATTTTTTTTCGTTGATTATTTTGTAAAATTATGGAAAAAATGCTTTTAAAATCAACTACTCGACATGTAAGGATTTTTACTGCAAAAGTTGTTGATGAAGAATTACAGTTTCACCCCAACAAACTTACACTTGATTTAGATCCCGATAACGAGTTTATTTGGAGTGAAGATGCTTTAAAAAAAGTTAATGAAAGATTTAGTGAATTAGTTAAAGAAAGATCAGGAAAGAATTTAGATGATTACGAACTTAGGAAAATAGGTTCAGAATTAGAGGGTTTAATTAAATATTTGCTTCAAAATGGGCAATTGAGTTATAACCCTGATTGTAAAGTAATGAACTACTCAATGGGTTTACCAAAGACAAATAAAGTATTGTGAAAAGACCACCCTCAAATAGAAGGCCTCGGAGCGGCTCAAATAGAAGTTATTACTCTTCAAATCCAAGAGAAAATGATTCTTATCGACTAAGAAATAATAGTTTGCCTTCTTCTTCTGAACAAAAGATCAACTTTAATACTGGAACTATTGCCGTTCTAGCAGGGGTATTAATTCTTGGAGTTGGTATTGGGAGCGCAATTACTAGTACAACTGATGGCGGACAGGGAAATATTGCTAGTCAACAACAATTAGATATGGCTGTTCCAGATCCTGAATTTTGCAGGCAATGGGGCGCAAGTGCATTTGTTATTGACGTTGAAATGTATACAACACTTAATCCATCCACAAGTTTTGTTACTCAACCAGCTCTACAACCAGGATGTGTAATTCGAAGGGAGAATTGGACAGTTTTGCAAAAACAAGGAGCGATTAGTAATGAAGACGTAAGAGAATGTAAGCAAAGAATGAATACTTTTGCTTATATTGGATCTATACGCGATAAACCGATAGTTAAGTGTGTTTATCAAACTGATGTCAACGAAAATAAATTTATAATAAAAGGTGATGGACAAGCCGAAGATGGAGGAGTGGGAATTAATAAAGAGGCGATTCAGTTCTGATTAAATTTATATTTGCCTTAATGGGCTCTCTAAACTAGCAAATTGAGGTAATATATTTTTTTTAAAAACCTCTGATGCCCTAGAAGTATATCTTGATGGATTTGTAATTAATTTTAGTTCTCTTTTTACTTCTAAGTCAGCAACAAATGCTTTGTGGATTGTTCCGGCCGCCAATTCTCTTTCAATAGAAACAACAGGTAAAAACGAAGCCCCTAGACCTGACTGAACTGCATTCTTTATCGCTTCAAGAGAGTTAAGTTCCATTTCTATTTTTAATCTTTGAATGTCTAGTCCAGAATCTTGAAGAAGTTTATCAACAACTTTCCTTGTTGTAGATTGAGTGTCTAATGTTACGAAGTTTAATTTGTATAAGTCTTCTTTTAAAAGTTCTTTTTTGTTAGATAGTTTATGTTTAGAGGGTAAAACTAGTGCTAATTCATCTGTTGCATATGGAATAACTTGTAGCAAATTTTCTAAATCACTTGGCAATTGTCCTCCAATAATGGCTAAGTCAATTTGTCCATTAGCAACACTCCATCCGGTTCTCCTAGTGCTATGAACTTGAAGTTGAACAGACACATCAGGATATTTTTGTCTAAAAAGCCCTATCATCCTTGGCATTAAATAAGTTCCAGTTGTTTGACTGGCTCCAATGATAAGAGTCCCGCCTTTTAAACTATTCAAATCTTCAATAGCTTTACAAGCTTCGTCGCATTGATTCAATATTCGTTCACAATATTCAAGCAGAAGTCTTCCTGCTTCAGTTAATAAAGCTTTTCTACCACCTCTATCGAAAATTGTAATCTCAAGTTGTTTTTCTAAATTTTGTATTTGTAAACTCACTGCAGGTTGAGTGACATAAAGTAGATCAGCAGCTTTTTTAAAGCTTCCTTGTGCTGCGATAGCTTTTAATATTCTTAATTGGTCGAGTGTAAATGGTAATTCTGGCATCTATTGTGCCTGCTATTATTTATAATTCTAATGCTTAGAAGTATTCTTGTTAAGAACAAAATTATTTGAATAGCCGAAACCTATGGAGACACATAAAACATCTGTAGAAATATTATTGTTGATTTTAATTTTTGCAGTAATTCATAGTGGCGGAGCTGCTTTAAGAATTAAAGCAGAATCAATTATAGGACCAAGATTATGGCGGTTATGCTTTGTTTTTTTTAGTTTGCCATCAGCAATTGTTTTAATTAGTTACTTTCTAGTACACAGATATGACGGAATAAGACTATGGAATTTTCAAGGGAATAGTTTTGTTTTTGTAATAGTTTGGTTTTTAACGGCAATAAGTTTTTTATTTTTATATCCCGCTACTTATAATTTGTTAGAAATTCCCTCAGTTTTAAAACCTAAAGTGAGAATTTATGGGACAGGAATAATGAGAATTACAAGACATCCGCAAGCTTTTGGTCAGATAATTTGGTGTTTTGCACATACTTTATGGATTGGGACAACATTCACATTAATAACTTCTTTTGGATTAATTTTGCACCATCTTTTCGCAATATGGCATGGCGATAGGAGATTAGCTAAAAGGTTTGGAGAGGAATTTGAAAAGTTTAAAAAAAATACTTCCATCATCCCATTTATGGCAATAATTGAAGGGAGGCAAGAATTAAAAATTAAAGAATTTTTTAGGCCATCTCAGCTTGGTATACTAATTGCAATAGGCTTACTTTGGTGGTCCCATCAATATATAAATATTGCTGTTCAAACATTTAATTCATCATTTTTGTCTGAATTTTTCAATTGACAGTCTAAAATCGTAAATATAAGTTTTAAAAAGATGCCTCAAGCCTCAGAAATTGCCTGGTTAATTCCCGTTTTTCCACTTATTGGGGCGGTTATTTCTGGTTTGGGACTAATAAGTATCAATAAGAAAATTAATAATTCTAGAGAAATAGTTTCTATAGGTCTTATTTCTTTTGTTGGGATTTCGGCAGTAATCAGTTATAAGGCTCTGATTGAGCAAATTAATGGTTATCAATCTGTTGAAAAATTATTCGTATGGGCTAATGCTGGAGATTTCACGATTCCAATGGGTTTTGTTCTTGATCCCTTGGGTAGTGTAATGCTTGCATTGGTAGCTACCATAACTTTGCTAGTGATGATTTATTCTCATGGTTATATGTCTCACGATAAAGGTTATGTAAGGTTTTTTACTTATTTAGCTTTATTTAGTAGTTCAATGATGGGATTAATAATTAGCCCAAATTTGTTAGAAATTTATGTTTTTTGGGAATTGGTGGGTATGTGTTCTTACTTATTAGTTGGTTTTTGGTACGACAGAGATGGAGCAGCACATGCGGCTCAAAAAGCATTTGTTGTTAATAGAGTTGGAGATTTTGGATTATTACTAGGAATTCTTGGTCTATTTTGGGCAACAAATAGTTTTGATTTTAATGAAATAGCAACTAGTATTTCCCAATCAGTATCTGATAATTCAATACCTATATGGGCTGCTTTACTTCTTTGTTTTTTAGTTTTTTTAGGGCCAATGGCAAAATCTGCCCAGTTCCCTCTACACGTGTGGTTACCTGATGCAATGGAGGGACCTACGCCAATTTCTGCACTTATTCATGCAGCTACAATGGTTGCCGCTGGAATATTTCTAGTTGCTAGACTTCAACCTTTGTATTCAATATTTCCCTCTATTCAGTTCATCATTGCTTTAGTTGGTACAATTACTTGTTTTTTAGGAGCTTCCATAGCTTTAACCCAGATGGATTTAAAAAAGGGGTTAGCTTACAGCACTGTTTCTCAGCTTGGTTACATGATGCTTGCAATGGGTTGTGGAGCTCCAATTGCTGGAATTTTTCATTTGGTTACTCATGCTTGCTTCAAAGCAATGTTATTTTTAGGATCTGGCTCTGTAATTCATGCAATGGAAGAAGTTGTAGGTCATCAGCCAGTACTTGCACAAGATATGAGATTGATGGGCGGTTTGAGAAAAAAAATGCCTTACACATCTATGACATTTTTAATAGGTTGCATAGCAATTAGCGGGATTCCTCCTCTAGCAGGGTTTTGGAGTAAAGACGAGATACTAGGAAATGCGTTTATATCATTTCCAGCTTTTTGGTTTGTAGGCCTTCTAACGGCCGGCATGACCGCCTTCTATATGTTTAGACTTTATTTCTTAACGTTTGAAGGTGATTTCAGAGGGGAGAATAAAGAACTACAAAGAGAGCTTTTAATAGCTTCAAAGGTCAATCTAGATAAAGATAACGAAGAAGAGCATGAAGAGCATGGTTCCATCCATGAGTCTCCCTGGTCAATGACATTCCCATTAGTATTTTTAGCTGTACCCTCTGTAATTATTGGCTTTATGGGACTCCCATGGGATAGTAAATTTGCAACTTTGCTAGATCCTGAAGAAGCGGAGATTGCGGCAAAAGCTTTTGAATTGAAAGAATTTTTGCCTTTAGCAATAAGTTCAGTCCTTATCGCATCAGCTGGAATCATTATTGCTTTTCAAGCATATTTCGTTAAAAAAATAAATTTGTCAATTTTATTTGCAGAAAGGTTTCCAACTGTTAATCAATTTTTATCAAATAAATGGTATTTAGATGACATCAATGAAAAACTTTTTGTTAAGGGCAGTAGAAAGCTAGCTAAAGAAGTTTTGGAAGTTGATTCTAAGGTTGTTGATGGCGTCGTAAATCTTACTGGACTTGTAACCCTTGGTAGTGGAGAAGGCTTAAAATATTTTGAGACGGGTAGAGCTCAATTTTATGCTCTTATTGTTTTTGGAGGGGTGATTTTATTAGTTGCTATATTTGGCCTTCAATCTCCTCAAGTAACTTAATTACAATTGTGTGTCTTCACTGTCTATTGGGTGAAAAAATACAGATAATTTCTAGACTTTATTTAAGATAAATTTCTTATTAAATTGAGTACTTATTTTTCTGCACATCTTGCTACACAAATGTTAGGAACTCTTGGAGCTGGGTTGTCCACTTTTCCTTGGCTATCAGCTTCAATTTTGTTCCCAATTGGTAGTGCCTTCGTGATACCCTTTTTCCCAGATAAAGGAAATGGTAAAGAGGTTAGATGGTTTGCATTGTCTATTGCATTAATAACTTTTTTGATAACTGTAGGTTCTTATATTAATGGTTTTGATATTAGTAATGAAAATGTTCAACTTAAAGAAAATATAAATTGGCTTCCTGATTTAGGGCTTACTTGGTCAGTTGGTGCTGACGGTATTTCTATGCCGCTAATATTATTAACTAGTTTTATAACTGCTTTAGCGGTTTTAGCTGCATGGCCAGTCAAATTTAAACCAAAGTTATTTTTCTTTTTAATATTAGTAATGGATGGTGGGCAGATCGCTGTATTTGCTGTACAAGATATGCTTTTATTCTTTCTAACTTGGGAGCTTGAATTAATACCCGTATACTTACTATTAGCAATATGGGGCGGAAAAAATAGACAATATGCAGCAACAAAATTCATTATTTATACAGCTGGCAGTTCTATATTTATTCTTCTAGCTGCATTGGCAATGGGTTTTTATGGTGCAGAAATTCCTAACTTTGAGTTTTCGCATTTGGCAGCTCAGGATTTTAGTCAAAAATTTCAAATACTTTGTTATGTGGGTCTCTTAATTGCATTTGGGGTAAAACTTCCAATAGTGCCTCTTCATACTTGGCTGCCAGACGCTCATGGAGAGGCTACAGCTCCAGTTCATATGCTTCTGGCTGGAATTTTATTGAAGATGGGAGGATATGCTCTTTTAAGATTTAATGCACAATTGTTACCCATTGCTCATGCTCAATTTGCCCCCTTGTTAATAGTACTGGGTGTAGTAAACATAATTTATGCTGCACTAACTTCTTTTGCGCAAAGAAATCTCAAAAGAAAAATTGCATACAGCTCTATTAGTCACATGGGTTTCGTTCTTATTGGAATAGGAAGTTTTAGTAGCCTTGGAACAAGCGGTGCAATGCTTCAAATGGTAAGCCATGGATTGATCGGTGCTAGTTTATTTTTTCTCGTTGGAGCCACGTATGACAGAACAAAGACTCTTAAACTTGATGAAATGAGTGGTGTAGGACAAAAAATGAGAATCATGTTTGCCCTTTGGACTGCTTGTTCCCTCGCCTCACTTGCTTTGCCAGGCATGAGTGGATTTGTTTCCGAATTAATGGTTTTCACAGGATTTGTTACTGATGAGGTTTATACGCTTCCCTTTAGAGTAGTTATGGCATCTTTAGCTGCTATAGGCGTAATACTTACTCCTATTTATCTACTCTCAATGCTAAGAGAAATTTTCTTCGGTAAAGAAAATCCTAAATTAACCGAAGAACGAAAACTTATCGATGCAGAGCCTAGGGAAGTTTATATTATTGCTTGTTTACTATTACCGATAATCGGAATAGGTTTATACCCAAGATTAGTTACTGAAAGTTATCTTGCATCTATTAATAATTTAGTCGCTAGAGATTTAACTGCAGTTAAATCTTCTATGAAAACAAATATTTTCTCAGGAACTAAAAAAAGTCAAATCTTAAAAGCACCAACAATATAATTTCTTAAATTAATGCAATATTGTTTGGCATCAAATAAATAAGGAGATATCTTATGAGTAGATTTTGTTCATCTTAAAATAACCTATTCAAATCCCATAGATAAGCAACAATTAGGTCCTAGATTACTGATTAAGTTTCTTCAAGACGCTGCTGGGAAAGGTGATCTTGATCCGTGGGATATTGATGTAATAAGCGTAATTGATAGTTTTCTAGAGCAATATTCACATTCTTTTCAAAACAATTTAAATAGTTATGGTTCATATCATAAGGATTTATCTGAGACAAGCGAAGCATTTTTTGCCGCTTCTGTTCTAGTTAATTTAAAGGCTCAAGTTTTGGAATCTGATGTTTTTAAAGAAAATTCGTCAGATTTTGATGATGATTTTGGTGTGGATGATCAAGATTGGATTGATCAAGAATTTGATATCCCAAAATACCCGGAAAAATATTTAAGGAGAAGATCGATAGCACAACCAATTCTTAAAAGAACTACAACATTGGGTGAATTGGTAAGTCAATTAGAATCGATTGCTGAAGTTATAGAAACCCAAGATCTTCTTCTAATGAAGAGAAAAAGAAATAAAAAATATTCTGATAGGGCTTTAATTTCTCAAGTGAAATCGCTAGCACATCGCGAGAAACTACCAGAAACCACTAAAGCATTAGGAAAATTTATTGATGGGTGGGAAAAAGCATTGCAGTGGACTGATTTTGAATATTTAGTTAAAAAATGGCAAACAGTTGTAAAAAATGATTTAGATAAAGATCGTCTTGGAGTTTTTTGGGCCTTGTTATTTTTATCATCAGAAAACAAAATTGAAATTAAACAAATTAATTCCTTATACGGCCCAATTCATATCAAAAGGATAATTCCTGATGGAGGGTTAGCTCAATTGCCTATAGAAAATCTCGAAGTAACAAATTCCTCTTCCACAGCTGCTTAGCAGCTTAATAGCAATAACGTATAATCTTTAAAAAGAGGTTTTGAATTCATGAAGGCAATGATACTTGCGGCGGGAAAAGGTACACGTGTTCAGCCCATCACTCATATCATTCCAAAACCAATGATACCGATTTTACAAAAACCTGTCATGGAGTTTCTTTTAGAGCTTCTGAAAGAGCATGGTTTTAAAGAAATAATGGTTAATGTTTCTCATCTTGCTGAAGAAATTGAAAATTACTTTAGGGATGGTCAAAGATTTGGTGTGGAGATTGCATATAGCTTTGAAGGTAGAATTGAAGATGGAGAATTAATAGGAGATGCTTTAGGTTCAGCAGGTGGATTAAAAAAAATTCAAGATTTTCAAAAATTCTTTGATGAAACTTTTGTTGTACTTTGTGGCGATGCTTTAGTAGATTTAGATCTAACTGAAGCAGTTAAGAAACATAAAGAAAAGGGAGCAATTGCAAGTTTAATAACCAAACAAGTGACTAGAGATCAAGTATCAAGTTATGGCGTAGTTGTCTCAGATGAAAATGGTCGAATAAAGGCGTTTCAAGAAAAACCATCTGTTGATAAAGCTTTAGGAGACTCTATAAATACAGGGATTTATCTTTTTGAACCTGAAATTTTTAATTACATACCATCAGCTGAAAAATTTGATATTGGTGCTGATCTCTTCCCTAAACTTGTTGAAATGGATTTACCATTTTTTGCACTACCAATGGACTTCGAATGGGTAGATATCGGGAAAGTCCCTGATTATTGGAGCGCTATTCGTAATGTGTTACAAGGAAAGGTTAGACAAGTAGAGATACCTGGGAAAGAAATTAAACCTGGAGTTTTTACTGGATTAAATGTTGCTGCTAATTGGGACGCAGTTGATATTACTGGGCCTGTATATATAGGTGGGATGACAAGAATAGAAGATGGAGCAACAATTATAGGACCTACAATGATTGGTCCGAGTTGTTGTATTTGTGAAGGTGCAACTATTGATAATTCAATTATTTTTGATTATTCAAAAATTGGTAAGGGAGTTCGACTCGTAGATAAATTAGTATTTGGTCGTTACTGTGTTGGCAAAAATGGAGATCACTTTGATTTGCAAGATGCATCTTTGGATTGGTTAATAACAGATTCTAGAAGATCTGATATGACTGAGCCCTCTCCCCAGCAGAAGGCAATGGCAGAATTATTAGGGACTGATTTGATTAATATTCCAGATTAATATTAGCTCTTTCAAGAATCTCAGGGATTAAATTTTCCGCTTTAATTGCCATTAAATGAATACCATTTGCGATATTAATGAAATCTCGGGCTTGTTCTGAAGCAATTTGTATCCCTTCATCTAGGGGGTTTTTAGCATCTTTAAGACGATTTAAAATATTTTCAGGAATGTTTGCTCCAGGGACGTATTTGTTTATGAATAAAGCATTCTTATAAGATTTTAGAAGGAAAACACCAGCAATTACAGGTATTTCAAGAGGATTAGCAATTTTTTCACAAAAATCTATTAAATTTTCTTTTTCCATAACCATTTGAGTTTGTATGAATCGAGCTCCAGCCTCCTTTTTCTTTCTAATTCTGTTGTTTAAACTTTTTTTATTTCTGCAACTTGGATCTGCTGCTGCTCCTGGGAATATAAATGTTTTTTTGTCAGAAAGTTCTCCAAAAGTAGGGTCAATTCCTTTATTGAAATCTTGAATTTGTTTAAGCAATCTAACTGACTCAAACTCATGCACTGCTTTAGTGTTTTGTTGATCCCCGCTTTTTACAGAATCACCTGTAATGCATAAGATGTTTTTAATTCCTAAAGCATTTGCCCCGAGAATGTCTGATTGTAAAGCAATTTTATTACGATCTCTGCAAGATATTTGCATCACAGGTTCTATCCCATTTTCCAGTAATAGTTTGGACATTGCCAAGCTGCACATTCTCATTACAGCCCTGCTTCCATCTGTAATGTTAACAGCATGTACCTTATCCTTTAAAAGTTGTGCTATCTTAAGAGATCTTACGGGGCTTCCACCTCTGGGCGGCATTAACTCTGCCGTTATTACCTTAGATTTTTTTTCTAAAGTCTTCTGAAGTTTTGATTTCAATTGCTTTTTTCCCGACTTGGTTAACAAGTATAATGAGATTGCTAAACTTAATTAATATAAAAAAGGAACTGTTTAAATGCAAATGGTTGATGAAGAAGTAAACAACATTGATATGATGGGTCTCTCAACAAGAGAGATGGAAATCATTGATCTCGTAGCTGACGGGCTAACAAATCAAGAAATTGCAGTAAAACTTACTATTAGCAAAAGAACTGTTGATAATCATGTAAGTAATATGTTTACAAAAACGGGTTCTAAAAATAGAGTAGCACTTTTAAATTGGGCAATGGATAATGGAAAGATCTGTAGAGATGGATTTAACTGTTGTTCTCTTCCTGACTCTGATCAAGATTAGTACTTAATTTTCTTTTTGTATCATTAGCTAAATCCATTAAACAATAATTTGTAGAACCTAATTCGAAAAGTTCAGCATATGCAATGCAAGCATCTTTGTCTGAGTCAACAAATCTCAATATTCCTTCTTTGTCGTAAAGACCATACATTTGAAGAAAATAATATTAAACATAAAGAAAATATAAAGGAATTGTGGTTACTTTGACTAGCTATTTTTGAGAGTTGTCAAATACCTCTAATTCCATTTTGAAAAAGGTTTATTAGCAAGACTTAAATTGGAGTAACGTATCAGTCCAGTAATTTCCTTGGATATAAAAGATGGAAGACTTAAATCTTCCTCTTCATTGGTAAGTTCGATTTCGGCAATTTCCAGTGGATAATTATCGTCTTTAAAACAATCTATAATCCAAGATTTTTTTTCAATTTCTAAAAAGAATCTTTCTTTCTTTATTACATTTTTAATATTTGACATTATTGTTTCTCCGTCTTTTCGTGGGATTGTGTATTCAAATTCATAATTAGTAAAACTTTCAATATGTTTTTTTAGTGCTATTTTAAATTCTTTACCTGTAAACCTTATCCTGATAATCCAACCATCTAGATCTTTTGATAGATAACCTTGTTCAATAAAAATTTTTTTAGTTATAAACTTTTTCCAATTATCATTTTTTATAAGAAAACGTCTTTCTATTTCAAGGACCATTTAATTTTTTGGACTTTTCAGAGATAAATCGCCTTTCCAATCAAGTTTTTTTATTAAAGTATTGTAATAGCTAGTGCTTTTTTTAAACCTTATTATTTTGCAGGGTGATTTACCTTTTTTAATCTCACAATAATAGGTTTCCTTAATGGTCATACATTTTGAACCGTCTCTCCACAATTTAATTTCACCTTGGCTTTTGTTTATTGGTTTAATAATTACTTTACTAGTATTGGGTATAACTATTGGTCTACTTGCTAAACTCATTGGGCATATAGGATTAATTATCATTGCATCTACACTAGGGTGAACTATTGGACCACCTGCAGCCATTGAGTATGCTGTTGAACCAGTAGATGAAGATATGATCAATCCATCACCTTTGTATTCATTCACTTTCTCGTTATTTATCTCAATTTGTATTTGATTGGTGGGAGAAATATCCTCTTCAACAGATTTAAAATAAAAATCATTTAAGGCATCGTAGCTTTTTATAATTTTCTTCTCTGACCGTGTCCCGCTTACACAAACATTACAATTTAATCTATTTCGTAAGTCAATAATATATTCTTCGTTTTCAAGGATTTCGATAAAAGATTTGTCAAATAAAAAATCTTTTTCTTGAGTAAGAAACCCTAAATTACCACCAATATTAATGCTTAATAAAGGAATATCATAATCTCCTAATGCATTCGCACATTTTAGGAAGGTCCCATCCCCACCAAGAACTAAGCCAATATCTGGTTGTGATTCTGAATTATAAAGATATTTTTCAATTTCATCTTTATGAAAATCACTTTCAATTCTGTTTGATCTGATATTTTTGCTTTTTAGAACTTCTTCACAGAATTTGGCAGCTTCTAGAGCTATAGAACTATTTGAACGATATACAATAAGCACTAATGAAAGTTTCATTTAATGCTTTTACCATTTTAATAAATTAAAACTTTCCATATCTACAGTCACCCTATTCCTATAAAGAGATAATAATATAGCTAGTCCAACTGCTGCTTCTGCTGCAGCAACAGTAATCACAAAGATAGTAAAAACTTGTCCTTGAATTAAATTATTATCAATATAGGAGGAAAAAGTCATTAAGTTTATATTTACCGCATTGAGCATTAATTCAATGCTCATGAGAACTCTAACTGCATTCCTGCTATTTAATAATCCCCAAATACCAATGCAAAATAATGCTGAGGATACTATCAAAAAAGATTGAATAGGAATTGATTCTAAATTCATCATAAGGAAGTTGAAAATTTAATTTTTATTTGTAAGTAATGGTTCTGATGATTTTTCAATCAACTCTTGATCAACAGGTAATCCTGTCGAAATATCTTTGCTCATTACATCTCTTCTAGCTAAAACTATAGCCCCAATCATTGCCATTAAAAGTAAAACTGAAGCTACTTCAAATGGGAGTAAATAATCACTAAATAGATGTTCACCAATTCTGATAGTTGATTCTTCTCCTATAGAGGTTTGAGGACTAGATAAGCTCCATACATCGGTCAAATCAACTCTTATAAGGAGGCTAAGTAGGGTTAAACATATCGATGTTGATATTATTCTTCTCGATTTGATGTCATTGATGGGCTTTAAATCTTCTTTTTTATTGACAAGCATTATTGCAAAGATTATTAAAACATTAACTGCACCCACATAAACTAAAACTTGCGCTGCGGCAACAAAACTTGCATTTAAAAGAAGATATAATCCTGCCACACTCATAAAAACTCCTCCTAGAAGAAAGGCAGAATAAACAATACTTTCGAGCAACACAACACCAAGTGCTCCAATAAGGATAACTAAAGAAAGAACTGTAAAACAAATAATTTGAGTTGTTATTGCAATAGACATAAATTAATAGAAATTAATTGTTTGGACTAGAAACTTTATCTTTATTTTCGTTGGATTCAGGTCTCATCCAATCATAGACTTCTTCAGGTAATTTACCAACTCTAGTATCTGAAGCTGGGATTTCATGAGGGTCCATGACACCTTTAGGAAGATATGCAAGTTCTCTTAGAGGTTTGACTGAGGGATCTGTTGTGACGTTTGTGGGTAATCTACCAAGTGCAATATTGTCAAAATTAAGATTGTGCCTGTCAAAAGTAGCTAATTCATACTCTTCGGTCATTGATAGACAATTGGTCGGACAATATTCAACACAATTTCCGCAGAATATACAAACTCCAAAGTCAATAGAATAATTTCTAAGTTCCTTTTTTTTGGTTTCTTTATTCATTACCCAATCAACTACGGGTAGATTTATGGGGCATACTCTCACGCAAACTTCACAAGCAATACATTTATCGAATTCATAATGTATTCTTCCTCTATACCTTTCAGAAGGTATTAATTTTTCATATGGATATTGAACAGTTACAGGTCTTCTTCGAAGATGATCAAAAGTTACTGATAAGCCATTATATAAATATTTACCAGCATTTAATGCTTCTTTAATATAGCTATTTATTTGTTGAAGGAAATTTTTCATTTTGAAGAATTCACTTAATAATTTTATTTTAGTGGATTAATTTTAAATTTAAGTATTTTTACTTAAAATCTAACCACCAAAGAATTGCGGAAAAGTAAGTTTTAATCCTGCAGTTATCAAAAGATTAGCAAGAGAAATTGGAAGAAGAAACTTCCATCCTAGATCTAATAGTTGATCTATTCTTACTCTGGGAGTTGTCCAACGTAATAATATTGCAATGAAAACTAAAAGATATGCCTTCAAAACTGTCATTACGATTCCAATCGATGCAGTAAAAACTTGTATGAGGGGTGCATTAATGGGCAAATTTAGAAACTTCGCTATTAACTCAACTGGAATAGGAAAACCCCATCCTCCCAAATAAAGTATTGATACTAATAAAGCTGAAAGGATTAAATTAATGTAACTGCCAAGGTAGAACAATGCGAATTTCATTCCTGCATATTCAGTTTGATATCCTGCAACTAATTCTTCTTCAGCTTCAGGTAAGTCAAATGGAAGTCTTTCACATTCTGCAAGAGCGCAAATCCAAAAAATTATAAAACCAACTGGTTGTCTCCAAATATTCCAACTTAATATTCCAGCACCACTTTGTTGGTTGACAATATCAATAGTACTTAGAGAATTTGTCATTAGTACGATAGCCAATACAGATAGAGCTAGAGGTATTTCATAACTTATTGATTGAGCTGCTGCTCTTAATCCTCCTAATAATGAGTATTTATTGTTTGATGCATATCCGCTCATAAGAAGTCCAATTGGCTGGATACTGCTTAAAGCGATCCATAGGAAAATTCCAATACCAACGTTACTTATCAAAAGGTTTTTTCCAAAAGGAACAATTAGCCATGAGAGAATAACTGGGACAAGAACTAATATAGGCCCTGCAGTAAAGAGGACTCCATCTGCTTTAGCAGGAATAATATCCTCTTTGACAAGTAATTTAAGACCATCTGCAATTGGTTGGAGGACGCCAAGCGCTCCTGCATATTCAGGACCTATTCTTTGTTGAGCAGCAGCTGATATTTTTCTTTCAAGCCAAACTGTTACTAAAACGCCAACAACTGCCGCTACTAAAACCAAAAGCATAGGTAGAGGAAGCCAAATTAAATGAGCAATTTCACTAGAAAAACCAAAACCTTTTAAAAGTTCATTAAAACTATATTCGAGATCTAATCCGTATTCCAAAATTTTTTGTTATTTACTTAATAGATTAACTCTTCACAAACAATATGTGTGTTTTTTTATGAAAAGCTGCAAATATTATTCTCTATTTTCTAGGTTGATCCAATTTCTTGGTTCTGAACCTGTATAGATTTGTGACGGTCTGAAAATTCTATTTGCTCCAAGTTGCTCTCTCCAATGAGCTAACCAACCTGCCACTCTAGATATGGCAAAAATAGGAGTAAATAAATCACGAGGAATACCAAGTTTTCTATAAACAAGACCAGAATAAAAGTCCACGTTAGGGAATATACCCTTAGGTCCAAGTCTTGGGATTGCCTCTGCCTCCAGTGATTTAGCCACTTCATACATTTCATCTGCTCCAAATCTAATAAAAAGCTCTTCTGCAAGTTTTTGAAGAATTATTGCTCTTGGGTCTTTAACTTTATATTCTCTATGGCCGAAGCCCATTATCTTACTTTTATTTTTTATCGCGTTATCTAAAAAAGACCCGGCATTTTCTGGGGTTTTAATCTCTTCTAACATTGCGATCACATCCTCATTTGCTCCTCCATGCAGTGGGCCAGCGAGGGTCCCTACTGCAGAGGCGATGACAGCATATGGGTCTGTAAGAGTGCTCGCAGTTACTCGAGCGCTAAATGTACTTGCGTTTAAACTATGTTCGGCATGTAGAATTAGACACCTATCAAAAACTTTAGCAGCTATAGGATCTTGTTCTTTTTCGGTCAGCATGTAAAGAAAATTTGATGAGTAGGTTAAATCATCTCGTGGTTGAATGGGATCTTGTCCTTTTCTTATAAGTTGAAACGCAGCAATCATAGTAGGTATTTTTGCTATTAGTCTTATTACAGCGTTGTAAATGTAATTAGGATCATCTATTGCTCTACGTGAATAGAAAAGCCCCAAAGAAGCGGCACTAGATTGAAGAGCGTCCATAGGATGACCCGTTGCGGGAAAACATTTCATCATATCTCTGACTCTAAAACTTAACCTTCGATGCATTTGAACTTCTTGTTCAAAATCTCTCAGTTGAATAGCTGTAGGCAATTCACCCCAAATCAATAGGTAAGCAGTTTCTAAAAAACTGCTTTTTTTGCATAGTTCTTCAATGGAGTAGCCTCTGTACAATAATTTACCTTTATTGCCGTCAATATCACAGATAGATGAATTAGTAACTGGGACACCCTCTAATCCTGGTTTTAAAATTAGTTTGTTGCTATCCAAATCCTTAATTCGATACTAAATAGTTATAGATTAAAGATAGTCAAATAATTTTTAATTAACCACAAGTTATTAACTTCACAAAAATTTCAATTGATTGTCTTTCAAAGTTTTTTTAATGAATTTATTAAAGTATTTTTAATATTGTTTCTGTATAAAGAATTGGATTTTTTTCAGGAATAGATTGCCTAATGATTTCTATAGATTCATCATTAGAAATTTTTAAAATATTTTTAATGAGAAAATTAAGATCTTGCAAATCAGTAAAATTTTTAATTGTATTAGAATTTTCATCTTTGATGTCAACTTTTGCATAAAGAAAAGTAGATCTATCTTTGTTACTTTTTAGGTTTAAAAATTTTTTTGAGATTGATTCTAGTTTTTTACCATTTATTAAATGGTTACTTATGATTTGTAAATCTTTTGATTCTATTGAAAAGATATTTTCATAAGTTAATTCTTTTATAATATTTTCTTTTTCTTCAAGAATATCTTTAGAATAAATCGAGTAGATGTCTTCATTTTGTTTCAAAGTATATTTATTAAAATCTTTTAGTTTTTTCAAAGCACTGAAATCAAATTGATCTTCATTATTTTTTTCAAATGCAATAAGCCAATCTTTTTTTGAATTGAGAATTAAGATGTTTTGATTTGCATTATGATTAAGATCTTCAAAAAAACTTTGTTCAAAATCATTTATTAAAGGTTTAATGAATTTGTCAAAACTTTTTACATTGCTAAAAATTGAAACTTCAGGATTATCTTTATTATTATTATCTTGATTTATTAGCTTATCGTAAGTAAAAATATCAAGATTTTTTTTATTATTAAGCAAATATGATTTTAAAAACAAATGTTTATTTTTTAAATCAAATGTTGTAGCTATAATATCTTCATTATTCTCAGTAAAAATTTCTTTATTAAAAAATATGCTTTCCGGAAATTTTTTCGTAAATAATAGATTTTTTTCGTTTTTTAGTCCAGAAAGTTCTCCTTCATATTCAAATTTTTTTTCTTTAAAATGATAACTTGAGTTAATACTATTTTTGATTAAGTTTTTATCTGATGAAGCAATTACATAATTATCTTCGGTCCGATATATAAAGTTAAGGAAATTCATTTTATCTTCTCTATTAATTGAAATTAATTCATCAACTTGATCAATTTTATTAGGCAAATGTAATAAATCATCTATTGTTTTTTCTGGCTTAATTTTAAAAACAATCAAAATATCATCTTTAAGTTTTTTATTGTTCTCAAAAGTTGAGATTATAAGTTCATTATCATAAATATCTTCAAATTTGTTTTTACCTAGATCTATACCTAAGTAATCGAATATAGAATCTTTTATTAAAAAAAAGTTATCTTGATTTTTTGAATTTTTATCTTTTTCATTATTGTTAATAATATCAAAACTATCTAAATTTGAAATAAATAATAATTTATTTTTTTCAGGAATATACTTTAGGATATTTAGTTGCTCAATATTTGTACTTTGTTCTTTATTTTTATTAGCAGAAATTTTTTTAAAACCAAAAAAAAGTAATAAAGAAAATAATAGTATTATTGCTATTATTCTAAGTTTCATTATCAATGTTTATTTTTATTTTTAACAATAAATTTCCCACTGCAACTTAATTTATTAAATTGTAAATAACAAATAATTTATCCTCTCAATTGGGAAATTATCCAAAATCTATAAATGCCTCTAATCTCAATGATTGGTTGAATTCTGAGAAAGAAGATCCAGTTTTGATTGATGTAAGAGAACAGTCAGAGCTTGAACTAGCTCGTTTCTCAAGAAAATTTATACATATACCAATAAGTAAAGTCACATCTGAATACGTTAAAGAAATATTTGCTGATTTATTAGACAGAGAAATTGTTGTAAGCTGTCATGCAGGAATAAGAAGTTATAATTTTTGTCAATGGTGCTTAGATAATAATATTGTGAGCGAAATATGGAATTTGGAAGAGGGTATTGATGGATGGAGTAGATATATTGACCCATCAATTCCAAGGTATTGATTAAATATCTAATGAAGATGCAACAGTATTAACATCTTTGTCACCTCTTCCTGAGCAATTGATAACTATATGAGTATCTTTTTCAAGAGTCGGGCATAATTTATCCAGCCATGCAAAGGCATGGGCAGTTTCAAGTGCCGGAATAATTCCTTCAAGTTCACTAACAAGTCTCAAAGCATCTAAAGCCTCTTGATCTGTGACTGATCCATATTCAGCTCTACCTATATCTTTTAAATGGCTATGTTCAGGCCCTACTCCTGGGTAATCTAAACCTGCACTTATTGAGTGAGCTTCTTGTACTTGACCATTATTATCTTGTAAAAGAAGACTCATTGATCCATGCAAAATTCCAACTGATCCTTTAGTGATAGTTGCGGCATGTTTGTCAGTATCAACTCCGCTTCCAGCAGCTTCAACACCAATTAGTCGTACAGATGTTTCTTTCACGAAAGGATGAAAAAGGCCCATTGCATTTGATCCACCACCTACACAAGCAAGTAAAATATCCGGCAAAGTCCCAAATGATTCCAGACATTGATTTTTAGTTTCTTCTCCAATAACTGCATGAAAATCTCTCACAATCTTCGGGAAAGGGTGCGGACCTGCAACTGATCCTAAAATGTAGTGTGTCGTTTCTACATTAGAAACCCAATCTCTAATGGCTTCACTAGTAGCATCTTTAAGTGTTGCAGTTCCCGAATTTACAACTTTAACTTCAGCTCCTAGAAGTTTCATTCTGAAGACGTTAAGTGATTGTCTTTTTATGTCTTCAGCACCCATATAAATAATACATTTCAAGCCAAATCTCGCACAAACAGTAGCCGTAGCAACTCCATGCTGACCCGCTCCAGTTTCTGCAATTATTCTTTTTTTGCCCATTCTTATTGCTAATAAAGCTTGTCCAAGGGCATTATTAATTTTGTGAGCACCAGTATGATTTAAATCTTCTCTTTTGAGCCATATTCTTGGAGTAGCTTGTTTAGTTTTGTAATGTTCAGTAAGTCTTTTGGCTTCATAAAGTGGAGTTTCTCTTCCTACATAAGTCTTAAGAAGATGATTTAATTCTTCTACAAAAAGTTTATCGTTCCATGCATTTGATGCAGCTGTTTCAAGTTCAAAAAGAGCAGGCATTAGAGTTTCAGGAACATATTGACCACCATATTTTCCAAATCTCCCCTCTTTGGAGGGTTGATTTAAATCGTCATTTTTATAGTTTTGATCTTCGCGAGAAAATGTACTTACCACTTTTTCTATAGAATAAGTATTAACTAACTATAGATTATATTTAAAATAATGGGAAAAAAGAATTGGATCGAATTTGATAATCAAGAAAAAAAGTCTGTAGAAACAGCTAAGCTTGATACTCTTAATAAAAGATCAAAAATAAATATTTCAAAACAAAAAAAAGGTAAAAAGGGCAAGACTATAACTTTAATTGGAGGTTTAGGAACTCAAGATGAAATTTTATTAAAAGAATTACTAAAAAAAATTAAAGTTTTTTGTGGTACGGGAGGAACATTAGTTGATAAAAATATCCAGTTACAGGGTGATATGGTATCGAAATCAATTGACTTTCTTCGTAAAGAGGGTTTTCATAATTTATGAAACAAGGGTTAGGATAGGTTTTTAATTTTGATGATCCAAAAAATGAAAGAACAAGATCAAACAAAGTCAACCAATATAAAGTGGCACAATTTAACTATTGATAGAGAAAAGTTGGAGAAAATGAGAGGTCATAAAGGTATGGTTATCTGGTTTACAGGTTTATCTGGTTCTGGTAAGAGTACTTTGGCAAACGCTTTAAATGAAGTACTACACTTAGATGGCTTTTCGACCTATGTTTTGGATGGAGATAATATTAGACATGGTTTATGTAAAGATCTTGGGTTTTCGGATGAAGATAGAGAAGAAAATATAAGAAGAATTGGAGAAGTTGCGAATTTATTTATGAATGCTGGGATAATAACTATTACAGCTTTCGTTTCTCCATTTATTAGCGATCGAGATAAGGTGAGAAAAATTATTGGATCTAAGGATTTTATTGAAGTTTATTGTTCTGCAGATATCACAGTTTGCGAAAATAGAGATACTAAAGGTCTTTATAAAAAAGCTCGTTTAGGAGAAATTAAGGAATTTACAGGCATTTCTAGTCCATATGAAGCTCCTAATAATCCAGAAATTGTTGTTGATACAGGTTTGTTAGATTTAAATGATTCCATTGAAAAAGTTATCAACTACCTTAAAAAAGAAAACTTTCTTAAAAAGGCCTAATGTAAATATAGGTGTCATTTTTTTTGAAGATAATTGTCAGCTCCAATAGTTGATAACTTACTATTTTTATTTCTTACCTGTGTATGAAGATTTTCTCTGAATTCTTTTAAATTTTTCTTTATGGATTCATCAAATAAACTGATTATCTCTATTGCCAATAATCCAGCATTCTGGCCTCCATTAATTGCAACTGTTGCGACTGGAATCCCAGCTGGCATTTGAACAATTGATAGAAGAGAGTCAATCCCCTTAAGGGCCTTACTTTCTACTGGTACTCCAATTACAGGAATGCAAGTTATGGATGCCAGCATTCCTGGAAGATGAGCAGCACCACCAGCACCGGCAATTATTACTTTTATGTTTTCTGATTCTGCATTTTTTGCATATTCCATCATTTCAATAGGTGTTCGATGTGCAGAAAGTATACAAACTTCAGTTTTTATTCCAAATTCTCTTAAAATATCAATAGCAGGTTTCAATGTTTCTAGATCTGAATCACTACCCATTACGACAGCGATTTTATAAATATTTTTAGAATTCAATTCTGACAAAATAACAAATCAATTCTTTCCTATAATGGCGTGCAATTAATTTGGCGCCAGTTAGTTAATATAAAAAGAATAAATTTTCATAGAAAACTATGACGTCTAATAAGATTATTGAAAAAAGTGAAGTTAGGGATTATTTTAATGGCACTGGCTTTGAAAGATGGAATAAAATTTATAGCAAATCTGATGAAATTAATACAGTTCAGAAAAATATTAGGAAAGGACATCAAAAAACTGTAGACGATGTGGTCTCATACATCGAAAATTATCCTGAACTAACAAAAAAAAGTTATTGTGATGCAGGATGTGGTGTAGGAAGTCTGTCTATACCTTTACTAAGACTTGGCATAAAAGAACTACAGGTGAGCGATATTTCTTCTGAAATGATTAAAGAAACAAAAAAACGTATCAAGGAGTTAGGTTTGACTAAAGGTAAAATAAAATATGAGGTTTGTGATCTTGAAAAATTAAAAGGATTATTTGATGTTGTAGTTTGTTTAGATGTATTTATTCATTATCCTCAACCGATTGCTGAAGAAATGGTCCAACATCTATGCGATTTAAGCAAAGAAAAACTAATCGTTAGCTTTGCTCCTTATACTCCGGTTCTTGCTGTTCTAAAAAATATTGGGAAATTATTTCCTGGGCCAAGTAAAACTACAAGAGCATATACATTAAAAGAAGAGGGCATTATTAATGCTGCTAAAGAAAGAGGATTTAAAGTGGTTAAAAAGAAATTAAATAAAGCTCCTTTTTATTTTTCAAAACTAATTGAATTCGAGAAAATTTAATAATTTATTTTACCAAATGATTTTCAAGTGCATAACGAACCAATTCTGTTCGGCTAGATGTACTTGTCTTGATAAAAAGTCTACTTACATATTTTTCAACATTTCTAATAGATGTTTCAAGCTGCCTTGCAATTTCCTTGTTCATCAGCCCTTCTGCTACTAGTTGCAGTACACTTGCTTCTCTTGGAGTAAAAGTAGGAAGATTTAATTTATTTTCTGAATTAGTGGGATTTTGGTCTGTGAGCATAGATTTTATTTCAGTAATTTGCTTCGCCATTTTGCTTACATCAATATCCGCGAATCGTGCGGCTTCTTTAAGTAAACGTTCTTGTCTGTTGATTACGTTTTTTACTCTTGCAGCTAATTCATCAGGGTCGAAAGGTTTGGAAATATAATCATCAACTCCTGCGAGATAACCTTCTGTTCTGTCTAGGGTCATTCCCTTTGCAGTTAGAAAAATAACAGGAGTTCCTCCTAATTTTTCATCCTCTCTAATTTTTTCTAATAAAGCATAACCGTTAGCTCGTGGCATCATAATATCGCTTATTATTAAATCAGGAAAAACTGTTTGAGCTTTTTCCCAACCATCCTCTCCATCAACTGCAATAAATATTTCAAAGCCTTCATCTTCTAGAAATGTTTTAACAGCTGTTCTTAATCCGGGCTCATCATCAACTAATAAAATTCTTGATTTTCTTACCGGTTCATTATTTATTTGATTAATTTCATTCATTTTTTGAATTCTTTAATTTGATTTTCTAGTAATAAAGAGAATTTTATATACTAAATACAATGCTATCAACTCCTATACTACTAGATTATCAATCTTCGACTCCTTGCTCTAAGGATGTTGTTGATTCTATGAAACCTTTTTGGAGTGAGATATTTTCTAACCCTGCAAGCAAATCTAATTTGGCTGGAATCAAAGCAAGCGCTATATTAGAGGCCTCAAGAGAAAAAATAGAACAAAATTTATTTCTTAAGAATAAAAAAGTTATTTTTACAAGTGGCGCAACAGAGTCTAATAACCTAGCTTTATTGGGTTTTGCGAGAAATTACTATAAAAAAACAGGAAATTATGGACATATTATTACCTTAAAAACGGAGCACAAAGCTGTACTTGAACCACTAATCCAACTAAAAAAAGAGGGATTTCAAGTTACGGAAATTAATCCTGAGAAAGATGGATTAATTTCAGAAGAACAATTCAAAAAAAATATAAGAGAAGATACATTTATGGTTAGTGTTATGTTGGCAAATAACGAAATAGGAGTTATTCAGCCTATAGGGAATATTTCAAAGATATGTAAATCGAGAGGAATAACTCTCCACTCTGATTTTGCACAATGTTTAGGGTATATCGAGTTAGAAAATCTTTTATCAGATGTAAATATGATAACGATGAGTTCTCACAAAATATATGGTCCTAAAGGGATTGGACTTCTTTTGATTGATAAAGGAATTAATCTTGAGCCTTTAATTGTTGGCGGAGGTCAGGAATATGGTCTCAGGTCTGGTACATTACCTCTTCCTTTAGTAGTTGGCTTTGCTAAAGCAATAGAGATAGCAGTTTCTAATCAAAAAAGTAATGCTGAGAAATTACTTTTGTATAGAAATAATCTTTTGGAGGGTTTGTTAGAAAATAATTCTGGTTTATTAATTAATGGCTCAATAGAAAAAAGATTACCTCAAAATTTAAATTTCACTGTCTTGGATTTAAACGGAGCAAAGTTTCATAAAGTTTTAAAATCAAAAATAATTTGTTCTAGTGGATCTGCATGCAGTAATGGTGAACCATCTCATGTTTTACTAGCCTTAGGTAGATCTTTTAAAGAAGCAGAATCTTCAATAAGGTTAAGTATTGGATTAAGTACTAATTCAAAAGAGATAAAAGAAGCAATTCAAATTCTTACAAATACGATCAAATCATTACGTTAGAAATTATTAGCTTCTTAATTGAGCAATTCTTAATTTTCCACTTCTAGCTCTTCTATTTAGTTCGACTTCTTGTTCGGATGGTGTGATTGGCTTTTTTGTGAGATTTTTTATTCTTTGATCATTCTTAAAAGAATTTTTAACTAACCTATCTTCCAGGGAATGAAAACTAATAATAGAAATAATTCCCCCCGGTAGAAGCCAATTAGGGACAACTTGCAAAAATTTTTCTAGTACTTCAATTTCTTTATTAACGGCAATTCTTAGTGCTTGAAATGTTCTTGTTGCTGGGTGTAATTTTTTATATCTTTGTTTTGGTGGGAAGCAGCCGGCAATAGAATAAGCTAACTCTTTTGTTCCAGAATATTTACCATTTTCCTTCAAATCCATTTTTATTTTCCTAGCAATCTTTCTTGATAGTCTTTCATCTCCATATTTATAAATTAGGTTAGCTAGATCTTTTTCATTTAAATCTTCAATTAAATTCTCTGCATTAACCTCAAGAAAAGGATTCATCCGCATATCAAGTGGACCATCTTTTTGGAAACTAAATCCTCTTTTAGGATCATCAATTTGGTTACTATTTACTCCAAGATCTGCAATCACAAAAGAAACTTTTTCTTTTGGTATAAATTCCGCAAAATTTGAAGCCTTTATATCAATCCTATTTTTAAATTCATCAAGTTTTTTTGATGCTGATTTTCTTGCGAATGGATCTTGATCAAGGCCAATTATTTTTAAATCCGAATATTTTCTCAATAGATGATAAGAGTGCCCGCCTCCGCCTAAAGTTGCGTCTATTCCTTTAAATTGGTTGTTATGTATTAATGGGTAATGCTCTAATGAGGCCATAATCTCATCTGTCATAACTGATTTATGATTGAAAAAAGATGAATCAGATAGGTCAGTTTGCATAACTTTCGACTAAGATTTGTTTAGAAGTTAAATTTCGAATGGCTCAGCTAGAGACTAGAACAGAACCAATGGTGGTCAATTTTGGACCTCATCATCCCTCAATGCATGGGGTTTTAAGGTTAGTTGTAACTCTAGATGGTGAGAATGTCATTGATTGTGAGCCAGTAATTGGATATTTACATAGAGGAATGGAAAAGATAGCTGAAAATAGAACAAATGTAATGTATGTCCCTTATGTAAGCAGAATGGATTATGCAGCAGGAATGTTTTATGAAGCTATTGTAGTAAATGCTCCTGAAAGATTAGCTAATATTCCAGTTCCTAAAAGAGCAAGTTACATCAGAGTTCTTATGCTCGAACTTAATCGTATTGCTAATCATCTTTTATGGCTTGGTCCTTTTTTAGCAGACGTGGGAGCTCAAACTCCATTTTTCTATATTTTTAGAGAAAGAGAAATGATTTATGATCTCTGGGAAGCTGCTACTGGACAAAGGCTAATAAATAATAATTTCTTTAGGATAGGTGGTGTCGCATGTGATCTTCCATACGGATGGTTAGAAAAATGTATAGACTTTTGTGATTGGTTCGGTCCTAAAATAGATGAATACGAAAAATTAATCACAAATAATCCAATTTTTAGAAAAAGAATTGAAGGTCTCGGAACAATACAAAGAGACCAGGCAATTAATTGGTCTTTGTCTGGGCCAATGCTTAGAGCTTCTGGAGTTTCCTGGGATTTAAGGAAAGTCGATAGTTATGAATGTTATGACGATTTTGATTGGCAGATTGCTTCAGAAAAAGAGGGAGATTGCTATGCGAGATATCGAGTAAGAGTTGAAGAGATGAGACAATCACTGAGCATCATTCGCCAAGCCTGCGAAATGATTCCAGGAGGTCCAACAGAAAATTTAGAAGCTCAAAGAATGGCGGCTGAAGATAAGAAAAATGAAATATTTGGTATTGACTATCAATATGTAGCTAAGAAGGTTGCTCCAACGTTTAAAATTCCTAACGGAGAATTGTATACAAGATTAGAGTCCGGTAAAGGAGAAATAGGTGTATTTATTCAAGGAAATAATGAAGTTACCCCGTGGAGATTTAAAATCAGAGCAGCTGATTTAAATAATCTGCAAATATTGCCTCATATTCTTAAAGGTGCCAAGATCGCAGATATTATGGCAATCCTTGGTTCAATAGATGTCATTATGGGATCTGTTGATAGATAAGTTCTTTAAATGAAACCCGCTGATTGGTTAATATTGCAGAAGAAGGTAAGATTTGGTGATTGTGATTCTGCAGGTGTAATTCATTTTCACAACTTATTAAAATGGTCGCACGAAGCCTGGGAAGAGAGTATTGAAATTTATGGGATTCCTTATCAAGATATTTTCCCGGATTTTTCTATACGTAAATCTCAAATTATTTTCCCCATAGTAAATTGCGAAGCAAACTTTCTTGCGCCTATAAAAATTGGAGATTTTTTAAAAATAAAAATTACCCCTCATAAAATTAATACACATTTGTTCCAAGTAAATAGCTTTTTTATAAAAAATGGAAATAAAGTAGCAGAAGGAAAAATAATACATTGTTCCATAGATGTTGATTCAAGAAATAAAATAGAACTTCCCGATCAGTTAGAAAGGTGGATAGAAGCTTCAAATGTAAGTGCAAATTTAAAAGAATGCTAATTCTTATTTTTTAAATTTATAGTTTATTTTTAACAATCCACTTTTCAGGTTTTTCATGTTTAGGCCAACTTTGGGAAAATTTTTTTAATAAATTTAAAGAATTTTCAATTTTTTTATGATTTGTAAGTTCTCTAAATTCAATAATTATATTAATTTTATTTCCCCATAATTTGTCGGATACTTTTGAAATATTGAATTTATTAATTGGGATATTTTCTTTAATAATGAAAGCATTTAATCGAGTTTCAATTATTTTTGGAAAAACGATTTCTCCTCCTGAATTAAAAGCTTTATCACTTCTTCCAAGAAATTTTAAATATAAAGAATTATTGATTTGATTAATTTCACCTAAATCACCGGTTTGCCACCACCCTTTTTTATTTTTGAAATTTTCAGTTTTTGAAGAGTCTATTATTTCGATTCCAATTCTGGCTGATTTAATCTCGATTATTCCTTGTGTGTTAATTCTTATTTGTGTATCAGGTAGTATTTCTCCAACATTTTCAAAACCCATTAAGAATTCTTTTGGTTTTAAACTAGTAACCATTGCTGCTGTTTCAGTTGAGCCGTAACAAGGTGCTAATTTTATTTTTTCTTCTATACATTGTTCTGCAGTTTCGCCTGAGATAGAAGCTCCACCTACCCAAATTAGATCAAAAATTTTTAGCCAACTAATACCATCTTTTTGAGCTAAAAGTCTTTGTAATTGGGTAGGTACTAATGATGTAATTAGATGTTTTTTGTTTTTTTTAGATTTAATTGTAAAAAGTAAAAGTTCTCGAGTTTTTTTTATTAAATTTGGAGAAATATTAATACAATCACATCCCCAAGTTTGACTTCTAACAATTGGCATTAAGCCACTTATATGGTTCAGGGGTAAAGTATTTAAAATTAAGCAGTTTTGTAATTCAAATCCTTGTTCAATAAGCCATTGGCCTGATGTAAATGCAGATAATTTAAGATTATCTAAATGGTGAAAACATTTTCTTGGTTTTCCAGTACTGCCACTACTGTTTAAAATAATTGCGGGCCCATTTTCAGTAATTGAATTTAATATATCTTCATCTTTATAAAATTTGTTTTTTACATAAATAATTTTCTTCTCTCTAATTTTTTCAATAATTTTCTCTACAGATTGAGTTTCATTATTTTCAACTTCAATAGTATGAATTTTATTTTTCATAGTTGATCCCATATCTTTTTTGCTTCATTTAAAAATAGAAACGAATTAGGGAATTTATTTATTGCTAAACCAGGAACTTTTGGAGTTGGTCCTTGTAATTGTAGAGACGATAAATGATAAAGCCATCTCTTCCCTATTCCAGTTTCAAATGAAGTACTTATAGATATTAAAGCTTTTTTATTTTCTAATTCTCTTAGAAGCTTAACTGGATTATTTTCTTGAGAAGGCCTTCGAATTTGCCAACCCTTCCACTCATCAATCAAAGTTGGAAATTTTAAAAGTGATTCGTCTAAGGCTATCGGGATTTTTTTGTTGAGTTCTTTCATTCCTTCAATATCATCAACACAGAGAGGTTGTTCTAACCAATCTATGTTTTTGTTATCTTTCAAAATATCAGCCCATCTATTAG
This sequence comes from Prochlorococcus marinus XMU1419, assembly GCF_017695955.1. Lineage (NCBI taxonomy): Bacteria > Bacillati > Cyanobacteriota > Cyanophyceae > Synechococcales > Prochlorococcaceae > Prochlorococcus > Prochlorococcus marinus. The sequence continues at coordinate 167,735 of NZ_JAAORO010000001.1, forward strand.
CAATCTTTCTACCCCAAGAACCATTAGCATCTATTCTTAACTTAATATTATTGCTTATTTGGCTTAAAATTTCTTCTAAATTTGCTTCTTCCTCATGGTTATCTCTTAATGCTAATTTCCATTTTATGGTTACTGGTTTCCCAATTTTTGATTGTCTTTTTTTAATTATATCTAGCTCTGAAATTACATTTTCAGAATTTAAAAGTATGGCTGTTTTATCGATTTCATCAAAGGCATAGTTTTCTTTAAAAATTATTTTTCCATTTATCTCAGCTAATGCAGAATTTATTGCAGATTGAATGCATGGGTGAAAATTATTTATTTGTTCAGATAAATTAAATACTTCTACATTCTCAGGTATCATATTTAGTTGTTTTGCACATTTTTTTAAGTCATCTTCTAGAAGTGGTGAAACTTCTCCAAACCCAATTTTTTTATCATTACTTGTTAATTTAATTATCCAACCCAGTTTTGTAAGATAAGTGGTTTTAGAATTTTTTACTTTTGTGGATAACTTAAAGCTATAAGATTTTTTTTTAAATATTATGTTCATTTATTAAGTAAGTAATTAAATATTAATCCTGTGATTAAGCCAACTCCATTAAGAGTTTGAAATTTTATTGCGACGAATTTGGAATTTTTTATTGCAGAAGGTTTTTTATAATAAGACTTTAATAAATTTATAAGTCTTATTGCTTGAGGAAAACTAATAAAATAAAGGATACAAAACACTGGAATAAATCCAGTAACTATAGTTAAAAGTTGAAAAATATATATTGTAAAAATTATCCAAGGCACAAATTGAGAACCTTTTTTTGCTCCTAGGCGAACTAAAGGTGAATTTTTCCCATGCTTTTTATCTTCAGAAATTTGATGAAAATGAGAACAAAATAATACAAGAGTTGTTGCTAATGAAGGTCCTGAACCAAGTAATAAAGAAACTTTCCAGGGAACATTTTCTAAGTAAATATTAGAAGGATTTAAAGCAATTAAGACTGCAGAGTAGGCGAAAGGTCCAAATGCAAGCCAGCATAATGGTTCTCCTAAGCCTTGATAGCCAAATCTAAAAGGAGGTCCTTGATATAAATATCCTAGGAAGCAGCAAGATGCCACTAAAATCAAAATGTTGATACTTGTTGATACTGAAATAATTGAAATTATTAATAAACCAATAACTAAAGATGTATATGCAATAAACGAAATTATTTTTTTATTTTTTATAAGATTTACAATTGAATGGAATTTAAATTCATCGATTCCTGTTTCTGCGTCGAATAAATCATTAGTTAGGTTTTCCCAAAGTAATATAAAAATTGCAGCTAAAGTAAATGCGATTAAATTATAAATTTTTACCTTTTCATATTGATTGAGTATATAAGCCCCTGTTATTAAAACTGGAAGTATGGCAACAGAATAAAGAGGCCATTTTATCGCTTGTTTCCATAATTTTTTTTTATCTTCGTCCATTTTTATTTAACTCACAAAATTCGATCATTATTAAATGTAGTTTATAAATTGAGTTACATTTTTTACTTTATTGCATGATTTTTAGTTATTTTCAATAAGTAATGAAAAATGATTTAAACTTAACAGATTTTTTAAAAGATGTATTTTCCTCTTTCGATAAGAAAGTAGAAAATTCTGGATTAGTAAGTATTTGTGTTGAGATTCCTTGTATTGATTTATTACAAGTATATGAATTGTTTATAAATAAATATCAGTTTTCTTCATTCTGGGAGGAATCTAATGGTATTTCATATATTGCTTTTGAGAAATGTAAATATGTTACTTTGGATGGTCCTAAAAGATTTGAGGTGGCAAAAGAGTTTAATTCTGAGAATTTTAAAAATTTAATTAACTTAACTAATGAATCACATAATTCTGCACTTTCAAAAATAATTTATTTATTTTCTTTTTCTGAAAACTTGAATAATAAGAATTTATCTTCTGATGTCCCTTCTTTGGAAGCTATTTTACCAAAAATATTAATTATTCAAAGTAATAAGAATTGCTGGTTAAGAATCAATGGTCATGTTGAAGGTAAATCATCATTAAGAACATTAATTGAAGAAATATGGACAATTAGAAATAAAGTTATTAATTCTGAGCCAGAATTAATAAAATCATCTAGCTTAAAAAATAGTTTTGATTTACCTATTATTGACGATTTCTTACACTCCTTAGAAATTTCTAATACAAGTTTGAAAAAAGTATTAAATAGAGGAATTCAATTAGTAGAAAAAGGTATTCTCGAAAAGATAGTTTTAGCGAATAGGATTAAAATAAAATTTAGAAATAAATTAGATTTAGTAGAAATTTTAAAAAGATTTAAAAAGAATCATCCAAATACATGCAGATATGTTTGGAAAAGAAATAGTAAGGATATTTTGTTTGGAGCATCTCCAGAAAAATTATTTTGTTTTACTAAACCTAATTTAACTTTGGAGGCTCTTGCAGGAACTATCTCTACTAATTCAAATTACAAGAAACTCCTAAAAAGTACTAAAGACTTAAAGGAACATAATTATGTAACAGAGTATTTGATTAAATGTTTAGAAGTTTCAAAAATAAAAAACTTTGAAAAAAGTGATATTAAGGTAAATTCATTTGGAGATATTTCTCATTTGCAAACACTCATTTCCTCTAGAGTTGAAAATATATGTCCTTTTGAATTGCTTAAAAACTTGCATCCATCTCCTGCTGTTTGTGGTTACCCAAAAAATGTAGCGTTGGATTGGATAAACACTCTTGAGTCTTTCCCTAGAGGAAATTATGCTTCTCCAATGGGTTGGGTTGATTCATCAGGAAATGCTTCATTTCTTTTAGCAATAAGAGGAGCTAGGTATATTGAAGAAAATATTGAATTTACTGCCGGTTCAGGTATAGTTTCAGGCTCTGTTTTAGATAAAGAAATAGATGAGATTAAATTAAAATTTGAATCTATAGTAAAACAAATATTTTTCGCTAAAAATCCTAGATAATTTCCACTAATTTTTCAATAACTTCCTCTGAAACATTTTTATTGGATAAATTTTCTATTTCTCTTAATCCTGTTGGACTGGTTACATTAATCTCGCTAAGCATTCCATTTATTACATCAATACCGACAAAAAATAAACCTTCATCTTTAAAGTGTTTAGATAACTCTGAGCAGATACTTTTTTCTTTTTCTGTTAATAAGGTTGGTTCAGCCTTACCTCCCATTGCCAAATTACTCCTAAAATCACCTCCTTGAGGAATCCTATTTATAGATCCAATTGCTTCACCATTTACAATAATTATTCTTTTATCACCTTCTACAACTTCAGGAATAAACTTTTGCATCATAACAGGCAATTCTTCTTGAGAAGTTATTAATTCAATGATTGATTTAATGCCTGGGGAATTTTTATTAATCCTGATAACACCTTGACCACCTTTTCCTCCTAGAGGTTTTATAACAACTTCATTATTTATATTTGCAAAATTAATGAGATCTTTTACCTTACTCGCAACTATTGTTGGTGCCATTAAGTGACTGTATCTCAAAGCACCTAACTTTTCATTCCATGCCCTTAATGATGAAGGTTTGTTAATTACTTTTACTCCTTTTCTTTCGGCAACTTCTAAAAGATGGGTTGCATACAAATAAGCCTCATTTACAGGAGGATCTTTTCTCATCCAAATGCAATTAAATTCGGCGAGAGGAATGCAATCATTCTCTTTGAAAGAAATCCACGGATTGACTTCAATTTTTACGGAAGATGCCCATACTTCATCACCTCTAGCTTCAAGGTCTTGAGGCGTACAACTCCAGATTTCAATATTTTTTTTGGATGATGCTTGCATTAATGCAGCAGATGAATCTTTTAGAGGATTTATATTTTTTATTGGATCTATTACAAATAGAAATTTCATAAGATCTAGTTTAATAATGTGTCTAATTTATTTTCATTTTCTAATGTGTAGAGATCGTCGCAGCCTCCAATACCCTCGTTATCTATAAATATTTGTGGTAATGTTCTCCTACCATTTGCTCTTTTAGTCATCAATGCTCTGGCATCTTCATCGCCATCAATCTTATATTCTGTAAAATTTATATTTTTTTTCTTGAGTAGAGATTTTGCTCGAATACAGAATGGGCAATATTGCCAAGTATAAATTTCAACTTTGGACATTTTTTTAAAATAATACTTAGTTTATACTATTAAACAAAAGTGCCTGTTAGATTATACATAACGATTAAACTCTATTTTGATAGATATTACAGATTTCAAAAAAGATCTTTCGGAACTAACAGAGCGCCTGGGTAATGCTCAGGATTGTCTTTGACGTTCCAAAATTAAAAGCGAAAATGAGGGAGTTAGAGCAAATTTCTGCTCAACCTGCATTTTGGGATAATCAAGATGAAGCGAAAAAACAAATGTTAATTCTTGATGATGTTAAGGCACAACTAGAATTGTTGGATAAATGGAAAACTTTTATTTCTGATGCTAATGCTTCTCTTGAGCTTTATTCTTTAGAACCAGAAGAGGAAATGATTTTGGAATCTAAGGAGGGGCTAAAGAAATTAAGAGAGAATTTAGATAAATGGGAATTTGAAAGGTTGTTAAGTGGTGAATACGATAAGGAAGGAGCAGTAGTTTCTATAAACGCAGGCGCTGGTGGAACAGATGCACAGGATTGGGTAGAAATCTTATTGAGAATGTATTCAAGATGGGCCGATAATAATCAAATGAGTTTAATCATCAATGAATTATCTCAAGGAGAAGAAGCAGGTATTAAAAGTGTAACTTTTGAAATTGATGGAAAATATGCATACGGATATTTAAAATATGAAAAAGGAACTCATAGATTAGTAAGAATTTCTCCTTTTAATGCTAATGGTAAAAGACAAACCAGCTTTGCTGGGGTAGAGGTCATGCCAAAATTAGATGACAATATTTCACTCGATATACCTGAAAAAGATTTAGAAATTACAACAAGTAGATCCGGTGGGGCTGGAGGTCAAAATGTTAATAAAGTAGAGACAGCGGTAAGAATTGTTCATTTGCCTTCAGGGATTTCAGTAAGATGTACTCAAGAAAGATCGCAATTACAAAATAAAGAAAAAGCTATGTTACTCCTTAAGTCTAAACTACTAGTGATTGCTAAAGAACAAAGAGCGGCAGAAGTCGCAGATATTAAAGGTGATATTGTAGAAGCTGCATGGGGCAATCAAATAAGAAATTATGTTTTCCATCCTTACCAAATGGTAAAAGATCTCAGGACTATGCAGGAGACTAATGACTTAGATAGTGTTTTAGATGGTGGACTTGAACTATTTATTCATGAATTATTACGCATGAATATTTCTTCTTACGAATCTATTGAATAACTAATGAAAAATAAAAACGAAAATATAGACAAAAAAGTTGCACCTCCAAGCTTTATAAAGCTTGCTATGCGAAATATGGTAAGGAAGGGTTCAAAAAGTATTTCTCATTTTTCAATAACCTTTCTAGTTTTAATTGGGATATTAATAATTGTAGCCATAATAGGTAAGCCCAATATTCCTGTATAAGAATGTATGAAAGAAAAAATTATTTCTGAAATAAATTTAGACTTGGTTTTTAAATTTAATGAATTTTCCCAATTTTCAAATAATTTAAAAGATTCTAAAAATAAGCTTATTTTTGAATCTATTTTTTGGGAGAAAGTTTTTTTATCTTGGACAAAAATAATATTAAAAAAAGATGATTATAAATTGCCAAATTTCATTTTTGAAAAAAAATCTTTTTCATTAGGCTTACAGATAATATCTAATCAAGAAATTGCTTTTATGAACCAGAAGTGGATGCAAAAAAATGGACCAACTGATGTTCTATCTTTCCCAATTATTTCTGATGAATCTCTAAATAATTTAGATCACATAGAGTTGGGAGATATATTTATATCATTAGAGATGGCACTTGAGCAATCTCATGAATATAAAAATTCAATCTATAAAGAAATGCTTTGGTTAGCTAGTCATGGATTTTTACATCTTTTCGGCTGGGAACATAAAAATAATCTTGATTTAGAAAATATGTTAAATTTTCAGGAATATTTAATTAAACAATTAGATTAAAAATCTATGGGGAAAAAAATAAACTCTTTAAAAGATAGAATAGACTCATACAAAACTTCTAGTAATTTATTAAAAAGTTTTAAGTACGCTTTTTGTGGAATTAGTTACGTATTAAAAACTTCAAGAAATTTTAAAATTCAATTAATTTTTGCAGTTACAAGTTTAATTATTGGGTTTTTACTGAAAATTAGTCAAAGTAATTATATGATATTGATTGCCACAATTATGTCTGTTTTAATATTAGAAATATTAAACACATCTATTGAATCAATAGTTGATTTAGTAGTGAAAAAAGAATTTAGTAGTTTGGCGAAAATTTCAAAAGATGCTTCTGCAGGAGCAGTGTTATTAGCTGCCATTAATTCTGTTATTATTGCTTTATATATCTTTATTCCTAAAATAAAGTTGTTATTTGAATCCATATAAATATGTTTCTTGTTATTGATAATTACGATAGTTTTACATATAATCTTGTGCAATATTTAGGCGAACTTTCTGTTGAGCATGAAATAACTAGAGAATTAATAGTTAAAAGAAATGATGAAATTACTTTGGAAGAAATTATCAAACTAAATCCTAATGGCATCCTATTATCTCCAGGTCCTGGTAATCCAGATCAATCTGGAATTTGTCTGCCAATATTAAAAAAATTATCCAAAAATATTCCGATATTGGGAGTTTGTTTAGGGCATCAAGCTTTGGCCCAAGCTTTTGGAGGTAAGGTTATAGTTGGTAAAGAACTAATGCATGGTAAGACATCCAAAATATTTCATAATCAAAAAGGTTTGTTTAAAGATATCGAGACTCCATTTGTGGCGACTAGATATCATAGTCTTATAGTTGATTCAAGTTCATTACCATCTTGTTTCGATATAACTGCGACTTTAGAAGACTCAACTATTATGGCTATTTCTCACAAAGAATATAAACATTTACATGGGGTACAGTTTCATCCTGAAAGTGTATTGACACAATTTGGTCATAAATTAATTAGTAATTTTCTAAAAATGGCTGAACAAAAGTAAAATACTAAAAAATTAATATTATGATTGCTCAAATTAAAAACATCTTCTTTTTTATATTATTTAGCTCTTTCTTACCTACACAATTATTGGCAAGGAATTTAGTAATAAAAAGTCTTGGACATAGTAGTTTTTTAATTAATAGTACAGAAAAATCTATTCTTATAAATCCCTTTAAAGCAATAGGTTGTGCAAGTAATTTAAAGGAGCCAAAAGAAGTCAACGCAGATTTTATTTTGGCTAGTTCTAGGCTTCCAGATGAAGGATATAACCCTAATGATCAATTAATGTTTGTTGAGCCAGGAATCTATCAATTTGAGGATATTTTATTAAAAGGAATTTCCGTCCCACATGACAGAGTAGATGGAAGAAGATTTGGGATGGCAACTGTTTGGAGTTGGGAGCAGAATGATCTTAAAATTGTTCATATGGGAGGCGCAGCTGGTGATATTGATATTAATAGTCAAATTATTTTGTCTCGTCCAGATATCTTATTTATTTCAATTGGAGGCGGAATAAAATCTTATGATGGGCAAGAGGCTTCAAGAATTGTTAAGCTTCTAAAACCTAATGTAGTTATTCCTGTTCACTTTGCTCGTGCCAAAAAAATTAATAAAGAATGTGATTTCTCAAATGCTGATTTATTTATCGAAAATATGAAAGATTTTAAAGTAAAATACGTTGGAAAAGATTTTCGAATAAAACCTAAAAGAATTGATCAAAATACAATTTATATTTTTGGTAATTAATTTATTAAATCTAAGACCTTGTAATTTTCCCAGAAAAAAATCATTTGTTCTTGAGTTCCAATACTAACCCTTATTGACTTATCAATATCTTTTTTGTTTTCCATACTTCTGATAAGAATACCTTTTTCTTTCATCTGTTGTATTAAAATTTGAGGATCTTTTTTTGGCCAAATTAAGAAATAATTACCACCACTAAAGTGAGTTCTGATTTTTGTTGATTTAAATTTATTTAAAATCCATTCCCTTGCTTTTTTTACTTCTAAAACATAATTATCAATATATGATTTGTCTTTAAGCGCTGCTAATGCTGCCGTTATAGCAAAGCTATTTACATCATATGGTCCTGTAACTTTGTTAATGTACTGAATTAAATTTTTATTGCCAAAAGTAAAACCTATTCTTAAACCAGCTAAACCAGCTGTTTTTGAAAGAGATTGAATTATTAGTATATTTTTATTCTTTTCAAAATCTATCGATTCAAGAAGACTATCCCCATTAAATTTTTCATAAAGTTCATCAACAATTATCAATGAATTTTTTTTGATATTTGCTAAGTTAATTATCTCTTTAGCATGTAAAACTGTTCCTGTTGGATTGTTTGGATTACAAATAAATATTAATTTTGGATTATACTTTATAATTTTTTCACTAAATTCTTCGGTGGGGAATAGAAAATTTTCTCCAATATAAGAACAAGTTATTTTCTTCATCCCTCGCATTTCTGAACAAGGAGAATAGTAACCAAAAGTTGGATTTGTAGTTAGAAATATTTGATCTTTTTCTCCAAAACAATTGAAAATTGCATTGATTGCTGCGTCTGCCCCATTGAAAATTCCTATTTCATCGTTATCAAATTTTCTTGAATCAAGATATTTATCACATAAAAAATTTTTTAATAAATTATATTCTGGATAAATTGAAATCTCATCTAATTTTATCGCTTGTAATGCCTCGAAAACATTAGGACTTGGACCTATAGTATTTTCATTAAAGTCTAAGCGGAGTAAATTTCTTCTATTTTCTAAAGGTGCAGAGTAAGACTGCATATTTATTATTTCTTCTCTTGGTTGTGGGAAAAGATTACTTAATTGATCAAAATCATTCATTACATTCTTTCTAAAGTTTCAATTCCTAGAAGCTCTAAGCTTAATTTTAGTGTTTTTGCAGTTAGATCACATAAATTAAGTCTAGAAATTTTTATATATTTTTCTTCTTTGAGTATCTGAACTTGATCATAGAATCTATTAAAAGTTTGACATAGCTCAAACAGATAATTGCATAATCTATTTGGCATTAAGTCTTTTTCAATAGATATTATGACTTCATCGAACTTAAGTAATTTTCTGATAAGTTTCCACTCAGATTTATGTTCATAATTTATATATTGCAAATCTTTAGAGTAATAAACAAAATCATTTTTTCTTTTAATTCCTGCAATTCTTACAAGTGTATATAACAAATAAGGTGCCGTATTGCCATTCAGGGAAAGCATTTTATCAAAACTAAATTGATAATTAGTAATCCTATTTTGGCTTAAATCTGCATACTTAACAGCTCCTAATCCAATGATTCTTGAAGTATTTTCAATAAAATCTTCTGTCTCATAACGATTTTCAACTTCTAATCTTTTCAATAAATCTTCTTTTGCTCTTCTAACTGCTTCTTTTAATAAATCTTTTAAACGTATTGTTTCACCTTCCCTTGTTTTTAGTTTTTTCCCATCAATTCCTTGAACTAAACCAAAAGGGACATGGTCTACTTGACAATTTTCTGGGATCCATTTTGCTTTTTTTGCTACTTGAAATACTCCAGTAAAATGATTTGCTTGTCCATGATCAGTTACATAAATAATTCTCGAAGCATTATCCCCATTAGGAGGTTTATTGAATCTGTATCTTATAGCAGCAAGATCTGTGGTGGCATAGTTAAAACCTCCATCTTTTTTTTGAATAATTAGCGGTAAAGGTTTGCCTTCTTTATTAGTCATCCCATCTAAAAATACACATTTTGCTCCTTCATCTTCTACTAATAATTTTTTTAAATTTAAATCCTCAATAACTGATTTTAAGAAGGGATTATAAAAAGATTCACCTCTTTCTTCTATTTTTATTTTTAAATTTTTATAGATTTCATCAAATTCTTTTCTAGATTGATCACATAATAATTTCCAAGCTTTAATCGATTTAATATCTCCACTTTGTAACTTAACTACTTCCTCTCTAGATCTTTGTTGGAATTCAGATTCATTATCAAATCTTTTTTTTGATTCTTTATAAAATTCAACTAAATCACTTATCTTGATTTTACCTATCTCTTCTAAATCATTTGAATATAAATCTTTTAGCTGTGTAATAAGCATTCCAAATTGCGTTCCCCAATCGCCAACATGATTTAGTCTTAATACTTGATAACCTCTTAACTCGAAAATTCTGGATATTGAATCTCCTATTATTGTTGACCTTAAATGCCCCACATGCATTTCTTTAGCAATATTAGGACTAGAAAAATCTATGATGACTTTATTTGATAATAAACTATCTAAATCTTTTGTAATTTGAGGTACTCCAGCCCTTTGGCATTGAATATTTGATTTAATTTCATTTATTAGAACTTCATCTTTTAATTTTATATTTATAAATCCAGGTCCAGCTATTTCTAGACTTTTACATAATTTTGATATGCTTTTATTTTTATTTAAAAGGTTAATAAAATCATTAGAAATATCTCTTGGTTTCTTTTTATATATTTTAGATAAACTTAAACAAACATTACATTGATAATCACCAAATTCTTCTTTTGATGATTGTGTAATTAAATTTTTTCTAAGAATTTCGAACTCTCTTTCTTTATCATTTTTTTTAAGACTATCTAAAAGAGATTGTTCAAAGTTATTTGTTAATTCTTTTAAAATGGTTAGCATTATTTATTCAATTATTTATCTATATGATTAATTAATATAACGCATACTTAAATCAATCCAATCACTTTTGGTAATTGAAGAACTTGTTGAAATCAAATCAATACCTTTTATTAGATATTTACTAATTTCTTCAGGGTTTATTCCAGAAACTTCTATTATCAAATTTTTATTGACTTCTTTTTTTAATGTATTAATTGATAAATCTCTTAATTCTTGAACGTTTTTTGTGATTATTTCAGGACTAAGTTCATCTAATAAAACACTATCTGCTCCTGCTAATACTGCTTCTTTTGCCTGTTCGATATTCTCAGCTTCAATTATGATATGAGTTGTAAAAGGCGAATTTAGGCGGATTTTTTGTACTGCGTTCTTAAGATTATCTGTCCATGCAATATGATTTTCTTTTATCATAGCTGCATCGTATAATCCCATTCTATGATTTACTCCACCTCCGCATTTGAATGCATATTTTTCAAATATTCTTAAGCCAGGAGTCGTTTTTCTAGTATCTGCTAATTTTATATTTGTGCCTTCTAACTTATCTACAAGTTTCTTTGTATATGTTGATATTCCAGATAAATGCATTGCTATATTTAAGCTGATCCTTTCACTAGCGAGTAAACTTTTTGAAGGTCCATATATTTCTAAGAGTTTTTGATCTTTAACAAATTTATCTCCATCAGAGATATTAAATTTTGGACTGATTTTTAAATCAATTTTTTTAAAAATTTCTTTTATAATCTCAACCCCACAAAATATACCCTCCTCTTTTGCAATCCAATATGCGTTACCATTCTCTTCTGTAATAGAGGAACTTGTTAAATCTCCCCTACCTATATCTTCATCGATCCAATTATCAATGATCTTACTTATTGTTGGAGTATTCAGATCCACTAAACAAAATGAATAAAAATTCAACTGTAGTTAGAGAATTAACTATAAATCACTATGTAAATTAACTCAAATTTATTTACCAATACAAAACTTAGAAAAAATATTATCTAGAAGCTCCTCTGTTAATTCTTGACCAGTTATTTTAGATAAGTTTTGAATACCATCTCTAAGTTCTATTGATAACAAATCAAATGGCAATCTATTTTTAACTATTGCATCAGTATCATTTAAATTTGATAGGCAAGCAGACAAATTCGTTAGATGTCTTTCGTTTAAAAATATATTGATATTTTCTAATTGTTTTAATTCGCATTTTTTTATGATTGTGTCGATTAATAATCTTTCACCATCATTATTCTTAATGCTCATAAGAATTATGTTTTTTAACCCATTTGAATTAATAATATTAGAGTCAATTAAATCTTTTTTATTACCCACAATAGTTATTAATTTTTCTTTAGGGATTTCTTTTAATATTTTTTTGTCTTCTTCATTAAATCCTTCTTCAAGACTATAAATATAAATTATGAAATCTGACTCTTTTATTTTCCCAAAACTTTTTTTAATTCCAATACTTTCAATTTGTTCATGAGTGTCTCTTATGCCAGCAGTATCAATTATTTTCATTGGGATGTCATTAATATTTAAATTCACTTCAATAACATCTCTTGTCGTTCCAGGAATATTAGTTACGATTGCTTTCTCTTTTTTTGCAAGCAAATTTAGTAAAGAACTTTTACCAACATTTGTTTTACCTATAAGTGCGATAGAAATCCCATTATGAATATATGAATTTCTTTTTGAATTTTCTATGAGTAACTCTATTTTTTCTTTCACTTTTTTGATGTTTTTTAGATACTTGGCGTAATCAAAATCTGTAAAGTCTTCTTCAAAATCAACTCTCGCTTCTATCTCACAAAGTTGATTTATAAGGTCATTTTTAATATCATCAATTTTTTTCTTTATTTCTCCTTGAACCCCGCTAAAAGCTAACTCTGCTGATCTGATATTGCTTGCGTTAATTAATTGGTTAATTGACTCGGCTTGAGTAAGGTCTATTTTCCCATTCAGAAAAGCTCTTTGACTAAATTCTCCTGGATTTGCAAGTCTAATTCTAGAATTACTTGATAATAATATCTTGAGAACTTTATTTACTAAGATAATACCTCCATGGCAATGTAGTTCAACAACATCCTCTCCTGTAAAGCTATTCGGTGATTTCATTACTAAAATTAAAACTTCATCTATAAATTTATTTTGTTTATTTTCCTTAATAAAACCGTGAAAAACTCTATGTGATTCCCATGCATATTTTGATTTAGTTTGAACAATATTTTTGCAAGAATTTATTGAGTCTTTCCCTGATACTCTTATTATCGCAACTCCTCCTTTCCCTATACTTATAGCTGAAGCAATTGCGGCTATCGTATCTTCTGTAGTAACTATAGAATCCATCTCTCGCTTTGTTATAGATAATTAAGTAAGATTATCAAGAATTTAATTTTGAATTTTTATTTCTGAATGAGATCTAAAAGAGATATTAACTATAAGAAAATTCTATCATTATTTTGGAAACAGAATGGAAGTCCTTTGTTTAATGCTAAAGGTTTAGCTATAGGTGTATTTAGTGGCTGCTTTCCATTTTTTGGGTTTCAGACGTTAATAGGGGTATTTTTTGCAAAACTGGCTAAGGGAAATATTGTTTTAGCTGCAATTGGTACTTGGATTAGCAACCCTTTTACTTATGTTCCACTTTATTATTTTAATTATAAAATTGGTTCTATTCTTATAAAAAATTCTTCTAATAAAATCATTGAAAAAAATTTGGCTATTCATGACTTATGGAAACAAGGTAGTATTTTTTCAATAAAATTACTTTTAGGTTCAACTTGTGTAGGTTTGTTATTTGCTTTTATTGCAGGTAGTATTGCTTTTGTGATTTACAACACAAAAAACAATAGATAGATTGATAAAATTTTAAAATTAACCTTTCCCAACTCTGGCAATATCTAAGACGTCTGCCATAGATTTAATTTGGTCAATAGTTTTATGAAGTTGACTATAACTTTCTAGACCAACACAGAGATTTATAATAGCTGGTTTACCAAAGGCAGTTTTAACATTCGCATCACTAACGTTTATGCCTTTATCAGACAGTCGCATAAGAATATCTTTAAGAACTCCAACTCTATCAATAACTTCTATTCTTAATTGAATTGGAAACTTATTATCGCTAGTTTTATTATTTTGATTCCATCCAACAGGTAATCTTCTCTCTATTGGTATTGGTATAACATTTTCACAATCTACTCGATGAATGGTTATACCATGGTTACCGAGTGATACTGTTCCAATTATATCTTCGCCTGGAAGTGGGGCACAGCATTTGCCTATTCTGTAATCAAGACCTTCTACACCAGAAATAGGTGATCTATTAAATTCATTATATTTATAAGTTGATAATTTATTATTACTTTTCAGGGATTTTGCTATTTCAGAATCAGAATCAGAATCATTTTTTATATCTTCTGTCTGTAACTTTACTTCTTCCCTTAATCTATTTAAAACTTGATGTAAAGTTAATCCACCAAACCCAAGAGATGCTAAAAGATCTTCCGTAGTTTTTAGATTGCATCGATTCGCGACTTTTTTCATAGCATCACTTGAAATTAATGTTTCAAAACCATTTCGACCGACTTCTTTTTCGAGTAAATCTCTACCTCTTTTAATCGTTTCATCCCGATGGCTTTTTTTATACCATTGGCGAATTCTATTTTTAGCAGTTGGCGTAACTACAAAATTCAGCCAATCTAAGCTTGGAGTTGCATTATTACTTGTCAAAATTTCTATAAAGTCACCATTTTGTAATGCTGTGGATAATGGCGAAAGCTTTTCATTAATCCTTATTCCATTACAGTGATTTCCAACTTCAGAATGTATTCTGTAGGCGAAATCTATGGCAGTCGATCCTTTTCTTAAACCAACAACATCCCCTTTTGGAGTAATTACAAATACTTCTTCATCAAATAAATCTTCTTTAATTGAAGCTAAATAATCATTATGATCTCCTTCATTATCTTCTTGTTGCCATTCGATTAATTGTCTCAGCCAATTAAATCTTTCCGCGTTACTTTTAGCTGGAGAGCCCCCTTCTTTGTATTGCCAATGAGCAGCAATACCATATTCGGCAATTTGATGCATAGAAGTAGTTCTAATCTGAACTTCAATAGGTCTATGTCTCCCAATCACAGAAGTATGGAGGGACTGATAACCATTTGGTTTTGGTAATCCTATATAGTCTTTAAATCTGCCTGGTATTGGTTTGAAAGTATCATGTACAACTGCTAAAGCTCTATAACAACTATCTGAATTATCCATGATAATTCTTAGAGCAGCAACATCATAAATCTCGTGAAATTGTTTTTGTTGTCTTTCCATTTTGCTCCAGATGCCATAAAGATGTTTTGGTCTTCCAGTTATTTCAAAGTTTTTTAAACCTGCGGAGACTAAGTTTTCTTTCATGAGATTCAAAGTTACTTTTAATCTTTTTTCTCTATCACTTCTTTTAACAGCTATTTGATCTTTTAGATCTTGATACTCTTTAGGTTCGAGGAATTTAAAGGCTAAATCTTCTAATTCCCATTTAAATCTGTTTATTCCTAAACGATTAGCCAAGGGTGCATAAATTTCTCTTGTTTCTCGGGCTATTCTTAGTTTCCTCTCATTATTTAGCCATTCAATTGTTCGCATGTTATGGAGTCTGTCTGCAAGTTTTACTAAAACAACTCTGATATCGCTTGTCATAGCCAAAAACATTTTTCTAAGATTTTCAGCTTGTGCTTCAGTTCTGTTATTAAAGTGAATCCCTCCTAATTTTGTTACACCTTCCACAAGTATTTTTACTTCTAATCCAAAATTTGCTTCTATATCCGATAAATCTATTCCTGTATCTTCAACAACATCATGTAAAAGTCCTGCAGCAATTACGGATGAACTGGCACCTATTTCCTTGAGAAGATTTGCAACAGCAACAGGATGAATAATATAAGGTTCGCCACTCGCGCGAAGTTGTCCTTCATGCGCTTTATAAGCAAGTTTAAAGGCCTTGGCGATAAGATTTTGGTTCTCATCGTTTTGACTATTTGATTTTTCATAATTATAAATATCTTTTAAAAGCCAATCTGGGATTTTTATCTCATAATTAAAAGATTTACTTTCATATTTTTCGTTTTCAGGCAAAATAGTTTTGGAAACTTCAATTTCGTTTTTTTCTTTTGAATTTGCTGCAGCCTCAGACATTTTATATTGCTTTAGATTTATTTTATTTAGGACTAGAAAAATTTGCTATAAAATCATGGAAATAAAAAAAGAAAAAATTCTTACTGTTAAAGATCTTACTGTTAAATATGGTTTAAAAAAGCTACCTATTATCAAAAATTTTAATCTAGAAATAAATAGAGGGGATCATTTGGCTATCGTAGGGCCCTCTGGGTGTGGAAAGACTACTTTTGCGAAAACATTGGTAAATATGTTGCCTGAACAAGCAAGTTCACAAGGTTATATATCAATTTCCTCATTAGATCCTAGAAAAATAAATAACAAAGAGGCGCAATTATTTAGAAGAAAAAATTTTGGATTTATCTATCAAGATTCTATAAAAAGGCTTAATCCACTTATGAGAGTTGGGGATCACTTATATGAATTGTTTAAAACTCATGATCAAACTAAATCATCTTTACTTATTAAAAAATTAGTAAAAGAAGTTTTTCAAAAAGTAGGAATTGAAGAAAGCAGACTTGATTCTTTCCCGCATCAATTTAGCGGTGGAATGAGACAGAGAGTTTCTATAGCAATGGCTCTTGCTTTAAAACCTAAATTATTAATAGCTGATGAACCTACAACGAGCTTAGATACCAAAACAAGTTTTGAAATTATGAAAGAAATAATTCAGTTATGCAATGAATTCGATACTACTTTAATTTTAATTAGTCACGATATTAATCTTGCAGCAAAGTGGTGCAAAAAAGTTGCAATAATTGAAAATGGATCGATTGTTGAAAAAGGAAATATAATAGATATTTTTCAATCACCAAAATCAAATATTGGGATAAAGTTAGTAAATGCTTCAAAAATAGTATTAAAATCAAATATTAAAAATAATGTTCGAGATGAGGTGCTTCTAGAGGTAAATAACTTAAGACATTGGTATAAATTAAATTCTTCAATTTTTATAAATAAATGGAATAAGGCTTTAAATGAAGTTAGTTTCAAATTATATAAGAATGAGACTCTGGGAATAGTTGGTTCTTCAGGCAGCGGTAAAAGTACATTATGTAGGGCTTTAATTGGACTTCTGCAAGTAAGAGGCGGTGAAATAAAAATTTATGATAAAAATCATGCATCGAAAAAAAATAAATCTTTTACAAAGCACAATAATATGCAAATTATTTTTCAAGATCCTTTTTCAAGTTTGAATCCGAAAATGACAATTAAAAATATTTTGGAAGATATATTTTTTATTCAAAAAATTTCAGATAAAAGAAAAATTGAAAAAGAAATAAAATTAATGTTTAGAAATTTAAATCTTCCCTTAAAGAATGACTTTTTTAATTCTTATCCTAGCCAATTATCTGGTGGTCAATTGCAAAGAATTTCATTAGCCAGGGCGCTATTGTTGAAACCAAAAATTTTGATTTGTGATGAGAGCGTTAATATGTTAGATGCTTCAGTAAAAATAGAAATTCTTGAATTACTTAGAGTCTTGCAAGAAAAAATGGATTTAACCATTATCTTTATCACACATGATTTAGGAATTGCTAAAAGATTTTGTAGTAGGTTGCTAGTTATGAAACACGGAAAGATAGTTGATGAAGGCGAAAGTTCTACAATATTCGCTAAAACTAAAAACACCTATACAAAATCTCTTATAAATTCTTCTTTAAATCTTACTTAGCTTTAAGAACGTTTAGTAATTTTTGAAAATCTAATGGTAATTCTGCTTCAAATATCATTTCTTTGCCATTGATTGGATGTATAAGGCCAAGCTTAAAAGCGTGTAATGCTTGGCCCTCTAATTTACATGGAAGTTTTTTGCATCTTCCATAAAGAGGATCACCCACAATAGGATGATTAATGTGAGCGCAATGAACTCTTATTTGATGCGTTCGCCCCGTATCTAGTTTGAAATTCATTAATGAGTAATTACCTAATCTTTCTTTTAATTTCCAATAAGTGCAGGCATATCTTCCTGAAGCTTCTTCAACTACTTTATATTTCAATCTATTGAATTTATCTCTACCAATGTGCCCCACTATTTGGCCTTCATCAGAATTAGGTGCTCCATGTATTACTGCAATATATTCGCGTGAAGCTATTTTTTCTTTTATTTGTTTCTGGAGATTTACCAATGCTTCTTGGCTTTTTGCTACCACCATGCATCCGGAGGTATCTTTATCTAATCTGTGAACAATACCAGGTCTTAGTTTCCCATTAATTCCAGGAAGATCATTACAGTGAAAAAGTAATCCATTGACTAGAGTTCCTGATTTGTGTCCCGGGGCTGGATGAACAATTAGTCCCGATTGTTTATTGATTACTATAATGTGTTCGTCTTCAAAAAGGATTTCTAAATCCATTTTTTCAGGTTTCAAATATACAAGAGGTTCTGGAGGAGGCATCCAGATTTGAACATTGTCGCCATTTTTTAAAGGGGTCTTTGCTTTCGCAGTTTTATAGTTTACAAGTACTAATCCTGAATTGATAAAATGTTGAATTCTTGCTCTACTTTGTTCTGGCCTTTTACTTACCAACCATCTATCTAGTCTCATAGGAAGAGGTAGCTCATAAATAATTTCTATTAGTTCACCCTCTCCAATGCCGAAGGAATTTTTATTATCTAATTCCATGGTGGGACTTCTAAAGCAATTTTACCAAGCATTTGATTTCTATAATCTTCCAATAATTTATGAGACATTCTTCTTCTATCTCCTGAGGTATGTTTTGAAGCTGCTTCATCGATCCAATCAGAAGGCCTCTCAAAGCCTTTTGCAATATCAACTCCATATCTATTAGATATTTGTTTTAATGAGATATTCGCATTTTTATCTTTGTTTAGAGTAGATATAATTTTGATAAATTCAATTGCGACACTCTCTATTTCATAAGCAGCCTCTCCAATATCGTCACATAATGCAAGATTAAGTGCTGATTTTTGATTTTCTAAATTAGGAGGTATAACACCAGGAGCATCTAGTAGATCAATACCACTATCTAATTTTATCCATCTTAAATTACGTGTCACTCCAGCTTTCCTAGCACTATCTACAACTCTTTTTTTTGCAATTCTATTTATTAATGCTGATTTACCTACGTTTGGAAAACCAAGTGTTAGGGCTCTTATTGGCCTTATTCTCATACCTCTAGAAATCCTTCTAGCATCAATTGATGATCTAGATTCTTTTGCAGATTTACAAATTTCATTAATACCTATACCTCTTTTGGCATCACACCAATGAGGATATTGATCTTTTTTATTAAACCATTTATTCCAACTAGTTATTGTTTCAGGAGAGATCATGTCTGATCTATTAATTACAAGAATATGTTTTTTATTGTTGATCCATTTATTTAAATGTGGGTGCCCTGTTGATATTGGGATTCGCGCATCTCTAACTTCTATAACTAGATCTACTTTATTGATGACTTCAGACAATTTTTTTTCTGCTTTTGCGATATGGCCTGGATACCATTGAATTTTGGGTATGTCCACTTCAATTAAATCAATAAAATTTTTGTATTCCTTTTAATTTTTATTAGTTTCAAAAGTATTTACTTTAAAGTTTAGTACAAATTTAATAACTAAAAAATTTTTATCATAGTTAATTTTTAAAATTTATTAAGGCATAGGTAACAGTTACTACTTTTTAACCCAATAAGTCTAAATAAACGTTAGGGTCTTAAAATTAAAAATCACGTTTGTTTAATGTCAAAATTATCTCTTTCCAGTCTTGATAAGACACATTTAGAAGGCAAGAAAGTTCTTGTGAGAGTAGATTTTAATGTTCCATTAAATGAAAGTGGCCAGATAACTGACGATACTCGCATTAGAGCAGCGATCCCAACAATTGAATATCTTATTAATAATTCTGCAAAAGTAATTTTAGCTGCTCATTTTGGAAGACCAAAGGGTCAGGTAAATGAAAAAATGAGATTAACTCCAGTAGCAGAAAGATTAACTGAATTGTTAGGGAAGAATGTCGCTCTTACTAATAGTTGTATAGGTGATGAAGCAATTGCAAAATCAAATAGTTTAGATAATGGAGATGTTCTTTTACTTGAAAATGTTCGTTTTTTTGGAGAAGAGGAAAAGAACGACTTGGATTTTGCTAAAAATTTAGCATCACATGCAGATATGTATGTAAATGATGCTTTTGGTGCTGCTCACAGAGCTCATGCTTCAACTCAGGGTGTTACAAATTATTTAAGTACCTCAGTAGCTGGATTCCTTTTAGAAAAAGAATTGAAATACTTACAAGGAGCAATAGATTCTCCAAAGCGCCCTTTGGCAGCAATAGTTGGAGGATCAAAGGTAAGTAGCAAAATAGGAGTGCTTGATTCTTTACTAGATAAGTGTGACAAAATCATGATTGGTGGAGGTATGATTTTTACTTTTTATAAAGCTAGAGGTTTAGATGTTGGGAAAAGCCTTGTAGAAGAGGATAAACTTGAGCTTGCTAAAAATTTAGAAGCAAAAGCAAAAGCAAAAGGTGTTGAATTATTATTACCCAATGATGTTGTTTTAGCTAATGAATTTTCTCCTAACGCCGAAAGTAAAATATCTCAAATTGATTCAATTAGTGGTAATTGGATGGGTCTAGATATTGGTCCAGAATCCATAAAGGTTTTTCAGAATGCTCTTGCAGAATGTAAGACAATAATTTGGAATGGTCCAATGGGAGTTTTTGAATTTGATAAATTTGCAGAAGGTACAAATGCAATAGCTACAACTCTTGCGGACTTAAGCGCCTTTTCTGAAGTTTGTACAATAATTGGAGGTGGAGATTCAGTTGCAGCAGTGGAAAAAGCAGGATTAGCTGAGAAAATGTCACATATATCTACTGGAGGTGGGGCTAGTTTGGAACTTTTGGAAGGTAAAACTTTACCTGGTGTGGCTGCTTTAAACGACGCATAGATTAAATCTCATCAACTATATCAATAGTCTTTGTGAAAGTAATTATTCCCTTTGGATGAGCTATGATGCCGGACCAAATTTGTACGCCTGGTTTTGATGGGGCTCTTGTAATTTTATAAATTCCCCCAGATGCTAGTGGTTCGAGCAATATTTCTTGTTCAAAAAATGAATTTATTTGATGAGGTTTTATAGCTCCAGCAATAATCACTTCTTCAAGAGGCTTATTTAAAATAACATCGATATCATATTTAGAACCAGTAAGAACTCTATCAGGAATTTTAAAACTAATATCTATCTCTTTATTATCATTTCTTATTGTTGTGAATAAATTTTTGATAATCCCTTCATCAATTTTTCCATTTACCATTGAAAATAAATAATCAAAATTTGATTCGAGTATATATATTTCCCCATTAACTATTTTTTCCCCAGAAACTTTTATTCGCAAAATTTCTTTATTTGGAATATTAGATTTTAATCTTTTGATTTTCCATCTGCTTTCAGGGAAATCATTGATAATCTTTGAAAATTGTCTTGATATATTTTGACTATCATCATTTCTAAAATTTTTTTTAATAAAGTCAAAATCTCGGCCATTTAGAGAGTTTTCTAGATTGCTTATAAAATCAACTTTTAAATTTTGCGTTATTGCTGAATTGGGAAAAATGAGATAAATAATTAAGTAGAGAGGAACTCCTATATTTTTGAATAAGTTTAAATTAAACATATTTATAATTTGTTATTTTCATTCTACTAATTTAACTTTTTATGTCTAAAAAAAATAATTTATTAGTTGCAGCTAGTGGAACAGGAGGGCATATTTTCCCAGCTTTAGCAGTTTCTAAAGAGTTAGAATACGAATGGAATATTCATTGGCTGGGTGTTCATCAAAGACTTGATACAAATTTGATTCCTAAAAAATATAATTTGAGGACTTTGAATATAAGGACACCAAGAAAAAATATTTTTTTGTTTTTTCAATATATAGAAATTTTAATGTCAACATTCCAAGTAATTAGGATTTTAAAAGAAAAAAAAATTAACTTAGTTTTTACCACTGGGGGTTATATATCAGCTCCTACTATTGTTGCTTCAAAACTTCTTAAGATTCCTGTCATTATTCATGAATCAAATTTAATTCCAGGAATGGTCACCAAATATTTTGGCTTTTTATGTAACTATGTTCTTTTAGGATTTAAGAAAACAAATTTTTATTTAAGAAATTGTAAAACTATTTTTACTGGTACCCCTTTAAGAGAGCAATTTTATAAATCTAATCTCTTGCCAGAATGGGTGCCAAAAGGAAAAGGACCTCTTTTGATTGTTATGGGAGGTAGTCAAGGAGCAAAAGCTATAAATCAAATTCTTTATGAATCTCTAGAATTTTTAATTGAAAAACAGTTTCGAATAGTTCATATTATTGGCGAATGTAATCAACAACCTTTTCATGTAAAAAATTCTACAAATTATATCCAAAAGAAATTTTCTAATGAAATGGCAGCTTTGATTCAAAACTGTGACCTTGTAATTTCAAGATCTGGTGCAGGAACAATAAATGAACTCATAGAAACTGAAAAACCTTCAATTTTAATTCCATATCCTTATTCTAAAAACAATCACCAAGAGAAAAATGCAATGATTCTTGCCGAAAGTGGAGGCTCAGTTTTATTACATCAAAATAAAATTTCTAAAGAAGTTTTTGAAGAAACTCTTGAACGAATTTTTAAAATAAAATCAAAAAACGGGAAAAATTACTATGAAATATTAGATCTTATGAAGAAAAACATGAAAAATTATAATAAAATCAAATCTAAAATTGAGATTAAAAAATTTATTAATTACTTTTTAAAGGAATTTTGAATTTCTTGACATAAAAGAGTGTTATTTTTCCTATTCTGCAAACTGATTCTTGCCCACTTTTCGCCAAGAAATCTAAATGAAGTGCATTCTCTAAGCAATATTCCCTTATTTTCTAAGTATTCTATATTTGGAGACAAGGATGCTTTACTTTCTATTAAAAAAAAGTTGGTTGAAGAATTATGAACTTTAAGGTTCTCTATTTTTGATAATTTTTCAAATACTCTCTTTTTTTCAATATTTATCCAGCTGTGAATCTGTTTTGTCCACTGTTTATAGAATTTCTTATTACTTAGGAGATCAATTCCGGCTTTAATAGCAAATGAATTTAAAGGCCAAGGATCTCTATTTAATTCCCATTGTTTAAGTTTTTTCGATGAGCCAATAATGTAACCTAATCTAAGACCAGGAATATTAAAGATTTTGGTCAAGCTTCTCAAGACTAATAAATTATCAAATCTTTGGGTTAACGGTATTAAAGATTCTTTGTCACCATTAGGTGTTATCGACAAGAAAGCTTCATCACAGATAACTAATTTATATTTTTTCACAACTTCCTCCAAAGAATTCTTTTCCCATAATTGGCCGGTAGGGTTATGTGGATTTGTTATCCAAATAACATCACCTTTTGGATGAATCGGAAATGATTGGGGAAAAGTATTATTCCAGTTTTTTGGTAATTCGCAATTTATAAAACTGCTATTCCAACAATTTAAAGATCTTTCATAATCAACAAATGATGGAGAAGGAATACAAGTTATTCCAAATTTGGATGCTTCATAACCTGCCCAGGTTATTAGTTCAGAAGCTCCATTCCCAGGCAATATATTGTCTGAATTTATCCCATGAAACTTGCCGATTATTTCTTTAAGATCACTCAAGTTTCTTTCTGGGTAATATCTAAAGCCAAGATTCTTAATTTCTGCATTTATTGAATCTATTACTATTTGAGGAGGATCAAAGGGTACTAATGATGCACTTGCATCAATAATTTCGGAGGGTAATAAATTTAATTTTTTCGCAATTGCATATACATTTCCACCGTGCTTTAAGTTTGATCCTTGCATGGCTAACGTTGAGTAATCATGAGGTTCACATTTGTTCATTATTCATTCTCTAATTTTATTCAATCCATTTTAAATCTGATCCAATTGCATCTTTTATATTAGATAATTGATGGTTATTGAGTTGCTTTATAATTCCTTCAAGTATATCTGGTACTAATTGCGGACCCTTATATATCCATCCTGTATAAAGTTGAATTAATGATGCTCCAGAACAAATTCTTTCCCAAGCTGACTCAGGACTATCTATTCCACCAACGCCAATTAAAATAATCTTTTTATCAATATTATGTATATGTTTTATTATTTGATTTGCTTTTTTTTGGAGAGGCCTTCCACTTAATCCTCCATTCTCTTGAGAGAGTAATAGTCCGGTTTGCCTGATCTTTCTATTTTCAAGACCTAATCTATCAATGCTGGTGTTTGTTGCAATTATCCCATCGATATTTTCCTCGATTATTAATTGGCAAATATCTTCAATATCTTTAAGGCCTAAATCTGGCGCAATTTTTACAAATAATGGTGGACAATTAGGTAAGTTTTTAATTTCTCTAAGAAGTTCTTTTAGAAGTATTGGATCTTGTAACTTTCTTAGTCCTTCGGTATTTGGTGAACTAACGTTTATTGCTGCGTAATCACAATATGGAATTAATAATTTTAGAGAAGTTAAATAATCATCTTTTGCTTGAGATAAACCTGTAATTTTTGACTTCCCGAAATTTATCCCTAAACAAATATTTTCCCTGTTTTTTTTAAACTCAATACCTTGTTCAAGAAAGTTTTTAACTAGATTTTCAGCGCCATTATTATTAAAACCCATTCTATTTAATGCCGCCTCTTCTTCTGCTAATCTAAACAACCTTGGTTTGGGATTACCTTCTTGAGCAAACTTAGTTACTGTACCAAGTTCAGCAAATCCAAAACCAAAATTTTTCCATATATTTGCGGCATTTCCATTTTTGTCAAAACCCGCAGCTAAACCAATTGGATTACAAAAATTTATTCCACATATGTTCTGAGTTAACCTTTGGTCAGTTATAGAAAATTCTTCATTTAGATTTTTTAGGATATGTGAAACTAATGGCCAATTATATTTTCTTGAACTGAATGATAGAAGATTAAGAGATAAATTAGTTAAATATTCTGCATCGATTCCGGAGTCTTTTTTTAGTATAGGAGTAACCAAGTTTTTATAAAGATTTTTAAATACCCCCTTTTGTTCATTCATAAAAAATCAGGATTCTTTTTTTCTATTATCCAATATTTTTCACCTTTAGGAATCAATATCCAATTACGCCATTCAAAAGGTAAATATTGTTTTATCTTTAAGTGGTTCTCTTCCCCTAATAAGTTAGTTAGTTCTGATGAACTTAATAAGTATTTTTTTTCTGCAAATTTTTGAATCAATTCATTTCTTGAAAATAAGTCCTGAATTTCTGTAGGTGCACTTTTTTCAAAAAATTCTACTGAAGATTCAGACTCTTTTGAGTTACTTTTTAGAGATATACCTTTGCTATAGTTAGTCGCGATTTTATCTACCCTATCATTTTGTTTGTCACCGCTATGGCCTTTAACATATTCCATTACAAGACCATTAATTCTTAATTGATCAATTTTTTGCCATAAATCAAGATTTTGAACTGATTTTCCTGAGCTTGTTTTCCATCCATTTCTCTTCCAATTAATAATCCATTTTGTATACCCTTCTATGACATATTTACTATCAGTTCTTAATTTAAAGTTTTCTTTTAATTTAAAGGTTTTTAATTTCTCAAGTGTTTTTATAGCCGCAGTGAGTTCCATTCTATTATTGGTTGTATTTTGCTCGGAACCCCCTATCTCTAATTCACTTTTGTCGTCAAAAATTATTAGACCACCCCAACCACCTGGACCTGGATTACCACTGCAGGCTCCATCTGTTGCAGCTTCAATTGCAATACTATCAATATTCATAATTTTTGAAGCCGATATTAAAGTCTATCGGCTTGAAAAAATATTCTCTTACTTAAGTGTAACTTTACCGCCAGCTTCTTCAATCTCTTTCTTTAAAGATTCAGCATCTGCTTTAGCAATTCCTTCTTTTACTGTTTTTGGTGCAGATTCAACAAGTGCTTTTGCATCGCCAAGACCTAGACCAGTTGCATTTCTTACAACCTTAAGTACTTTGATTTTTGCAGCTGCATCAAAGCTTTCGAGAACTACATCAAATTCAGTTTTTTCTTCAGCAGCGCCACCATCTGCGTCACCGCCAGCTGCTCCTGGAGCTGCCATTACTACACCTGCAGAAGCTGCAGCAGATACACCAAAAGCCTCTTCAATTTGCTTTACAAGCTCAGATGCTTCTAAAAGTGATAGAGATTTTAATGATTCAAGAATTTCTTCAGTTTTTGCGGACATTTTCTTAAAAGTTAATTAGGTTTTGAATTTAAGATTCTGATTTTTCAGAATGTTGTTTAAGTGATCTAGCAAGTCCAGAAGGTACTTCATTAATAGAGATTGCAATTTTTGTTGCAACGCCATTAAGAGCGCCAGCAATTTTTGCCATCAATACTTCTTTAGATGGAAGACTTGCAATTTCTTTTATTTCAGAATTGCTTAGAAGTCTGCCTTCAAATAAAGCTCCTTTGGTTTCGGATTTTTTGGTGTCTTTTTGAAAAGATTGGATAGCTTTTACAGCACCACCAACATCTTCTTTTATTAAGACAAAAGCATTTGTTCCGGTCAGTAAAGATTCAAGATCATTCCAATTACTATCTCCATCAATAGCTTTACGCATTAATGAATTTTTAGTAACTTTGCAAATGCCGTTAGTTGTTTGCAATCTAGATCGCAAATCTGACATCTCCTTGATAGTTAAACCTTTGTAGTCAAGAACTACAGCCATTTCCGAGTCGTTTAATAGAGATTTAATCTCAGTAACGATTTGTTGCTTATTCTCTAGTGTTCGGCCCATTGATGTTTTTTTGGATCGTAATTTAGGGAGAGCAGGAAATGCGGCAAAGTCCTTTTAAAGAGGCCGCTTTTATTAGATCCAAAAAGAAATAATTTAAGACGAGTCCTCGGTAGGAATTAAAAATTTAGAATAACTAAATCAACCTACTTTCTTTGGCCGTATTATTGCACTTTAAATTATACTACAAAGCGTTAACCTTCAGGTTGGTAATCTTGTACAGCATTTATATCAACTTGAACTGAAGGCCCCATTGTTGAAGTTACATAAAAAGTTTTCCAATACCTTCCCTTAGCTCCACTTGGTTTATTTTTATCAATTGATTCTTGTAAGGTTTTTAAGTTGTCAAAAAGAGCCTCTTTTGTGAAACTTGCTTTTCCAAAGCGGACATGAACAATTCCAGCCTTATCTGCTCTAAATTCGAGCTTACCAGCTTTGAATTCTTTTATTGCATTAGCAATGTCATTAGTTACTGTCCCAGCTTTAGGATTTGGCATTAAACCTCTAGGTCCTAAAACTCTTCCTAATTTTGCAACCTTTGGCATCATATCTGGAGTTGCAATAAGTAGATCAAACTCCATATTTCCTTTGTTGATGCTTTCCACAAGATCTTCTTCGCCAAATAAATCTGCACCAGCAGCCTTAGCTTTAGATACATTCTCACCGCTAGTAATTACTGCAATTTTGATGCTTTGGCCAGTACCATGTGGTAATGCAACAGTGGTCCTTAATTGTTGATCAGTATATTTTGGATCAATACCTAAACGTATATGTGCTTCAATAGTTTCATCAAATTTTGCATTAGCATTTTCCTTGATAATACTTAGAGCTTCAAGTGGTGCGTAAATGCGATCTTCTATCTTTGTTGATAGAGCCGCCATTCTTTTGGATAGTTTTTTCATAATAATATTGGGTACAAACGGTTATTAACTAACCTCCCCTAAAAAGTGAGAAATTTTGTATTGAACTCAATCAGTGATAGAGATGCCCATATTACGAGCAGTACCCTCAATTACTTTCATTGCTGATTCAACACTAGAACAGTTTAGATCAGGAAGCTTAGTTTTGGCTATCTCTTCTAATTGAGATTTACTTATGTTCCCAACAGAGCCTTTTGCGGATTCACCTGATCCTTTCTCTATCCCAGCTGCTTTTGTTATTAAGACGGAAGCAGGAGGTGTTTTTGTGATAAAAGTAAAGCTTCTATCTTCAAAAACAGAAATCTCGACTGGAATTACAAAACCTGCTTTATCTTGTGTCCTTGCGTTGTATTCTTTGCAAAATGCCATGATATTGACACCATGTTGTCCTAAAGCTGGTCCTACAGGAGGAGCAGGATTTGCTTTGCCTGCTTGTAGAGCAAGCTTGATAACTGCAACAATTTTTTTTGCCATTAGATTAGAGAATTTAAGCTGAGGTAGAAATCATAATTTTACTCGATAAACAATAACAATTAGAAATTAATTCTGTTTATTGATTTGGGAGAATTCTAATTCTACAGGAGTCTCGCGCCCAAATATTGAAAGTAATGCTTTTAATTTATTTCTTTCTCCGGAAACTTCTATAACTTCTCCCTGGAAATCCTTGAATGGACCACTAGTTACAATGATTCTATCTTTTTCTTCAATATCTAACTTGATTACAGCTTTTTTCTCAGACGCACGCTTGAATATTCTATTAACTTCTTGTCTTGATAATGGTCTAGGTTTGATATGACCTCGCGATCTTCCGCTTCCTCTGCCGTCTTCAGCACCTACAAAGTTAATTACATTTGGAGTACTTTTAACAGCCATCATTGTATCTTCATCCAAAATCATTCTTACGAGGACATAACCTGGAAAAACTTTTTCTTCAGTAGTTTGTCTGCTTCCATCTTTTTTTAATTTAATTCCTGGAGTTTGGGGAATTTCAATTTCAATGATTCTATTATTAACACCTAAAGTTACTGATCTCTGCTCAAGAGTCGCTTTTACTTTTTTTTCACAGCTTGATGCTACTTGAACTGCATACCATCTTGCAATGCTTGTATTTGCTTTTGAAGAAGCAAGGCTTGTAGTTAATTCATTACTCATTTTTCTGGAAGCTTAATTAAGATTTTTATTAATGGATATTCGGGAAATAATTCAACCAAAAATTTGCGAGGCTGCCCATCCATAGAATCTGCTAACAGAAGCAATTGCTGCAGCAGAAAACGATACCATAATTATAACTGCTACTGATTCGCTAAAAAGTTGTTGTTTGTTAGGCCACACGACAAGTTTAAGCTCATCGTAGGTAGAACTAAAAAAATTATTCTTTTTTTTAGGCTCTTCAACTTCAGGAGAATCCTTTTTAAGAGGTTCTTTATTAGTAGTGGGACTTGTCACAAAATTTTTTTTTGAAATTAAGCTATACGCTTTAGTTTTTATTTTAGCTTATTGATTTACTCCTCAGCCAGGTTTGAAAACGATCTCATCTCTTTTAGAAGGATTAAGTTTAATTGTTATATTTTTTTTGTTTTTGAAGTTATCCTCTAACAGTTTTGCAGCCAATGGATTTTCTATTTGTCTTCTAAGTTCCCTGCTAAGTGGCCTAGCACCATATTCAGGTTCGTAAGAATCGTTTGCAATTTTATTGATAACTTTTTTGTCTATAACGATATTTATTTTCTGTTCAAGTAGCAGTTTTTTTAAATCTTCTGTTTGTAAAATGATTATTTTTTGAAGTTCATTAATAGATAATGGATTAAACTTTACTACTTCGTCAATTCTATTTAAAAATTCAGGTCTAAAAATTGAAGACAATGTATTACTAATGGAATCGTCTAAGGTTTGTTGGTCTTTTTCTGACTTTTCCTCACTTTTAGAAATCTTTTGTGAATACTCCAGTATAGATTTACCAGCTAGGTTGCTTGTCATAATGATAACGGTATTTTTGAAGTCTACGGTCCTTCCTTGAGAGTCCGTTAATCTTCCTTCATCCAAGACTTGTAAAAGGATATTAAAAACTTCTGAATGTGCTTTTTCTATCTCATCAAGAAGTATTACTGAATAGGGTTTACGCCTTACAGCTTCAGTCAATTGACCTCCCTCTTCATAACCAACATAACCTGGAGGAGCTCCCAAAAGTCTTGCTACGGCGTTTTTTTCCATATATTCACTCATGTCTAATCTTAAAAGTGCGTCTTCTTCATCAAATAAAGCTGTTGCAAGAGATTTTGCTAATTCTGTTTTACCAACCCCTGTGGGACCCATAAATAAGAAAGATCCGATAGGTCTTTTTGGACTTTTCATGCCAACGCGAGCTCTTCTAATTGCAGCAGAAACAGCTTCTATAGCTTTTTCTTGTCCAATAACTTTTTCACTTAATTCTATTTCTAGATTGACTAATTTCTTTCGTTCATTTGAAACTACTTTAGAGATTGGAATTCCTGTGATTTTTGAGATAACATCAGCAATATCATCAGGTTCAACTTGATATTTAAAAGGGAAATTTCTATTTTTCTTTATTTTGTTAAAGTTCTCTTCAACTTTTTGTATTTCATCCTGTATTCCACTTAACTCTTCTTCAAGCTTTTCTAAAAAATCAAGATCTTTTGCAATATCCTGATTAGATTTTTCTTTAATTAGTTTGGATAGCTTATCTTCTTCTTTAATTAAAATAGATAATTGCTCCATTCCCTCACGCAAATGGCTCCAATTGTCAAACAGAGCGTCCAATTTTGCCTCTGATTGTTGCCTCATATTCAATAGTTTTTCTTGAGTTTCAATATTTTCTCCATGCAAATTCTTCAGTTTTTCATTAATAGTATGAAGCTTGTTTTCTTGTTGGATAATTATTTGAGGCTTATCACTTGATTCGATTTTTAGCTGTGCAGCTGCTTCATCAATTAAGTCTATTGCTTTGTCAGGAAGACATTTATCGCTGATGTATCTATCTGCTAACCTTGCGGAATAATTTACAGCCTCTTCAGAAATTCTTATGCCATGATGTGATTCATATTTCTTTTTGATACCTTGTAGTATTTTTGCGCTCAATTCTACTGAGGGTTCATTAACAGTTATTTTTTGAAAGCAATTATTCAATGCTTGATCTTTTTCTATAGTTTCACGAAATTTCTCAGGTGTCGTTGTACCGATGCATCTAAGTTCTCCTTCAGCAAGTAAAGGTTTTAAAATATTACTAATTTCTGTAGTAGATCTGTCAGAACTTAATATTGAGTGAATTTCATCAATAAATAAAATCATTCCTTGGCTTGGATCTTTTAGTTCCTGCAGTATTAAGCTTAGTCGTTCCTCTAGTTGGCCTCT
This sequence comes from Prochlorococcus marinus XMU1419, assembly GCF_017695955.1. Lineage (NCBI taxonomy): Bacteria > Bacillati > Cyanobacteriota > Cyanophyceae > Synechococcales > Prochlorococcaceae > Prochlorococcus > Prochlorococcus marinus. Next base: position 198,758 of record NZ_JAAORO010000001.1, read on the forward strand.
AAATTTTGTCCCGGAAACTAAAGCTCCTAAGTCAAGTGAAATAATTTTCAAATCTTTTAAAGAATCAGGAACTTCTTTATCTACTATTAATTGGGCAAGTAATTTTGTAATTGAGGTTTTACCAACTCCAGGATTACCGATGAGTATGGGATTATTTTTGTTTCTTCTGCAGAGGACCCTCATTAAGTTATTGATCTCATTTTCTCTTCCTATTACAGGATCCAGTAGACCCTTTTCAGCTGATTCTGTTAAATCTTTTCCATAAATTGAAAGAGCATTTTCATCTTTCCCAACTTGTTTTTTGGTTTCAATTTGAAGTTCACTTTTAGGTAATGGAACAATAGCTTTTTCAAATTTTTCTTCTTTAACTAAAGTCTCTTTGTTTGATTCAAAATTAGATTGATTATTTATATCAATTACGTTCTTATATCTTAAAGAATCTTTTGATTGATTAATATTTGGGAAAAACTTTAATTCTTCCTCTAATTTTTCCATTGAAAGATTGCCTTCTTCAAAAACATAATTTCCAATTCTTGAATCCCTTCCAAGAGCAATTAGTAAATGAGGGATTTCTATTAATCTCGATCCCCATTGAATTTTAATCTGATTCGCATTATCTAATAAAATTTCTAAATCTTCTCCGATAGTAAAAATATCTGACTCATTTGTTGGTGTCTCTTCTAAAAAATCTTCTGTTATATCTAAAACTGTATCTTGGTCGATTGATAATTTTTCAATGAAAGCAAAAAATTCACTTGATGAGAACAATGTATGAATTATGTGTTCAATGTTAAATTCGCTATGATCCCATTTTTTTGCTGTTTCTTCACCTAATAAAAGAAGATTCCAACTGATATCGCTAAAAAGTTCAGGACTGGATGTAAGTGTTTCTCTCATAAAATATAGAGATTATAGTTGACTATTAATTAATATTCTAAATAGGATTTGCATTAATAATAATCTTATAATTTTCAAATTGTAAGATCAACTTGAAAAATATGCTTATGAGAGGGGTTGCGAAGACTTTGGAATTAATAAAAGCGTTAACTAATATCTAAGTTTTTCTGAAATTATGAAAAATTATAATTGGTTAACATATATATTTCAGATATTAGCCAAATAGTTCAGCTATTTATAGGATTTAAGTAGTAATAATTAAATTGTGAAAGAAACTATTGATTTTCTTATTGATACTATTGAAGCAAGGCAAGTCCTTGATTCAAGAGGTAATCCAACTGTAGAGGCAGAAGTATTTTTGGAATGTGGTGCGAGTGGTAGAGCTATTGTGCCTAGTGGAGCTAGCACTGGTGCTCATGAGGCACATGAATTAAGAGATGGTGGTTCCAAATATATGGGGAAGGGTGTTTTAAATGCTGTTAACAAAATTCATGAAACAATATCCCCGGCTCTATGTGGATTGTCAGCTTTAGATCAAATTGCAGTTGATAAATTAATGATTGAAATTGATGGAACTCCTAATAAGTCTAACCTTGGAGCAAATTCAATCCTTGCAGTAAGTCTTGCAACTTCCAGAGCATCAGCAAATGCTTTAGACATTCCCCTGTATAGATATCTTGGAGATCCATTATCTAATCTTCTTCCAGTCCCATTGATGAATGTAATAAATGGTGGTGCTCATGCACCAAATAGTCTTGATTTTCAGGAATTTATGCTTGTCCCACATGGAGTTAATAATTTCAGTGAATCATTAAGAATGGGTACTGAAATTTTTCACTCATTAAAATCATTACTTGATCAAAAAGGTCTATCTACTGCTGTAGGCGATGAAGGTGGATTCGCACCTAATTTATCATCAAGCGAAGAAGCAGGGGACTTATTAATCGAAGCAATTCAAAAAGCCGGATTTAAGCCTGGTGAGCAGGTATCTCTAGCTTTAGATGCTGCTAGTACTGAATTTTATAGTGATGGTATTTATAAATATGAAGGGAAAAGTTTAAATAGTTCTGAGATGATTTCATATCTTTCAAGATTAGTTTCTAATTATCCAATAGTTTCAATAGAGGACGGTTTAGCAGAGGATGATTGGGAGGGTTGGTCAGAATTAAACAGAGAATTAGGAAATAAAGTTCAGCTTGTCGGCGATGATTTATTCGTCACTAATACAGAAAGGCTAAGGAAAGGGATTATGGAAAAATCTGCAAATTCAATCCTAATAAAGGTAAATCAAATTGGAACATTAACTGAAACTTTGGAAGCTATTGAGTTAGCTAAAATGTCCGGTCTCACAAGTGTTATTAGTCATAGAAGTGGGGAGACTGAAGATACAACTATTGCTGATTTATCTGTGGCCACAAGATCGGGTCAGATCAAGACAGGCTCTTTGAGTAGAAGTGAAAGGATTGCAAAATACAATAGGCTTTTAAAAATTGAGGAGGAATTGGGAAATCAAGCAAGATTCGCCGGAGCTTTAGGTTTGGGTCCAAAAAATATATAGTTTTTCAGCGCTTAAGTTTTTCTAAACGTGAGCCTTTTCTCATACTTAATTGGCATTTTATCCAATCAATACTTATTGGTAGTGCAAAAAAAAGTGGCAACAATGCAAAATTATTTTGTTTATTGGTTACAAGTAAAGCAGATGCAATTGATAAGCTTCCTATAAGAATTGAATGGCCTAAAGTTTTTTGAGCAGTAAACATTTTTTTGAATTGCCTATCAGACTCTCCCATTCTTATTTGTAATTGTAGATCGCCCTGCTCTAATCTTTCTAAGCTTTCATCTATTCTTTTGGGTATTCCAACAGCTTTTGATCCTAGTTCACCTACTTGCCTTCCAAATTGGTTAATTAAATCGTTAGGAGTTTGATTATTTGAAGTCATAAGTTCTATTAAATAAGGCTTGGTAACTGATACAAGGTTAAACCCTGGGTCAAGCATTCTACCAACTCCTTCAAAAGTTGATAAAGCTCTCATCACAAAGATTAAATCTACTGGCAGTTGAAATGGTGTTTCATAAACAAGTTCGTATAAGTCTCCAGATAATTTTTCGATAATATTTGGACTAAATGGTGGAGTTAAAGCTTCTTTAAGCATCAATCTGACTAATCTTCTGACTGGCCCTACATCAATATCTTTTGAAATTAGCCCAGCTTGTTGTAATTGACTAACAAGTGATGAGGCGTCTCTTAATGCAGCAGCCTTAACCATTCCCCCTAATCTTGTTTGAAGATTATTTGAGATATTGCCCATCATTCCAAAATCATAAAAAATCAATTTACCTTTATTTGAAACTGCTAGATTCCCTGGATGAGGGTCTGCATGAAAAAAACCGTAATTTACTAATTGTTTTAAATAGCTGATAGCACCTATTTCTGCAATTTTTGGCAAATCAATTTCTTGAGATTGTAATTTTTCCAAATCGCTGATTTTTGTTCCTTCTAGATAACTTAAACAAAGCACTTTTTCACTGCTCATATCCCAAATCACTTCAGGAACTTCAATATTTTCATCATCAAGAAATTGCTGTCTAAATCTTGCTGCATATTGTGCTTCACAATTAAAATCAAGCTCCTTCATGAGAACTTTCCTACACTCTTTTGCGATCTCAACCCAGTTTCTCCCGCGACTCCAATTCTTATTTTTCTGTAATAAACCTGCTATTTGCTGCATTATCCTCAAATCGATAATAAATAATTCTTTTAAATTGGGCCTTTGAACTTTAAATACTACTTTCTTACCATCTTTTAGAGTCGCCTTATGAACCTGAGCTAATGATGCTGATCCAACCGGATCGCCTACTATTTGATCTATTTTATTAAACTTTGATCCTAATTCTTTTTTGATAGTTTCTTCAACTTGCTTAAATGAAAAATTAGGAACTTGATCCTGTAATTTAGATAATTCTTGTATCCAGGTATTAGGAATTAGATCAGGTCTAGCTGATAATAATTGTCCAATTTTTATAAATGCTGAACCAAGCTTAATTAATTGATTAGTAAACCACTTAGCTCTTTTTATTTGAACCTTACTTTTTTGATTGCTCTTAGTTTGGAAAATTGTAAATCTAATATTATCTATCCACAAATTTATTAAAAGTGAAATTAGAGTTATCCAAATAAGAAAGGCCCTCTTCAATTTTTTTAAACGATAATGAAGAACGTGATAACTCATTTAATTTGATTATTTATGGATTTATTAAAGAGATCTATTTGCTTATTGATACATTCAATTTCATTTAAAGATATTTTTATATTGGAATCTTGATAAGTATTGTTGGTCTCATTTTCTTGAATATTTTCGGCTTTCTCCATTCTTGAGGCTTCTTCGATTATGGATTCTTTCAAACTATCAAATTCTTTTTTGAGAATTTCAGGAGCATCCTGAGCAATAGTTGTTGCTTCTTCTATTTTTTCAAACACTATCTCATTTAATTTTTCGGTTACTTTCTTAATAGCAGCTTTTAAAAGGTAATCAGAGTTGGTCATAAAAAAATATAATGTTTCTACGGCAATTGATTTTTCGATATGACCTAATAATAGATCAAGACAGAACATTTCACGTAACTGATCATTTTGATAATTAATTTTATAAAGTTTTCCTATGTAAGTTTGTTTCTATATTATGCTTTTTTCTTTTTTTTCTTTTAACTTATATCTATACATGAGGTTAGGTATTTACATTAAAGATATCTTCTAACCAAAAACTCATCTAATTAATTATTAAAAAGGAGTTTTATTAAATTGGAAATTATTGAGTCAGATGTAGTTATTATCGGAGGAGGCCCGGCCGGCTGTACTTGCGCACTTTATACATCTCGTTCAAACCTAAAGACAGTAATTTTAGATAAGAATCCATCTGTTGGCGCTCTAGCAATAACTCATCAAATAGCTAATTATCCAGGAGTTCCAGTTGATATAAGTGGAGAGAAATTACTTACTTTAATGAGAGAACAGGCTGTTCAATACGGAACAGACTATAGGAGAGCACAAGTGTTTGGAATAGACGCTAGTGGAGAATGGAAAATGGTATATACCCCCGAAGGCACTTTCAAAGCTAAAGCACTTGTCCTTGCAAGTGGAGCTATGGGTAGGCCTGCATCATTTAAGGGCGAAGCAGATTTTCTTGGTAAAGGAGTAAGTTATTGTGCTACTTGTGATGGTGCTTTTTATAAAAATAGAGAAGTTGCCGTTGTTGGAGTGAACAAGGAAGCAATTGAAGAGGCAACTGTTCTAACTAAATTTGCGTCAACTGTGCATTGGATCACATCAAGTGATCCTAAATCAGATAATGAAGAAGCTATGGAATTGATGGATAATTCAAATATAAAACATTGGAGTAGAACAAGATTATTAGAAATATTGGGTGATGATATGGGTGTTAATGGGGTTGTTGTAAAAAATAAGCAAGAAGAAAACCCTATTAATTTAAATTTAGATGGAGTCTTTGTCTATATGAGTGGTTCAAAGCCGATTACTGATTTTTTAGGGGATCAAATTGCTTTAAAAGAAGACGGAGGAGTTATTGTGGATGACTTTATGTCTACAAACTCTGATGGAGTATGGGCTATTGGTGATATAAGAAATACACCATTTAAGCAAGCCGTTGTTGCGGCTTCTGATGGATGTATTGCTGCAATGTCAATTGATAGATATTTAAACAGTAGAAAAAATATAAGAGTAGATTGGATTCATTCTTAAAAATAAATTTTCTTCTTTAATTTAAAGGGGTGTTGCCTCAGAAATATAAGCAACTCCTCCGTAGTAGCTTAAATCGTCTCTGATATTATCTCTCATTTTATCTATTAATTCTTGTTCGCAAAAAACAATTACATGAGCATTTGAACCTAATCCTGTGAATTCCATATCTTCAGTAACAACTCTTTCAGGCCCTCTGCCTGTGGCGTGTTTCATAACTGTATATCCAGGAACATTAGCTTTTTCTAATGTTTTAATGATTGCATCTAGTTCTCTTTCACTAAATATCAAGTCTAATCTTTTCATTTCTATAGAGGGGAAAATGGGATAATGGTATTTACTAAACTCATATATATGGGAATGCCAAGAACTATATTGAATGGGAAAGTTAAACCTAGTGTAGTTGAAATATAATAACTAGATTTAGCTTCTGGTACCGTCATCCTCATTGCTGCAGGAACTGCTAAATAAGAGGCGCTAGCACATAAAACCACAAATAAAAGTGCGTTGCCAGGTCCTAATGATAAAAATCTTGCAACGAAAACACCAATAAATGCGTTAAATAAAGGCATAAAAATGGCAAAGCCAATCAAGAACGAACCCGCATTCTTCAATCTAGGTAATCTTTGAGCAGCGACTATTCCCATATCTAACAAGAAGAAGCATTCTGCTCCATAGAATAATTGTCCAGTAAAAGGCTCCATTTTTGCAATCCCTGAGGGATTACTGGAAGCAGTAAGAAATCCTACAATTAAGCTTGAGAGCAATAAATAAACTGATCCATTCAAAAGTGATTCGTGTAATATTGCGCTTAGATGCATTTTTCTTGATTTTGGCCTATTTTTGGGAGCTGCAAATTTCACAAGTAATAATCCAACAATTATTGCAGGAGACTCCATTAAAGCTAAGGCTCCAACCATAAACCCATCAAAAGCTATTTTTTGACTTTCCAAAAAACTTTCTGCGGAAATAAATGTAACAGCACTAATTGAACCGTAAGCTGCTGCTATTGCTGCTGAATTAAAGACATCAAACTTAAATCTTAAAATTAAAAATCCAATTAGCGGGATAACTAGCGACATTAGTATTGCAGCACTTAGAGTAGGCAATACTTGATCATTAAACCCACTGTTCTGAATCTCTATACCTCCTTTAAACCCAATAGCTAATAAAAGATATAGAGAGAAGAGTTTAGGTAATGGAGCTGGTATTTCTAAATCAGATTTAAAGATTACTGATATTGCTCCAATCAAAAAGAAAAGAACTGGAGGGGCTAATACATTTTGCAGAATTGGATTTATTTCCATAAATTATTAGGCTATTTCATTTAGAGCAGTTTCTAAAGCTTCTTTTCTTGTCTCAATGATGCCTTCAACTCCAAACTTAGCTAATCTATCCTTTACTTTTTCATTTGCCCCAGCAACAAATGCTTTTCTGGAATTATTTTTTGCTTCCTGCATCATGTCCTCTATTGCCAGAGTAGCCGTCACTCCAAGTCGTGGAACATCAGTGATATCAAGTATTAAAACCTTGTAGTTTCTTACCAGCATCATTCTCTCAGATATACCTTTGGCTGCTCCAAAACTAAGTGGTCCTTTAAGTCTAAATAACATTACTTCTCCTGAGCATCTATCTAGTAGTGCTTTTTCATCAGCAGGTAATGCATTTTTGGCTTGATCATCATTTGATAAAGGATTATCCTCGTCCATACCTTCTAGTTGAGTTTCGGTTATTGAATCGATAGTGAGCATATTTGCTATGAAAACACCTACTAAAACTGCCCAAATTAAATCCCAAAAAACAGTCATTAGGAGTACTCCATACATTACAACTGAAGTTTTTAAAGATAATTTGTGAGCCCTCCTCAAGAATCCCCAATCAATAATATCTAAACCAACTTTTATAAGAATTCCTGCAAGCAATGCAGTTGGTATTTGCTCAGCTAGGGGTCCTGCGCCAACTAAAACTATCAACAACACAACCGAGTGAACCATACCAGAAATGGGAGTTGATCCTCCAGATTTAACATTTATAACTGTTCTCATGGTTGCTCCTGCTCCAGGTAAACCTGAAAATAGACCTGCAACAGCATTTCCTATTCCTTGACCAATAAGTTCTCTATCAGAATTATGTTTTGTTTGAGAGATATTGTCTGCTACTAGAGATGTCAGTAAAGAGTCAATTGCGCCAAGTACTGCTAGGACTAATCCTGCTTTGAAAATAATTGGGAAATATTGATTGAAACTTGGGAAATTTAAAGATGGGACTCCCCTTGGAATTTCTCCAATTCTATCAATAGCTCCATCTCCAAAAATTAATATTGATATTGGGGTAACTATCAATAGGGCCAAGAGAGGAGAAGGAACCCACTGACTTATTTTTCTAGGAGTAAGAAATACTATACCTAATGTCATTATTGCTACTCCAATAGCAGCACCATTTGGCTGGAAATTTGAAAATACAGTACTTAAAGATTCGACTACTCCACCTCGAGTGCTAATTCCAAGTAATGGTCCAATCTGAAGCGCAATGATTATTACTCCTATGCCAGACATGAATCCGGAAACAACAGAATATGGAACTAAAGTAATGTATTTACCTAGTTTTAGAATCCCGAATAATATTTGCAGTAAGCCGCCAATGACTACTGCTGCCATAACTAAAGGTAAAATTTGTCCTGCAGAAAGATCTCTTGGAACCCCTACTGCTGCTAAGCCTGCCACCACCCCTGCAACAGTTACACTCATGGGGCCTGTAGGTCCACTAACTTGAGCAGGTGTTCCGCCGAATAATGCTGCTAAAAAACCAACTACTACTGCTCCGTATAGTCCATAAATTGCTCCGCCAGGCCCTAACGCAGCATTTCCAAAAGCAAGAGCGAGAGGTAAAGCCACTACTGCGGCTGTGATGCCTCCAAGAATATCGCCTCTTACATTTTTCAGATGAAATCCATTAATTATTTTCAAAGATGCTCTCCTTAAAATAAACACTTAACTAGAAGATAATATCTCTTAATGACGTAAATTTGTGAAAAATGAAGATTGTGCAAAATATTTTTGTAACTTTTTTGCTCTTACTAAATAAACTTTAGTTAATTTTCCTGAACAAAAGGAGTCTCTGATTGATTTAAGTGTGAGGTGAGCGATTAATGTATTAGATAAATATTTTTCAATTTAAATAATATTCAAATGAATTCGATTATTCGTCCTAGAAGATTAAGAAGGTCTGAGGCAATTAGAGAAATGGTAAGAGAAAACCATCTAAAAGCTTCAGACTTTATATATCCATTATTTATTCATGAAAAAGATTCTAAAGAGGAAATTTCGGCAATGCCAGGAACTTTTAGATGGGATATGAATGGCTTAATAAAGGAGGTCACTAGGGCGTGGGAATTAGGAATTAGGTGTATTGTTCTTTTCCCAAAAATAAACGATAGCTTAAAGACTGAAGATGGAGCAGAGTGTTTTAATGAAGAGGGTTTAATTCCTAGAGCTATTCAAATATTAAAAAAAGAGATTCCAGAAATGGCAATAATGACAGATGTTGCCTTGGACCCTTATTCGTGTGATGGACATGATGGACTAGTTGATGAAACTGGAAAAATATTGAATGATGAAACGATTGAAATATTAAAAAAACAAGCTTTAACTCAAGCTAGAGCTGGAGCAGATTTTATTGGCCCTAGTGACATGATGGATGGCAGAGTTGGAGCAATCAGAACTGCTCTTGATAGTCAAGGATTTAGTGATGTAGGTATTATTAGTTACACAGCAAAATATTCATCTGCTTATTATGGTCCATTTAGAACTGCTTTAGATTCGGCTCCTAAAGAAAATAGTAAGAAAATAATTCCAGACAATAAGTCTACATATCAAATGGACCCTGCCAATTCAAAAGAGGCTTTAATTGAATCTGCATTGGATCAGTATGAAGGAGCTGATATTTTGATGGTAAAACCAGGAATTTCATATTTGGATATTGTTTATAGACTAAGCACATTTTCAAATAAGCCCATAGCTGCATACAACGTTAGTGGGGAGTATTCCATGGTAAAGTCTGCTGCTATGAAGAACTGGATTAACGAAAAAGATATTGTTTTAGAGACATTGCTAAGTTTTAAAAGAGCAGGAGCAAAATTAATACTCACTTATCATGCTTGTGATGCATCTCAATGGTTGCAGGATACTTAAAAACTCATTATTAACAAAAATTTGGTTTATTCTTAGATAAGTAATAAATTAATTGCTTTGTTTTGAAGTTTTCACAAGGAGTAAATAGGATTGGTCACATTGCACTTAGAGTAGAGAATCTCGAAAGGGCGAAATCTTTTTATATTAAGCTGGGTATGAATTTGGTTTGGGATGATAAAGATTGGTCTTATTTAGAGGCAGGTAAAGGGAAAGATGGACTTGCGTTGTTAGGCCCTAGCTACAAAGCTGCTGGACCTCACTTTGCTTTTCATTTTGAAAATAAAAAAGAAGTGGAAAATATTCAAAATGATTTAAAAAATTCTGGTGTAAAAGTTGGTCCTTTACATGAGCATAGAGATGGAACAGCATCTTTTTATATGAAGGATACTGAAGGAAACTGGCTTGAGATGCTTTATGTTCCTCCTGAGGGGATTCAATCGAATGTTTGATTCTTTTTTTTTGTATGCAAGAGAAAAGTTATTCTAAAAAATTATATTCAGATAACACCTTAGAAGAAGAATCTATAAACCTTTTAGAGTGGGATTCATTAAAAACGCATTTATCTTCATTCGCCTCAACCGAAATGGGTAAACGATCAATTTTAAGTTTTGTTATACCTTCTGAATACGAGTCATCTAAAAGACTTTTGAATGAAACTGTTGAAATTAATGAGTTAGAAAAAAATTTAGATAAATCAATTAGTTTTTCTGGTGTTTTCGATATTAGTAGAAATATTGAAATTTGTTCGAAGGGAGGAGTAATTGCATCTTCTGAATTGTTAGAAATAGCGAAAACAATTGCTGAAGCAAGAAATTTAAAAAAAATCTTACTAGATTTTGAACAAAGGCCTTATATTTCATCATTTACAAAAAATTTAATTGATCATCAGAATATCGAAACGATTTTTAAAAAAGGCATTGAATCTAATGGAAGGATTTCAGATAATGCTAGTAATGAACTATCTATTCTTAGAAAAGAATTATTATCTAAGAAACTTGAAAGAAAAATATTAGTTGAGAAATTTATTCAAAAGAATTTAGCTTATTTGCAAGATACTACTATTGGAGATAGATATGGTAGACCTGTTTTAGCATTGAAAGTTAATTATGTAGATAAATTTAAAGGCATAATTCATGACTCTTCATCTTCAGGAAATACAGTATATTTTGAGCCGGATAGTGTAGTAACTAAAGGTAATAAGATAGCTTCTTTAGAAGCTAGGATCACAGCAGAAGAATTTAAATTACTTAAGAAATGGTCCCAAGTTGTTAGTGATAATTCAGAAAATCTTATTGGAATGGCATCCATTTTATTGAGATTAGAAAATGCTCTAACTCGTTCAAGATATTCGAAATGGATTGGAGGCAAAACTCCTAAGTTTGAGAAAAATCCTATTATTTCTTTAATTGGTTTTTCTCATCCATTATTGATTTGGGAGCATAAGAAAAAAGGAGCTCCTCCCCCAGTGGCTGTCGATTTTCATATAAATAGAAATATTAAGGTTGTAGCTATTACAGGTCCAAATACTGGAGGTAAAACGGCAGCTTTAAAAGGCTTAGGTTTGTCTTTACTTATGGCTAGAGCAGGATTATTGATACCCTCAACTAATAATCCTATTATCCCTTTTTGTCCAAATATATATGTGGATATAGGAGATAATCAATCATTAGAAGAAAATTTATCTACCTTCAGTGGGCATATATCCCGCATAAAAGAGATATTAGATTCACTTGATAATAAGAAAGGATTATCAGTTGTTTTGTTAGATGAGATTGGATCTGGTACGGATCCTCTGGAAGGAAGTGCTCTCGCGATGGCTTTATTAAAAGAATTTGCAAATAAATCTGATATCACTTTAGCAACTACACATTATGGAGATATTAAGGCTTTAAAATATAATGACTCAAGATTTGAAAACGTATCAGTTGCCTTTGACGAGGATTCTTTGAAGCCAAAATTTATACTCAACTGGGGTATCCCTGGGAGAAGTAATGCTTTATCAATTTCAAAGAGAATTGGTCTCGATGAAAGCATACTTAATGAAGCTGCAAATTATCTAAAGCCAAAAGAAGTTGATAACATTAACAATATTATTAAAGGACTTGAGGAAGAGAAGATTAAACAACAAAATTCTGCAGAAGCGGCTGCAGAACTGATTGCAAGGACTGAAATATTACATGATGAACTGAAGAGAAATTATGAATATCAAAAAATAAATGCTGAAAAAATCCAGGAAATCGAAAGGTCTAAATTATCAAAGCATATTGTATCTGCTAAAAAAGAGGTAATAGATTTGATTAAAAAATTAAGAGATAAAAATGTTAATGGAGAGGATACGAGAATTATTGGAAAAAGATTAAAGGAAATTGAGACGGAACATTTAACCCAAAAAAAATTTGAAAAGTCAATATCATGGAATCCTCAGGTAGGCGATTTTGTAAAAATTAAAAGTCTAAATAGTACGGGACAAATTGTAGATTTAGATAAAAAAGGTGGTTTTTACGAAGTTAAATGTGGTTCATTTAGAAGCACATTATCTATAAATGACTTTGAAGGTATTAATGGAGAAAAGCCTAATTTCAAAAGTTCAAAAATTGAGATCAAGTCTTCAAGGGAAGATTTTTCTTTTTCTAAAATTAGAACGAGTAAAAATACAATTGACGTAAGAGGGCTAAGAGTTCATGAAGCCGAAATAATTATTGAAGAGAAAATTAGAAAATTTCACGGACCGCTCTGGATTGTTCATGGAATTGGAACAGGGAAATTAAAAAAAGGACTAAGAAATTGGTTATCAGGTTTAAATTATGTTGATAAGATTGAAGATGCAGCCAACAACGAGGGTGGACCTGGTTGCAGTATTGCGTGGATAAAATAAAATTTAAAAAACTTAGAAAAAAAATTTAATAAGCGTACTTAAGTGCAATTTATTGATCAAGCAAACATTATTCTTAAAGCTGGAAAAGGTGGCAATGGAATAGTTTCATTTAGAAGAGAAAAATTCGTTCCTGCTGGAGGACCTTCCGGGGGAAATGGTGGCAGAGGGGGTTCAGTTATTTTGATGGCTGATAATAATCTTCAAACATTATTAGATTTCAAATTCAAACGTGAAATAATTGCTGAGGATGGATGCAAAGGAGGTCCTAATAAGAGATCAGGTGCTTCAGGTGAGGATAGAATCCTTAAAGTTCCCTGCGGTACAGAAATAAGGGATATTAAAACCGGCATTATTTTAGGAGACTTAACTAAAGATAAACAGAGTTTGACTATTGCCATTGGAGGAAGAGGTGGACATGGTAATGCTTACTATTTAAGTAATCAAAATAGAGCCCCAGAATCATTCACTGAAGGAAAAGATGGTGAGATATGGGAGGTCCAATTAGAGCTAAAACTTCTTGCAGAGGTTGGTATTATAGGCCTTCCAAATGCTGGGAAAAGTACGTTGATTTCCGTTGTATCATCAGCCCGTCCAAAAATTGCGAATTATCCTTTCACGACTCTAATACCTAATTTAGGTGTAGTAAGAAAAATTGATGGGAATGGTTGCCTTTTTGCGGATATTCCTGGATTAATCTCTGGTGCAGCTGATGGAGTAGGTTTAGGGCATGATTTTTTAAGGCACATCCAAAGAACGAAGATACTTGTTCACTTAATTGATGCAATTGCAGAAAATCCTTTACATGATTTTGAGATTATTGAGCAGGAATTAAAAAAATACGGAAAAGGTCTAATAGATAAAGAGAGGATAATAGTATTGAATAAAATTGAGCTTGTAGATGATGATTATTTGAAAATAATTACAAAAAAGTTAGAAGATTTATCTAAAAAGAAAGTTTTAGTTATTTCTTCATCTTTAAAAAAAGGTTTATCTTCACTGCTTTCTGAGGTGTGGAAAAGGATATAACTTAAATTAAAAATTTTTTTGTAAAAGAATATACTTGATTTAATAATGAAAATTAGTCATAAATAAGATACTTCTTAAAACACAATATGAATTTCTATACTTGCTACGATCAACAAGGAAAAATAATAGCTAGATGTCAAACCATCCAGGATATTGAGGTTTTGAAGAAAATGGGAAGACCAATTGTAGAAGTGAAGGAAATGAAAAATGAGGAGTCGGTTGTTTGTTCACTTACAGGAAGTCCTTCCGACTTTAATAGAGATTACTAATAGAATTAATAAATAAAAAAAGGGCTTTTAGAGCCCTTTTTATTGTGCATTATCTATAAAAAGAAAACTTAATCATCATAAACAAGACATTCTGGTTCATCCGGGTTGGCATCGCAGAATAGTTCCAAAGCATTAGGGTCATGTTTATCATCCGGATGATGATCCTTATACTCTTCGAGTTCTTTAAGCTCTTCAGTTAAATGTCTGACCTTTGGAAGATTGCCCTCTGCTTTTGCAGATTCGATTTCCGATTGATCTTTTTGGATGTGTTCGTCAATGGATTTCATTTTAAGCTTTTCGTACTTTAGTAGACATACATAACATAGTTAATTTCTAATGAAATTGCATTATCTATGAACTAAATAAGTGTTCATTACAACATCGTTTTTTTTTGAAATTGATTTATTTATTTTTTTAGGCCTTTACTTTCATTATTTCCTTTAGCGATGGTAAAACTGGGATTATTTGATTTGGGTTTAAAGGGAATAAAGCTTTGTAGTAATCTTTTTTCCATTCATTATCGAAGCATGTACTATTTACGTTAGATAATTTAAAGAATTTTAATCTCCATTCAATAATCTTTTCAAAACTTGATAGTTCTTGTTCAGTACATTTGAAAAGTTTGCTATATATCAATTCCCATCTTATAAGCGTTGGGAAAAGGTAAATATCTGCGTAGGTCAACTCTCCTCCAAATATCCAGTCACTTTTATTTTTCTGTAATAAATTTTCAACTTTATTTAAAGCTGCAAAAAGATTTTGACTTGCTTTTTCGTAAGCTGACTGATTTCTGGCGAAACCACATTTATATACCCCATCATTAATGCTGTTATTAATTAAATCTAAAAATTTTTGATTACAGTCTTTAATAGTTAATGTCTCATTTTTTGATTCACTTTTTATTGAATTAAGAAGTTTTATTATCTGTGAACTTTCATTAGACAAAATTTTGAATTCATTTTCTACAAAATTAATTAAAAGAGGTAGTGTCGCTCTAAAAATATTCTTTTTATTTGCTTTTTTGTAAAGGTCTGAAAGTCTTTTATGTCCTTTAAAATTTCCATTGAAAATCCATTCGCCATGTTCAACATCTGCTTTTAAAAAAATAACTTTAACTTTTTTAGATAAATGTTTTATTTCGTGGACGAGTAAAGTTCTCTGACACCATGGACAAGAATTCCCTACCAATAAATAAACTTGTCCATTCTCATTATTAATATCGTATTCACTATCAGTTGTTATACCCTTAGGCCTTTTATAATTACCATGTAAGTCTGATGGCGCGAAGCCATTCATTAATTGGGTCCAAAACCAAAACCAGAATTTTCTGGAGGCCTTTATCAGGTATTTATTTTGCATAAAATTTTATTTTTAAAGAAAAAATGACTGTTCAAAGAATACTTATCGTTTCAGGCACTCATGGGAATGAAATTAATCCTGTTTGGGCTGTTAAGCAATTTAAGAGAAAGGAAAATAGTTTAAATAATGATATTGAGTATGAGTACATCATAGGTAATCCTGCTGCCTACGAAAAAGGTTGCAGATATATAGATATAGATTTAAATAGATCTTTTAAAAAAAGTGAGAATTTTGATCAACACAAGAATAGCTTTTATGAAACTAATAGAGCCAATTTTTTAGTAGATGAATTTGGAATTGACGGATCTAAACCCTGTCAAATTGCAATCGATTTGCACACTACTACTGCAAATATGGGAACAAGCATTGTTATGTATGGGAGGAGATCTAAAGATTTTTGTTTAGCTGCATTACTGCAGAACAAATTTGGATTGCCTATTTATTTGCACGAAAAAGATAAAGCCCAAACAGGCTTTCTTGTAGAAGCTTGGCCATGTGGTTTAGTTATTGAAATAGGAGCTGTCGCACAAAATTTTTATGATCAAAATATTATAAATAGATTCTCTCTAATATTAAGCTCCCTAAGGGAAGAGATAGATAAATTAAAAAATAAACTTATAGAACTTCCAAAGGAATTAGTGGTTCACGTTCATGAAGGGAGTATAGATTATCCAAGAGATGAAAAGGGAGATATTGATGGCATAATTCATCCTGAAAGACTAAACCAAGATTGGAAAATGATTAAAAAAGGAGATCCATTATTTCTGGATAGCCAAGGAATAATTCACAAATATGAACGGGACCAATTGATTTGGCCTGTTTTTATTGGAGAAGTTGCTTATAAGGAAAAAAAAATTGCCATGAGCTATACAAAAAAAGAACTGATTTGTTCCAAAAAACAATGGGTTCAAGAGTTTGAAAGTTTTTAAATTAAGAAACCGGAACAATAAATCGTTGAAAACTAATAAGGATTTTTTATTTTATAGATAAGTTTATTTAATACTTAATGCTTTTATTTTTTTTTTGCTAACTCTCAATCCTTAAAAACTTAAATTCTTTCACTCCAATAAATAACAGCTCCAAAAGCCTCTAATTGCAGTCTTCTATGCTTAGCCTCTCTTAAGGAAACTACCTCTCTAGATCTTTTTCCGTTAAAAAGCCATTCGATTATTACCAAGTTGAATCCTCAATAACAAAGAAAATCTTAAGACATGGAAGTTCTTTTCTCCTGTTTTCCAAAAAATAAGTTTACTTAAAGAAAAAATATTTACACATTTTTAGCGATTTTGGTCTAAAATCTTCGAAGCGGAAACTTATTTTCCGTTTTTATTTACACGTCTCACTTTAGAGACATACTTTACGAACTCATGACAACTATTCAGCAGCAGCGTTCTTCGCTGTTAAAAGGTTGGCCACAGTTTTGTGAGTGGGTAACATCAACTAACAACAGAATTTATGTTGGTTGGTTCGGCGTCTTAATGATTCCATGCCTTCTTACAGCAGCGGCTTGCTTCATCGTTGCATTCATCGCAGCACCACCAGTAGACATCGACGGAATTAGAGAGCCAGTTGCTGGTTCATTCCTATATGGAAACAACATCATCTCAGGTGCAGTTGTTCCTTCATCTAACGCTATTGGTCTACACTTCTACCCAATTTGGGAAGCAGCTACTGTAGATGAGTGGTTATACAACGGTGGTCCTTACCAGCTTGTAATTTTCCACTTCCTAATTGGTATCTCAGCATACATGGGAAGACAGTGGGAGCTTTCATACCGTTTAGGTATGCGTCCTTGGATCTGTGTTGCATACTCTGCACCAGTTTCAGCAGCTTTCGCAGTATTCCTTGTATACCCATTCGGTCAAGGTTCATTCTCTGACGGAATGCCTCTAGGTATCTCTGGAACATTCAACTTCATGTTCGTTTTCCAGGCAGAGCACAACATTCTTATGCACCCATTCCACATGGCTGGTGTTGCTGGTATGTTCGGAGGATCTTTATTCTCAGCTATGCACGGTTCACTTGTTACTTCATCTCTAATCAGAGAAACAACTGAGACAGAATCTCAGAACTATGGTTACAAGTTCGGACAAGAAGAAGAAACATACAACATCGTTGCAGCTCATGGCTACTTCGGTCGTTTGATCTTCCAATATGCAAGTTTCAACAACAGCAGAAGTCTTCACTTCTTCCTAGCTGTATTCCCAGTTGTTTGTGTATGGTTAACTTCAATGGGTATCTGCACAATGGCATTCAACCTTAACGGTTTCAACTTCAACCAGTCAGTTGTTGATGCAAACGGTAAGATTGTTCCTACATGGGGTGACGTTCTTAACAGAGCAAACCTAGGTATGGAAGTAATGCACGAGCGTAACGCTCACAACTTCCCACTTGATCTAGCAGCAGCTGAGTCTACAACAGTAGCTCTTTCAGCTCCAGCTATTGGTTAAGCTTAAAGTTCTTAAACTTACAAGCCCCCTTTTTGGGGGCTTTTTTTTGTTTAATTTTCAATTGGTTTCATATAATGTTTATATATAGATAAAACATTTGATATTTCTATGAGTAGTAGTTTTGGAAAAATTTTTCGTGTTAGTACTTTTGGAGAATCACATGGTGGTGCAGTAGGAGTTATCCTTGACGGATGTCCACCTAAATTAAAAATAGATATAAATCTGATACAAAATGAATTAGATAGGCGCAGACCTGGCCAAAGTGACATTACAACACCCAGAAATGAAGAAGATAAAATTGAATTATTAAGTGGGATAAAGGAAGGGTTAACACTTGGAACTCCAATAGCAATGTTGGTAAGAAATAAGGATCAAAGACCGAAAGACTATAATAATTTGGAGCAGGTATTTAGACCTTCTCATGCAGATGGTACATACCATCTGAAATATGGAATTCAGGCAAGTTCTGGCGGTGGAAGAGCCTCTGCTAGAGAAACAATTGGGAGAGTAGCTGCTGGTGCTGTAGCAAAACAATTATTAAAAACCTTCTGTAACACTGAAATACTATCTTGGGTAAAGCGTATACATGATATTGATTCTGATATAAATAAAGAGAAGATTTCTCTCAAAAAAATAGATTCTAATATTGTTAGATGTCCTGATGAAATGGTATCAACAAAAATGATCGAGAGAATTAAGGAATTAAAGCGTCAAGGAGACTCTTGCGGCGGTGTTATTGAATGTCTAGTAAGAAATGTTCCCTCTGGTCTTGGAATGCCTGTTTTTGATAAATTAGAAGCTGATTTAGCAAAGGCTTTGATGTCTTTGCCTGCCACGAAAGGCTTTGAAATAGGTTCAGGTTTCTCTGGAACTTATTTAAAAGGAAGCGAACATAATGATGCCTTCATCAAGTCTGATGATATTAGTAAGTTAAGAACAACATCAAACAATTCAGGAGGTATACAGGGCGGAATAAGTAATGGTGAAAATATCGAGATGAAGATAGCTTTTAAACCTACAGCAACCATCGGGAAAGAACAGAAAACAGTAAATGCTGAAGGAAAAGAAGTTTTGATGAAAGCAAAAGGGAGACATGATCCATGCGTTCTACCAAGAGCAGTTCCCATGGTTGATGCTATGGTAGCTTTAGTACTTGCTGATCATTTGCTTCTAAATCATGCTCAATGTGACTTAATAAATAAGCAGTAGTTTTGTTGAATAAATTGTATTTATACTTAACTTAATTATTTTTAAGCCATTCATATATTTTTGGATCAAATTTTTTATTTTTGATAGCTTTATCTCCAATTACTACTGCTTTATACCCTAAAGATTTATAAGTTTTTAAATCATTGATTGATAGTCCTCCAGCAGCGATGAAATCAATATTTTTAAAGTTGAGTATATTTATCGAACTATCTTTACTTTTTATTGGATAAATTTTGATAATGTTGCAATTTAAATTTATCGCTTCCTTAAAATCCTTTAAATTATTAATTCCAGGAATAAGTAAATAATTTTTTGACTGTGCATAATTGAAAAGATCTTTATCCCAATATTTCATCATCGAAAAATTTAATCCAATTTTTAAAGAATCCTCTATTGATTGCTTATTAATTATGGAGGCAGAGCCTAAATTAATTCTTGGATATTTAATTTTGATAATGGATACAAAATCTAACCAATTTTCGTTGTTAGACCAACTTATTTCAATATTTTTTAATCCTAATTTTACTAGGCTTTCTAATTCTTCAAAAAATGAATTTCTTATAGAGGTATTTGAGTAAATATTATCTTCAGGTTTTATAAGTAAAAAAAAAGACTCTTTTTTCAGGAACTCCGAAAAAGAATCTTCTTTATTATTCATTAAAAATTTAAATTTTCGAGCTTAAATATAGTTTGCGACTTTTACTTCTGAGCGGTTAAGCAAATCTTGGATATCTTCAGTATCTATAGTTTCTCTTTCGATGAGCATTTGAGCCATTTCGTCAAGAACAGTTCTGTTGTCTGTTAAAACTTTTGTAGCTCTCTTATAGGCAATATCAACAAGTTCAGAAACCTCCACATCAATTGTAGCGGCTGTGTCTTCAGAGAAGTCTCTTGTAGAGCTCATATCCCTTCCGAGAAACATTCCACCTTGAGATTGACCTAGAGCGACTGGACCTATTTTGTCACTCATGCCAAATTTAGTGATCATTTGTCTAGCTACATTGGCAACTTGCTGTAAATCATTTGAAGCTCCTGTAGTGACTTCTTCTTCTCCATAGACTATTTCTTCAGCAACTCTCCCTCCTAGGGCTACAGCCATTTGATTTTGAAGGTAAGAACGAGAATAAAGTCCTGATTCCATTCTTTCTTCACTTGGAGTAAAGAAAGTTAAGCCTCCGGCTTGACCTCTTGGGATTATTGAAACTTTTGCTACAGGATCATAATCAGGCATTAATGCTCCTACAAGTGCATGTCCAGCCTCATGATAAGCAACCAATTCTTTTTTCTTGTCACTAATAACTCTATCTTTCTTTTCTGGGCCAGCCATAACTCTTTCAATAGCATCGCTTACTTCATCGTTACTTACTTTATCTAAGTCTTTTCTAGCTGCTAATATTGCAGCTTCGTTTAGTAGATTTGCAAGATCAGCTCCTGTAAACCCTGGCGTTCTTCTGGCAACTTTATCAAGATCAACATCTTTTGAAAGTGTTTTATCTTTAGCATGAACATTTAATATTTGTAGCCTTCCAGCATAATCCGGCCTATCTACTGTTACCTGCCGATCAAATCTACCTGGACGCATTAGAGCTGAATCTAAAACATCAGGTCTATTAGTAGCAGCAACTATTATTATTCCAGAGTTACCTTCAAATCCATCCATTTCTGTAAGAAGTTGGTTTAAAGTTTGTTCTCTTTCATCGTTTCCTCCTCCCATACCTGCGCCTCTTTGTCTACCCACTGCATCAATTTCGTCAATAAATACTATGCAAGGAGCATTCTTTTTGGCTTGCTCAAAAAGATCTCTAACTCTGCTTGCACCAACTCCTACAAACATTTCCACAAATTCTGAACCCGATATAGAGAAAAAAGGAACACCTGCTTCTCCTGCGACTGCTTTAGCTAAAAGAGTTTTTCCAGTACCAGGAGGTCCAACGAGAAGCACACCTTTTGGAATTTTTGCTCCAACAGCAGTAAATCTATCTGGGCTCTTAAGAAAATCTACAACTTCAGTTAATTCTAATTTTGCACCTTCAACACCAGCTACATCTGAAAAAGTAACCTGTGTAGATGGTTCCATTTGAAGCCTAGCTTTGCTTTTGCCAAAGTTCATGGCTGGATTACCACCTCCAGCATTTCCGCTTTGAGACCTTCTGAAAAGAAAAAATAGTCCTCCTATTAAAAGAACTGGAAAGATTAAGCTACTAATAGCTTGTTGCCATGGGTTAGCTAATTTTGTAGGTGTTACTGCAATATCTACATTATTTTCAGTTAGAATTTTTAATAAATCTTTGTCTGGGGCTAAATTAACTTCAGATCTGCTCCCATCATTTTCAACCACTTGAGCCGTTGCATTGTCTGGAGATATTAAGACTCTACTAATTTCTTTATCTTGAACAGCCTCTATAAAATCACTGTATCTTAATGTCTTTGTAGCATTTTCTGTACTAGGTTTATCAAAAACAGAAGTACCAATGAAAATTACAGTGATGACGGCAAGGACATAAAGCCCGACGTTTCTCCAACGTTTATTCACAATAAATAATCTCTAATTTATACATAATACTAATAATAAAACAATATTAAGAGTTTCTTAGTACATCTACTACACTTTTAAATGCAAACCATTCTGGAATTGGTTCGCCGCTCCTCAATTTTTTCCTAAATTCTGTACCACTAAGTTTCATAATTTCATAATTGTATTCCTTAGCTTCTTCAGCCGTAATATATCCTTTTTCCTTGGTATAAACTAAATTTTTTGAAGGAACAGTTTGCATCATTAACTCGCCTGCACATTTATTTGCAAAATTCTGTGCGTCATATGGTCCATAAAAATCTTCACCAGTTGATGATGACTTACAACCAGCCATATCTCTACCGATAATAAAATGGGTGCAACCATAATTTCTTCTTATTATCATATGTTGAAGAGCTTCTCTTGGCCCTGCCATATGCATTGAATAAGGTAAAAAAGCCCATTTTATCCTTGCATCAGATATTTCTTCTTCTAACTCTTTATAGGTTAAATATCTAACTTTTCCAGGGATATCATCTTGTTGAGTTGGCCCACAAGTTGGATGTACTAAAACAACTGAATTATGAGAAACATTATCTGACAGTAAGGCATTAGTAAATAATTCATAATGTGCTCTATGAATTGGATTTCTGCATTGAAATGCAACTACATCATAATTAGATGGCAGCGTAGCTCTTACTTCAGCAGGGGTTTTGCAAGGAAATTCTCTAATTGGTAATTCGAAGCCGTAAACCCTCCCACCTATGTAGAATCTACCCCTCTCATTAAAGATCATCTTAACAGCTGGATGATCTAAAGAATTAGTACCATAACAAAGTTCAGCCTCTAAGGATTTATCAGGCTCCCATATAGAACTTACTTCTAAAACTGCAATTTTTTGGTTTTTATAGGTAAGCAAGATTGTCTCTCCAACTTTTACTTCTGCATTATTTGAATCAAATACAATTGGTAAGCCAAAAAGCAAACCGCTTGTGTCTCTATTATTTTTAATGACCGATTTATAGCTATTTTCATCCATAAAACCTTCCAACGGAGAAAAAGCTCCTACCATCAAGAGTTCTAAGTCGCATGCATTTCTCTCGCTACATTCAAACTCAAAGATAGCTTTAGAGATAAGATCATTTTTGAGATGATTATCTTTGATAATTAAATTTTTTAGTTCCCCTCCGTAAGGCGGTATTAGTCCATCAGAGTCTGTTAATGTTTTTTGTTGTGATTTCATTTTTTTGAATAGATAAAGAAAAATTTTGAAAAAAAAAGAGGGGTTGAACCCCCTTTTATTTCTTAACTAGAATTTATGCCTTTCTTCCGTAAAGCTCTCCGATTATTTTTACATCAAGTGGATCTTTTGATCCCATGTCTGTATCTGAAGGTTGGATAGCTTCAAAAGTGCCTGCAAATTCGTCTGTGTCAGAATCCACATTATTTATTGAAAGAGTGATAACCCCTGTACCATTTACATCAACTTTGATATTTTCCTTGGCAAGTTCTTCATCATCTCCTCCTAATGCAACTAAACCTTGAGCATATTCAACTCCAGTATTTTTTGCTCTTGCTTTAGGATCTAGAAAATCACCAGTTCTGTAGTTAGGTGTAAATGTTGAACCACTAACTTCGGTTCCTGGCTCAATAGATGAAGGTAAATCAGCTTTAAGATCTTTTGCTGAGAATGCAAATGGGACCTCTAAGCCACCAGGAGTTAAGACTGTAATAAGTTGAAAATCGATACCACCTTTTTCGGTAAAAGTTCCTGAATCTATATCTCCATAAACTTCTGTAACTGTGGTGTTATTTCTGGGGCTAATAATTTTTGTAGAAACAAATTCTGCAGCTTTTCTTTTCGTCCCTGGCACTTTTACATAAACTTCTGTTGGATGCATGCATATTCCTTTAAGGCTATCTCCATTTCCTACAGATATTGATCCGACAAGAGATGAGTCTAATGTAGGACAATCATTAGCTTTACCTGTGTTCACAACATCTGTAAATTGTGCGTTTCCTCTTTCAGAAAAAGCAAATGTTTTAACAGGTACGAAAGCAAAAGTTATACAAATTGAAATAACAAAAGCTAAGAAAGAACGAATTCTCATAATTAAAGTTGCAGTAAAGTTCTGTGACGATTGATTAAAGGTCATCTAAATAGTTCAGTACGGATATTACAAGGGAAAGGACCATAAAGGAAGGACTTTTAAATCCTCGAAACAACCCGTAGCTTTTTAGATTTTTAAAAACTTGAATTATTGTAAGCTATCACATTATTTTTAATGATTAAGATTACAAAAAAATACAAACAAAAAATTTTTTTAATCTTTTTGTGAAATGATTTTAGTAATCAATTTATTTGCTAAATCAATTTTTGATGTTTTTTTTATATGATGTTCTATATTTTTTTTATCGAATAGCCAACCTTCGTTTTGAGCTAAATAACCAAATCCCTGCCCTTTAAGATCTATTGGATTTGCAAATAAATAATCACAACCTTTTTGAATAATCTTTTTTTTGATTATTATTTTTGCTTCTTCAATAGATCCTGTAAAAGCGCAAAAACCAACAAAAACTTGATTATCTTTTTTTGATTCACTAATTTTTTTTAAAATATCTGGGACTAATTCAAAATTTTTAATCAAATGATCATTAATTTTATTTTTTGGAATTTTAGCTGAATGATCTGAGAACATCTTAAAATCAGATACTGCTGCATTCATAAAAAAATAATCACAATTCGAAATTTCATTATTGATTACCTTAATCAAATCATCACTAGTTTCAATTTCATATCTTTGAATTCCATCAGTAAGATCTTTATCAATTTTCAGAGGCCCATGAACATATCGTACTTGCGCCCCTCTGAATCTTGCTACTTGAGAGAGCATTAAGCCCATTGCTCCAGAACTTTTGTTAGTGATATGTCTTGCGGAGTCAACCTTTTCAGAAGTGCACCCTCCAGTTATTAAAATTTTTTTATTGAGTAAATCTTTATGATAAGTATTTTGATTTTGTGAAGTTATAAATTCAAGAGCTAATTGAATTAGATCATTTGGAGGTATCTTGCCGATACCAATAGCATCGCATGCTAAGAGACCTTCACTTGGTTGTAAAGACAAAACATTTTCATAATTTTGTAAATTTTTATAATTTTTTTGAACAGCTTTATTAAGCCACATTTGAGTATTCATTGCTGGTGCAACAATAATTGGCTTAATATTTGCCATTAAAATACTTGGAATCAATCCATCTGCATTCCCAGTTACCCATTTTGATAATGTTGTCGCAGTTAAAGGTGCAATAATTAAAATATCAGCCCAGTTGCAAAGTTCTATATGAAGAGGTTTTGATTGAATATTAGACCATTGATCTTCTTCTAAAATACAAGGGTTTCTACTTAAAATAGAAAGAGAAAGCGGTTTTATCAATTTCTCTGCATTTTTAGATAAAACGCATTTGATTTCATAATTCTCTTTCGCTAATTGGCTAACTAATAATGGAATTCTTACAGCTGCAATACTCCCTGTTATTAGTAAAAGAACCTTTGTTTTATAGTTCTTATTTTTAGTTTTCATCGAAAGGTTCCTGATCAAGGAGGTGTATATAGTCAGATGTTAATTCAGGTCTATTTATTGCAAGAGCCCTCAATAGATGCCAGTCATTTAAACCATCAAATGGGGAAGTATAGTTATCATCCTCTAGCCTTTTTGCGAGCTCAAGGGTCATTTCTTCGTTAAATGAATTTACTAGCTCTTCACTTATTTTATTTTCAGAAATAAATTCCACATTGAATAGAGTCAATATATTTTAATAATAATGCCTCATGTAATTATTTATAATTGATGGATGTATTAATTAAATATTTTCGCGTATATAAGAATTAAGAAGGTATCTTGTAATTTTTTTAATTCATTTATCTTCATTTTCAGTCATAAATATGCAAACTCTTCTTATCAAAAATAATTTTTTTAATATAGAGTTGTCTAATTTTTATCATGTCTCAAACTAAGAAAGAGCAAGTCATCAGTCACATTCGCTATTTACGGCAAGAACTAAGAGAAATGCATTTAGGTATTAAAGAAGATGGCCTGTTCCCAGAACCAGGAGAATTAAGAGGATTAATCGCTCAGCTAGAGGCATTACTTGAATTAATAGAGGGAAATACTAAAATTCATTCAAACTCTGACGCAGCTTAGTAAAAAAGCAAAATGGTTTTTAAACCTCAAAAAACAAAATTTCAATTAAAGATTGTAGAAAATATTAAGACATTAAGTTTTTGGGCTTCTAATCCGTGGCGCAGATACTCAATATCGTTAATTACAATATTAATTGGCTACTTTTTTGGAAGTTCTCTCGGTATGGTAAGCGCCGTTGTAGAACTCATGGATCCAGTAGCTGCTTTTTTAGCAGTAATTTTTATTGAAATTTTAATAGTTCTAAGAAGAAATTTTCGATTTGAAAGGAAAAAAAAATTTTTGGTACTTTTATTGGATTCTTTAAGATTAGGATTATTCTATGGCTTCTTTACTGAAAGTCTTAAATTACTATAAATTTATTTGTTGTATTTTTTTAATAGATAAAGTAATGCCATTCTTATTGGAATACCATTTGCTACTTGATTATTGATTAAGCAATTAGGATATTCATCAACTACTTCACTACTTATTTCAATGTCTCTGTTAATTGGTCCAGGATGAAGGATAGGAATTTCTCTACTATTCAAAGATAATTTTTCTGAGGTTAAGCCATAATCCGAACTGTATGAATCAATACTGCTTAGTAAATTCTCCATCATTCTCTCTTTCTGGAGTCTTAAAACAATTATTGCATCAGCAATTTTTATTGATTCTTCTAATGTTCGGGATATTGTTATGGAGCCTCGGGATTTTACAGGATCTTCTAATTGAGTTGGCACAGTTGGGTTTTTAAAAAAATTGATAAATTCATCAGGTATTAATGTCTTCGGGCCACATAATATTATGTCTGCACCAAATGCACTCAAAGCCCAAAGATTTGATCTTGCAACCCTTGAATGATTAACGTCACCAATTATTAAAATCTTTTTGGAATTTAAAACCTCTGAATTCAGAGTGTTTTTGGAAAAGAATTTTATTAATGTATATGTGTCGAGCAGTCCTTGACTCGGGTGACTATGTAATCCATCGCCGGCGTTAAGAACTGAAGTATTGGAATTTATTGAATCAAGTTTTTTAGCGATGTCAAAGGTTATATAGCTTGATGAATGTCTTATGATTAATGTATCAGCCCCCATAGCAGAATACGTTATGGCTGTATCAATTATTGTTTCGCCTTTTATCAAAGAACTAGATGATGGCGCAAATGTTTGTACATCAGCAGATAGCCTTTTTGCTGCAAGTTCAAAGCTATTTTTAGTTCTTGTACTAGGTTCAAAAAACAAAGAAGTTACCAAAGTTCCTTGTAAGGCTGGTATTTTTTTTGTCTCTGCATTTTTTAGTGCATCAAATCTATCTGCTAATTCAAATACTGACTCATAATCTTGAATTGAAAAATTTGCAAGTGTGTGGATATGTTTATGAGGCCAAATTTGCATTACGCTTAAAAAGATAAATGATTATTTAAATTTAGGTGTTCTGTCACCTTTTAATCTTTTACTTACACTTCTACTATTTTTGAGATACCAACGCCATTTTATATTTTTTGCCCTTGATATGCCAATTCTTGTGGTTTGAATAAGATCTTTTTCTTCTAGATTTGAGTCTCTTTGAGAAATCCATAAAGATTTGTTGTTAAGAACTTCATGGGCGTTAAATGATAAGTCTAATCCGAATGTCTTAGTAACTAGGCCAGGTCCAGAAGCTAATCTTTCATTCTTTTTAGGGATATAAACTGCCCTGATTAATACACCACTCGCAAAATTTTCTTTGTCAGTAACTATGTTTAAACAATGATGTATGCCATAAGATTTATAAATATAAAATGTCCCAGGTTTGCCAAATAATGAATTATTTGATTTAGTTTTTTTTCGGTAGCCATGACAGGCTTCTTCTTCCTGAGAATAAGCTTCAGTTTCAACAATCATCCCCTTAACTTGATCTTTTTTATTTTTTTGTTTTATGAGGTAACAGCCTATTAAATCAGGGGCAACAAGTTTAGAGTGCCGACAAAAAAAATTTTTTGGAAATAAGACTTCTTCTATTTTTAAATATTTATCTAACACTATATTTAGCTGATAAAGTTAATAATGGCTATTATTAATGACTGATTTTCAGAAGATGTGATTATAAATTTTATTATTATATGAATTTTAAAGAATATGTTTATATAACCTTTGAAATAAACTATTATTTAAGATATTAAACTTTAAATGTAATGACAAAAATAACTAATGAGGAAGTTAAAAAAGTTGCTCATCTAGCAAGATTAGAATTGAATGAGGATGAAATTAATAACCACGCAGAACAATTAGAAAAAATATTGGAATATATTAAACAACTTGAGAAAATTGATACAAATGATGTGCCATGCACAACAAGAGCTATAGAAGTTACAAATGTGTTTAGAAAAGATGAAAAGAAAAATTCCGATTGCTCTGAGGAGCTTTTAGCATTGGGTCCATCCAGAGAAGATAAATACTTTAAAGTCCCAAAAATCATAAGTGAATGAGTTAGCTGCTACCAATAAATGTTTTATTGACAATCCTTAGTAGAAATTTTTTTATTTTATATCCTGGATATAAATTTATAATTTTTCTTATCTTCCCCCTTTTTTTTCTATGACTTCTTACACCAATTAATAAATCATAAATGAAGTTAAAAATGTCTTCTTTACTTTCAAATATCCCAACTCTTTGAGGAGATCCTTTAACATCCAATAATGGTTTGGTTTTTTCATAAGCTGCTTTGTATTCAAACCAAGGAATTGAAGGCCAAAGATGATGAATGAGATGATAATTTTGACCCATTATCAATAAATTCATAAATTTGCTTGGATAAACACGAGAATTAATCCATTTGTTTCTTGATCGAAAAGGTCTATGAGGCAGATAATCAAAAAATATTCCCAGTGTAACCCCCACCATTAATGCTGGTCCGAACCATAAATTATAAATTAGATTCATAAAGTCAAATTTCATTCCTGCCAAGATTATTGTTATAAAGATCGATCTTTCTATTCCCCACTGTAATAATTCATATTTTCGCCAAAGTTTTCTTTGGAAGAAAAATACTTCATGATAAAAAAATCTTGGGGCAATAAGCCAAATAGGGCCAAAAGTACTGACAATATGATCAGGATCATTTTTTGGATGATTTACATGAATATGATGTTGTAGGTGTACTCTTGTAAACACTGGGAAACTAAATCCCAAGAGTATTGCAGAGCCGTGGCCCATCGCTTGATTTATCCAAGGAACAGGGTGAGCGGCCTTATGACATGCATCATGGATTACAGTACCTTCTATATGTAAAGCTAAAAAGGCAGTGGCTACAAGCAAAGGTAGGGGCCAAACACCTCTATACCATTGCCATATACTAAGAAAAGCGAGAAAATAACCACCAAAAAAAAGACCTAATGTTGGATTCCAAAAACTTGGCGGATCTACGTAATTTTTAATCTCCTTTTGCCAATTAAATGTTTTTGAAGAATTAGGAATTTTTGTTGTATTTTTACTGATTAAGTTTGAAATCGTCTCTTGTACTCTTAAATTAATATAACTGATATTTTATGTTGATTGTATGTTCTAATAAAAAAAATTTTTTAGATATTTATAATTTTAATTTTTATGTGTCAAATTAATGATCATAAGTTAAAAATATTTTTAAAATAAACCACTTTCAATTATTATTTTAAGTGAGCGGTCGTGGCGGAATTGGTAGACGCGCGAGTTTTAGGTACTCGTATCTTCGGGTGTGGGAGTTCAAGTCTCCCCGACCGCATTTAAGGGAACTCTAATACAAACTTTATTTATTAATATTAACCTTTTATGATCATTTAAAAAGATAAACATAATGACTAATTTGATAGTTTATTTGGGTTCTTTTTATATGGTAATTGGGATTATATTTTTATTTGTACCTATAATTTATCTTGAGCTTGGCAGACCAAAAGACTTAATAAAAGCTTTTTTGAATTTATTAATAGGTTTAATATTAATTATCAAAAATAAAACATTAGATGAATCTTTTTTTGTAATCGTATTTTTTTTAACAGTAATAATTATTTTGTATTTAGCAGAACTTTTTTTATCTAGATGGAATCAATTGACAGATAATGAAAAGAATAAATTAACTACCTTTTTGGAATTAAAAAATAATTTTTCAAAAATATTAGAGGCACTTAAACTTGGTTTTAAGAATTTTGCACAATCTTTAAACTTTTTTAATTTTGGTAGCAATAATGAAACAACGACCCCAAAAAAGTGGGTAAGAAATGATAAAAATGATAATAATGATAATATAAAAATTTGAAACCAAATCAATTGGTTTGTTGGAACATCTCAAAAAACTTCCGGTCAATTAAGAAATTATCTAATAAATTAGATTTATTTAAACAATTCTATTGATCACTAATATTTCTTATATCTTCGTATGAAATCTCAAAATAGCAAACAAAATAAATCAGATTTTTCTTATAAAGAAACTTTAAATTTACTTAAAACTGACTTCTCGATGCGTGCTAACTCTGTAGTAAGAGAACCTGAGATTCAGGATTTTTGGGCTAACAATAATATTGATTTCCAATTAGGTTCAAACAACACTGGCAAAACATTTACATTACATGATGGCCCTCCTTACGCAAATGGATCCCTTCACATGGGCCATGCTCTTAATAAAATTTTAAAAGACATAATAAATAAGTACAAAATCTTGAGAGGATTTAAGGTGCATTATGTTCCTGGTTGGGACTGCCATGGATTACCAATTGAATTAAAAGTACTTCAAAATTTAAAATCTGATGAAAGAAAGTCTCTTGATACTCTAAATCTAAGAAAAAAAGCAACAGATTATGCATATACACAAATAAATAATCAAATGGAGGGATTTAAGAGATGGGGTATATGGGGAGATTGGGATAACCCTTATTTAACTCTCAAGAAAAGTTATGAATCTGCTCAGATTGGAGTATTTGGGAAAATGTTTTTAAATGGTTATATTTATCGAGGTCTTAAACCTGTACATTGGAGTCCAAGTTCTAGGACCGCACTTGCAGAAGCAGAATTAGAGTATCCTGATGAACATTATTCAAAAAGCATTTATGTTTCCTTAAAAATCACAAAAGTATCTGATGAAATCCTATTGAAACTTTGCCAACAAAACCCCAATCTAAAAAATGATTTTTTCCTCAGTAATTCTTTCATAACTATTTGGACTACTACACCATGGACCATACCGGCAAACGAAGCAGTTGCAGTTAATCCAAAAATAAATTACGTTTTTGCTATTGATGAAGAGAAGAGAATATACCTATTTGCAAAAGAATTATCCTCTGAAATTAGTAACAAATTTAATAGAGATCTAAAAACTCTTTTAGAGGTTAAAGGAGATACCTTGAAAGATATTGAATATCAACATCCTACTAAAAATAAAAATTGCAGAATTGTAATTGGCGGGGATTACATCACTACTGAATCGGGTACAGGAATTGTTCATACTGCACCAGGTCATGGGGTAGATGATTTTAATGTCGGTCAAAAATATGACTTACCTACAACATGTATTGTTGATGAAAAAGGGAATTTAAATCAATATTCTGGTCAATTCCAAGGATCTAATGTACTTAGGGACGCAAATGATTTAATTATTGAATACTTAAAGATAAATAATTTGCTTATTAAACAAGAAAATTATAAGCATAGATATCCTTATGATTGGAGAACCAAAAAACCAACTATTTTTAGAGCAACAGAACAATGGTTTGCATCTGTAAATGGCTTCAGATCATCAGCATTAAAGGCAATCGAAGATGTTGAATGGATGCCAGCAACTGGAAAGAAAAGAATTTATTCTATGGTGGTTGGTAGAGGGGATTGGTGTATTTCCAGACAAAGGTCTTGGGGCGTCCCAATTCCAGTTTTTTATAAAAAAAATGGTAATGAAATTTTACTCAACAGCGAGATAATTAATCATATTCAAAAACTTTTTAGTGAACACGGAGCGGATATTTGGTGGGATTGGGATGTTAAAAATCTATTGCCAGAAAATTATCTACAAGAATCTGATCAATGGGAAAAAGGAACAGATACAATGGATGTCTGGTTCGATTCAGGATCTAGTTGGGCTGCAGTTTGTGAGCATAGAAGTGAATTAAAGTATCCTGCTGATCTTTATTTAGAAGGCTCAGATCAACATCGAGGGTGGTTCCAGTCTTCTTTACTCACATCTGTCGCTGTTAATAATAAACCTCCATATAAGAAAGTTTTAACTCATGGATTTGCACTTGATGAAAATGGCAGAAAAATGAGCAAATCATTGGGTAACGTTGTTGATCCCAATATAGTGATTAATGGAGGTAACAATAAAAAAACTGAGCCTGCCTATGGCGCTGATGTTCTAAGGCTATGGGTAAGTTCTGTAGACTATTCAGTAGATGTGCCAATTGGTTCAAATATACTCAAGCAGCTATCAGATGTTTACAGAAAAGTTCGTAATACAGCAAGATATCTTCTAGGGAATATTCATGATTATGACCCTAGTATTGATAGTTTTGACATTGATCAATTGCCGCTCTTAGATCAATGGATGTTAGGCAGATTAGTTGAGGTTACAGATCAAATATCAAGTGCATATGAAAATTATGAATTTTCAAAATTTTTTCAAATTTTACAAAGTTTTTGCGTTGTAGATCTATCAAATTTCTACTTGGATATTGCAAAGGATAGGTTATATGTCAGTTCTAAATCACAATTTAGGAGAAGATCATGTCAGTTTGTAATGTCTAAAATTGTTGAAAATTTAGCTGTTCTTATTTCTCCAGTACTTTGTCATATGGCTGAAGATATTTGGCAAAATATTCCATATTCAACTAAAGAAAATTCAGTTTTTGAAAGAGGATGGCCAATTTTTTCACAGTCATGGAAAAATGAAACTCTTAATGCGCACATTGCAAATTTACGAAATTTGAGAATTGAAATTAACAAAGCTATTGAAGGGTGTAGAAATAAACAAATAATTGGAGCAGCTTTAGAAACAGAAGTGTATTATTTACCCGAAAATGAAGTTGTGAAAGATTCTCTGACTTGGCTAAAAAAACGTGGTAATAAAGAAGTAGATTTATTTAGAGATTGGCTTATAGTTTCTAATTTTCAAGTAGTATCCGAATTGGTCGAGAAATCTCTAATTATCGATGATAATGAACTTGGTAAGATTCAAATATTAAAAGCTCTTGGTCAAAAATGTGATAGATGTTGGCATTATCAAAAAGAAACTTTTAGTGGGATTCAAAATACAAAATTATGCAAAAGATGCTCAAATATTATTAATCTTGAATTTACTTAAATCCAGATTTTATGATTCAAAAAGAAAAGTGCTTTTGATTTTCTTTTATAAAATTATTTTTGGTTTTTGTAGGATGCATTGTAAAGCTTGAAGTTATTAAGTTTGTATCGTAATTTAAAACTTTTTTCTTAATTTTTAATTGGATGAGTTTGAGAGCTTATGCGACCCTTTGAAAATAATAATTTGTGACTGTTAAGTTTGATTTTTTTATAGAATGCAACCTTATCCATAAAGGATCCTATTAGGTTTGAAGGAAATTATTTTTTAGGCTTATTTTATCAATCAGTTTCTGCTATTTTCGGAGAAGTAAGAATTTCTTCCATTTTTAGGAAATTTAATTATCGACCATTGCAGTAAACCTAAAAGATATATCAATAAGGAAAATAATCCTAAAAATTTTGCTAACGGCTGAGTAAAGTTGGCTCCGAATAAAAAATTAAATAAATTTTTGATAATAATATAAAAATTTGAGGAAGGCTGAAGCCATATTTGACATGAAGCTGAATTAATTAAATAAAAACAGCTTATGTTTTTTAGACTTTGAATTAAAAAATTTAGAGATATGAAAGTTAGCGACCATCTCCAAACTTTTGTTGTTGTAACAAGGTAATAAGAAAAATCATATTCTTTTAGTTCATCATTTATGTCACTCCAAAACCAAACCGAACTCGTCATCAATAATGTTGAAATATTTGTTATTAGTAACGCGTATTTGTACTCACCTATTAAAAGTAAAAGACTTATTAAAAATAAAAGCGATATTTTCCAATAAATAGATAAAAGCTTATTAACAACTTTATTTCGTTTTTTAATCGCCCACAAGAATAATGTAAAAGGAATACCAATAAGGAAAATTATTGAGAGTTGAAAAGATAGCCAAACTGAAAGTTGATTAAAAAAGTTCAAAACTTTTGAATTTTACACATATAATAATTAAACAATAATCTGATACTTTTTAACTTACTATTGTCATAGTTATGAATATTATGCATCTTTAAGTTATTGCTAAGCGATAAATTCAATATTTCATGAGGCAGCATGTAAATCCTTTTAGTAAAAATTTTGATGAAATCGAAAGGATCCCTAATTTAATTGAAATGTTTGATGATCCTAATTTGCCACTCCATTTGGATATTGGTTGTGCTTCAGGAGATTTTTTGTTTGATTTGGCTTTAATTAGCTCTAATTGGAATTATATCGGAATTGAAATTAGAGAGAGATTAGCTAGAAATGCTCAATCAAAATTAGGGGAAATAGGAATCAAAAATTTATATTTTGCATATGGTAATGCAAGTAAAATTTTAGTTGATTCAAATACTGAATTTATTATAAGAAATGTAAAAAGTATTTCTTTTAATTTTCCAGATCCATGGTTTAAAAAAAGACATTTCAAGAGGCGTATTATTCAGCCAGATTTTATTGATACCCTCTCAAATGCAATGCAAAAAGGATCTTTAATTTTTATTAAAACTGACGTAAAGGATTTATTTGATTATATGGATTGTACAATATCAAGCAATTTTAACTTTAAAAAACTAGATGTAAAAAATTTTAATTATCATAAATCTTTTAATCCAAATAAAGTTCAAACTAACAGGGAAAAGTATGTAATTTTAAGTGAAATTGATATTTTCGAGAGGATTTATATAAAAATTTGATTTTAAATTAATTAAGTATTTTTTTAATTTCTAAACTTAGTTTATCTATTATTTCACTTGATAAAGATTCAACTTTATTCTTATTTTTAGCCTCTACTAGAACTCTAATTACAGGCTCCGTGCCGCTAGGCCTTATAAAAACTCTACAATTATCTGAGTAGTTTTGCTTGTAATTTTCAATAGTTTGATTAATTAATCTTTTAGTTTTTTGATTGACTTTATTAATATTTGGATCGAAATGGATGTTTGTTAGTTTTTGAGGGAAAGGTTTGAAACTGGTTTTGAGCCAATTCTTTAAAGTTATATTTTTCTCTTTACAGTATTTAGAAATTTGAAGTGCAGTTAGTATCCCATCTCCAGAAAAGTTATTAATTTTTGAAAGTATGTGACCTGACTGTTCTCCTCCTAAAACTGCATTTTTTTTCTTAATTTCTTCATAAACGAATTTATCCCCAACATCAGTTCTATATAAAACGCCACCAATTTTGTTCCAGGCCTTTTCAAAACCTAAATTTGCCATTTGGGTTGATATTAGTAAATTATTTGTGAGGATTTTCTTTTCCATAAGTTCTCTACCTAAGAGAAAAAGGATATGATCTCCATTCAAAACATTGCCACTTGAATCTATCCCAATTACTCTATCGGCATCTCCATCGAAACTAAATCCCATATCTGCAGGGTTCTCTTCTAATGCTTTTTTTAATGTTTCGAGGTTAGTAGAGCCACAATTCATGTTAATTTTTAAGCCATTTCTCGAGTTATTGATAACTCTTACATCTGCGCCAAGACTCTGAAAAATTTTTTTTGCACAAGTCGTGGCCGACCCAAAACATGTGTCTAATATTATTCGCATTCCGCATAAATCTTCGCTTCCCATTGTTTGGATTAGACTTTTAATATAAACATCTAAAAGTTCTTTATTTGGTTTTAGAAAGGTTTCTTTTGTAATAAATTGTTGATCTTGATTTTGTTCTTCAACTAATTTTTGAATTTTATTTTCAAAATTTCTGGTAATTTTTTGACCATTATTATCAAAAATTTTAATCCCATTATATTCGGGTGGATTGTGGCTTGCAGATATCATTATTCCACTGCCAAGATTTTCTTTTTTTATTAAAAGAGGAATTGCTGGTGTAGGACATATTCCAAGATTTATAAATTTTTTGCCACTAGCATTTATACCTGTTGCTATTGCTTGCAGAAGAATCTCTCCACTAACCCTAGTATCTCTCCCAATTATTATTGGATTATTATTTTCTAGAGTTAAACCTAAAGCATATCCTACTTTATATGCTAGAGAATAAGTTATATCAATATTAAATCTTCCTCTTATCCCATCAGTGCCAAATATTGATTGCATAATAAACTATTAGGAATAAGGTATATTTTTGTAGTAATTTATTGTTATTTTATCAGTTAATTAAAAGCTAAAAGATAAATCTTCTCTATAAATGTTGAACTTATTTAAAATGTTTTAAGTTAAAAATTTTTCATAATGCAATCTGAGAGTAGAGAACCACTTTTAAATAAAAACTTACAGGTGATAGTTGTTTTGTTTATTTCTGTAGTAATTATTTCTTTGATTTTATTTAAAAATATCTTTTTTCAATCAACTTACCTTTTAAAAAGTTTTGGAGAATTATCTGTAGATCCTGTAGTCGCTTTCAAAAATGATAAGCCTACATTTATTGAATTTTATGCCGAGTGGTGCGAAGTTTGTAAAGAAATGGCTCCAGAAGTATCTGCATTAAAAGAGAAATACGAAAAAAATATAAATTTTGTTTTTTTAAATGTTGATAATAAAAAATGGGATAATTACATTCGTAAATTTGACGTCAATGGTATTCCTCAAATTAATCTTTTTGATAAGAAAGGTAATTTAATATCTACCTTTGTTGGAAAACAGAAAGAAGAAAAATTAAGAAAATCTATTGATAATTTAGAAGTAGAAGCGAAATCTTATGTTGAAATTGTTAATTCTGAATTTTCAGAATTCAAAAATAAAAATTATGAGATTTCCCCTCGCAGCCATGGATAATCTTACCAATCTAGTGATTTTGATACAATCGGAAAACTTTGTTTGAAAATAGATTTACAATTTTCGGCGATGCATTTATGTTCTTTTTGGGTACCATGAGCTGATCTTAAATTGATGTAATGTATCCAAGATCTGCATGAACCAGACATATATATTCTTGTTGGGGTTGCCAAAGGTAAAATAAATCTTGCACATTCTTTAGCTATACCTTCAGCAAGTAAATCTTCATATAGTTTTGATGCAGCTTTAAAATGTGAGGTAATTTTCGAATTGTATTTTTCTTTTAATTGATCAGGGAGGTCAGGGATGGAATTTTGCCTATTTTTAAAGTCTTGTCTTCTCAACTCTGGTAAAGGAATATTTCCTAGTTGAGAACTATCTGCATATCTTTGTGAGAATTCCTGGAAGGTAAATGATCTGTGTCTTAAAATTTGTGCTGCAATACCTCTATTGGTTTCTATTTGTAGGGTCATAAATGACTGTTCAAATACACTCCAATGTTCGTTTTTAATGCAATAACTTAACAATTTAGAATAATCTTCATTTTTTTGATTGCTTGGATTACTAACTCTAGCAATGTAAGCCATTGTTTTTTCTGCATCAGGAGTTAGCGAAATTAGTTCAACTTGACTCATGTTAGATCTTAGCTAGTGTTACTTTCTCAGGTTGATTTTGATATTTTCCTCTTCTATCTTCATATGTTGTGGAGCAAGGATCTCCTTCAAAAAAGAGTAGTTGGCAAATGCCTTCGTTTGCGTAAATTCTACAATCAGCACCAGAACTATTACTAAATTCTAGGGTTAGGTGGCCTTCCCATCCTGCTTCTGCAGGGGTTGTATTCACTATTATCCCTAGTCGAGCGTAAGTACTTTTCCCAATGCATATTACAGTTATATTTTCCGGTACTTTCATCTTTTCTAAAGCTACCCCTAAACCATAAGAGTGAGCAGGAAGAATAAAGAAGTCTCCATCATCATCATGATGAAGAACGGTTTTTTCTAAATTATTGGGGTTAAATTTTTTGGGATTCATAACAGTTCCAGGGATATGCCTAAAAATTAGGAATTCTTTTGATGAAAGTCTCAAATCATATCCATATGATGAACATCCGTAACTCAAAACTGGCTTTCGTTGATTATCAGGCTCGAGATGCCTCACTAAATTTGATTGGAAGGGGTTTATCATTCCTTCTTTTGCTTTTTGATTTATCCAGAGATCATTTTTAAGCATTGTTTTATGAGCGAAGTTCGGTGATTTGGTTAGCCATTAATAATAAATCTTTAGGTATGTCTGTTCCAGTTAGGATTACATCTCCTGGGATAAATCGGTTTTCAAGTGTTGAAATCAAATCATCCTTATTAATAATTCCCATCTCAATAGCTAGAAAAATTTCATCAAGTATAATTTGTTCATTTTCTCCAGAAAGTAATTCATTTTTACAAAATTTCCATAATTCATAAGTAGATTCATGAATAGATTTTTTTAAATTTTTATTACTTTCAATTTCTTCATTATTATATTGATCAAAGGAATGTGACGATCTTACCCAAGTTAAATTACCACAAAGCTTAACTGGGTTAGCAATACCTTGTTCAACTCCTCCCTTCATAAACTGTACTATAAGTACTTTCCTACCCAGAGCAGCATTTCTTAGAGAATCTCTAATTATTGAGGAATAACTTCCTCTATAAGGAGATTGATAGATTTGGATTTGCCCGTTTTGTGTGAATCTTTGTGAGTCTATTTTATTATTAGTGTCTATCTTTACAACTTCAAGATTACTTTTGGCATAATTATTAGATGAACTAATGACCATTATTGAA
Organism: Prochlorococcus marinus XMU1419; assembly: GCF_017695955.1. NCBI lineage: Bacteria > Bacillati > Cyanobacteriota > Cyanophyceae > Synechococcales > Prochlorococcaceae > Prochlorococcus > Prochlorococcus marinus. Next base: position 237,297 of record NZ_JAAORO010000001.1, read on the forward strand.
TGTTTCTTTAATACATACAGTATAATTTGAATTTAATAACGCTGCATATAGTGTAATTTTACTTAAAAAAGCTCTGAAAAAGATGAAATTAACCAATAAAAGTTCTCATAGAAAATAATAAGAATTGAAAATTGTTACTGTTGATACAAGATGATTTAAGGTGTCTCCTTAAATTTTTTAATAGTCAAGATTCTTATGACACCTTCTTCTCGAGGATTCAGCCGCTTTACTTCCCAACATTCCGGACAAAGTAAAATTAACTCTGTTGGAGAGCGCTTCCCAATTAATAGAACTTTAATGGAAGTAATTAAAGGTCTAGATGGGGCAAGTACAGAAATGGTTGAGAGATCTAAAACAATATTTTTTCCTGGAGATCCTGCTGAGAGGGTTTATTTAATAAGAAGAGGGGCAGTCAGGTTGTCGAGAGTTTATGAGTCAGGTGAAGAAATAACTGTCGCTTTATTGAGAGAGAATAGCCTTTTTGGTGTTTTATCTCTTCTTACAGGCCATAGATCTGATCGTTTTTATCATGCCATAGCATTCACAAGAGTTGAAATGATAACAGCCCCTGCGAATTCTGTTTTAAGAGCAATAGAGGAAGATGCATCAGTAGGATTATTATTGTTGCAAGGTCTTTCTAGTAGGATCCTACAAACAGAAACAATGATTGAAACTCTTACTCATAGAGATATGTCATCTCGTTTAGTAAGTTTTTTAATGGTCCTTTGTAGGGACTTTGGAGTTGCAAGTGAAAAAGGGATTACAATTGATTTGAGGCTGTCACATCAAGCAATTGCTGAAGCTATTGGTTCTACAAGAGTAACAATTACAAGACTGTTAGGAGATTTAAAGGATTCTGGGTTACTAAATATTGATAGAAAAAAAATTACAGTTTTTGATCCGATAGCTCTTGCAAAAAGATTTAATTGATTCATCATTAATTATGATGTATCGATTATATAAAATATTGTGGCTTGGATTTTAATTGTTTTTTTAATACTACTAGGAGGATTAATTGCCCCATTTGGGGATCTTCTTGGCACTAAGATTGGTAAAGCAAGATTTAGTATCTTAAAATTAAGACCAAAGAAAACTGCGACAATCGTAACGATAATAACTGGGGGCTTTATTAGTGCTATATCTATAGGCCTATTGCTTTTAGTTAGTGAAGAATTTAGGCAAAGACTTTTTGTAGATATACCTTTCTTACAAAAAACTTTAGATGAAAGTAAAAAGGCTCTCATTCCTTTGCAAGAAGAAAGGAAGATGCTTGAAGATAAGATTAATACTAAAGAAAAGGAATTAAATAAACTAAAAAGTGATGTTAAAGAATTTAGAAGTGGAAATGTAGTGATAAAAAAAGGGCAAACTTTATTTATTGCAAAAGTTAATTCTAATAGAAATCTAAAAATTGATTTAGCGAATATTTATAATAGTGCGGATAAATATGTCCAAAAAATTGTAATCCCAAGTAATAAAAAAATCAAAAATATTCTTTTGTGGAGACCTAGTGATATTTCTGAAATTGAAAGTGTTGCTCAGAAAGGAGGAAATTGGATCATATTGATTAAATCAGCTGCAAATGTTTTGAAAGGAGATAATTTTGTTTTTGTATACCCGGAATTGCTAGCGAATAAAATGATAGTAACCAAAGGGGAAGTTATTACGAGCGAAACTTTTAGTGATAATGATCTCGAATACAAAAATATAAATTTAAAAATTAGAGCGTTGTTGACAAAAACTAGAGATGAAATCAAGTCCAAAGGATCTATTGCAAACGAAATTACTACAAGAGGAGACTTTGTAAAAAAAATAATAGATGCATTGGAGACTAATCAAAATATAAAATACAGATTAGAGGTGATATCCTTAAAAGATAGTAAAACTGCAGACCCAATAATAGTTGATTTGAACATCACCAAAAAATAATCTTGTATGGGAAAATTTATATCTATTGATCCTGGTAAATGTAAATGTGGTTTAGTTTTAGCCGAAATTAGTGAAAAAAAAGTTTATAAAGCCATCATTATTAAAAGTGAATTACTTGAGGATTATGTAAAGAATCTAAATTCCGTTGAAAATATATCAAAAATTGTCATTGGAAATGGCACAACAAGCAAAGAGATTAGAGAAAAAATGGATTTTTTTAAAAAAGAAATTATAATTTTTGAAGAAAAAAATACCACCTACAGAGCAAAAGCAAGATATTTCGAACTTTTCCCAATTAGCGGTTTGAAGTTATTAATTCCAAGGGAGGTTTTTATTCTTAATAAGAACCTTGATGCAATATCGGCCTTGATAATTTTAGAGGATTTTTGCAAAATTAAGTTTACTTTGAATAAAAATTTAGATTTTAAAACTTGGCTGAAATAGTAAACTTATATTCATTTCCTACTTCTAGGGCATAATCTTTTTTCATTAAAAATCTTAATAAGGCATCCTCAATTAATGCTCTTCCCAAAGGAGGCTGTACTAACAATGAACCTTTATTAAAAGACCAAATAAAAGTCCATTTGAATTGACTAGCTTCAACAACACCCTTTATTTGCTTTTTTGATAAGCAATATTCTTTAACACTCACACTGGCTATTGTTTCTGGTTTTGACCGCATTAGTTAAATTTGGTCTTTATCAAAGGAATTTAATTCATTAATTATATGCTCTTCTTTTTTTGTATTTAATTGTTCTAAGGATTCTATGACCCTCTTAAAGACTTTATCTAATATCAAATTTTCTTCTTGAGAAATATTACCTAACACATGAGAAATAGTATTGAAATTATTTATACCTTGAATTGATGGCGGTGATCCAATCCCAATTCTTATTCTTTTAAAATTTTGAGTTTGCAATTTTTCGATGATGTTTTTAAGTCCATTATGCCCTCCTGAACTACCTTTTTTTCTAAATCTTATTTTCCCAAGAGGAAGATCTTTATCATCAACCACTATAAAAAGCTGTTCTAAATTAATTTTGTACCAATCTATAATGGCTCGGACGGCATCACCACTATTATTCATAAAGGTATTTGGTAAGAATAATCTGTAAGTGGACCCATTGATTTTGAATTCAGAGCAGTAACTTTTAAGTTTATCCTTTAACAAAAAATTTGAATTGTATTTTTTTGAGAGATTTTCAAGAAGTAAGAATCCTAGGTTATGTCTATTTTTTGAATATTTCTTACCTGGATTTCCTAATCCTATTAAATATATATCTTCCATGATTTATATCTAAATCTCTTTAATTGAGAATTATAAACATACAATAAAACCATAACCAAGGGAAATCAAATTCCTAATAGTCTTTAGGAATTTTCTAGATTAATTAATTAGATTATATGAAATTGCAGAAATTTAGTTACCGTTCCAATCTACTGAGAAGCCTTGAAGTAATAAAGATTGGTTATAAATTTGAAGGAGAATTACTAAGAAGACCAAAAGTAATAATCCTATTACTGTCATCACAGGAACTGCTCCCCAACCAGGCACAACTTTTCCCTGACCTGAATTGCCAATTGCTTTTAAAAGACTTCCTAAGGCTGTTTTTTGACCCATGTTGAATTCACTAAAACTGATATTATTTCGTTATTGTATAAGAACTTATACATAAATTGTTTACAAACTTAGCAAAATTGATGCAAACTTTATCATCTTCCCCAGATCCTGCAGTTTCTATAGCAGTAACGATTCTGGCAATACTCTTAGCTTTAACGGGTTTTGGTCTTTGGACTGCATTTGGACCTAAGGCTGCAAAGCTTACCGATCCTTGGGATGACCATGATGATTAATTTCCATAAAGTATTTCAAAATTTTCCAAAAATACAAAAAGTAAACCTTTTACCATAATTTAAATATAAATTTAATAGGATATAAATCTGTCAGCACTTGTATTTCCATGCTTGCCCTAAAAATTTCTGTATACACCATTGTCTTTTTCTTTGTTGGAATCTTTCTTTTCGGATTTTTAGCGAGTGATCCTACTAGAACTCCTAATAGAAAAGATTTAGAAAGTCCTCAAGATTAATTTTCTACAAAATTAATTTTTAACATAATTTCCATTTTTTAAAATAAAATCATATAATTATTTTTTTTATAAATCTCAAATATTTGTTTCTAAAAGTTTTACTTAACCATTTAACTATATTTTGTATAGGGTAGATCCTGAAATTTCTTTTCCACTAAAGAAGCATTTTTAAGTAATGTAGCCGTAGCATCCCATTCTCCAGATAAAAACATTTTTTTAGAGCTATCTTTAATCTCAAGATTAAATTTCAAATCGCTTGATTTAGCTACTAAATTTTTTAGATCAATTTCTAATAATAAACTTTTGTTATCGTTATATTTTTGAATATCTTCTATTGAATTTTTAGGAAGGGTAAAACATGGAATTCCGATTGCAATACAATTACTATAAAAAATTTCAGCAAAACTTTCACCTATTATCGCTTTAATACCCCATCTCATAAGTGCCTGGGGAGCATGTTCTCTGCTGGACCCACATCCAAAGTTGCTATTAACAATTAGTATTGAGGCATTTTGGTTTTTCTCAAGATCAAAAGGATGGCTTCCTTTAAGATTTTTTCTATCGTCTTCAAAAACAGATTTGCCCAATGAATCGAAATTAACACACTTTAAGAAACGTGCAGGAATTATTCGATCAGTATCAATATCGTTTCCAATCAATGATATGCACTTGCCAGTTATTTGTGAAATTTTTCCTATTGGTGGATTAAATTCTGCTTTCATTTGTTTATAAATTCTCTCACGTCACTTACTTTGCCATTAATAGCAGCAGCAGCAACCATTGCAGGACTCATGAGTAGTGTTCTTCCGTTTGGAGATCCTTGTCTACCTTTAAAATTTCTATTACTAGAACTGGCACTAACTTGATTACCTATTAGCTTATCTGAATTCATTGCTAAACACATTGAACAGCCTGGCTCTCGCCATTGAAATCCAGAATCCTTAAAGATCTTATCGAGACCTTCTTTTTTTGCTAAAGTGGCTACTTGTTCTGAACCAGGGACTACAAATGCTTTTACTGTATTTGATACTTTTTTGTTTTTTAATACCTTAGCAGCAACTCTTAAGTCACTAATTCTTCCATTGGTGCAACTGCCAATGAAACAAACATCAACTGGAGTATCTTTAATTGATTGACCTGGCTTGAAATCCATATATTCATAAGCTTCTTTAGCGACAAATTTGTCATTTGAGGAGATTTCTTCTAAAAGGGGGATCTGTTGATTTATACCTACACTTTGACTTGGAGTAATTCCCCAAGTTATGGTTGGTTCTATCTTAGCCGCATCTATTTTAATTACATCATCATAAATAGAATTATCATCGCTTTTTAATGATTTCCACCATAAGAGCGCTTTATCCCAATTCTCCTTTTTTGGGGCGAATAATTTATTTTTGATGTAACTAAAAGTTTTTTCATCAGGATTTATGTAGCCGCATCTCGCGCCACCTTCAATAGACATATTGCATATAGTCATTCTTTCTTCCATTGATAATGCATTGATTGCAGGCCCTGCAAATTCATATGCAAAACCCATTCCTGCCTTTACTCCAAGTTTATTAATGATATGGAGAACTAAATCCTTAGCGTAAACCCCATTAGATAACTTATTCTCACACCAGATTTGCCTTACCTTTAATTTATTCATGGCAATGGTTTGAGTAGCAAGAACATCTCTTACTTGACTTGTACCTATCCCAAAAGCAATTGACCCAAAAGCTCCATGAGTTGAAGTATGTGAATCTCCACAAGCAATTGTCATCCCCGGCAGCGTTAGCCCCAATTCCGGAGCAACTACATGAACTATTCCTTGATTACCACTACCAATATTAAAAAATTTTATTTTATGTTCTAAGCAATTCTTCTCTAATGTGCTAATCATTTGTTCTGCAAGATTATCTTGAAAAGGCCTGCTTTGATTATCTGTTGGAACAATATGATCAACTGTAGCGACAGTTCTACTAGGGAATTTCACTTTTAAATTTTTGTCTTTTAAAGCACCAAATGCTTGAGGGCTTGTTACTTCATGGATAAGGTGAAGACCAATAAAAATTTGATCTGAGCCACCAGGAAGACTGGAAACTTTGTGTAAATCCCAAACTTTATCAAATAAGGTATCTTTACTCAATTTGTAAAAAAAAGTTACTTACTATTCGATAATAGAATTAATCTGAGGCTGTTTAAACACACATTTACACTTAGTGTTTGAATTTCAATTCTATTTCGAGTTGAGTTAAATATTTTTTTTATATTGGTAATATAATTATTTGGTCCTGCAATCGAAATATATACTAACCCAACAGGTTTTTCTTGAGTTCCTCCATTGGGACCAGCAATTCCACTGATAGCAATTGCCCAGTCTGCTGCTAATTTATTTTTGACATTAATTGCCATAGCCTCACAAACTTCTTCCGAAACGGCTCCATATTTAATTAGCTGATCTTCCGAAATATTTAATAATGAATTTTTTAGCTCATTACTATAGGAAACAATACTGCCTTTAAAAATTTGAGACGAGCCTGATATTGATGTTATTGATGAAGATAGAAGGCCTCCAGTACAGGATTCAGCAAAAACAATAGTTTGGTTCCTCTTTGTTAATTCTTTTATTAAAACGCTAGGGAGAGTATCATTATCCTCTCCAAAAATAAACTTTGAGAACTTTTTTTTTAATTTTTCTTTTACAGGTTTAATAATATTTTTTGCTTCCACTTCATTCTTTGCTCTGGCGGTGATTCTGAGTTTAACCTCTCCTAAGTTTGCATATGGAGCAACAGTTGGGTTTTTAAGATTTAATAGATCATTAATTTTTTCTGCAACAATAGATTCTCCAATACCAGAGAATTTAAGAGTATTAGAAAAAAAGGAATAACTATCAGAGAATTTGGTCTTAATGAATTCAAATGCTGTCTCCTCCCACATAGTTTTCATTTCACTGGGAACTCCAGGGAAAGTAAGAATAGTAAATCCTTTGATTGGTTCCCATATCATTCCTGGAGCAGTACCTCTTGGGTTATTAATTATTTGAGCATTTTTTGGGAAGAAACATTGTTTCCTTAAGCTAGAGGAATCTTCCTGAAGCTTTGAGTTTGAAAGTTTTTGTTTAATTTCATCCCATAAGTGTGGTCTTTCAATAAGTGATTCATTAAATGATTTGGCTATTGCTTCAGTAGTTAAATCATCTGGGGTAGGCCCCAAGCCACCTGTTGTAATAAGAAGATTACTTCTTTTCGATATTTCTTGAATTTCTTTTATAATTCGATCAAAATTATCACCGACAGTTGATTGCCTAAAGTGATTTAAGCCTAATTGAGATAACTGTTCAGAAATCCATTGAGAATTGGTATTTATAATATTTCCTAAAAGTAACTCTGTTCCAATAGAAAGAATTTCAACTCCTTTGGAATTAGGAATCATTTAATTGATGCTTCAAGTTTGCCTTCATAAAGAGGAAAACGATTACATAAGGTCAATACTCTTTCTTTACATTTATTTTCTATTAGTGAATCATTTGGGTAAAGCAATCTATCTGCAATAATTTCGCCAACTTCAGTAAAAGCATTCTCATTAAAGCCTCTAGTAGTTAAAGCAGCAGTACCCAACCTTAGCCCGCTGGTTACAAAAGGTGATTCAGGGTCAAATGGAACAGTGTTTTTATTTGCAGTGATATTCACTTCACTTACAAGCAAGTCAGCAATTTTACCAGTCATTTTGATACTTCTTAAATCGAGTAAAACTATATGATTATCAGTGCCTCCACTAACGATATCAATACCTCTATTTATTAAAGTTGTAGCTAGAACTTTGGCATTTTTTATTACTTGTTGGGAATAATTAACGAAATCTGGTTGTAATGCTTCTCCAAATGCAACTGCTTTAGCGGCAATAATGTGTTCTAGGGGCCCACCCTGAGTTCCTGGGAAAACAGATTTATCAAATTTTTTTCCAAATTCTGCATCTTTACACAAGATAAGTCCACCTCTAGGACCTCTTAATGTTTTATGAGTAGTTGTAGTTACTACATCACAATAAGGAATTGGATTTGGATGAAGTTTACTTGCTACAAGACCTGCGATGTGAGCAATATCAGCCATTAAGAATGCACCAACTTCATCTGCAATTTTTCTAAATGATTCAAAATCGATTGTTCTTGGATAAGCTGAATATCCGCATATGATCAATTTTGGTTTTGTCTCTAGTGCTATCTCTCTTATTTCATCAAAATTTAATTCACTACTTTCTTTATTTACACCATAGTGGACTGCATTGAACCACTTTCCACTCATATTTACTGGAGATCCATGAGTTAGGTGTCCACCATGAGATAAATCCATCCCCATGATTGTGTCGCCAGGTTTAAGTAAACTTAGGAAAACAGCTGCATTTGCCTGAGCTCCACTATGGGGTTGTACATTAGCCCAATTTGCATTAAATAATTTTTTAGCTCTCTGAATAGCTAATTCTTCGATTTCATCAACAAATTCACATCCTCCGTAGTATCTTTTTTGAGGTAAACCCTCTGCATATTTATTTGTAAGGACGGATCCTTGAGCCTGCATGACGGCAATTGATGCAAAATTTTCGCTTGCGATTAACTCAAGATGAGTTTCCTGTCTATTTTTTTCAGAGTTAATAAAATTGGATATTACTGGATCGCTTTCTTTAAGATTTTGAAGGATATTCATTGAATTTGATAAGTAATACTCATAATATAGACGATATTTTTTAGAAAAATTATAAAAAGAATATTTCATAATTTTAAACGCGCCTGGAGAGATTCGAACTCCCGACACCCTGATCCGTAGTCAGGTGCTCTAATCCACTGAGCTACAGGCGCATAATTATGTAATATCTCTGTTTCAGGGTCTCTTAGTCAACTAGATTTCAGTTAAAATATCTATTATTAACAATCTAATTTTTGATATGCCTATAAAGTGGTACGGAAATGGTGATTTAGAAGATCCCATCTATAAACATTTTTCTCGAATAGTAAATTTTGTTATTCACTGCATGATATTTACTGCGATTGTCAGTGGCACTTGGCTTTTAAAAGAAATTAGATATGAAATCGATTTTTTTAACAATTTTGCAATTTTCTGGTCAATTCTTTTGGCCTCTCATTTACTTTTTGTAATTATAAAAAAACCTAAGGACACTTCAGAACAATCAACTTAATTTAATTTTTAATTTATGGACTCTCTGATACAAATAAGTGATCTAGAAAGTATTATTTCAGAAAAGGTTTTTATAAAAATAGAAAAGTGGAATTTATATCTTGGAGATGCTGGCCTGGCTAGACAGCTTGCTATTGAATGTATCAGCAATAAAGATCAAGGCCCATTTGAGGCCTCAAAAGTAAGTTTGAAAGCAATAAATGTAAAAGTAGGGGATGGTGTTAAAAGAATTCCACTTATTAATTTAATCACTACCTCACAAATAAAAGAATTAGAGGAGATTTTGGAAGGTTTTTTTGAAAACTAAATCTATTTTTTATAGACTTTAAATCTATTTACTCTCAAGCATTTTGTAAATAAAAAATAGATTACAAAAAAAGTTAGAGATCCAAATATTAATAATAAAAACTCTCCGAGATTTGAATTTAAGTTATTTGTAGTTTTGAGAATAGTAAAACAAAGTACGCTATCTATAAATGCCGCTAATGACATTAGGATAATTTTCCTTAATAAATCCAAGTTAGGTAAATAGATATTTTCATTTCTCAGATTAAAAGAAAGCAAAACGCAAACTATAAAGTTGACTGTTACTGAAGATAAAATTATTCCTACAACTCCAAAATTATATGGTGAAAGATTTCCAAAATTTTTAATTGGAGCACCAATTAAAAACCAATCAAAAAAGATATTTAATACTATCCCTGCAAATGAAGATCTAAAAGGAAATTTTGTTTTTTCTATTGAATAGTAAGTTCTTACTAATAAATCTCTATAAAGATAAAATGGTATCCCAATTGCGTAAGCAATTAATATATTCTTTACTTTTAAAGCCGCTGAATAATCAAAAGATCCTCTTTGAAAAACTAACTGTACTATTTGATTATTAAATGTTATGAAAAATCCGGTTAAAAAAATAGTTGTTAAGAAACAGTACTCTATTCCAGAGATCAATTTTTTTTGGAGACCTCTATTGTCTTTATAATTTCTAAAATTTGAGAATTTTGGAAGTAATGGCAAAATTAAAGAGTTAGATAATATGCCTAATGGGGCTTGTATCAGAAAGTTTCCGTAAGCCAGTCCCGATGCTGCTCCTTGAAAACTTGAAGCGAAAAACATATCGATAAAAACATTAATTTGACTGAGACCAGATGAGATAGATGCTGGAATAATTAGTTTGAAAATCCTCCTTTCTTCATCACTAAAAAATTGGAGGTTTGACTCTAATCTCAAGAGACCGATTTTATTTATTTCCACAATTTGAACTACAAACTGAATTAAAGTTCCTGTCAAAGTTGCAAAAGCTAGTAATCCTGTATAAATAAAGAAATGAGAATATGCATTTTCTTGGTTGAAAATCCAATTTAAAAAAATAAAAAAAATAATAGTTAGGCTTGTTATCGCTGGACTTATACTTGATAAAAAGAATTTTCTTTGAGAATTTAAGGCGCCAAAGCTTAAACCTATGAAACCAGATAATGGGATACAAGGAGTAAGTATTTTTAATTGATAAGTGGCGATAGATTTAGCTTCGTAACTTAAATTGGGGGCTAATAATTCAATTAATAAACTGGAATTAAAGAAAATCAATATAGCTAAACCTATTAATAATATTGAAAGCTTTATGCTTACTTGAGTTAAAACAATCCCTCCATTTTTTTTGTTAAGGGGAGTAAGAACTGCAACGACTGCATTATGTAATGGACCATTAATCCCTCCAATAATTATTAGTAAAAAACCAGGAATTATATAGGCATAATTAAATGCGTCGTATGTTACCCCAACTCCAAAAGCAGCAGCTATAAATATTTGTCTTATACATCCAGCTAATTTACTAAGACTAGTACCAAACGAAATTGAAAAAACATTATTTTTTAAAAATGAATGCATTTGGATTTGTCTAAATTTTTCAAGAAGTTTAAGTTTCAATTATATTTGATTTTTAACTAACGACATATTTTATGAATGATCGGATAATTGAATTTGATCCATTAATTGAAGGGGTTTTAATTAAAAGGTATAAAAGATTTCTGGCAGATATAAAATTAGAGAGTGGAGAGGTAGTTACTGCTCATTGTGCTAATACAGGCCCAATGAAGGGACTTTTAAGTGAGGGAGCAAAAGTAAGAATAAGTGTTTCCTCTTCTCCAAAAAGAAAATTACCTTTTACTTGGGAACAGATATGTGTTTTAGATGCAAAAAATGGTGAGGTTTGGGTGGGAATTAATACTTTATTTGCAAATAAGTTAATCAAAAAGGTTATTCAGAAAAATTTGCTAAACCAAATAATTGGAGAAATAGAGACAATTAAATCTGAAGTACCTTATGGAAAAGGTAAAAAAAGCAGGATTGACTTTTTTTTAACTCCAAAATCTTCAAATCCTGATAAACGTAACATTTACATAGAGGTTAAAAATACGACATGGATTAGAGAAAATGTAGCTCTATTCCCAGATACAGTAACGAAAAGAGGTCAAAAACACCTAATGGAATTAAAGGAATTAATTCCTGAAAGTAAAAGTGTTTTAGTACCTTGTATTACAAGAAAAGATGCTTGTTTTTTTGCCCCTGGAGATGAAGCAGATCCCTTGTACGGCAATCTTTTTAGAGAATCTTCAAGTGCAGGAATGATAACTATTCCATGTTCCTTTGAATTTCATAAAGACCACGTATCATGGAATGGAATTAAACCTCTAAAGTAACCGAAAAACTTGATATTCAGGAATCCAAAAAAAATGATTTTTAAATTTAACAAATATTTTTTTATGGTGCAACTATAAAAATGGTATCAACAACTACTAGACACAGATAAGTTTTTTGAATAAATTTAAATTTGAAAGGAAACAGCACAAACTGTTTTTTTGCAGATCTAATTTTTTTTTATGACCACTGCTTTGCAAACGCCTCAAAGGCGCTCTAGGTCCAAACTTCAAGACGCAAGCCTTGTTAATGGACCTATGCTCCTTTTGAGGAGTATTCGAGGATTTAGTTCAAACCGCTCTATGTTGTGGCTTGCAACTGTTCCCTTAGCTTTGTTTGGTTTAGGTATTTTTAATCTTTCAGCTCACGCAGCTGATTTACCTGAGTTGAATGCAGCTTTTCTTGCTAACAATTTATGGCTTTTGATCGCTACTATTCTAGTGATCTTTATGAACGCCGGTTTCGCTATGGTTGAGGCAGGTATGTGCCGTTCTAAGAACGCTGTAAACATCCTTGCTAAAAACCTATTCGTATTTGCTCTAGCTGTAACTTCTTATTGGTTTATCGGCTATTCATTAATGTACGGAGGAAGTGTTGCTGACGGATGGCTTTATTTTGGAGGCTTATTTTTTGATCCAACAGTTACTGCAGATATGGTAACTGATGCTGGATTAGTCCCAACTGTTGATTTCTTGTTCCAGTCTGCATTCGCAGGAACTGCGGCAACTATCGTTTCCGGTCTTGTTGCTGAAAGAGTTAAATTTGGAGAATTTGTTGTTTTTGCGATTGTATTAACTGCATTTATTTATCCAATTGCTGGTAGCTGGAAATGGAATGGTGGCTGGCTTGATTCTCTAGGTTTTGTTGATTTTGCTGGTTCTTCAATTGTTCACTCAGTTGGAGCATGGGCAGGTCTTGTAGGAGCTATGCTTCTTGGACCAAGAATTGGCAAATACTCTGATGGAAAACCACAGGCTATGCCAGGACATAATATGGCTATTGCCACTTTGGGTGCATTAGTTCTATGGATAGGTTGGTATGGTTTTAACCCCGGTTCTCAACTTGCCATGGACCAATGGGTTCCTTATGTTGCTGTAACAACTACTTTGGCAGCAGCAGCTGGCGCTATTGGAGCAACTATTGTTTCAACATTAACTTCTGGTAAGCCTGACCTTACAATGATTATTAACGGAATCCTTGCAGGATTAGTTAGTATCACTGCTGGTTGTGGCGATATGACACTTGCTGGTGCCTGGTTTGCAGGACTAGTTGGTGGAATTATCGTTGTATTCTCTGTAGCAGCCCTTGATGCTGCTGAGATCGATGATCCTGTAGGTGCATTCTCTGTTCACGGAGTTTGTGGTGTATGGGGTACTGTAGTAATCGGTCTATGGGGTACAGCCGTTCAAGGAGATGGAGCAGGTATGGGATTGTTTAATGGTGGAGGTATTAGCCTTCTCTTAATTCAAGCTCTTGGTGCTGCAGCTTATGCTATCTGGACACTAGTTACTTGCTGGATCGCTTGGTCTGTAATCGGTGGATTATTCGGAGGAATCCGAGTATCTGAAGAGGAAGAGACTCAAGGCCTTGATATTGGAGAGCATGGTATGGAAGCATATCCAGACTTTGCATCTGCTAAATAATCTAATTCAAAATTGATTCTAGAAACCTGACATATGTCAGGTTTCTTTTTTTTTACAAAAAATTATTTAAAATGTTGTACTATCAAAAGATGGATACACAAGCTTTTAGAAGGTCTCTTCATCATTCTGATAGATATAATAGAAGGGGCTTCGATTCTCCAACAAAAAGGGCTCAAGCGTTAGAAGCAGCTTATCAAAGTGATTTGATAAGTTCTATAAGAGATAATGGTTTTACTTTCACTAAAGGCAGACTTAATATCAAGTTAGCTCAAGCATTTGGGTTTTGTTGGGGTGTTGAAAGAGCTGTAGCAATGGCTTATGAAACAAGAAGACATTACCCTAATGAGAATATTTGGATAACAAACGAAATAATTCATAATCCCTCTGTTAATGATCATTTAAGAAAAATGAATGTAAAATTCATTTCAGCTAGAAATGGAATTAAAGATTTTTCGTCAGTTTCTAATGGGGATGTAGTTATACTGCCTGCTTTCGGAGCCACTGTTCAAGAGATGAAACTCCTTCATGAGAAAGGTTGTCATATCATTGATACAACTTGTCCTTGGGTTTCTAAGGTTTGGCATACCGTCGAGAAACATAAAAAACATGTTTTTACATCAATTATTCATGGAAAATTTAAGCATGAAGAAACCCTTGCTACTAGTTCTTTCGCAGGTAAATATTTAGTTGTACTTGATTTAGAAGAAGCAAATTATGTATCTGAATATATTATGGGTAGAGGTAATAGAAATGAATTTATGAATAAATTTGCTAAAGCTTGTTCTAATGGATTTGATCCCGATCAAGATTTAGATAGAGTCGGAGTTGCTAACCAGACGACTATGCTTAAAAGTGAGACCGAAGAAATTGGAAAAGTTTTTGAAAGAACAATGTTAAAAAAATTTGGACCAGAAAAATTAAATAGCCACTTCTTAGCTTTTAATACTATTTGTGATGCAACTGAAGAAAGACAAGATGCAATGTTCTCTTTGGTTGATGAAGACCTTGATATTCTTGTCGTTATAGGAGGCTTCAATTCTTCAAATACTACTCACTTACAAGAAATAGCAATTACTAAAAATATTTCTTCTTTTCACATAGATACCCCAGAGAGGATATCAGTTAAAGAAAACTCAATTTTACATAAGCCACTAGGATCAGATTTAGAACTTAAAAATAATTTTTTACCTAGTGGAAAAATTAATGTTGGAATTACTTCAGGTGCATCAACTCCTGATAGGGTTGTTGCAGATGTTATTGAGAAGTTAGTTGATATTACTTCTTGAATTTGTTATTTCATTTATAACATTACTGAGTTTTTTTAATTTATTAGCAAGATAGTTCCAAAATATCTACTTTATTAATTAGAATAATAAAAAAATTATGAAGTATGGAAGACAAATCACAAACTAATCAAGTTGAAACTGCAAATATGAATAGGACTAAAGCTCCCCAAAAAGTTGAAGTTGTTGTAGCTAATTCATCTTCAGGGTCAGAAGTAAATATACTTGGGGAATTATCAATTTTTGTTTTACGAATTGGTTTTTGTGCTTTGATGATTCATCATGGCTTAGAGAAACTTCAGGATCCTCAGGGTTTTGCTGAGTTTGTAGTTGGGAAGTACTTCCCATTTTTACCGGGTGATCCTGTTATTTGGACTTTTGGAGCGGCGATTACTCAATTAGTATGCCCAGTAGGCTTGGCTCTAGGGATATTTGCAAGACTTTCTTCTCTAGGGCTTTTCTCTACAATGGCATTTGCTGTTTATTTTCATCTCCTAGATACTGGACTAGAAGGTTTTCCCATTGCAGTCGTTGAGGGCCATAATTATGCATTCGAATTATCTTTCATATACGGGGCGATTTCTCTATACTTTTTGTGTGCTGGTCCAGGAAGGCTCTCTTTATTTAGAAAGACTAACAAAATTACTTATTATCCAAAATCAACTTAATTTAATGCAAAAAGTGCCTTTTTTGTGTGAATATCATTGAGATTCCTTTCGAATCACACATATCAATACTTTCTTGGTCTCTGAGACTTCCACCAGGTTGGACAATAGCTTTTATACCATACTTATTTGCGAGTTCGACAGTATCTGCAAAAGGAAAAAAACCATCGCTTGCTAAGACTGCATCTGAACATAAACTTCCAGCAGCTTTTAATGCAATTTTTGCAGCTCCAACTCTATTCATTTGTCCAGCTCCAATACCAATAGTTGTTTGGTTTTTTGCAATAACAATCGCATTTGATTTCACGTGTTTACAGATTTTCCATGCAAAATTTAGATCTAAATTCATTTGATTACTAGGATTTTTCTTAGTTACGGAAATCCAATTTTCAGTTTTTTCTTCACTATTATCAGTATCTTGAACTAGTAATCCTCCCATTATTGATTTAGTAGAATTTTGATTCTTCTTTGGGAGTTGATCTTTTGAAAACTTCAATATTCTTAAATTCTTTTTAACTTTTAAAATTTCTAAAGCTTCTTCATCAAAAGATGGAGCAACAACACACTCTAAGAAAATATCTTTGAGGTGAATTGCGGTATCACTATCAACATTTGAATTAAAAGCAACTATTCCTCCAAATGCACTAACAGAGTCGCATTCCAAAGCATTCAAAAATGATTTGGAAGCTGAATTACTTATAGAGGCACCACAAGGATTATTGTGTTTTAAAATAACAGAGGCAAACATGTCTGTTGTAAGTTCATCTTTTTCTGTATAGCCAAATTCTAAAACTGTTGAAAGTGCCGACTCTAGATCTAATAGATTGTTATAACTTAAATCTTTTCCTTGTAATTGTTCTGCTGCATTCCATCCAATGTCACTTAAACCATACCAGAAAGCTTTTTGATGTGGATTCTCCCCATATCTTAAGGTTTTGATTAGTGGATAAGATTCAATATATTTGGAAGGTTGTAAATCTCTTTCTTTTCTTATCCAATTAGATATTGCAGTGTCATAGTCTGCTGTATGTTGAAAAGCTTCAAAGGCTAATTTTGCTTTATATGAGTCTTTCAATTCACCTTTTTTACTTTCTTCAAGAAAATTTTGATATTGACTAGGATCTACTAAAACGGAAACGTCCTTATGATTTTTAGCTGCAGAACGAATCATTGATGGTCCTCCAATATCTATATTTTCAATGCTATCTTCCCATTTAGATCCCTGCGCTACAGTTTTTTTAAAAGGATATAAATTAACAACTACTAAGTCAATTAATTTTAGGTCGTTATCTTCTATATCTCTTTTATGTTCTTCATCAATTCTTTTGGCTAATATCCCTCCATGTATTTTTGGATGTAATGTTTTAACTCTTCCTCCAAGTATTTCTGGCGAATTAGTAAAATCTGCCACTTTAATAACTGGAATATTTGCCTCTATAAGATGTTTGGCAGTGCCTCCACTTGATAGAATTTTATAATTGAATTTTCCTACCAATTCCTTACAAAATGGGATTATATCTTTTTTATCAGAGACACTTACTAAAGCTAATGGCGACATTATTGGAAAGTTTACTTACTTAAGAATATAAACATGAAATACGACATTGATCATGAATTTGTCTCGATTACCTCTCAAACTGCAACTCATAGAATTATTTTGTTACATGGTTGGGGGGCCGATTCAGATGACCTTTTAAGATTTGGAAAGGATATTAGAGAAAAAATATATCTTGATTTTGAGGTAATTTCTTTAAGAGCTCCTGGATTACATCCAAGTGGTCAGGGAAGACAGTGGTATGGATTATATCCACATGATTGGAATGAAGCTGAGGTTGAGGTGAATAAACTTTTAGTTACATTAAAAAAATTTGATACTGATCGGATTCCATTAAAAAAAACAATTTTGTTGGGGTTCTCTCAGGGGGCGGCAATGGCAATTGATGCAGGATTTAAATTAAATTTTGGATTAATTGTTGCTTGTAGTGGTTATCCTCATCCCAACTGGTTCCCAGGAGAAAAATGCTCACCATTAATTGTTAGTCATGGTTTATTTGATGACGTTGTGCCTATAGATGCTTCAAGGATTATTTATGAAAAAGTGAAAAATAAGTCTTCTGAATTATGTGAATTATTAGAATTCGATGGATTTCATCAAATCGATTCCAATTTAATTGACTTTATCAGTTCAAATATAAGTAATATTTTTTAAACAAAAGCATATTCGTATTCTTCAATCTCTTCCCAATCATCTGCAGTAAGTTCTAGACCTTCAAATATTTTTTCTTCTCCAATTCCTTCAACTACAACTTTTAATGATGGAAATAAAAAATGATTTTCTTCAGCATATTGGGCACTAAATAGGCCTTTTTCACCCCAGAAAAACCTATCTGTAGTATGTTCATTTCTTCGAACGTTAAAAACTGAAGGAGCAGATAATTCATTTTCAGCTATGAATCTTCTTGCTGCTGTAACTGGTTTATGTTTGCCAGTTTCGATATGATAAATAGGTACATGTGCCATTACTCTTTGGCCAGCCAATCTTCTTCTGCTGATTCTTTTTCTTTTTTTTGACATTGATTGGTACTCCTGAAATTATTAATGAGATTAGTCTTATTTATTTTTACTAATCTTATATATGTGATTTTAAATTCACTTCAAATTACATAGAGGACCCATCAACCTCTGATGTAGCTTAATATATGATTAAATAATCATATTTAAGGCTGGCTAAAGTCAGACCTCTTTATATATCTTAATACTTTTTTCATATTTTACAAGCCCTTTTTCAAGTTTTTTTTAAAAAAATTTCTCAAAATTTCATTAATTATGAATCTTTCAAAAAAATTTGAAGAATTAATATTAAAACAGCTAGAGAGTTTTGGTTGCTCAATGGGAGTGACTAATTTAGTGATGTATCTTGCTTCAGCTAAGCAAGGAACTAAAGCATCATTTGAGATGATTGGTCAATGGCCGCAAATTGATAGGCTACTTACATCAATAGAAGATGATCCTTCACTAAAAGTTTCGTCGCCTAATAGAAGATGGTACCCGCTTCAAGAAAACGATATTCTACTTGGTGTCCTAAGGGTAGAAACTGATTTGAAAGGGGGGAATTGGCCAGTATCTCTTGATTCTAGGTTAAAAGCGCTTTCAATATCTTTAGCTAAATGCGTCTCTATCGAATTAGAACGTCAAAATAAAAATGAAGAAATCAATTATTTAAAAAATCAAGTCAATGTCATAATCCATCAATTAAGGAATCCATTGGCAGCTATTAGGACATATGCAAAATTACTAATAAAAAGACTTGGTTCAGATGATGATTCTATTGAAATAGTCGAACGCATGATAATAGAGCAAAAACAAATTAATCAATATATGGATTCTTTTGCACAATTAAATTCACCCATTCAACTTCCTCTGGGAATTGGAGAGGAAAGATTATTATTACCACCAAATTTAGATAATAAAAAGGTAATAACTGTTCAAAGTTTATTGAGGCCAATATTAGAAAGGGGTAAAGCTAATGCGGACTTAGAGAATAGAGATTGGACTGAACCTTCTCTTTGGCCAAATTGGACTATTTCGCCAATAAAGGCAAAATATGCTGTAATTGCTGAAATTGTGGCCAATTTATTAGAAAATGCATTTAAATATGCTCAAAAAGATGCCGAAATTGGACTTGCAATTACGAGTAATGGACTTTGTATATTTGATGATGGTAAAAAAATATTCAAAAATGAAAACGAGAAAATTTTTGAAAAAGGTTTTAGAGGATCTGCCGCTAAAAAGAAGGACGGCACTGGTGTGGGACTATTTTTGGCGAGGAAATTAGCAAAACAAATTGGAGGAGATTTGAGATTGCTGGAAAATAACTCGATTGATAATACTGAGATATCAAAAAATCTTAAGAAGAAAAATATTTTCTATTTAGAACTACCTATAAAAGAATTGCATGCATAAACAACATTGCAGTTTCAACTAGTACAGTACTTGCACCGCAGGCATCTCCATTGAAACCTCCAATTTTATTACCTAGTATGTTTGGGATGGAATAGCTTAGCAATATACCAATCAAAATAAGAATTAAAAATTTAATTAATATTGCTTTGGATGTAATTGAGACAAATTGGTATGCAATGAAAATTAAAAGGAAAATAATGGAGATCAAAGATTCTTTTTTAAATCCATTCCAAAACTTTTTGTGACTAATAGATTTTTTCTTATGACTAATATATTTAAAATTTTCTATAAAAAATAAATTTGAAAATCTTCCCCAAAATAAGCATATAGGTAAAACAAAAATTATTAGGTTTTGAATTTTCAGTATGCAAGCAATTTGAATTAAACTTATAAAAACTAAAGCTTGAACGCCAAAGGAACCAACTTTACTGTCTTTCATGGCTTTTAAACGTCTCTTTTTACCTGCAAAAATACCATCGAAAGTATCCATTAAACCATCGAGGTGTAGACCACCAGTAATTAAATATCCCGAAGCCAAACAAATTAATGAAGATGCATAAATTGACCAAGAGTTTGTTCTTAAAAAAAGAAAAATATAACTCTGTATTGTTCCAATAAATAATCCTAAAGGCGGTGCAAATTGTGCAATATTTTTAAATTCGGGATTAATTAAAGGTATCTTTGGAAATGTCGTATAGAAAATCCAAGAGCCTGCAAAATTTTTTATTAAATATTTTTTGATGAGATAAAAATAGATTCAATATTAAATAATAGGTTAGATTAATGAAAAAGGATCAAAAATTTTATAAATTATCGTGTTTGAATTTGAAATTACATCGAATTGCAGTAATACAATGGCAAGAACTGGCATATTTCATACACCAAATGGTGAGGTGAAGACACCAAAATTTATGCCTGTGGGTACTTTGGCAACGGTTAAAGGAATTTCATCCAAGCAGTTAACCTCTACAGGATCAGAAATGATTCTCTCAAATACCTTTCATCTTCATTTACAACCTGGAGAAAAATTAATTAAAAAATCTGGCGGAATACATAAGTTCATGAATTGGACTAAGCCTATTCTTACTGATTCAGGAGGATATCAAGTTTTTAGTTTGGCTAAGTTAAATAATATTTCTGATAAAGGAGTGGAATTTAAAAATCCAAGAGATGGTAGTCATGTATTTTTATCACCTGAAAAAGTAATGCAGATTCAAATGGATCTTGGATCGGATGTTGCGATGGCTTTTGATCATTGTCCTCCGCATACAGCTAACGAAAATGATATTGAGGACTCTTTACAAAGAACTCATTCATGGTTGCAAAAATGTGTCGAAACTCATCAGAAATCTAATCAAGCATTATTCGGGATAGTTCAAGGTGGTAAGTATCCGAGATTTAGAGAATATAGCGCAAAATATACAAGTTCTTTTGATCTGCCTGGAATAGCAGTGGGAGGTGTAAGTGTTGGCGAGGCGGTCGAAGAAATACATAGTGTAATTAATTACGTCCCGAAATTCTTACCAGTAAATAAACCAAGATATTTAATGGGAATTGGCTCTTTAAGAGAAATTTCTTTTGCTGTTGCAAATGGATTCGATATTTTTGACTGTGTTTTGCCTACAAGACTAGGAAGACATGGGACTGCATTTTTTAATGATGAAAGATTGAATTTGCGAAATGCTCGATTTAAAAATGACTTTTCTCCAATTGACAAAACTTGTAAATGTGAGACATGTAAGTCCTATTCTCGAGCATATTTGCACCATCTAATTAGAAATGACGAAATATTAGGCTTAACCCTCATAAGTTTGCATAATATTGCTCACTTAATAAGATTTACAAATGCAATTTCTACTGCAATTAGAGATAATTGTTTTACAAATGATTTCGCTCCTTGGAAAACATCCTCTATTGCTCACTATACGTGGTAACGTTTTACATAATTAATTAAATTATCAAAAAAGGTGCTCATTCTATTAAATACATTCGCTGAATTGCCCGAGGCTTACAAGGCCTTTGCTCCAACTGTTGATGTACTTCCACTTATTCCTTTATTTTTCTTTTTATTGGTATTTGTTTGGCAAGCTGCAGTTGGATTTAAATAAATATATTTTAATTTAGATTGTTTTTATTAGAAGGGATTTTCAAGTAAAATCGCATCTCCAGAATTATCTACAGCACTCTCTATAAAATCAGCAATTTTTAATGCTCTTGAGGCTTGCTCACCATCCACCTCAGGTATTTCTTTGCCCCGAACGCATTTTAGAAAATGCTCTAGTTCTGCATAAAGAGGTTCAATGGAAGTTGTGCTAACTTCTTCTACATATCCATCATTTCTATAAACTAATTCTCCATGCTCTGCTGTGTATGATTCATGAGACTTTCGATGGATTTGTAAAGAGTGATTTAAGAAATCAGTTTCTACTAGGGCATTTTGGCAGTGAGCACTAAGATTTCTAATTTTTTTGTGACTCATTTTGCTGGCAGTTAAGCTTGCAATAACATTATTTTGAAAAACTAAAGTAGCATTGACATAATCTATTAATCCTTCGCTATTTCTTCCTCCAACGGCTGCTAATTTTTGTATTTTTGAGTTTACAAGCTCTAAAATAAGATCAATGTCATGAATCATTAAATCCATTACTACAGAAACATCATTTGCTCTATCTGCATGAGGACTGTGCCTCCTTGCTTCTAAAACAACAATTTCTTCATTATTTACTATTTTATTTAATTCTCTAAAAGCAGGATTAAATCTTTCAATATGCCCAACTTGTAATAGACAGTTACTTGCATTAGCCGCCTCTATTAAAGATTTTGCTTCCAACTCATTTGCTGCAATTGGTTTTTCAATTAGAACGTTAGTGCCTCCCTTTAAACAATCTAGTCCTACTTTTTGATGAAGTAGTGTAGGGACAGCGATACAGATAGCATCAACTTTTGGAATTAGGTCCTTATAATCCTTGAACCATTCACATTGAAATTGCTCAATAGCTAATTTGCCTCTCTCTTCATTTGGATCTGCGACTCCAATGAGATTTGCATCTTTGAGTAAACTTAGTACTCGAGCATGATGCCAGCCCATATTCCCTATACCTATGACTCCAACCTTTACCGGCGATGAGGTTGGCTGCATAATTATAAATCCATATATTTATTATCATTATCCTCTATGGGGAGTCACATTTAGCTTTTAGGAAGGATTATTTTAACACGATCAATTTTTGGACCTGACATAGAAATAACTTCAAATTTAATATTATTGAAATCTAGAACGTCACCAATTTTTGGTACCATTTGAAATTTTTCTAACATAAATCCAGCAAGGGTATGATAATCAGTACCTTCCGGAATTGAACATCCTATCTTTTTATTGATTTCAATAATTTCCGATTTTCCAGCTATTGACCATTTTTTAGAGAAATTATCTAACATTCTCATATCTGAATAAATTCTATTATTGAGCATTTCCTCTCCAACTATTTCGCCATTTAGATCAGCTGCAGTTATGAGTCCCTCTGTTCCACCATGTTCATCAACTACTAGTAAGAAAGGATTGTAGTCTCTTACTATTGGAAATATTTCTGCTAGTGAACATGTTTCTATTATTTTTGTTACTGGTAAAAGGAATGGCTTTAATAATGTATCGGCTCCCATTTCACCTTTTGATATTGGCTTAGCAAGATAACGCAAATCTAATACACCTAATACATCATCTAAAGATTCACCAATCACAAAGAAGCGAGCATGTCGAGTTTTATCTACTTGTTTCATGAGTTCTGAAAAGGTTATATTTTTTGGCAAAGTTACCATTTCAGATCTTGGAATCATCACTTCTTTAACCTGTGTATCTTTTAAAGCAAAAACTCCTTCAAGAATATTCTTCTCATCTGGTTTTAAACCTGTTACGTTATCTGTTTCTATAAGAGTTTCTAATTCTCCAGCAGATAAACCTGAGTTTAAAGAATCCCATTTGTTATTTAAATTAAACAAGCCTAAACAGGCGCTAGCAAAGAATTCTATTGTTTTCACTATAGGATTCATAGCTTTTCTTACAGCATCAAATATCGTGGTTAACCTTAATGCAGCAGATTCTGGATTGTTAATTACTAAAGCTTTTGGAATTAGTCCAGAAACAAGAGTAACAACTAAAACAACAAATAAAAATAATAGAAGATCATAAAATCTATTTGATAAAATATTGCTTTTCCAATAATCATTAGCCAGGTTATTGCTGAGCCATCCAATTGCAATTAATGAAATTGTTACTCCAAATTGAGAAGCAATTAATGAAGATCTAAAGCGTTTTTGAATTTTTAAAATTGAAAATGCTCCTTTCTTTTTTTCTTCTATTAACCTTAAAACTTTACTTGGTCTTATTAATAAAAAAGAGAGTTCACTCGCTGCGAAAAAAGCTGGTAAAAATAAAAGAAATAAAAGTAGAGTTATTTTCATTCAATGACAAATGAATAATGGGGGTGGCGAGGATCGAACTCGCCTTAGCCAAATTATGAGTTTGGTGCATTCACCAGATTGCTACACCCCCAAGGGAACTTATGTAATTTTAATTACATTGAATTTCAATATACAATATAAAAATAATATTTCAAAAAATACCTCATAAGGAAGTTTTTGTGAGATTTCTTTTTTTTCTTCTAATCTTTAAATATAAATTTAATTTTTACTAATGGGCAAATTTTCGGATAAGTATGATTTAAATAAAGCAAAATTGTTAAAACAGTTAGTTGAAAAATCTTACAAGAAAGGAAACTTCACTTTATCTTCAGGAAAAAAAAGCAGTCATTACTTGAACTGTAAACCAGTGTCATTAAATGGCGAAGGCTTAAACTTAATAAGTGATTTATTTTTAGAGTTAAAGGACACAAGGTCAAAAGCTGTAGCAGGATTGACATTAGGTGCAGACCCCATAGTAAGTGGATTAATTCTCAAAGCAGCTTTGCATGGCCAAGACCTTGATGGTTTAATAATTCGTAAAGAAATCAAAAAATACGGTACCAAAGCTGGAATAGAGGGCCCTACATTAGAAGAAGGAACCTTGGTAACTGTTTTAGAGGATGTTGTTACAACTGCTGGTTCAGTAATAAAAGCTATAAAAAAATTACGAGAAAATAATTATGTTGTTGAGGAAGTTTTGTCTATAGTTGATAGGCAAGAAGGGGGATTAGAAGCCCTTGAAGATGAAAATGTTAAATTAAAGAGTCTTTTTACAATAAAAGATTTTTTATAATTATTTAAAATGCAAGATATAACAAAAAAGTTTTGGCTTGAAAAATTCGATTGTTTTTCAATTTCTGGAAAAGATGCCAGAAAATTTTTGAATGGAATAACAACAGGTAATATTCTTAATTCAGAAAATAAAGTTATCAAAACTTGTTGGTTAACTCCAAATGGCGTTCTAAGGTCATTAATTGAAATTATTTTTTTAGAAACAAACTTAGAAGTAATTATCTTGGCGGGTAACACAAAAGAAATAATTGATTATTTTAATCAAATTATTTTTCCAGCGGACGATGTAATTCTGAGTAAACCTTCCTTGATAAATAGAATTCAAGAAATTGATGAAACTAGTTCATGGAGAACTTACCAGCCTATTTTCTTCAAAACAGAAGATAAAGAATTTGAAATATATAAAAATAAACTAAATTTACTAAATCCCAATGATTTAAAACTTTGGAAGATTAATCAGGCAATACCCTCATTAGAAATGGAAATAAACGGAAAAAATAATCCTCTTGAGCTTGGATTACAAGATCTTATAGATTTTAATAAAGGTTGTTATTTAGGACAAGAAACAATGTCAAAAATAAAAAATGTTTCTTCTTTAAAACAGGAAATAAGAATTTGGAAATCAATTGAATCTAATTTGAATTTAGAATTAGAAGATAAAAATTTATATATAAATTCTGCCAAGGATATTTCTGTAGGCAAAATCACTAGATTTTTTAAATCAGATCGTCAAATAAAAGGTTTAGCTATGATAAAAAGAAAATATTTAGAGGAAGAAAGTTATTTTTTTTCAGAAATTTTTGGAAAAATTAGTATAAAAAAATCTGTAGGATCAATTTTTCTTTAATCGATTTTTGATTAAATATTCTGCAATTTGTAGAGTAGCAAAACAATCATCTTTGTTATATTGGATTATTTTCTTTAAAAATATTTGGTTTTCTGTAATTTGATATTGAATCCACCAATAAAGTGCTTTCGAGCCACTTACATTTTTTTGCACCCATTCAAATCCAAGCCAATTAGAGACAGTTTTTAAGCCATAGTTTTTTAGTGGCAATATCCAGGACTTTCTTATTAAGTAATGTAAGTCAATAAATCTGGAGGAAAGTGAATCTATTTCTTCGAAACTAAAATTTAGTTCTTTCGCAATATTAATTATTGATATTTTTTCAGTTTCTCCGTAATGCAAAACTGGCCATTCCTTGTTTGAAAAAAGTATTTCAATAATTTTCCTGTAAGATTCTCCTTTATTCTTTTTAAGATTTAAGATTGGTTCATAAACAAGATCTTCTTTTTTTATAGACAAATTATTTACTTTTAAAAATCCATATAAAAAATCATGCTTTTCATCTGGATTTGACTCAATATCAAATATATAAAAGCCAGAACATATTTTTTCTAATAGATCATGCGTATTATTTTTATTAGAAATGAAATATGGTTCTCCAGAAATATATGCTTTTGCTTGCTTTACAAATAAGGAGGCTTTTTCATACTTTTGATCGTTGAATTTAGATAATTTCTCTCCAAGTTGTTTTTCGTTATACAAAGCTAATGTTTGGGTATCAGATATTCCATTTGTTATGAGTAACGAGGCTGTTTTGGAACCTATTCCATCTATATCTGTTAGGTATCCATTTTCTTTTGCTTCTTTGTCACAAAATTTTTGCCAGGAACAAATAGTACATTTTTTTCTATCTTGAGTTATTTCTGGTATAGATCCCTCCAAGCATTCATTCAAATTTAATAAAACATTTAAAACTTTTTTTCTTAATTTTTTATTTATATAAATTTCTTCAACTTTAACTTTTTTATAAAAAGTGGAAATTACTAATCCTTTCTCAATTTTAGATTCTTGAAAAGATTCCAACAGCATAGAGCAAAAAGCTAAGTCGAATAAATGTTCTTTAGTTGTTTTGTGGCCTAACTTATAAACAGCAGGTAAATATTTATATTGTCCCCATTTACTTTTACCTTTAGTCTTTACGAGTAATTGTGGACGTATCTCTGCGTTAATATTTTGAAAAAGATTACCTTTGATTTTTAATCCAATTACCCCCTGATAACCATTTTCACAGGCTTTTAATCCTGTATATATTTCACCATTACAAAATTCAGAGAAAATTTGAAACTGATTAATTTTATCTATAGCTTTATGGGGAGACCAAACTTCATAAGATTTTTTACCCTTAAAATCGAGCCATGCTTTTCTTTTGCATCTTGTAAAACTTTTTAAATGAAGAGAATTCAAATTATTGTTTAAGGGCGGTTTTAAAATTTACTCATATAAATTAGTATAGATAATTAAAAGAAATCAAGGAAATTTGAAATTTGAGTGCTGATAAATTTGAAAAGATAAAATTTGGAACTGATGGTTGGAGAGGAATTATTGGTTTTGACTTTAACCTGTCCAATCTCTCAAGAGTTGTTGTAGCTGCATGCCAGGAGTTGGATTATCAATACTATAAAGAAGTTAATTCAAAGAAAATAATTATTGGATATGATCGTAGATTTATGGCTTGTGAATTTGCCAAGCAAATAGTACCTTTTGTAAGAGGATGTGGTTTTGAACCAATCTTATCTGATAGATTTGTTACAACACCATCTTGTAGTTTCTATGCCAAAGAAGTCGGTTGTCTTGGAGCGTTAGTAATTACAGCAAGTCATAATCCATATAATTGGCTAGGCCTAAAAATAAAGAGCTTTAATGGATGTTCTGTTGACGAATCTTTTACAAGTGAAGTTGAAAAAAGATTAATGCTTGGAAATTCAATTGAAAAAATAGATGGTATTAATCAATTGGTAGATATTAAGAAATTTCATTTAGATAGAATTAAATCCCTTTTTGATATTGACTATATTTCCAAGAGATTGAAAAAAATGAAATTGAGAATTTTTGTAGATTCTATGCATGGTTCAGCTGCAAATTGTATGGCTGAGATTTTTGCTTCTAATGATTTAGAAGTTATTTCAGAAATCAGGAAAGATGCTGATCCTTTTTTTGGAGGAAAACCTCCTGAACCTCTTTTGAATTATGCAGATGATCTAAAACAAACACTAATGAAAAATTCAACAAATGAAGTGAAAACTTTAGGAATTATATTTGATGGTGATGGTGATAGAATTGCGGCAATTGATGAAAAAGGAAGATACTCTAGTACTCAAGATTTACTCCCATACTTTATTAGCTATTTGGGGGAAATTAAAAAGAATTCTTATCCAGTTTTAAAGACTGTTAGTGGTTCAGATATTATTAAAAATATATCAGAGAGTCAAAATAGAGATGTTTTTGAACTTCCAGTTGGCTTTAAATATATTGCTGAAAAAATGATTAAAGAAAAAATATTTATTGGAGGAGAGGAATCTGGGGGAGTTGGTTTTGGTGACTTTATGCCCGAAAGAGATGCTCTATATGCAGCGATGGTTTTATTAAATGGAATTGCTGAAAAATCTCAATATTTATATGAAACCTTAGATGAAATTCAAGAAGATTTTGGGCCAAGTTTTTATAAAAGAATTGATATTAAATTTCCAAATCAGTCAGAAAAAAACTACGTAAAAGAATTTATCATAGATAATATTCCTGATAATATTAATAATCACAAGTTAAAAAGTATCTCAAAGATCGATGGAATAAAGTTGAGAATTGATAAAAATTTTTGGCTTCTTTTTAGGTTTTCAGGAACGGAACCTCTTTTAAGGTTATATTGTGAAGCACCAAAAGAATCTTATCTAATTGAGGTATTAGAGTGGGGTCAAGAATTTATAAATTTGGCAGGAAAATAAGGATGAAAAATTTACTTTTAGCCAGTAAGAATAAAGGTAAAATTGAAGAATATAAGAAATTGCTTGCTGAAGTTAATTGTAAATTGTTACTCCAACCAGAATCATTAGAAGTTGAAGAGGATGGACTGACATTTAGAGATAATGCAATTAAAAAAGCGAGTGAAGTTTCGAGAAAAACGAATAATTTTTCAATAGCAGATGATTCAGGAATTTGTATTGAAGCACTAGGTGGTAAGCCTGGCATTTACTCATCTAGATATGCAGAAAGTGATAAGAAAAGAATTGAACGAGTTTTAAGAGAACTTGATGGAGTTCAAAATAGAAGTGCTTTCTTTATTGCTAATATTTGTGTTTGTTCCCCAAATGGTGAAGTGATTATTGAATCTGAGGCCAAATGTCATGGCAATATTATTTTAAACCCCAGAGGAAAAAGTGGTTTTGGGTATGACCCAATTTTTGAGGAGATTTCTACCAGATTAACTTTCGCAGAAATGAATAGTGATATTAAAGATTCTTGTAGTCATAGAGGTAAAGCATTAAAAAAAATTATTCCAGATTTAATTGAAATTTTTTCTTAAATTCAATTAACCCAAGATCCATGAAGGCCATGAGGAATTGAAATGGGTAATTCATAAACAGCTAATTCATTTAAGTCTTTTGCATCTAATATCACTAAATCACTTCCTCTTCTTTCTCCGTTCCATAGAATTATAAATAAAAATCCCTCATCTTCTTTTGAAGAGTTTTCTAATGGAACCATAATTGGTTCACTAACAAATCCACTTGGACCTGCTGACCAAAAAATCTCTTCCTTAGAAGTTAAATTTATTTTTTTTATTGCTTGAAGTGGAGCGTTCCCCAGCTTTTGAGATGTGCTTGCCATCCAACTAAAAGTTGCTTTTAATCCTAAGTTTTTAGGATTAATAACAGCAAATTCACAACATTGTTCACTGAAAGTTTCAAGTTCACAAGTTTTTGTCTTTAGATCGATAATTGATCTTTTCAGTTTTCCTTCTGGATATTTATCAAAGTCAATATCCCTAAAATTCTCGTCTGGACCAACTGATGGGAAATCATCATAAAAAATACTATCTAATACGATTTTGGAATCTTTTTCAAATGCGTTTACATGATGAAAAACGAATCCTTCTGGAGCATCTATTGTTAAAGGAGGCTGTCCTCTAAATAATCCACTTTCTCTGGGGATGATAAAAAACTTTGCCTTTTTATTTGGGTTTGACTTTAGACATTGTGCAGCTCCTCTTTGACCCATTACAAATGGAAGAGGATTGAAATCAATAGCATTCTGTAAAAATATTGCCCAATTAGTTGTAATTGCGAAATCATGAAGGAATGCAAAGCCATTAAAGGTATCTTTTCTGTCAAAAATGAGCTCTCCAGAATTTTTACCAGCATTATCAAATTCCATTAATCTAATGGTACTTTTTGGCCCGGTTTGTACTCCAAAAGTGACTACTAGTTCTGGAGATGCATTTGAGTTTAGGTCTGTTTTGGGATGAGCACTGAATGCTTCGTTAGGCTTGAGTACTCCTTTTAATGTTGTTAAACCAATAGTTTCAAGACTATCAGGATCTATTGCATGTGGACCTGCTGCTTCCCATAACGCGAGAATTTCATCTCCTAATTTAATGACATGTGTATTAGCGATATTCTTGAATTTTAGATCTAATGCATTATTTAAAATCCCTCCATTTTTTTGTGTTCCAAAAACACCTCTATAAATAAATTTATCTATTTTTTCTTCTTCCAAATAGCCTTTAGTTTTAACAAATCTATTTGTTAAGAATGGCTGACCATTTTCGAATTTTATGGATGTTATCATCCCATCACCATCAAATGGATGATGAACCCATTGTCCACCTCTCTCTAATATTCCTGGTCCATTTCTTAATAATGTTCCATTTAAATTTTTAATATTATAACCTTTGCTAATTTTTAGAGGCTCTTTAGTTAGCTCCTTTTCTACATTTTGATAAGCACTTGACCAATCTTCTTTTTTAAAAATATTAAATTTATCAATTTTTTTATCTTGTAAATTAGTCACAATAAAACAATCACTTTATCTATCTTCGCCAAAAATCACCTGAATTGTGGCTGATTCGAAAAAATTCCTATTTTATTGTTTTTCTAACATTCCTTTACTGCTTGGAATTGAATCAGATCTTCTTGGATCTATCTCGGTAGCCATTCTCATTGCTCTTGAAAAAGCTTTAAAGCACGCCTCAACTATGTGATGTGAATTACTTCCTCTTATTTGATTAATATGTAGAGTAATACCGCTGTTATTTACAAAGGCAATAAAAAACTCTCTTACTAGTTCAGTATCATAATTTCCTATTCTAGGGGCTTTTAATTGAAGATCATAAGAAAGATGCGGTCTACCAGAGCAGTCTAAAGTGACTTGAACTAATGCTTCATCTAATGGGGCAAAGAAATGTCCAAATCTGCTTATCCCTTTTCTTTCTCCCAAGGCTTTTGAAAATGCTTTGCCTAATGCGATTCCAACATCTTCATTTGTATGATGATCATCAATATGGGTATCTCCAATTGCTTTTATTTTTAAATCGAACAAACCATGACTGGATATTTGATGAAGCATATGATCTAAGAATGGTATCCCGGTATCAATCTCAGAAATTCCATTTCCATCTAAGTTTATCAATACAGAAATATCTGTTTCATTCGTTTTTCTTTTTATTTCAGATTGCCTTAGAGATGACATTTTTATGCAAAAAACTTAGTTTACATTCCATTAATGCAGTAACCCGCATCAACATAAATTGTTTGGCCTGAAATGCCGCTAGAGAGATCACTTAATAAAAAAGCAGCTGTATTACCTACTTCTGTTTGAGTGACTGTTCTGCGTAAAGGAGCCTTTTCTTCAACATTGTGAATCATATCTAAAATGCCACCTATAGCAGAACTCGCAAGTGTTCTTATAGGACCAGCACTTATTGCGTTAACTCTGACTTGTTTTTCGGGACCAAGTTCTGCAGAAAGATATCTTACTGAAGCTTCTAAAGCTGCTTTAGCAACTCCCATCACGTTATAGTTGGGAATCGCCCTTTCTGAACCTAAATAAGTTAATGAGACAACTCCAGCACCATCACTAAAAAGTGGTTTTGCTGCTTTACATAAAGGTGCTAACGAATACGCACTTATATTAAGAGCCCTATCAAAACCCTCTGAAGTGGTAGCACTATAATCTCCAATCAATTCATCGCGTCCTGCAAATGCTAGGCAGTGAACTAATCCGTCAATTTGCCCCCAATTTTCTTTTATATTTTTAAAGATTTCTTCAATTTGAGCTGGATTTTGAACATCAAGAGGCAAAAATAACGATGGATTTAAAGGTTCAGTTAGTTCTCTAACTTTAGACTCGAATCTTCCCTTATCATCAGGCAAATATGTGATTCCAAGTTCTGCGCCAGCTTTTGAAAGTTGTTGAGCTATACCCCATGCTATTGAACGATTGTTGGCAATTCCCGTAACAAGAATTTTTTTGCCAGTTAGATTTAGAAGCATTTTGTTTATTATTTCTATTATTCTCCTATATAAAAGTACCTATCTTTACGGATTACTGCAAAATATACAATAATTTTCAAATATAAGAAATATTTAATTTAAATATGGTCAGAACAAATTCTATGGTTTTGGAATTAGGTTTTCAATTGCCGAATTTCGAAATGTTAAATGCTAATTCTTCAAAAAATGAATATTTTAATTCTCATAATCTAGATAATCGGCATTTACTTTTAATGTTTATTTGTGCCCATTGCCCATTTGTTAAATATATTGAGAATCAAATTTTCACCTTAAGTAAAGAAATTAAAAATACAGTTCAAACAGTTGCAATTTCAAGTAATGATATTGTCACTCATCCTTCAGATTCTCCTAAAAATTTGAGATTACAAGCACAAACGCAGGGATGGAGTTTTCCTTATCTATATGATGAAAATCAAAATTTTGCTAAGGAGTTAAAAGCGGCTTGCACCCCAGATTTTTATCTTTTTTCAAATCAAGGAGATAATAATTTTTCATTGTATTATCATGGCCAATTAGATGATAGTAGACCAGGTAATGATATACCTCTTTCTGGTGAAGATTTGCGCTCTGCTGTAAGAGATTTGAATCAAGATAATTCTTATCCTTCAAATCAGATGCCGTCTTTAGGTTGCAATATTAAATGGAGTCCAGGTAAAGAACCGAGTTGGTTTAATTGATTTAAAATTTTTTTCTACCTATAGAAATATGGGTTAGATTTAATATTATTCATTATGCGGATACCTTCATTTAATTTAATGAATAGGAAGTACCAAGAAATTGGCTATGAAATAAATAGTTAGTTTTTTCAAGTTTTAAACAATTGTATATATTAAATTCAAATTTCAGCATAAAGTGATTTAAATAATCTTTGTTGTATGTTGTGATTAACAATAGGGATTGAATAATTATTTTTTTCTAAATTAGATATCTCTCCATTTAATAATTCTGAATTTGACACTTTAGATAATTCAGGAATCCAATATTTTATATATTCGCAAATAGGATCAAATTTTTTTGCTTGGGTATATGGATTGAAAATTCTTAGTGGCTTTGGATCCATACCGCTACTGGCGCTCCACTGCCATCCCCCATTATTTGCTGCTAAGTCTCCATCAACCAAAGTGTCCATAAATTTTTTCTCGCCCATTTGCCAATTGCATATAAGATCTTTTACCAGAAATGAAGCGACTATCATCCTACATCTGTTATGCATCCAGCCAGTACTATTTAGTTGACGCATTGCAGCATCAACTATAGGTACTCCGGTCTCTCCGTTGCTCCAATGCTGAAACCATTCATTATTGTTTTGCCATGGAAAGTGATCCCATTTTTTTCTATATGGACCTTTCTCTAGCTCTGGGAAATGGAATAAGCAATGTTGATAAAATTCACGCCAAACAAGTTCTTTTTGCCAAGTTTCAATTGATAGATAATTTCCTTGATTTGCAAAATCTGAATTTAAATTTAATGTGGCGTTCCAAATTTTTCTAATGCTAATGGTGCCGAATCTGAGAGATGCACTTAGAAAAGATGTCCCATTATGGGAAGGGAAATCTCGTGCAGAATTATAAGAATATATTTTTTTTTCGTTAATGAAGTTTTCTAATAATGTTTCTGCAGCATTCTCTCCAGGTCTACATGGACAAATATTCGAACCAGGAAATTTGATATTTTTGATAAATTTCTCTAGAACCGAATCAGATGAATTTATTGTCTTATTTTCTGTGAGTTTATTATCTATATCTTTAAACTGGAAAAACACTTTATCTTGTTTATATGGACCTAATAAATTCATTTTTGATTTAAGGTTTTTATAAAAAGGCCCATAAACTGAATAAGGTTTATTATTTCCGGAAAATATTTTTAAAGGTTCTACTAGTAAGTGATCCCAAGTTTCAATAACTTGAATATTTTGTTCTTTTAAAAAATTTTTTATTTGTAAATCTCGATTAATCTCATAAGGTTCAATTGATCTATTCCAAAAAACAAATTTAGCATCTATTCTCTTTGCTAATTGAGGAATTTTTAATACAGGATCTCCTTCTTCCATGATTAATCTACTACCCATTTTTTTCCAATTATTTCCTAATTCTTGAAGCGAATTTCCTAGAAACCAAGCTCTTGAACTTGCATTGAAATCGTGTGGGTAATTTTTATCAAATATGTAAGTTGAAGTAATAGCATTCGATAATGAAAATGCTTTGATTAAAGCGTTATTGTCAAATATTCTTAAATCCTTTCTATGCCAAAAAAGTATTCTTGGTTTATTCATAATTTATCTAAAAATTGTTTAGCTCTAAACCACGCTGTTACAGTTTTTGCATCAAGAATCTCATCCCCACTAGAAATAAGATTATCTAGTTCGTTCGGATCTAAAATTAATACTTCTATATCTTCATCTAAATCTCCTTTAACCTCGGAATTTAGTTTGCTCAAATCACGCGCTAAAAATAAATAAATTTCTTCATCTGCATAACCAGGAGCAGGGACAAGAGTTCCTAGCTCATCCCATTTGTTTGCACTAAATCCAGTTTCTTCTTGTATTTCTCTTTTAATTGAATTAATAGGTGTTTCACCTATTTCTAATGTGCCTGCTGGAAATTCTAATAAATACCTTGAAACAGCAAATCTATATTGACGAAGAATGATAACTTTATTGTTTTTTGTAATAGGTACGGCTAATGCTGCTCCAGGATGCTTAATGTATCCATATTCACCTTCGTGTCCATTTGGAAGCTCAATTCTATTTATTTCGAAACTAAATTTTTTTGACTTTAACTCAGATATTTTTTCTTTAAAAATGGATCTTTTTAAAAAGTTTATGTTGCCCATGAATTTTAAATAAAAACAGCCTAACAGTTATTTTTTGGTTTTGTAAATTAATAAATAGACCATTTTGGGTCATCAAACTTTGTGATTTTTTGGCTTCTACTTAAGATTTCAGAAAGTGGAGTAATAACGAAATTTCGATTCATGAATCTAGGGTGAGGTAGTGTTAATTCCTCGTCAAAGGTATGAAAATCTTCCCACCAAAGAATATCTAAATCGAGACATCTTGATAGCCATTTCTTACCTTTTGGCGTCTCTTCTCGTCCGAAAAATCTCTCTAACTGTTTTAGCTCTTTTAAAAGTAATTTCGCGTTTTTATTTGATGGTTTAGGGAAAGAATTACTTTTTATAAGTAATAGAGTATTTAAATAATTTGGTTGCTCATTATCAACACCATGAGGTAATGTCTCATAAATTGAAGACCAAAAAAAGTTTGCATGAAATTTGCTTTTCTCTTCTTTTTTTTCGTTGGAACTATCTCCCCATTCATTTATTATTTCCTCTATTTTTGGTTTGCAAATTAATAGTGACTCAAAAGGGCTTCCGAATTTACTATCAATATTTGCTCCGAGGGATATACATAGTCCATTTTTGATATTAAGATTTGATAATTCCACTACAAAAAACAAAGTTATTGGATAAATTCTATATCAGGCATTTTTAAAGTGATTTTGAACCCCGAGTTAAAAGAAAAAGGTGAAATAAAAGATTTAATGAAGTCAAAGGATTCTTTTAGAGCTTTCCCTTTGGCCGCAATTACAGGTCATAGCTTGTTGAAATTATCTTTACTCTTGGCAGCAGTCGATCCCAGTTTAGGGGGAGTGATTATTGCTGGCGGAAGAGGTACTGGTAAGTCAGTATTAGCAAGGGGTTTACATACTTTACTTCCTCCAATAGAGGTATTAGATAATGAATTAATACTTGAAAAGCTAATTGAGAAAAATAGTGAAACTTCATTAAGACCTATTGGTAGGAACCTAGATCCAGATAAACCAGAGGAATGGGATTTTAGTACTAATAAATTGTTGGAGGAGGTCATTGGAAGTGATTATTTGAATCATATTGAAGAAATTCCGAAAAAAGTAAGAGAGGCTCCATTTATTCAAGTTCCTATTGGCATAACTGAAGACAGACTTGTTGGATCAATTGACGTTGCTGCTTCATTAAGTACGGGGGAACAAGTTTTTCAACCTGGAATTTTGGCAGAGGCTCATAGAGGTGTTCTTTATGTAGATGATATAAATTTATTGGACGATGGTATTGTAAATTTAATTCTTGAAGCTACAGGAAGAGAGAAAAATAATATTGAAAGAGATGGTTTAAGCCTTTCTCATCCTTGTAAGTCACTTTTAATAGCAACTTATAATCCTGAAGAAGGTGCTTTAAGAGATCATGTCTTAGATCGTTTTGCGATTGTGCTTTCCGCAGATCAATCTATTGATAATGCTCAAAGAGTTGAGATTACGAAATCTGTATTATCACACGCAGAAAATAATATTAAATTTTCAGAAAAATGGTCGGAAGAATCCGATAATTTATCTACTCAATTAATTTTGGCAAGGCAATGGTTAAAAGATGTGAAGATAACAAAAGAGCAAATAACCTATTTAGTGAATGAAGCTCTTAGAGGAGGAGTAGAAGGGCATAGGTCAGAATTATTTGCAGTCAAAGTAGCGAAGGCTAATGCAGCTCTTCGAGGCGATGAGAATGTAAATTCTGAGGACCTAAAAGTTGCAGTGCGGTTAGTTATTCTTCCACGAGCAATGCAAATACCTCCAGAAGATGATGATATTCAACCACCCCCACCAGAGGAACAGAGTCCCCCACCTCCCCCTCAATCTAACAATGAAGACTCTGAACCTGAGTCTAATGAAAATGATGATAATCAAGAGCAAGAACAAGATAATTCTGATGGAGAAGAAGAATCTACTCCCGAAATACCCGAGGAATTCATATTAGATCCTGAGGCATGCATAGTTGATCCTGATTTACTTATTTTTTCATCAGCCAAAGCTAAAGCTGGAAATAGTGGAAGTAGATCAGTGATATTTAGTGATAGTAGAGGGAGATATGTAAAACCTATTATTCCAAGAGGTAAAGTAAAAAGAATTGCGGTAGATGCAACTCTTAGAGCTGCCGCACCTTATCAAAAATCAAGGAGATTAAGAAATCCTGATAAATCAATAATTATTGAAGAAAATGATTTTAGGGCAAAGCTTCTTCAAAAGAAAGCTGGAGCTTTAGTGATTTTTCTGGTTGATGCGAGTGGATCTATGGCTCTGAATCGGATGCAAAGTGCTAAAGGTGCAGTAATAAGACTTTTGACAGAGGCATATGAAAATAGAGACGAAGTAGCCCTTATTCCTTTTAGAGGTAATCAGGCTGAAGTTCTTTTACCTCCAACAAGATCTATAACTGCTGCGAAAAGACGACTAGAAACGATGCCTTGCGGAGGCGGATCGCCTTTAGCTCATGGACTAACACAATCAGCGAAAGTAGCAAAAAATGCTCTCTCTACAGGAGATATAGGTCAGGTTATTGTTGTAGGAATTACTGATGGAAGAGGCAATGTACCATTAGGGTTATCTTTAGGACAAAGCGAAGTTGAAGAGAAAGATAATGTTAATAACAATTTAAAGCAGGAGGTTCTTGATATCGCTGCAAAATATCCCATGCTTGGGATAAAACTCTTAGTTATTGATACAGAGAGAAAATTTATTGCAAGTGGCTTTGGTAAAGAATTAGCAGAGGCAGCTAAAGGGAAATATGTCCAACTGCCAAAAGCTACAGATAAAGCAATCGCAGCTATGGCTTTAAATGCAATAAATGAATTCTAAATATGACTTATGGATAAATTTCATTGAAGAATTTTGAAAGTCCAATAGTTAAATCTCTGATAGATTTTGTTAGTTCTTTATCTTTCGTTAATTTTTCAAAATCATCACTCATATCGTCCAATTTGCTGGAGATAGATTTCGCAGCATTGATTGTTAATTTAATGTCATTAAGAGTTTCTTTGTCATCGATAGTAGACAAAATGTTATTTAAATGATTTGCAGCAGTTGTAATTTCTTTAATTAATGGTTTAATTCTTTGTATTTCTTGTTTCGATAAAAAAATTAATTCATCGAGGTTTTCTTGTGTTTGATCGAATTGGTCAATTGATTTAACGATATTCTCAATTAAGTTCTCTTGATTTGATACTTTTAAAAGTTGATTTATTTTATTTGTAATATTTGAAAGACTTGATAGTTGTTTACCAGTGATAATATCTCCCTGACAAACAATTATTTTAGTGTTGCATTTTTCAGAAGCAGGTTTCGCAATGTTTTTAGGAATTGATTTTTCACTAGTTTCTAAAGCAACTTGAACATCTCCTCCAAGGAAAGAATTTGTTACTACCCTTGCAAATGCTGGCTTAGGAAGAACAATGTCATGATTATTTAAAACTATTTTTGCCTGAATTGATTCATTTGTGAATAAGATATCTTCTATTGATCCTACTAAGATACCTCTATAGGTAACTGGAGATTTTTTTGATAAACCGCTTGCGTTATTGAATTCAGCAAAAAGGTACCAATTTTTTGAAGATAATCTTACCCCTCTTAGCCAAAAAGAAAATAATGTGAATATCAAAATTCCCCCAAGTAAGGAAAATCCAACTATTGAATCTCGTAAGCTTCTACGCATAATTTCTAAATGTCTATGGGTTGCATTGGGCCATTAAGTTTCCCATTTCTAAATTGAAAGACATAGGGATCATTGCTTTTTTTAAATTCATCAATGGAACCTCCCCATCTAAATTTGCCCCCGTAAAGCATTAATACTTTATCTGAGGTCCTCTCTATAGTACTAATAACATGGCTTACAACAATAGATGATCCATTTGCTTTATCGTTTGTTTTATTAATTAAATCTTCAATTCTTGATGAGGCAATTGGATCAAGACCTGCAGTTGGTTCATCAAAAAGTAATAAGGGTTTACTCTTCGCATTAAGAGTTTGATCTGTAATTAATGCTCTGGCTAAACTTACTCTTTTTTGCATTCCTCCGCTTAATTGATTTGGAAATTTATTTTCAATATTAAATAAACCTACCTCAGCTAAACATTCAAGTACAATTTCATGAATTAACTTTTTAGATAAGTTTTTATTTCTTTTAAGTAGGAAACCTACATTTTCTTCAATAGTTAAAGACCCCAATAAAGCTGGGTTTTGAAATACTAGTCTTACATCAGGAGGATTAATTTGATCTAATCTCAAATAGATTTGTTTTTCACCATTTATTCTTAGTTCACCTTTGGTAGGTAATAGGAGACCAGCTAATATTTTTAAAATTGTTGATTTACCTGAACCTGAAGGGCCAACAATAGCTAATTTCTCTCCGTCATTAAGTTCAAAATTTAGATCATTAAGTACATTAACTTCCCCCCAGCTTATTGAAAGGTTTTTTGTTTTAACTGCATGATTTGTTTTTTTCAAAACCTGATTTAATGGAAAGTCATCTTCTATTACATTTTGCCTATTTTTGGGAAATAAAAAAAGGATGTGTGAAATTGATTTATAATGAATATATAACGATTCTAAATTTGAAGACAATAATTTAAGAGGTTTTTAATGAATAGGCGTAAAAATAAGGTAAGAAAATACTACAAGTATATTAAAAAGTCTAATTTTGTTTTATTGAATAAAATCTTAAGAATTTTGAGTTGGCTTTTGCCTGGACTGGTAATAAAAAGATGGATGATTACATCTGCGATAGGTTTTTTAACTTCATTATTAGGCCTCGCTGTATGGACAAATTTAAGACCAGTTTATTGGCTTATTGAAGTATTTTTTTGGTTAATGACAGGCTTAACAAATGTCTTACCTGTCGCGTTATTGGGACCTTTAATTTTTGTGATTGGACTTTTACTAATTGGGATTGGACAAAATAGAAGCATTAATTCTATTCAAAAAGCGCTTGTTCCAGAAAAAAATACATTTTTAGTGGATGCATTAAGAGTTAAGAGTAAGTTAAATAGAGGTCCAAATATTGTTGCTATTGGTGGAGGGACGGGGTTATCTACTTTGTTAAAAGGTTTAAAAAATTACAGCAGCAATATTACAGCAATCGTAACCGTATCCGATGATGGTGGGAGTAGTGGAATTCTTAGAAAACAATTAGGTGTGCAACCTCCCGGCGATATTAGAAATTGCCTGGCGGCTTTATCAAATGAAGAACCAATATTAACTAGATTATTTCAATATAGATTTTCTGGAGGAACTGGTCTTGAAGGTCACAGTTTTGGAAATCTATTCTTGTCAGCTTTAACAACAATTACAGGTAGTTTAGAAAAAGCAGTGCAAGCATCTAGTAAGGTCTTAGCTGTACAAGGTCAGGTATTGCCAGCAACAAATATTGATGTCATGTTATGGGCTGAATTAGAGGATGGCGAAAAAATTTTTGGTGAAAGCAATATTAGCAAATCTCAAAAATTAATTTCAAGGATTGGTTATCTACCAGAAAATCCTTCCGCTCTACCGAGCGCTTTAGAGTCTATAAAGGAAGCTGATCTAATTGTTCTTGGTCCAGGCAGTCTATATACTTCTTTATTACCAAACTTGTTAGTTCCTGAAATAGTCGATGCTTTATTACAGAGTAATTCTCCGAAAATTTACATAAGTAATTTGATGACTCAGCCTGGAGAAACAGATGGTCTTGATGTATATCAACATATTAAATCAATAGAAAAACAATTATCTAATTTTGGAGTTAACACTAGGATTTTTAACGCAATCTTATCTCAGAATAAATTTGAAAAGTCTCCATTAGTTGACTATTACGAAAGTAGAGGAGCAGAACCTGTCAAATGTAATAGAGAAAAATTATTATCTGAAGGTTATTATGTTCTGCAAGCTCCATTGTACTCAAAAAGAATTACACCAACTCTTAGACATGATCCGAGAAGATTAGCAAGAGCCGTTATGTTCATATATCGAAAATTAAAAAAAATAAACTAATAAGCATCTTGAAGTTCATAGAAATCTGGCTGAATATAGTCTTTTCTCAATGGCCATCCTCTCCAGTCTTCCGGCATTAAAAGTCTTTTAGGATTTGGATGATCAATAAAATTTATTCCATACATGTCATATGTTTCTCTTTCTTGCCAGTCACTTCCTTTAAAAATTTTATACAAACTAGGAATTGATAAATCAGAATCTCTTTTTAAGAAGACTTTTAATCTAACTTCTTTAATCTTTTCGATATTTTGTAAGTCATCAACGGTTATAAAATGGTAAAAACTGACAAGATTTTTACCTGGCCCTTCATCATATCCGCCTTGACATTGAAGATAGTTGAATCCATAATTTCTTAGAGCTGATACGGCCTCATATAATTTGCTAGGTTCTAAAGAAATATTTTCTATTCCTAAGTGGTCATTAGGTAATGATTCGTTTGGAATTCCATCTTTAGATAAAGCTTGACTTATAAATCCTTCTTTTTCAATCGAATTATCTGAGGATTTTGCTAAACCGTCTTTTTCCATTAATCTTGATCAGTGTTAATAATTTTAGATTTATCGACGATACCATTTAATTCATTTATATTTTCTTTTTGGGAGGAAGGAATAACTTTCGTGGGAGTTTTATTTAGATATTCACCATTATTTTCAGAGAAAACAAGATTCATTTCATGATCAACTGTTATGTACCTGTGGGTTTGTTCTGTTTTTGTTCTTTCTAAAATTGATTCATTACCAACTTTTTTTCTTAGTTTTATTACAGCATCGAAAATGGCTTCTGGTCTAGGTGGACATCCTGGAAGGTATAGATCAACAGGTATTAATTTATCAACGCCTCTGACGGCTGTAGTAGAGTCTGCGCTAAACATGCCCCCTGTAATTGTGCAAGCACCCATAGCAATAACGTACTTTGGTTCAGGCATCTGCTCATAAAGCCTCACTAAGGCAGGAGCCATCTTCATTGTTACTGTTCCTGCAACTATTAATAAATCAGCTTGTCTTGGAGAACTTCTAGGTACTAATCCAAATCTATCAAAATCAAATCTAGATCCAATTAAAGCAGCAAATTCTATAAAACAACAAGCTGTTCCATACAAGAGAGGCCATAGACTGCTTAGCCTAGCCCAATTATGAAGATCGTCTAAGCTTGTTAATATAATATTTTCGCTTAAATCTGTAGTAACTTGGGGTGCACCAAGAGGATTACAAGTTCCTTCTCGAATTTCTCTTATTGCTTTTGGGGATAATTGTGGATTCAATTTTTTAACTCCATTCTAAAGCACCTTTTCTCCATGCGTATGCTAGGGCAATAACAAGTATTGCAATAAAGATTAAAGCCTCAATAAAAGCTAATAAGCCTAACCTATTGAAGGCAACAGCCCAAGGATAAAGGAATACTGTCTCAACATCAAATATAACGAAAACCAAGGCAAACATGTAATAACGAATATTAAATTGAATCCATGCTCCTCCAATAGGCTCCATTCCGGATTCATATGTAAGTTTTCTTTCCCCTGTTCTGCCTTTTGGGGCAACGATGAGATTAGTAACTAGAGCTAATACAGGGACAGCTGCGGCAATTAGAAGGAAACCTAAAAAGTATTCATAGCCAGTTAATAAAAACATCTTAAAAAATTAATTTTGAATAAAAGTCGCTTAATTAAGCAAAATCTTTTAAAGTTCTTAAAGAATAATAATAAACCGTGAGTGAAAACATTCAACCAACCTCTGAGGAAAACAAAATAGTTGAAGACTTTAAGAAAGAAAAACTTTCTGATAATTCCTCAGGTGTAAATGTTGAACAACCTGTTCTTAATCTAGAACAAAATAGATTCGAATGTAGAAGTTGTGGATATATTTATGATCCGTCTGAAGGAAATAAAAAACTAAACATTCCTAAAAATACTCCTTTTTCTGAGTTAGATGGGAATACCTTCGCTTGCCCTGTTTGTCGAGCTGGTAAAAATTTTTATAAAGATATAGGTCCCAAATCTAAACCTAGTGGCTTTGAAGAAAATTTAGTTTATGGGTTTGGTTTTAATAGTTTACCTCCTGGACAAAAAAACATATTGATTTTTGGTGGGCTGGCGTTTGCTGCTGCTATGTTTCTTTCTTTGTACTCTTTGCATTAGTATATATAAATGAAAAAAATTATTACTAGTATTCCCAATCTTCTTTTATCATTTGTCCTTTGTTTTGTATTGAGCAGTTGTTCATCTACAGGAGTAAAGACGAATGATAGCAGTCCTTGGAA
Source organism: Prochlorococcus marinus XMU1419 (assembly GCF_017695955.1). NCBI lineage: Bacteria > Bacillati > Cyanobacteriota > Cyanophyceae > Synechococcales > Prochlorococcaceae > Prochlorococcus > Prochlorococcus marinus. Next base: position 280,431 of record NZ_JAAORO010000001.1, read on the forward strand.
AACAATTCAGTTTGAGGACCAGGCTAATGCTTTAGATGTTGATTTTATAGATGATAAAAATGGATTTTTGGTAGGTTCTAATAGACTTATTATGGAATCTAATGATGGAGGAGAAACTTGGGAAAAAAGAAATTTAGATTTACCAAGTGAAGAGAACTTTCGTCTCTTAGATATTGATTTTAAAGGTGAAGAGGGATGGTTAATAGGTCAGCCTTCATTAGTTATGCATACACTTGATGCGGGAAAGAATTGGACACGTTTATCTCTTGGTAACAAATTACCAGGCCAACCATTTCTAATAACGACTGTTGATGCTGGTGTTGCAGAATTAGCAACCACTGCAGGTGCTATTTATGAAACATCAGATAGTGGTGAATCATGGAATGCAAAAGTTGTAGACGCATCTGGTTCTGGAGGTGTAAGAGATTTAAGAAGAACTAATAAAGGAGATTATGTCAGCGTAAGTAGTCTGGGTAATTTCTTTTCAACTTTAGAAAAGGATAGTGATGCATGGATAGCTCATCAAAGAGCCAGCAGCAAAAGAGTTCAAAGTATTGGTTTTAATCCAGAAGGAAGTTTATGGATGCTTTCTAGAGGGGCCGAAATTAGATTTAACGAAGATATGAATGACCTAGAAGATTGGTCGAAACCTATAATACCTATTCTAAATGGATACAACTATCTTGATATGGGTTGGGATCCTAATGGTGATATTTGGGCTGGAGGAGGTAATGGCACCTTAATAGTAAGTAAAGATCAAGGTAAAACTTGGAATAAAGATCCTATCGCTTCTGAATTGCCAACAAACTACATTAAAATAGTTTTCCTTGATAAGGAGGTTTTGGATAATCAAAAAGGATTTGTACTTGGCGAACGTGGCTATATCCTTAAATGGAAGAGTTAAGTTTGAATAACTAGAGTAAATAGTAAAAAAAACTTAATTTTTGACTGATTTAGCAACTGTCTGTAACCAAGCTGTTAATTTCTTCGCGAACTTATGATTTTACACTGTAAGATCATAGGGTAAACATTTGTGATTATGGCCGCAGGTTCAACGGGTGAACGCCCATTTTTTGAAATAATCACCAGTATTAGGTACTGGATTATTCATGCAGTAACATTACCAGCTATTTTTATAGCAGGCTTCTTATTTGTATATACAGGCTTAGCCTACGATGCTTTCGGGACTCCACGTCCAGATAGTTATTTCCAATCATCAGAATCTAAAGCGCCTGTCGTAACACAAAGGTATGAAGCTAAATCTCAACTAGATTTAAGAACAAAATAACAATGACTAATTCTCAAGCTCCAATGCAGGCTGCGGAAGTCCGCGTTTATCCAATATTTACTGTTCGTTGGCTAGCAGTTCATGCTTTAGCTATTCCATCAGTATTCTTTTTAGGCTCTATTGCTGCTATGCAATTTGTAGCCAGATAAATTTAACTATCATGCAAGTAAACGAAAACCCTAACAAAGTTCCAGTTGAACTTAATCGTACAAGCCTTTATTTAGGCTTATTATCAGTCTTTGTATTGGGAATTTTATTTTCCAGTTACTTTTTCAATTAAATTAAAACTATGAGTAAATTAAAAGGACCTGATGGAAGAATTCCAGATAGACTTCCCGATGGTAGACCAGCAGTTGCATGGGAAAGGAGATGGACTGAGGGAACTCTTCCTCTATGGCTCGTTGCTACAGCAGGTGGAATTGCAGTTATCTTCGTTTTAGGAATTTTCTTCTATGGCTCATACCAAGGAGTTGGAGCTGGAGGTTAACAAACTGTTTGCCTGGAGCTTATAATCACTTATATCTAATTAGCCTAATAAGAATCAGTAAATATCCTTAGTTTCTTGTCAGTAGAACTTGGGATATTTTCTTTTTTTGTTATTAATCCATCTTTTAATGAAAAATGAGACTTACTTTTTGGTCTCTCTTTTTCAATTAATTTAGCTACTTCGAAGATTATCTTATTAGCCACTTCAGTATTCGATCTAAGATTATCCAAAACCATCTCTACAGAAACTTCTTGATGAGTTTGATGCCAGCAATCATAATCAGTAACCATTGACAATGAGGAGTAAGCTATTTCAGCTTCTTTAGCTAATCTTGCTTCTGTATGATTCGTCATTCCTATTATTGAACATCCCCAACTTCTATATAAATTAGATTCTGCCCTTGTAGAGAAAGCAGGACCTTCCATTGCTAGATAGGTACCGCCTCTATGCAATTGTCTACCAACAGGAATATTTTTTTCTCCTATTTCACTTAATATACGGGATAAATTTGTGCAGAAGGGATCCCCCATAGTTACGTGGGCTACAGCTCCCTCGTTAAAAAATGTTGCTGGTCTATTTTTTGTCCGGTCTATAAATTGATCTGGCACAACTATATCAAGCGGCCTTATCTGTTCTTGTAATGAACCAACTGCTGATGGAGCAATAATCCATCTTACTCCTATTGATCTTAGGGCCCAAATATTAGCTTTGTAAGGGATTTCAGTAGGATTTAATCTATGTGTTCTTCCATGCCTAGGAATGAATGCTATCTCTAAATTTCCAAGACTATATACTCTTATTGAATCAGAAGGTTTACCATAGGGAGTATTGATTTCTATTTCTCTTAAATAATCTATTTGCTCCATTGAATAAAATCCACTCCCACCAATTATCCCTAATCTTGATTTTTCAATCGGTAATAAATGTTCTTTATTCATCGTGATGTAAATGACTTTTAATCATCTAGTACTAATTGGAGGAGGACACACAAATGTTCTTTTAATTAAGAAATGGTTAATGTGTACGAAATTAATGCCAGAGATTCCTGTTTCAATTATATCTAGAGATTCTCATTTGGTTTATTCGGCGATGTTTCCATCGGTGCTTTCAAAATCAATTTCTTTAGAAGAGAGTTTGATTGATATAAAATCTTTAGCAAAAAATGCAGAAGTATCTTTTGTAGAAGAAGAAGTAAAGGATATTGATTTTAATTTAAAGGAAATTGTTTTAAGTAACAGACCCTCAATTAATTATTCGAAGTTGGTTCTTAATTATGGAAGCCAAACAATAATTCCAAGAGAATTTGAGTCACTAGTTAAAAAGCAAAATGCTTTTACAATTAAACCTTTTTTGAGGGCATATGATTTAATACAAAAAGAGGATATTTTCGATTCAATTAATGAACTTCCATTTGTAATAGTTGGAAGTGGCCTTGCAGCAATTGAAGTATCATATGCTTTGAGAAAAAGATGGAGAGGTAGATCTTTAAAATTATTATGTGATTCAAGAAAAATTAATAATAAAATTCTAAAGAGTTTACGGAATTCTAATATTGATTTAGTTCAAAATCTTAATTTTGATTATGGAAAGATTCTTTTATGTACTGGAAATACATCTCCTTTATGGATACAAAAAAAATTATTAGAATCGGATTCTCATGGCAGAATAATCACAAATCAGAATTTGCAGTTGAAAAGTTTTTCCGAGAACTTTGCTGCAGGTGATTGCGCTGTTGTAGATTCAGCAAAAAGACCACCATCGGGAGTCTTTGCAGTTAAGGCTGTAAATACATTAGTCAAAAATTTAAAAAAGGATATAGAAGGAGAATCATTAAAAAAGTGGTTTCCTCAAAAGATCGGATTACAAATAGTTAACATATTTCCAAGCCATCATCAAAAGGCTTTTGCTATTTATCGCAATTTTGTTTTTGGCCCTTCTTTTATTTTTTGGATTTTAAAGCATAAAATTGATCTGAACTTTATTAAGAAGTTCAGATCAAAAAGGCTAATTATGAAAGTTAGTGGAAAAAATATTTCATTAAATGATTGCAGGGGTTGTGCAGCTAAAATTCCTCAGATTGTTTTGAATAAATCATTAATAAATTCTAATTTAGATTCTTTTGCTTCATCCCCTGAAGATTCAGTTGAGATTTATCAAAATGGTAAAGATATTATCTTGCAAAGTTTAGATGGATTTCCTGCTTTAGTAAGTGATCCTTGGCTGAATGCAAAAATTACTACTTTGCATGCTTGCTCAGATTTGTGGGCATGCGGAGCAAAACTTTCATCCGCGCAGGCTTTAATATCATTACCAAAAGTTGAAAGGGAATTTCAGAGTTACCTCTTTTCTCAATCCCTTCAAGGTATTAAATCAACAGTTGAGGATAATGGAGGTGAATTACTTGGAGGCCATACTTTCGAGGCAAGAAGTTTAGTAAATAAACCTTATTCTTTAGGAATAGATATTTCTTTAACTGTCCAAGGCATTTTGAAAAATGGAGCAAAACCATGGCTTAAATCTGGAATGAATGATGGAGATATTCTTATGATGTCTAGACCTCTTGGCGTTGGGATTTGCCTTGCAGGTCAAATGCAAAATATTAATATGCTAGGTAGCTCTTCTGAAATAATTAAAAACTTATTAAAGAGTCAACAATATTTGATTGATGAAATTTATCTTTTTCAAGATCAATTTAAAGAATCATTAGTCAATGCTGCGACTGACATTACTGGATATGGATTTATTGGACATCTTAAAGAAATGGTTGAATCATCTAATTTATATAGGGAAAGAAATAATCTTGAGCCATTAAAAGTTTTATTAGATTTATTTGCATTTAAAGCTTATCCTGGAGTATTTGATCTAATAAGAAAAGATGTTAAAAGTACTTTCTTTGAATCTAATAAAGAAATTTTTGACAAAATTTATAAAGGAAATCAGCAAAAAAGAATAATTAATTTTTTAAATGAAAATTTATTTGATAAAGAGACTTTTAACGAGAGAATATCATTACTATTAGATCCTCAAACATGCGGCCCCTTGCTGATTAGTTGTAATCGTAAATATGAGAATTATCTTAAAGATAAATGGTACAAGGTAGGAGAAGTTGTAAAAATGTAATCAATTTCAATTTAATTTGTCAATTTCCAGATATCTTAATCTTTTGATTTCCTTTCCCATTTCCTTCCCTGGATCCCATCCTTCTTTTTTTAATGTTTCTCCATCTTTTTTTGATTTTATGAATTTGTAAATAAATAACCACTTAAACAATTTACGCCAGTATGGACCTCCATCACAAATTAATAATTTGACAGTCTCATCATTAAGGTTTTTGTCCTCAATAAATTCTGTCCAACTTGATGGCGAAAAATGATTGAATTTTTTTGGGTTGGTTTTTAATATCTTTTTTATATTTGAATAATCTTCTAATATTTTTATCTCACTATTATTTATCAAAAATCTTTGAAATGCTGTTTCTAAATCTTTTGAATCTTTTAACAAGTAAAGCATATAATTTCCATTCAACTTTTGAATCCAATGTAGTCCTCTTAAAAACCTTTTATCGACTTTAATATTTTCATTTAAGATTGAGATAATTTCCCATTTATGAATTATCGAAATTACATTATTCAAATTATCATGTTTGCATATTTCAGCTAGTTCCATCCTTATTCTTATGCCGAGTGCAGGAGGGTAAATCATTTTCTGATGAGTTTCTGAACTTTTCCATGGCCATTGTCTAACTGTTTCTTGAGATTGTGTGAGAGAATTTTTTGAAATATTGAAATCTAACCTTGAAGCATATTTTGCACATCTAATTAATCTACTTGGATCATCTGAAATGCTTTTACTGTGAAGTAGGTTCAATTTTTTGCTTTTTATATCTGAAATTCCTCCATAAAGATCATAGATTTTCCTTTGCGAGACCTCGAATGCTATTGAATTTATCGTGAAATCTCTTCTTTTAAGATCATCCTCAATAGTACTATTAGTTACTTTAGGATTTAAGCCTGGTGAAGAATAAATCTCTTTTCTTGCAGAGGCAATATCAATTTTATAGTCATTAATATTTATTTCTACTGTGTTGTATAAATTAAATTCCTTGATTAAACATAAATCTACATTTATAACATTTCTTTTTATAAATTTTGCCAGAGAGATAGAGGAACCTTCAATAACAAGATCTATATCTACAGGTTTAGAAAAAGATTTTTTATGGAATTTACTTATTAATAAATCTCTTAAATAACCGCCAACAAAAGCCACTTTAATATTGTTATTAGATTCTATGTATTTAGTAATTAGGTTATATAAATTAAATGGAGTTTTGATTAATTCTGTGTGGATATAATCAGAGATATCGTTCATTAGTTTTAACTTACATAACGAATTGGAGCTAATCTGGGATCTAAAATTTTACTTCCTTTATTACCAAATTTTACTGCTAAAGATATTTTTTCCCCACTCCCAAAAATATGTATGATTTCACCTCTCCCAAATTTTGAGTGAATTAGCTTATCTCCAACTATCCAGCTTTTCCCTTTACTGGGTCCTGAATATAATTTCCTTACTGCATTTATTGGGTTGTTAACGAATTCATGTGGATTGTTTCGATCAACTCTTGTTAAACGATCAAGATGCCAATCTCTTCTAATTGAAGCACCACCAGTTTGTGGTAATTCGCCATCCATTAAATCTTCAGGTATTTCTGAAAGAAATGTTGAAGGAATTGTTGCTTCACGCATTCCACCCCATAATCTTCTTTCTCTGGCATGACTCAAGAAAACTCTTTCTTTAGCTCTAGTAATACCTACGTAGCATAATCTTCTTTCCTCTTCAAGAAGGGAGGGAGTATCTATTGATCTATGGCTTGGGAAGAGACCTTGTTCTAGTCCAGTGATAAAAACATTTTGAAATTCTAAACCCTTACTATTGTGCAGAGTCATAAGAGTTACGGAGTTGGGATTATTCTTCTTCGTATCATTATCAGTTGTTAAGGCTGCTGTAGAAAGAAATCCTTCTACATCTCCACTTTCTGTTTCTTCTTCATATTGAGTAGCTGCATTTATTAGTTCTTGTAAGTTATTTCTTCTATCTTCAGATTCTTCAGTCCCACTAGCTAGCAAGTCACTTAAATAACCACTTTTTTCTAAGATTAGTTGTAGTAGTTGAGCAGGGCCTGAATTTTCTAGATAACAAATTAGATCATTCATAACTTCAGTAAATTTATTAATTCCTTTTGATGATCTGCCTATTGTTTCTTCAAGACTATGCTTATCATTAAGAACCTCCCATAATGGAATATTTAACCTGTTAGATAGTTCATTAAGTTTTTGAATAGTAGTCTTACCAATGCCTCTTCTAGGAACATTTATGATACGCAAAAGACTAACGTTATCTGCAGAATTAACAAGAACTTTCAAATATGCTATTGCATCTTTAATTTCTCTTCTATCGTAAAAACGCAATCCTCCGAAAATTGTATATGGAATGCGCCATCTTACAAGAGATTCCTCTAATACCCTTGATTGAGCTCTTGTTCGATATAAGATTGCAAAATTTTTCCAAATTGGGTTTTGATTATAATTATTGAGCGATTTTATTTTATTGGTAATTGCTTCTGCTTCAGAAATTTCATCATCACAGCTGAGTAACTTTAAAAGCTCCCCTTTTTCTTTAGTAGCCCTTAAAACTTTCTCAATTCTTTCAGAGTTATTTTCAATTAGTGAGTTTGCAGCATCAAGGATATTAGAAGATGACCTATAATTATCTTCTAATTTAATTAAAGATGATTTTGTATCATCATTAAGTGAGGTTTTAAAATCTTCTTGAAAACCGATTAGAATTCTAAAATCAGCGGCTCTGAAACTATAAATACTTTGATCAGCATCCCCAACTACAAAAATTGAACGATCTTCCCAATTAAAGAATTTTTTTGGTTCAGTATTCCCAGCAGTAATTAATTTTATAAGTTCATATTGTGTTCTATTTGTATCTTGATATTCGTCAACTAGAATGTGTTTAAATCTTTTGTGCCAGTAATCTCTGACTTCATCATTTTGCCTCAATAAGAAAACAGGCAAAAGTAGAAGATCATCAAAATCTAAAGAATTATTTTTTGAAAGCGAAATCCTATATCTCTTGTAGGCTTCTGCGACTGTTTTATCAAAATTATTATCTGCTGTTTCTAGAAGATCATTCGAAGTAAGGCATTGATTCTTAGCATTACTTATTAATCTTTTAATCTTTTTGGGATCAAATCTTTTGGGATCAAGATTCATATCTTGAGTGATAATTTCTTTTACTAATGTTTGAGAATCTGTTTCATCGTAAATTGAAAATTGTCTAGTCCATTTTAATCCTTCTGGGTCATTATATTTTTCAATATCGTATCTAAGAAGTCTTGAAAATAAAGAATGAAAAGTACCTATCCAAAGGTTTTGAAGTCTGTCTTGATGAACGTTTGTTCTTAGCTGATTTTGCTCAACTTCTTTTAGAGTTGACCATGGTTGCCCAAATTGATTAAAAGCTAATTCTTGTGCTAGAAGAACTTCTAACCTTGCTTTCATTTCTTTAGCAGCTTTGTTAGTAAAAGTTACCGCAAGAATGTTATAAGGATCTATAGAATTGTTTTCAATAAGATTTGCAATTCTGTGGGTTAGAGCTTTTGTCTTTCCGCTGCCTGCACCTGCTACAACTAAAAGTGGTCCATAAACATGCTTTACTGCTTGAAGTTGTTCATTGTTTAGAGAATTAAAAAGGAAATTGTTAGTTTGAGACACTTTTGTAAGATTTTTTCAAGAGTCAGACTTTACTTTGAGGTTCAGATTCTGTTTCTAGCTGTTCTAAAGCTTTTTTTAAATTAATAAGTTCATTATTGTTATTAATTATTTCTTCAAATTTGTTTTGAGGCATTCTTAATTTCATACTTCTTTCAAAAATCTCTTTTTCTAATCTTTTTTTGTAAGAAGAAATAATTTTTTTTGATAACTTTAAATCTTGCTGATCCAAAATCTTATTAAAAAGTAATCTCATCTTAGCGGAAAAAATTTTTTTATTTAAATTATTTCAACTATCACTTTGGAATGAAGTTATTAATTAAGAAGCGTTGCGTTAATTTTATAATTGTATTGTTTTTACTGTCTTTGTACTAATCTTAAAATCTAACTTTAAATTTTACTTCTGGAATGTCAGTTTCAAAAAATAATCAACTATTGTCAGCCGATAAGAAATTAAATGATTTAAGCAATATAAAAAGATTCATTAATAGTGCAAACGCAAGATTAGATGCAATAACCTCAATAACCAATAATTCACATGCAATCGCAGCAGACGCTGTAACATCAATGATTTGCGAAAATCAAGATTCACTTAATTCAAAAGTATCTTTAAATACAACTAACAAGATGTCCGTTTGTTTAAGAGATGGAGAAATAATCCTAAGGATTGTCGCTTATCTTTTAATTTCTAATGACGAATCAGTTTTAGAAAAAAGTTGTTTGAAGGATCTTAAAAATACTTATCTTGCTCTTGGGGTACCTTTAAGAAATGCAAGAAGGGTTTTTGAATTAATGCGAGATGCAACAATCTCTGATTTGAATTCAACAGTTAATAATATGCGTGGAAACAAAGGTTTTCTTCCCAAATTAATATCTGAAACAGAGTTTCAATTTGAAAGGATAATTAATCTTTTAAACTAGCTAAATTCCTTATCTCTGAAGTATGGGACGTCTGTATTACTGAGTTATTTTCTAGGTTTCTTACTATAGAAAATCTGGATCTTATATGAGTGGATAAAAAGGAAATTCTTTCTTCGGAAACAGTTGATTTATAAATCGTTTTTATGTTTAAGTTATTTTGTTCATCAACAAAATAATTGGATGATGAAATAAAGGATTCTGTATAACCTTTATTTCTTAAAACAATTCCTGAATTATCATCCTTGGGCAAAAATATCAAAATAGTTTCATCTCCCTCATTCATATCATTTTCTTCCCAATCACTAATAGCTTGCCATTTTATAGAAATGGCTATGCTCTCTACGTTTAAACTTAACTTGTAATTTTTAAAAATTTCAATAACTTTTTTATTTTTTGAATTGATATGTTTTATATATATTTTACTAGTTGAGTTTTCAAATTCTTGAAAAGCTAAAGTATGAGAACTTCTTATGGATTTCCACTCTCCTATACTTTCATCAATGAATTGATTAATTGTTGTTAGATTCTTCGTCAAGTTTATCTTCTACGGAATGATTTTCTGCTTTTTGAATCATTCTTACCATTGAATCCACCATTAATCTCTTTGCAGAAGTTACTTTTAATCCAGAAGGCGTGGTTGATATTTGTTCTCCAGGGCGATCATGTGAAGTTGGTCTAAATGGAGTCATCTAAGAGCTTTAAAAAATTAATCGATTCTTATTCTTGCATGAATTCTTATTCATATAGTTTTTGTTTGCAAAAATGTCATATCTTTATTTTTTGATTTCAGAATTTTTAACTGTTTTGTTATTTAGGTATTTTATTTTTTGCTAATCCTGAAATAGTAGCTAATGCAAACATTCCCAAAAGAGCTACTCCTAGAAATAATCCTGCTCCCTGACTAACACCAGCTCCTACAGCTACTAATATTGAATCACTTATTAGAAGACTTATTAATAATGCTGGAGTAAATATTTTCCAGCGGGTTCCTCCAATACCAATTGCATAGCTTAGAAAATCAAAAAGACCAGTCATAAGTAAACCTGTCATTAGAAAGAAATTTTCTTCGAGTTGGTTTTGATTAAAACTTTCAATTTTTTTCATCGCTTTGGGGCCTACCAAATTCCTTACAGGGACTCGCCCATAATTTCTTGCGATAAAGAAAGCAGCTTGGCAAAAAACGATATCAGAAAAGATTATTGTCATGTAACCTTTTTGAAATCCTAGTAATGAGCCTGCTAGTAGAGAATAAGCTGAACTTGGAAGAGCTGGTAAAATAATACTTACTCCTCTAAGTATGAAAATTCCAAAAGGAGCCCAAATCCCCATACTTTCTATTTTGTTCCTAAGGGGTTCAATCCCATAATTTTGGATTAAATAAATCAATACAACAAATATTGCTATAAAAAAAACTACTGAAAGAAATTTCTGTATTTTATTCATTATTTTTTAGTAAATTTATTGAAAGTAAATTCTCAATTTAATATTCGATTGTATCTATAATAGAAATACTAATCAATAAAAATTTTTACAAATTTTTAAACTTATATTTACTCTCGATAAAAAATTTTTGTATTTCAGACGTATTAATGGTTAATTCCAATAATAAATTTAATTCTATATTTATTCGAAATAGCTTTGGTCTAGTCCTTTCCATAATTGTTTCCTTGAGTATCTCAATAAAACAATCAAATGCTTTATCTCATGAATGGGTTGGAGTTCCCAAAAGTGAATATGGAGAACAGTTATGGGATAGACAAAGTATTAAAAGAAATGAGGATGGTTCCGTGAGAATATTGAGTAAATTTATCCCCAAAACAAAAAGTGAAATTACTAAGGATATACTCTATACAATGGATATAAATTGTTTTGAAAAATCATTTAGAGACGTTGATGTCTCCATAGATGAAATAAATAGTAATTTCAATGATTTAGCAGATTGGCAAGATCCAAATGGAGATAAACTGATTTTGGGTGTTATTGGTCAAGTCTGCAGACTAGAAACTGAAAATTCTGAATTTTAAAAATAAAATTAAATAAATAAGAAAGTTTCTATATGCCTAGAAAATATAAAACCCTGTCATGGACAGGGTTTTAAAGGTGCCAGGACCCAGATTTGAACTGGGGACACGGCGATTTTCAGTCGCCTGCTCTACCAACTGAGCTATCCCGGCTCTAACCTATATACTCTAAATTACGATGTGTAGTTTGTGAAACCCTTTTCATTAAAAATTTTATATCTTCATCAAATATCCTAAAAACTATTATTTTGCATTAATCGCTAATAAGGCAGTGCCAAATGAAGTAGTTTTTTTACATGAAACTATTGGTATATTGATAATTTTTTCTCTTATTTTTCTCCACTGAGGGTTTTTTGAACCTCCACCAATAGTAATAATTTTTTTTGGAAGTGAACCTGTGAGTTTGCCTAGTTTTTCCCACCCTTTCAATTCGATCTTAGCTAGCCCCTCAAATAATGCATGTAAATAAAGTGAGTCACTGACTGGTCTTGGACCAAGTATCGGCTCTAAATTAGAATTATTAACAGGAAATCTCTCTCCTTTACTATTAAGAGGTAAAAGATCTAAAGAAGTTCTTTTCGATGGATTAATTTGTCGACTGAGTTCCTTTATTTCTAAATCAGAAAAGAACTGAGACAAGATGCCGCATCCCGCATTTGATGCTCCTCCACATATCCAATCGCCGTTTACTCTATGGGTTGTAATTCCCTGTTTTTTTATAGGTTTATCAATAAATTTTTTAACCACAATTGTTGTTCCTAAAACTGTGAGACCTTCTTCTTTTCCTAGACCTGAAGCTATTAAACTTGCATTAGAGTCAGTGGTGCCTGAGATTAATATTAATTTCTTATTCAAGTTAAATCTCTCTGCTAAATCAAAATTTACTTGTCCAACAATTTTTCCACTTTTTACTATTTGAGGTAGGCATTTTTGCCATGAGGTATTGAGATAGCTTTTTGGCCAAGATTCTTTTTTTAGATCCCATCCAAGTTTTAGATTATTACCTTCTTCTCCATGAGTCCAATCTTTTAAAAACCAACCAGTTATCCAATCAGATTGATGTCTTAAAAGTATATTTGTCCCATATTTATCTATTAGTTTTAATGCTTTAGCAAGACTACTGTAGGGAGTCCGTAGATGATCTTCTCCAGAGGCTAAGGACTCAAGAAGGTTTTCATGTTCAATACATGCTTGGTCGTAAGGGATTGCTTCACCTAGCGGCTCTCCTCTTAAATTGGATGCTGTTAAAGTTCCTGAGGTGCCGGAGATGGCCAATTTATTAAGGTTAATTTTTACTTCAAAAGGTAAATTAACCAAAAGATTCTCACAAGAATTAATCCAAGAATTTGGATTTTTAAAGCTGTATGAATAAGGTACTGAATTTGAATATACTAATTTCTGATGAAGATTAATTATTGATATTCTTGCGCCACTGGTTCCAAAATCTAACCCTCCATAAAAGTTATCAGGCATAGAATAATATTTTATAAAAAGATTTTGGAAGCCTCTGCTAATCTGGCTGCTTTTTCTTCCACATTTTCCCAAGGGAGCTCAAGATCTCTTCTGCCAAAATGTCCATAGGATGCAGTCTTTCTAAAAAATTTACCTCCCATTTTTTTTGGTAGATTTCTTAAGTTAAATTCTTTTATTATTGCTGCGGGTCTTAAATCAAAGTGCTCTTTAATTAGCTCAGTCAAATTAGCTTGTGAAATAACACCTGTATTAAAAGTTTCCACGAGAATGGAAATTGGTTTTGCTACTCCAATTGCATAACTTAATTGTACTTCTGCTTTTTTTGCTAATTTTGCCTTAACTATGCTTTTAGCTACATAACGTGCTGCATAAGCCGCGGATCTATCTACTTTTGTGGGATCTTTACCAGAAAATGCCCCTCCGCCGTGTCTTGCATATCCACCATAAGTATCTACAATGATCTTTCTACCAGTGAGCCCCGCATCTCCTTGAGGCCCGCCTACTACAAATTTTCCGGTGGGATTTACTAGAAATCTCGTTTTGCTAATGTTTGGTTTGATTTCTAAATCTTCAGTAGCAGGAATTACAACATGAGTCCATAAATCTTCTTTTATCCTTTGACGAATTTCTTCTTCATTTGTTATTCCATCAATCTCAGAATTATGTTGAGTTGAAATTAAAATCGTATTAATAGAAACTGGTAAACCGTTTTCGTAATCAATGCTTACTTGGGTTTTACCATCAGGGAGTAAATAATTAAGGACTTCTTCATGCCTCACTTTGGCAAGTTGAATGGCTAATCTATGAGCCAAGCTAATAGGTAAGGGCATTAATTCAGGCGTCTCATCGCAGGCATAGCCGAACATTATTCCTTGGTCACCAGCTCCGGTATTATCTTTCAAATCATCGTTAACATCATCTGCGTCGTTTACTCCTTGTGAAATGTCTGGTGATTGCTCGTCTAGTGCTACTAAAACAGCACAACTATTTGCGTCAAAACCACCTGCTCTATAGCCCTCATATCCAATTTCTTTAATTACATTTCTAACAAGTTTTATGTAATCGACTTTTGCTTTTGAAGTTATTTCTCCAGTAAGTAAACAAAGACCCGTATTAACAACAGTTTCGCAAGCAACTCTGCTTTCTGGATCTTCTGTCAATAAGGCATCTAAAACAGCGTCACTAATTTGATCACATATTTTGTCAGGATGACCTTCAGTTACAGATTCTGAAGTGAAAATGAAATCACTCATTAACAAATAATTTTAAAATTAGATTTAATCCTAAATTAGATTATCGTTACAAATCAATTATTGTAAATTTTAAAAAACTCATACAAAAAAATTAATTAGGTTTAAATTTCGGTGTTAGTGTACAAAACAAATAAAAAAAATTTAGACCGTTTCAGCTGAAGCTGCGGGTATTTCTTCATTATCGTCAGTCTGTTCAAATAACATTTGCTTGTATTTAGCTGCCATTTCTTCCGCTTTACTAAAAACTTTTTGGGGATCGGTTAGCATATCTCCAGGTTCTGGTTCAAGTGCTTTAGTAGATAATGAAATTCGCCCTCTTTCTGAATCAAGGTCAATTATCATAACTTTCATTTGATCATTTACATTTAAAATATTATGAGGAGTTTCAATATGTTCATGACTGATCTCAGAAATGTGTAATAGACCACTCACACCTCCAATATCTATAAAGGCTCCGTAAGGTTTGATACCCTTAACTGAACCTATAACAACTTCTCCAACCTCAAGTCTATTCATTTTTTTCTCAACCAAGGCTCTTCTATGGCTTAGTACTAATCTGTTTCTCTCTTCATCAACCTCAAGAAATTTTAAAGGTAGGTATTCACCTTCTAAATCATCTTTAATTTTTCGAGCACTAATATGAGAACCTGGTATGAAACCTCTTAAGCCTTCTACCCTTACAAGTGCCCCGCCTCTATTTGTGGCAAAAACTTCAGAATAGATAGTGGCGTCTTCTTTTTGTAATTGTCTAACTCTTTCCCATGCTCTTTGATATTCAATTCTTCTAATAGAGAGTGCTAATTGTCCATCTTCATTTTCTTCACTCATTATGAAGAATTCTCTACTTTCTGAAGGTTGTAAAACATCATTTAGTCCCTCCACTTTATTTATTGAAACCTCTTGAACGGGCATAAATGCTGCTGTTTTTGCTCCTATATCTATCATTGCCCCTTTGGGTTCTAGAGCAAAAACGGTGCCTTTTACTAAATCACCAGGCTTAAAATTATAGTCATACTTTCCTAAAAGTGAGGCAAATTCTTCTTGTGTGAATCCTGCATTATCAAAATCCGCATTTGTTCTGCTAGAGGAAGAATCTGCTGAAGGAATTTCGCTCTTTTCAAATGATAAATCTTCCTCATCTTGGAATGCTGAATCATTATCTAATCCAGACGAATTTTTAATTTCATTATCTTCAGAAAGTTCTTTAATGGTTTGGGAAGAATTTTCGTTCATTTGTTGCATCGCAGACTACCTAAGGTAGTTAGAAAGGAATGCTACTAGCCTGCAAACCAATAGCAAAAACATTTGTGATAAATATTCTACACTTTAAGATGCTGATTTTATGAAATTGATGCTAATTGGTTTTTTGAACTTCCTTTTAGGGATTCAAGAGTAGAGATAAAATCTTTAACTCCATTAAACTTTCTATACACTGAAGCATATCTTATGTATGCCACTTCGTTTTCTTTTCTAAGGCTTTTAAGAATTAACTCTCCAATTTTTGAAGATTTAATATCTTTATTAGAATCTTGAACGATTTGTGATTCAATTCCATCTACAAAATTAACGATTGCTTCACTAGTGAAGGTAGTCTTTTCGCAAGCTCGTGATATCCCAGTCAATAGTTTTTGTTTGTCAAATAATTCTCTACTTCCGTCTTTTTTAATAACTGAGACAGGCATTGTTTCTATTCTTTCATAGGTTGTAAATCTAAATGTGCAATTTAAGCATTCTCTTCTTCTTCTAACACTTTTACCACTATCAGCAGATCTTGATTCCAAAACTCTGCTATCTGTGTTTTGACAGGTTGGACACTGCATGTAGTGAAAAAAAACAAACTTAACTCTAATAGTAGATTAATATTTTAATTATGAAAAGTAAAAAACCTCTTGTTAAAGAGGTTTTTTACTTAAGTTCATTTTCTATCGAATTTAGGGGGATCTCTAAAGGCGACAGCAAAGAATAAGGTAACAACTGCGAGAGTTAAAATGAGAACGTAAGCAAAGGCTTCCATAAGATTAAGTAATAAAGTTTAATTTAAACCCTTCCTGGGATTCTTCTTGTTGTTTCGTCACCAAGTTTTTTGAATAAACCAAATTCAACTTGGTCACCAATCTCAGCATCAATACCAGCAAAGGAATTTCTGTAAAGAGTTCTTGAAGCATGCCACCAGTGGCCAAACAAGAATAGCAATCCAAAACATAAATGAGCATATGTAAACCATGCTCTTGGGGAGCTTCTGAATACACCGTCAGATTTATAAGTTTCTCTGTCGAACTTAAAGGCTTCTCCAAGTTGCGCTTTTCTAGCTAATCTTTTCACCACTGCAGGATCAGTAAATGTTTGCCCATTTAAGTCTCCTCCGTAAATAGTTGCAGTGATGCCTGTTTGTTCAAATGAATACTTAGCTTCAGCTCTCCTAAATGGGATGTCTGCCCTGACGTTACCCTCTTTATCTTCAAGAATGACTGGGAAGTTTTCAAAGAAATTAGGTATTCTTCTAACTTCTAGTTCATTGCCATCTTTGTCTTGGAAAGCAATATGACCTTGCCATCCAGTTGGTAAACCATCACCATTTACTAAAGCTCCAACTCGGAATAATCCTCCTTTAGCAGGGCTATTCCCAACGTAATCATAGAAGGCTAATTTCTCTGGTATAGATGCGTATGCTTCTTCTTTAGTGGCACCATTATCTATGGCAGCTTGAACCCTTCTATTGATTTCAGTTTTGAAATATCCTGAATCCCATTGATATCTCGTAGGGCCAAATAACTCAACTGGAGTTGTTGCTGAACCGTACCACATTGTACCTGCGACAACAAAGGATACAAACAATACTGCTGCCAAAGCACTTGCTAATACTCCTTCAAGACTTCCAAGTTTGAGTGCTCTGTAAAGTCTCTCACCTGGTCTATTGGTAATGTGAAAGATTCCCCCAATGATACCCATTAGCCCAGCTGCAATATGATTAGCAACAATTCCGCCTGGATTAAATGGGTTAAATCCTTCAACTCCCCAAGAAGGAGCCACAGGCTCTACATGCCCAGTTAATCCGTATGGATCAGATACCCAAATCCCCACATTTGCGCAGTGGAATGCTCCAAATCCAAAACATGTAAGCCCGGCTAAAAGAAGATGAATTCCAAAGATTCTTGGAAGATCCAGAGCTGGCTCACCAGTTCTTGAATCTTCCCATAGATCTAAGTCCCAGTATGTCCAATGCCAAATTGAGGCCAACATTAATAACCCACTAAATACTATGTGAGCCGCTGCCACCCCTTCAAAACTCCAGAACCCAGGATCAACTCCTGTAGCACCTGTGATATCCCATCCGTTCCAACTACTTGTGATACCAAGTCTTGCCATGAAAGGCATAACATACATTCCCTGTCTCCACATTGGATTGAGAACAGCATCAGAAGGATCAAAAATGGCTAATTCATAAAGAGCCATTGAACCGGCCCAGCCGGCTAATAATGCAGTATGCATAAGATGCACCGCTAGTAGTCGACCTGGGTCGTTAATAACTACTGTGTGAACTCGATACCAAGGCAATCCCATCGGTTAATTTCTAGTAACTATGCTGAATAAACAGCTAAACAACACGATAGTAAGGGTTTTTTAGTCTTTGAGGGATTTTTGTAAATAAATTTATTTTCTTGCAAAAATTGGGCAAATTAGTTTGCATTACTGGAGTTACAAGGAATTTTTGACTAAAAATTGTTAATATTTTGGTCACAATTCTCAAAGTAAAACGCCAAAATAGGAAAAATAACAAAAAAAATGGCAACTATTAGATTCATCCGCGAAGGATTGGAGGTTCAATGTAATCCTGGAGAAAATTTGAGAGAACTGGTAATGAAAGAAAACTTACAACTATATGGATTAAAAGGAATTTTGGGAAATTGTGGAGGTGCAGGACAATGCAGTACTTGTTTTATTTCAGTTGAAGGTGGAAACAAAAATTCATTAAGTCCTATCACTTCTGTTGAAGAAGAAAAACTCAAAAATAGACCAGAAAATTGGCGACTTGCTTGCCAAACTTTAATTAAATCATCTGCAGTGATCTTAACAAAACCACAATCCCCTCCCTCAAATTTGGAAGAACTAAAAAAAATTAGCGAAAATAAAAAATTACCTAGATAAATTGTTTAAGACTGTTAATCAGTTTATAAAATTTGTTTATTTTTCCACTTTATTCCAAGTTATATGTCTATAGTCTTAGTACCTAATATTGAATTACCAATTAAATGGAAACAACTAACTTTGGATTCGTAGCTAGTCTTTTATTTGTAGGGGTGCCAACAATATTCCTTATAGGTTTATTTATTTCTACTCAAGATGGAGAAAAATCAAGCTTCTATTCTGATTCTAGTAAAGGTAGGCTTGGGCCAAAACGCTAATCTCATTATAGATGCTTTGCATTTCTGTAGAAGAATTTTTATTTTGGAAAAAAAAGCAACTCTCTAAAGGTGGTAATCAACAATCCTTTAGTGTTTTACTTGATTGTATAGGGGGTATAACGACTAGTGATTTAAATTTGACAATTTTAAATCCTAAGGGAAACTTATATTTAAAAAAAAACTTAGAATTTTTAGAATGTGTTTGGGATGATCATTTATTTAAATCTTGCCCAATTCAATACCTTTGTGAAACAACTTTTTGGAGAGACTTAAAATTAAAAGTGACAAACAAAGTGCTCATTCCCAGACCAGAAACAGAGCTCATAGTTGATATTGTCTTTAATATATTTCGAAAGAAGTCAGAAAAATTATTTTTTGCTGAATTAGGAACTGGATCAGGTGCTATAAGTATTGCGTTGGCATTGGCTTATCCATTGAGCGAGGGAGTGGCTACTGATATAGATCAAGATGCTTTAGAAATAGCCGCTAAAAATTATATAAATTCTTCTAAACACTCAAATTTGAAATTTTATTGTGGGAATTGGTGGTCACCTCTTGAAAGTTTTAAAGGAAAATTAGACCTTGCTATTTCAAACCCGCCATATATTCCTAATGAAACTTATGAAAAATTACCCAAAGAAGTTAAAAATTTCGAACCTAAAGTTGCTTTATTAGGCGGCGAAGATGGTTTAAAACATATCAGGGAAATAATACAAAAAGCACCATTATTTTTAAAAGAAAAGGGCTGGCTAATTTTAGAGAATCATTTTGATCAAAGTGAAAAAGTAAAACAACTACTTATTGAAAATAAATTTACATCAATAGAAATTGTGAAAGATCTTTCAGGTATTGGTAGGTTTACTATTGGAAGATATATATAAATATGAAAGTTTCATAATCTAAATGAATTTAATAGACTATAGATCCGCCATAAAAACTCTTAAAAGTGGTTTACCTATAATTTTCCCAACAGACACATTACCTGCGATTGGCTGCTTGCCAAAATTTTCAAATATTATTTATGAGTTTAAAAAAAGAGATAGAGATAAACCCCTAATTCTTATGGGATCTGAACATAAACAATTAATTGATTACGTTCACGAATCAGCTAAAGAAGATTACGAAAATATAGCTTCAAAATATTGGCCTGGAGCATTGACAATGGTTATTCCTGCTTCAGAAAAGCAGACTTCAATCCTCACAAGCAATGATCTAACTCTTGGGTTGAGGATTCCAAATTCATATATTGCTCAGTCTCTTATTAGAGAAACAGGCCCATTGTTAACCTCAAGTGCAAATATTTCAGGGTTTAAAGGATCGATTACAGTTGAAGGTATTGCTTTAGACTTCCCTTCTTTACAAATATTAAACCCTACCCCCTGGGAAAAAAGTAGTGGAAAAGCTAGTACTATTATATTTTGGAAGAAAAGCGGGGATTGGAGTTTAATTAGAGAAGGAGAAGTATTAGTTAGGGAATTGCATTAATGTTTTTATTATTATTTTTTGTTTTATTAATCCAATTTTTTACTTATTGGATATTTGAACCCTTGTCATCTTTTTTAGAGTATGTTCTCGAAATAAGATTGTTTCCTATCATTGCTCTGATAAGTTTAATCTTTTTATTTTCAGCAAAGAATATTGAACAGAATTAAATAAATCAAAATGCCGGCTAACAGATTTGAACTGATGACCTTCGCTTTACAAAAGCGCTGCTCTACCGCTGAGCTAAGCCGGCAATCTCTTTATCTTACAATTTGGTAGGGTCAATTATCAGTATTTTTTTAGCTTTTTTTAAATTTATTATTTTTTTATATTTTTATTAGCTTTATCAGTTTTATCAGTTTTTTTGAATTTTATTTCTCCTGAAATAGTTCTTTTGATTGGTAAATTTGCAACTAATGCAGTCATTCTATCCTCAGTCTCTAAACTTACTGCTACCTCTTCAAAATCAATTTCAACATATTTAGCAACAACATCAAGAATCTCTTTCCTCATTTTATCTAAAAGATCAGTTGTTAAGGAACTCATATCAACTCTGTCATGAGCAAGTACAAGTTGTAATCTTTCTCTAGCTGTATTTGCACTAGACGTTTCTCTGCCTAGTAATTTATTTATAAGATCTCTGAGAGTCATCATTTTAAAAAACCTTTGTTTGCATTAATCTAATGAATTTATCTTTAAGGCTTTTGCCTTCTTTTTTTGGATCGATAATTGGTACGTCTTTATTTGTAAGTCTTTGAGAAACATTTAAATAACATTTTTTTGCAGGAGATCTACGATCTGAAAGTGTCAGTGGCTCTCCTCTATTTGTACTTATTATTACCTGTTCATCTTCTAAAACAATACCTAATAAGGGCAAAGAAAGGATCCCTTGAACATCTTCGATAGATAACATTTCTTGACTAGCCATCATGTTAGGGCGAACTCTATTGATTACAAGTTGGATAGGCTCAATATCTGAAGTATTAAGAATCCCTATTACTCTATCCGCATCTCGAACTGCGGATAATTCTGGGTTAGTAACAACAATAGCTTCTTTACAAGCTGCAAGAGCATTTTTAAAGCCATCTTCTACACCCGCTGGACAATCTACTAAGACAAAATCAAAGTTTTCACTAAGAAGCTCACTAATTTTTTTCATATCTTCGGGCTTCATCCAATCCAACATCCTTGGATCTCCAGCAGGTAGAAGAGCAAGATTAGGTTCCTTTTTATGTCTAACTAATGCTTGGTCAAGACGACAATTGTTGTCAAGAACATCTTGAGCAGTATAAACAATGCGATTTTCTAATCCTAGAAGAAGATCTAAATTTCTTAAGCCAAAATCAGCATCTAACACAGCAGTTGTTGCTCCGCTATTAGCAAGTGCTATTCCTAGGTTTGCAGTTAGAGTTGTTTTACCAACCCCTCCTTTGCCTGAACAAATTAGTATTGTGCGAGTTGTCTTCCCCACGGTTTTAAAGATTTTACAAATAATAAAGCCACTTGCAGAAAGTTAAATATTTTAAAGATTAAGTAATTCTTAAATTTGTCTAGTTTGATTTAATTTATTGCAAATGATTGATTAATTTTTACTTTCGATTATGTGTGGTTTAATGATTATCGTTTGTTTATCTATTAGCGCAATTTCTGGATAACAACTTTTGGGCTTATCCTTTGGTCCAATAGCTATCACATCTGCAATTCTTAACTGTAAAGGGTTGAGATAAAGTGATGTAATAGAGGCATTTGTATTCCCACTTTTACCTGCGAATGCGATCCCTAGTAATTTGCCCCAAACGTAAATATTTTTCTTAGCGGAAACTATTGCTCCTGGATTAACGTCTCCAATAATGCATAGGTTTCCATTTGAAGATATTCTTTCACCCGATCGTACTGTTCCTTTATGAAGAATATCGTCTTTCTTTTTTGAATTGAATAAAAGTAACTTATTTTTAATCTCTTGCTCTTTTATAAAAACTGAATCTATTTTTAAAAACTTTCCGCTTAGTATCGTATATCTATTATTTGAGTAAATGCGTAAGGAACAAATATTAATTTTGTCAAAATGGTTTTTTAATTTCGCTAATTGATGAGAACTTATAGACTCATTTATTACGAAGATTTTTGCTTCTAGAGCTTCTTTGATGTAAGAAAACCTTTTGAATGTTTCATGGATATTATTTAAATCTAATAAAGAAAAAATTTCTAAATATTTACTTTTAGTATTTTTTAAAACTATTTCCATTGAATTAAATCTAGGAATTGCTTTTTAATAATGAAATTTCATTTTTAATTTCATTTTTGATCATACCTGGATAAATAATAAAAGAG
Organism: Prochlorococcus marinus XMU1419; assembly: GCF_017695955.1. Classification (NCBI taxonomy): domain Bacteria; kingdom Bacillati; phylum Cyanobacteriota; class Cyanophyceae; order Synechococcales; family Prochlorococcaceae; genus Prochlorococcus; species Prochlorococcus marinus. The sequence goes on from NZ_JAAORO010000001.1 coordinate 302,869, forward strand.
CTTTCCTCAGATCTCATTAAAGTTTTTATTAAAGCAGAATTATTTTCTAATGCACTTTGATAAGTGCCATCCCATATTTTAAGTGCATTATTAGAATTAAAACTTTTAAAAGACCTTTCCTTAATCCCACAAAATATTTCTGAATCATAACCATTCTTTTCACATAATTTTGTTGCAAATGCGAGGATTTTTAATCTATTCAACTTACTTAAAAAACTTATGTCTGATGCCTTTAATAAATCTCTGTCAATAAACATTTTGCATAGTGTAGAAAGTGGCTCAAAAGATTCATCTTTCCATCTAATCAAATGGTAATAAAAGGTTACATCATCATTTCTTATGAAATCATTAAAATCAACCTTTGAAGGTGAAAAAATCCACTTATGTAGAGAATCATCTAACCAAATTTTCTTTTCATAATTTTGTTTTATAGTGTGTATTATTTTTTCTAGAATCCATGTTGATATTTCATTTATCCTGTGATTATAGATTGTTCTGTACATCAAGTTTCTTAGTACAAGGAAATGTTCTATAGCGATAACTCCTTTTGGTTTGATTCCGATATTCCCATCAGGTGAAAAAGTAAGAGCTGAGATAATTCTTTCTAAATCTACTAACCCATAATTAGTACCTGTATTATAGCTATCGCGCAAAAGATAATCGAGACGATCGCAATCTATCTCACTACTTATCAATGTTTTTAAAGGTTTTGAAAATAGTTGTTTTGATTGAAATAATTCACCAATTTTTCTCGGTAATTCGTTGTCATATTTTTTGAGGATTGAATTTATTGGAGAATATTTTGTAACCAATTTTTCAGACCATTGTTCGTGATCATGCTTAAATATTTTTTCACTGGTATGGCTTAGAGGTCCATGACCTAAATCATGTAGCAGAGCTGCTCCATAGAGAACAAATTTATTTTCACAAAATGAAGATTTACTTTCAATTAATCTCTTATAAATTTTTCTAGCTATACAAAAAACACCAATTGAGTGAGTAAATCTACTCGATTCTGCACCATGAAAAAGTAATGATGCTGCTCCTAATTGTTTTATTCTTCTTAGTCTTTGAAAAGCAACTGTATCAATTAATTCCATAATCATTAATTCTTCTGGCTTTCCTGAATCAAATACTATTTCTTTATGAATTGGGTCATGAAAAATTCTTTTAATACTCATATTTTTAAGATTTTTTATTTTCAATCTTTAGCCATCTCAAGGTTTAATTTTTCGTTGTTTAATTCAATAGTTTGAACTGCAACTTCTTCTTTTTCCAGTAGCGACCCCAGAAATAATTCTGCATTCTTCACCCATTTATCATCGGTACTTCCATAATCACTTGTATCCGGGAGATCAAGTAATTTATCAGGAGTCATACCTTGGCCTTGAATATTATTACCTTTGGGGGTTAAGTAACTGGCCACTGTTATAGCAATACCACTATCTTCTCCCAAACTTTTTAGGGATTGAATTAAACCTTTCCCATAAGTTTGTTCGCCCATAAGAATGGATCTTTCATTATCTTGTAATGCGCCAGCAAGTATTTCACTGGCACTTGCAGTACCTTTATTTACTAAAGTCACCATTGGTCCATCAAAAGATGTTTCTTTTTGAGAAATAATTGCATCTTTGATTCCATTTCTATCTTTTGTCTCGACTACAGGCTTCTCACTTAATAAAGAGTCTGCAACTGCTATACCTGAGCTAACTAGCCCCCCTGAATTATTTCTAAGATCCAAGATTAAGCCCTCAACATCTTTCTCATTTAACTCTTGAAGTGCTTCTTCAACTTTTTTGGGTACGCTTTCGCTAAATTGAGTTATCCTTAAATATCCTATTGTGTGAGAATCGTCTCTTAATCTTTTTGTTCTAACTGGTCTGAGATCCACAGATCTCCTCTCTAGATCGACTTCCCTAATTTCGCCTGATTCCGAAGATAATTCAACTAAAACTTTTGTCCCCGATTCACCTCTTAACTTAGAAGCAGTACTCGCAAGCCCTAATTTTTCTGATGAGATTCCGTCCACCGATTCTATAATGTCTCCGCTTACTATTCCAGCTTCTTCAGCTGGGGAACCCCCAAGAGTAGAGATAACTTTAACTTTATTGTCATCATCTTCACCTAATTGAAGCCCAACACCATTAATTTCACTACCAAAATTACTTGATTTCAGTAGTTCATAATCTTTCGGGCGTAAAACTCTCGTATAAGGATCGTCTAGAGGTCTTAACATGTCTTCAATTGCGGAATAAGCCTCTTCACTTGTTTCAATTTGTTTCTGTAATGTTTTTTGTCTAATTCTTTTCCATTGGATTTCATCAAACTTTTCTGGATCATAAAAACCTTCGTTTACCAAGGTCCAAGCATCAAGTACTAATTGCCTGCTATCACTGAGAGCATCCACTCTTTCAATCAATAAAAGATTGATTGAAAAAACGATGATCATTGATACAGTGATCACAGTTTTGAATGTTAAAAGTTTGTTAAAAGATGAATTCATTGGGTTAAGTGTTAACACCAAGTATAAGAATTTTAAGTAAGCTCTTTATATCAAAGCTAATTTTTTTTTGGATGGCGAATTCTTCATCTGTTTATGACTGGTTTCAAGAAAGGCTTGAAATCCAAGACATAACTGACGACGTAACTTCCAAGTACGTACCCCCTCACGTAAACATTTTTTACTGTTTAGGAGGCATAACTTTAGTATGCTTCCTAATTCAATTTGCAACAGGTTTTGCAATGACTTTTTACTATAAGCCAACAGTTACACAAGCTTATAGTTCAGTAAGTTATTTAATGACTGATGTTAGTTTTGGATGGTTAATAAGGTCAGTACATAGATGGAGTGCATCAATGATGGTTTTGATGTTAATCCTTCATGTCTTTAGGGTTTATCTTACCGGTGGTTTTAAAAGGCCAAGAGAACTTACTTGGGTAACTGGAGTTGTTATGGCTGTTATAACAGTAGCTTTTGGTGTTACAGGATATTCTTTGCCTTGGGATCAAGTGGGTTATTGGGCGGTTAAGATTGTTTCTGGTGTTCCAGCTGCAATTCCTGTTATTGGTGATTTTATGGTTGAATTACTTAGAGGTGGAGAGAGTGTTGGACAATCTACTCTTACACGATTCTACAGTCTTCATACTTTTGTTTTGCCATGGTCATTAGCTGTATTCATGTTGATGCACTTTTTAATGATTCGTAAACAGGGTATTTCAGGTCCCTTATAAACTCCTATAATTCAATTATTATCAGATTAATACATGTCTACGTTAAAAAAACCAGATCTATCTGATCCAAAATTAAGAGCAAAATTGGCCAAAGGTATGGGCCATAATTACTATGGTGAACCTGCTTGGCCAAATGATTTATTATACATATTTCCAGTTGTTATCCTTGGGACTATTGCATGTGTTGTTGGGCTAGCAGTACTTGACCCTGCAATGTTAGGAGACAAAGCTAATCCATTCGCAACTCCTTTAGAAATATTACCTGAATGGTATCTTTATCCAGTTTTTCAAATACTTAGGGTAGTGCCTAATAAACTTTTGGGCATTGCACTTCAAACGTTAATACCTTTGGGCTTAATGATCTTACCCTTTATCGAAAATGTTAATAAATTTTCTAATCCCTTTAGAAGGCCTATAGCCATGTCGGTTTTCTTGTTTGGAACTTTCCTAACAATATATCTTGGTATAGGTGCTTGCTTACCTATAGATAAATCTTTAACTTTGGGTTTATTTTAATCTCAAATTTTAAACATATCTAAGTCATTATTCTCTACCCTCAAGAAGTGATGCATTAATAAAAAGCCAACTATTGTCCAGGTTTGGTAAGTTCTTGATTGTTGCCCCACCCAAGTCCCTGTAGGACCGTCAAAATATTCTGCCCACTCTTGCTTAGGTAGTTGATTAAGTTGGCACCAATATGACTCTTCGATTAGAGATTTCATTTCTTCCATAAGAATTACATCATCAGAAGGAAACTTTTTTTGATGTAAAAGAACAGCTGTACCAAAAAACCATAATAGGCTCGGCCAATGTCCACCATTATGGTAACTCCAAGGCCAATTCTTTGGATCCGAACCTGTTTTATTTTGCCATTCTTCGACATCCATATGCGGATGACAAATTCGCATAGGCATTTGAGCCATCAAATGCTGCCTGTTATGCAAAACTAATCTAAATAAAGCTCTTTGTTCTGCGGGAGGAAGAACTCCAAACATACAGGCTAAAGAATTTCCTAAACTGTAAAATCGAAAGTCAGGTCTTCCTGTTCTAATATTTCCTATTAAATATCCACCTCTATTTTCTAACCAATCTTGGAGCCATGAAGGAACTACTTGAGGTTGAACATTAAATTCATTGAAGTGTTGATCATCTCCGTACTGCTCGGTTGGCCTTCTTCTTAAGATTTGCATTGTTTGGCTGGTAACCCAATAATGTTTCAAGAGAAAACTTCCTAGGTCTTTAACCCATTGATTTGTGAGAATAAGCCTTTGATCTAATAGTCTACTTACGTGATCTGCTCGACTTAATTCCATTAAATTTATACAGCTTTTTAAACATCCATGAAGTAAAACTTCAACTTCTAAAGGTGCTCCCCATACATCCATAGGTCTATCAATCATGAATGCGCAATCTGGTACAAAAAGTACGGGAGTACCTTCAAATGTTGGATGAAGAACTAGATCTAGTAATAGTTGAATACCTCTTTGAACGCTCTGACTCTTTCCAAAAGCAAAATCACCGCTCTTATTTACATAATACCAACATAAAATTGGCCACCATAAACTTGCATCGGCTGAAGTAATTCTGCCAATCGATCTTTGACCATAGTCTCCAATAAGCTTTCCATTTTCTTCAACGAAACTAGTAGGAAATACTCCACGAGTTTGATAATTAGTGCTTTGTAACTCAAGACATACAGTAAGAAACTTTTTTACAATTTCGTATCGTTTTTGAGTAATGAGGTAAATCATTACTGGAACGTTATCTCTTAAAAAAATTTCTCCGTAATTTAACTTTTTATTTTTTGTTGGGTGTTCTAATGCCGCAACACTACCTACTAATTCACCTGAAATTTCGACTAAAGTCTTTTCAAAGTGTTTTTTCGCATTTGTTACAATTTTTTCTTCATCAGAACTTGGTCTTACTCGTAAATTTTTTTGACTAAATCTTTCTGCCATTTCATTTATATCCCTTTATTTAAGCCTAGTTCTTTAAAGAGACTTTGAACAAAAAAAAAATTAATAAAAAATTTTTGTATAAAAGGTTGCACAATTAAGGTTGAATGGTTTAATATTTTCTTCTGGGCAAAAAATTCTTTTTTTGCATAATTCAGGTAATTATCTAAAATCTAATTTTTCGATAATAAATGAATTTTTTGGAGATTCGATCTCGGTCATTATTTCCAGCCAGAAGAAGGGTTTCCCCTTCAAAGTGAGTTATTCAATCATTGTTTAACTCTGCACCTAGAAAATTTAAAAACTTAGGAACTGATGCTTTTATTGCGTCAAATATTTATTAAATTTATTTTTGATAATTATTAGATGTATTTGCAATAAAGGTGTGAGGTCCCGTCAAGAATATATAAATTGTTTTCAATTGCTAACTTTTAGTTTTTTGAAAACCAACGGATCTGAGATCTTGGAAAGTCACTTTGAAATATTTTTAATGTGCACTCAAAGTAATCCTTAAATATTTAAGGAGGCTGAACCTGAATAATTTAAGTCAATCTTATTTTTTATTTGGAGAAAGCAATTCATATTGAGTAGATTTATCTACAAAAGGATTTGAACACAACGGAGAGTTTGATCCTGGCTCAGGATGAACGCTGGCGGCGTGCTTAACACATGCAAGTCGAACGAACCTTCGGGTTAGTGGCGGACGGGTGAGTAACGCGTGAGAATCTGCCCTCAGGAGGGGGATAACGGTTGGAAACGACCGCTAATACCCCATATGCCTATTGGTGAAATGAATTTCGCCTGAGGATGAGCTCGCGTCTGATTAGCTAGTTGGTGAGGTAATGGCTCACCAAGGCTTCGATCAGTAGCTGGTCTGAGAGGATGATCAGCCACACTGGGACTGAGACACGGCCCAGACTCCTACGGGAGGCAGCAGTGGGGAATTTTCCGCAATGGGCGAAAGCCTGACGGAGCAACGCCGCGTGAGGGACGAAGGCCTCTGGGCTGTAAACCTCTTTTCTCAAGGAAGAAGATATGACGGTACTTGAGGAATAAGCCACGGCTAATTCCGTGCCAGCAGCCGCGGTAATACGGGAGTGGCAAGCGTTATCCGGAATTATTGGGCGTAAAGCGTCCGCAGGCGGCTTTTCAAGTCTGCTGTTAAAACGTGGAGCTTAACTCCATCATGGCAGTGGAAACTGAAAGGCTTGAGTATGGTAGGGGCAGAGGGAATTCCCGGTGTAGCGGTGAAATGCGTAGATATCGGGAAGAACACCAGTGGCGAAGGCGCTCTGCTGGGCCATTACTGACGCTCATGGACGAAAGCCAGGGGAGCGAAAGGGATTAGATACCCCTGTAGTCCTGGCCGTAAACGATGAACACTAGGTGTCGGGGGAATCGACCCCTTCGGTGTCGTAGCTAACGCGTTAAGTGTTCCGCCTGGGGAGTACGCACGCAAGTGTGAAACTCAAAGGAATTGACGGGGGCCCGCACAAGCGGTGGAGTATGTGGTTTAATTCGATGCAACGCGAAGAACCTTACCAGGGTTTGACATCCTGCGAACCTCTTAGAAATTTGAGGGTGCCTTCGGGAATGCAGTGACAGGTGGTGCATGGCTGTCGTCAGCTCGTGTCGTGAGATGTTGGGTTAAGTCCCGCAACGAGCGCAACCCACGTTTTTAGTTGCCAGCATTTAGTTGGGCACTCTAGAAAGACCGCCGGTGATAAACCGGAGGAAGGTGTGGATGACGTCAAGTCATCATGCCCCTTACACCCTGGGCTACACACGTACTACAATGCTACGGACAAAGGGCAGCAAACTCGCGAGAGCTAGCAAATCCCATAAACCGTGGCTCAGTTCAGATCGTAGGCTGCAACTCGCCTACGTGAAGTAGGAATCGCTAGTAATCGCAGGTCAGCATACTGCGGTGAATACGTTCCCGGGCCTTGTACACACCGCCCGTCACACCATGGAAGTTGGCCATGCCCGAAGTCGTTACTCCAACCCTTGTGGAGGAGGACGCCGAAGGTGGGGCTAATGACTGGGGTGAAGTCGTAACAAGGTAGCCGTACCGGAAGGTGCGGCTGGATCACCTCCTAACAGGGAGACAACAAAATGTTTAATATTATTTTGTCACCTTAGGTCGATCGGTATCTCACATTCTTAATTTATTAAGAATTTCATTTCTTAAGTTTTTCTAGGTCACACCCATTTTTTCCTGGGCCATTAGCTCAGGTGGTTAGAGCGCACCCCTGATAAGGGTGAGGTCCCTGGTTCAAGTCCAGGATGGCCCATATCTCTATGTTGGGGGTATAGCTCAGTTGGTAGAGCGCCTGCTTTGCAAGCAGGATGTCAGCGGTTCGAGTCCGCTTACCTCCACTGATTACCACCTCCTCCATATTTTTGGAGTAAGGAAAATTTTGAGTTGTGATCAATTTCTGAACGAATCTAGCTTCCTAATGTGATCATTAAGATGCTGGACTCATTGAATTATTTTCATTGTTTTCAGAGAACCTTGACAACTGCATAGATTATTTTAAAGACAATAAGCATCTTTAATGATGCAGATTTATTATTTGTGCGAATGCATTAATAACAATTCTATTAAGCTGATGCTTCAAATTTTGAAGTTATTGGTCAAGCTACAAAGGGCTCACGGAGGATACCTAGGCACACAGAGGCGATGAAGGACGTGGTTACCTGCGATAAGTCTCGGGGAGTTGGAAGCACACTTTGATCCGGGAATTTCCGAATGGGGCAACCCCATGTACGGCCAACTGAATATATAGGTTGGTGCGAGCTAACCCAGCGAACTGAAACATCTTAGTAGCTGGAGGAAGAGAAAGTAAATAACGACTCCCTCAGTAGCGGCGAGCGAACGGGGAACAGCCCAAACCGATAGTCTTGACTATCGGGGTTGTGGGACAGCAATATGGATCAATAAGTCTAGAAGAAACGTTTGAATGGCGTGCCATAGAGGGTGAAAGCCCCGTAATCGAAAGATAAGTTGACCTAGCTGCATCCCGAGTAGCACGGAGCACGTGGAATTCCGTGTGAATCTGCGAGGACCACCTCGTAAGGCTAAGTACTACTGTGTGACCGATAGAGAAACAGTACCGCGAGGGAAAGGTGAAAAGAACCCCGGGAGGGGAGTGAAATAGAACATGAAACCGTGAGCTTACAAGCAATGGGAGCCCGACTAATCGGGTGACCGTGTGCCTGTTGAAGAATGAGCCGGCGACTTATAGGCACTGGCGGGTTAAACCGGAAATGGTGGAGCCACAGCGAAAGCGAGTCTTAATAGGGCGTTTGTCAGTGTTTATAGACCCGAACCCTGGTGATCTAACCATGGCCAGGATGAAGCTTGGGTGATACCAAGTGGAGGTCCGAACCGACTGAAGTTGAAAATTCAGCGGATGAGCTGTGGTTAGGGGTGAAATGCCAATCGAACCAGGAGCTAGCTGGTTCTCCCCGAAATACGTTGAGGCGTAGCGTCTAGTGCTCCAGCAGGGGGGTAAAGCAACCATTTCGGTGCGGGCTGCGAAAGCGGTACCAAATCGATATGAACTCTGAATACCCTGTGTGTAACTAGGCAGTCAGACTGTGGGGGATAAGCTCCATAGTCAAGAGGGAAACAGCCCAGACCGCCAGCTAAGGTCCCAAAATTAACGCTAAGTGATAAAGGAGGTGGGATTGCCCAGACAACCAGGAGGTTTGCCTAGAAGCAGCCATCCTCAAAGGAGTGCGTAATAGCTCACTGGTCGAGCGATCCTGCGCCGAAAATGAACGGGGCTAAGCGTTATACCGAAGCTGCGGATAAATTTATTTATGGTAGGGGAGCGTTCTATGTAGGGTGAAGCGTTAGCGTAAGCGGACGTGGACAGCATAGAAGTGAGAATGTCGGCTTGAGTAGCGAAAACATGGGTGAGAATCCCATGCCCCGAAACCCTAAGGGTTCCTCCGGCAGGCTCGTCCGCGGAGGGTTAGTCTGGACCTAAGGCGAGGCTGAAAGGCGTAGTCGATGGATAACAGGTCAATATTCCTGTACCAGATGTGTTTTGAGAAGGGGGACGGAGAAGGCTAGCCAGGCCAGATGTTGGTTACTGGTTCAAGCGTTCGAGGCTTTGAGAGATGGAGAAAACATCTTGAGCTAAGGCGTGAGTACGAGCTGCTACGGCAGCGAAGTTGGTGATGTCATGCTTCCAAGAAAAGCCCTATACTCGTTAAGACACAAATGCCAGTACCCGAAACCGACACAGGTGGGGTGGTAGAGAATACCGAGGGGCGCGAGATAACTCTCTCTAAGGAACTCGGCAAAATGGCCCCGTAACTTCGGGAGAAGGGGTGCCAGCGAGAGCTGGTCGCAGTGAAGAGGCGCAAGCGACTGTTTACCAAAAACACAGGTCTCCGCTAAGTCGCAAGACGATGTATGGGGGCTGACACCTGCCCAGTGCCGGAAGGTTAAGGAAGCTGGTTAGCTTTTAGTGAAGCTGGCGACTGAAGCCCCGGTGAACGGCGGCCGTAACTATAACGGTCCTAAGGTAGCGAAATTCCTTGTCGGGTAAGTTCCGACCCGCACGAAAGGTGTAACGATTTGCGCGCTGTCTCGGAGAGAGGCTCGGCGAAATAGAATTGTCTGTGAAGATGCGGACTACATACACCCGGACAGAAAGACCCTATGAAGCTTTACTGTAGTTTGATATTGTGCTCGGGCTCTGAATGCGCAGAATAGGTGGGAGACGTTGAAATAGTGCTTGTGGGTACTATTGAGTCATCGGTGAGATACCACTCTTTTAGAGCTAGGGTTCTAACGCTTACCCGTTATCCGGGAAGCGGACAGTATCTGATGGGCAGTTTGACTGGGGCGGTCGCCTCCTAAAAGGTAACGGAGGCGCACAAAGGTTCCCTCAGGCTGGTTGGAAATCAGTCGTTGAGTGCAAAAGCAGAAGGGAGCTTGACTGTGAGACCTACAAGTCGAACAGGGACGAAAGTCGGTTTTAGTGATCCGACGGTTCTGCGTGGAAGGGCCGTCGCTCAACGGATAAAAGTTACTCTAGGGATAACAGGCTGATCTCCCCCAAGAGTTCACATCGACGGGGAGGTTTGGCACCTCGATGTCGGCTCATCGCAACCTGGGGCTGAAGTCGGTCCCAAGGGTTGGGCTGTTCGCCCATTAAAGCGGTACGCGAGCTGGGTTCAGAACGTCGTGAGACAGTTCGGTCCATATCCGGTGTATGCGCAGGAATATTGAGAGGATTTCTCCCTAGTACGAGAGGACCGGGAGGAACGCACCTCTGGTGTGCCAGTTATCGTGCCAACGGTAAACGCTGGGTAGCCATGTGCGGAGTGGATAACCGCTGAAAGCATCTAAGTGGGAAGCCCACCTCAAGATGAGTATTGCCATGGCATAAGCCAGTAAGGTCACGGGAAGAACACCCGTTGATAGGCTCTACGTGGAAGCTTGGTAACAAGTGCAGCGGAGGAGTACTAATAGACCGAGGGCTTGACCAAATAAACTTAATTTATTGTTTTTAATTTATATTTTTTCTATGCAGTTCTCAAGGTTCAAACTATCCTGGTGTTCATGGCGATGTGGAACCACTCCGATCCATCTCGAACTCGGTTGTGAAACGCATCAGCGGCGAAAATATTTAGGGGGTAGCCCCTTGAGAAAATAGCTCAATGCCAGGTAAAAATATTTAAAGGGTTTGCTCTTATTGAGTAAACCCTTTTTTATTTTTGGCATTTGGGACACCAATGTGTACTTCTCCCAGTAATTTTTTGCCTTTCAATTAAATTCCCACATATGCGACATTCTTTCCCAGTTCTCCTATAGACATTTGTCTGTAAACCAAAATTACCATTATCTCCTTCCAAGTTCCTAAAATCGCTAAATGTAGTTCCACCAGAACCTATACTTTTTTTTAATACAGTTACAATTGATTCTTTGAGCTTAATCAACTCATTCTTCTTTATTGTTCGAGCTTCCCTAAAAGGTGAAATGCCAGCAGAGTATAAACTTTCATCAGCATAAATATTACCTATACCTGCCACTATTGTTTGATCTAATAAAATAGCTTTTATTGATTTTGTTCTTTTTGAAATAACTTTTTTAAGATAATTTGCATCAAAGTCTTGAGAAAATGGTTCTGGCCCTAATGAACCTAATCCTTTAATTATTTTGTTAGGAGATAGGCCTTTATTAATCCACCACATTTGACCAAAACTTCTTACGTCAATGTACCTAAGCTCATTATTATTTTTATCGAAAAATCTTATTCTTGTATGTTTACAAGGAAGAGTTGAGTTTTTAATAAATTTGAAATATCCAGTCATTCTTAAATGAACTACAAGGAATCCGTTATTTTGTGAATTTTCTAGAGGAAATTGAGCATTTTCATTTTGAACTTCTTTCAATTGAGCTATTAAATATTTACCTCTTCTATCCCATTTATAAATAAGTGAGTTACCAAGTCCTTTGATGAATTCTTCTTTGTTTGTTGGGAATGCAACAGTTGAGTCCCTACAGACTTCAACTTTTTTAATAATAAAGTTATTAAGTTTTTGCTCTAAACCTCTTCGAACTGTTTCTACTTCAGGTAATTCAGGCAATTATTTAAGCTTTCTCTAATTCACTTTCAGCGAAATTATTTGTATTTGCTCCACCATCAGTTCCGCTTATCCCGGCGTAATTTACTTTATCGAATCTGACTACGCAGTTATATTTAATACCTGAGGTATCAACTGAAGCAACTTTACCTATTTCATTATACCAATATGATTCCGGTCTTTTTACTCTCACGAGATCTCCTCTTGAAATAGCCATTACTATTAATTTAACTTTTTGTAGAATAACTCATTATTAATATTCTTAGACAAATTATTCACACATATTAATTAAAAGTTTTAACAAAAATCATTTATCAAATTAATTTCAAATTCTTCTTTAGCAGGCTTACTTCCCATCCATTTCCTGCCAGGTATTCTTACATCTAATTCCCTCGTATCACAATTTATTGAAAGAATTAGTTTTTTATTTTCTTTATTCAGTACGTTTAAAACTTTTCTACCTTTAATATCTTTATATGATTTACTTTGGATAATTATAGGACCATAATTTTTTTTATCTAACTCAAGTAATTCATTATTTTTTCTATTTTCAGTTGTTTCATGATTTTCTAAATTAATTATGTTCTTTTTTCTTAATATGAGTTTTTGACCAATTTTTATTGAATCAGGATTATTGAGATTATTCATCTCTATTAGATCGATTACTTTTAAATTATATTTGTTTGATATCTCAGTCAGATTTTCACCAGTTTGAACGATATGATAATTACTTATTAAATCTGATTGTTTTGTAAGATTTTCAGTAGATTCGGAGATAATAAGATTTTGGCCAACAAAGATATAATTTTCGTCTTTTAAGTTATTCAATTTAATAATTAAATCTTTATTTATTGAATAGAATTTTGAAATACTTGATATTGTATCTCCACTTTTTACAATATGAGTTTTTTCTAGTTTAGTTTTTTCTTCAGTAATTGATTCTTTTCTAACAATATTCTCAATTTTATTTTTTGGTGAAAATACCTTTTCTTCTGATTTTAAAAAAGGTTGATTAAAAAAATTAATAAATATGGCAATTACTAAAAATGCAAATTTCATAAAACTCACTATTTATTTAAAGATAATCTTAAAATTTAAGATCGCTAGGTCTTTGAAAACAATTTAAGTAATTTAAAACTGAAAAATAAACTTTAAAAATTTCTTTGCTCTTTCGTAGGGAGGATACCGCAGATTTGAATCAAATAAAAAACCTTTAAAAGTAATAGATTTTTGATTTGAAAAATTTCGGAACCCTTCTTCTCCATGAAATCTACCAATACCACTTTGCCCAACGCCTCCAAACGGTAAATTTGGAATAAGGACTGGTAACATAACATCATTTATACAAATTGTTCCTGAGCTGGTTACTTTTGAAATATGATTATGAATTTTTTTATTGCCTCCAAATAAGTAGATTGCTAATGGTTTTGATGTTTGACTAATCTGTTTTAACGCTGATTCCTTATCATTGATTCCAATTACTGGAAGTATTGAACTGAATAGTTCTTTCTGCAAGATTTCTGTTTCATTTAATTTAGATTTCAAAATTGTGGGAGATATTTTCAAATTTTTTTTACTAAAAGTCCCCCCAAATAAAATTCTTTTTTCTTTTTTATATTGTTTTAGAACTTCTACAGTTGATGTAAAATGCTTTTTCTCTAATTTTGATAAGTTTTTCGAGATAATTGGATTATCTCCGTAAAAACTTACTATACATTTCTTTAATTTTTCTATAAAAATAGTTTCAATTTCTTTATCTACAAAGATATGATTAGGAGCCATGCAGGATTGACCAGAATTAAAAAATTTGCCCCAAACAATTCTTTTAGCAGCAACCTCTAAATTTGCATTTTTGAAAATAATTACAGGATTTGTTCCGCTTAACTCAAGAGTTAATGGAGTTAAGTTTTTTGAAGCTAATTTCATTATAGATTTTCCAGTCTCAGTACTTCCTGTAAAAAATATGTGATCAAAATTTTGTTCAATTAATTTTATGGATTGTTTATAGTCACCCTCTATTGTCATTAGGACATCTTTACGGAAATATTTGGAAGTAAGCTTTTTAATAAGTTTTGAAGTTGCAGGACATCTCTCTGAAGGTTTTATAACTGCCGTATTTCCCGCTGAGAAAATATTTACTAATGGCTTTAAAACATAAAGTAATGGATAATTATAAGGACCAATAATTAAGACGCACCCAAGAGGTTCATAAATAACTTTGGAGGATGATGGGAATAGATAAAAAGGTGTATCAATTTTTTTTGGTCGCATCCAAGAATTGAGTTTCTTTTTTATGAGTGAAATTTCTTCTTTCACTAAAAGGATTTCTGAAAGCCCTTCAATTTCAGATTTGCCTAGATCAACATAAAGTGATTTTATTATCTCTTTTTTATTTTCATCCAAAAGTTTAGAAACTATCTTGAGATGTTGGATCCGCCACTTTATATTTTCCGTTTTACCAGTAAGAACTGTATTTTTTAATCTATTAATGTCTTCTAAATGAAATTTATCAGAAATTTTCATTTTATTACTATTAATAGTATTAAATATATCAGAGGATAAATTGTAAATAACTAAGGTTTTAGCAACTTAAATCAAAGTGAATGATTTATGAGAAATAATCAAATTTATTAATATTACCCTTAAAAATTCAAATTTTTCTTGGTTAGTATATTTCTATGAGGGAAAAATTTTCAATTAGATTGATATCTATAAATGAAATACCAGAAGTCACAAACTGGGCAAAGTTAGAAGGTTTTTCTCCTGGAATGGATGATGTATCAATTTATAGAAATACAGATAAACAAGGGGTATGGGTAGCTTGTCTCGACAATAATCCTATAGGTTCTATTGCGTGTATTAAATACAATTCCTCATATGGTTTTATAGGTTTATTTATCGTTAAAAAAGAATTCCGAAATAATGGATATGGAGTGAGATTATGGAAACATGCCCTCGAATATTTAAAAAATGTTGATTGTATTGGCCTTGAGGCTGCCCCAGATAGATTGAATGATTACGCAAAGTGGGGGTTTAGAAAATCTTCTACTACAAATCGTTGGAAATTAAATGGTTCTCAAGATTTGCCATTGAGAAATTTCTACAAAGATCAATTTCATTCTTTTAAAGTTGTCCCGGGAACTAAAATCTCCTCTGAAGCGGTCTTAATTTATGATGATCAAAGAGAACCTAGCCCTAGACCGCATTTTCTAAATGACTGGTTGAGGAATTCTCATGGAAATGTCAGTGCAATTGTCGACAATAATGGGATGTGCCATGGATTTGGCAGGATAAGACCTTGTGTATTGGAGGATAATGAGCAAGGCTGGAGAATCGGACCTCTTTTAGCGGATACTCCACCTCTTGCTGAATTGTTAATAAGGGAGTTAGTTGGTGATTTAGATGCCCAAATCTTATTGGATTGCTCTAATCTGAATCCATATGCAAATTATCTTTTATCAAGTTTGGGATTTGAGGAAATATCAACAACTTACAGAATGTACAAAGGAACTCAACCTCCCTGCCCAATGAATCAAGTATACGGACTTGCCTGCCTGGAACTTGGGTAATCCCCTTTAAAACGAGTATTTTGCATTTTGTTTATGTAATACTGAAGGAAGTTTGTTCGATTATCCATAAGCTTAAGTTTCAGAAGGTTTTAAAATTTTTTCTACAATATCCGCGTTGATTATAGTGATCTCTCCATTATCAATATTGGCAACTTGAAACAAGGTCCATGAATTTGGATTTCTAGCTCCTCCAATACAGTCGATAACTTGACCGACCCAATAATTTTTATTCTTTTCCTTAGTATCTTCGCAATTTTCTTTTTTAATTGCTACATAATCACCAGACCTAACGAAAAGAAACTCAGGAGTTGCCGAGCTCATAATAAATAGCTAATAGTATATATGTACTATAGTAAGTCATTATTTTTGTTGCCGAACTTTGAATTATTTCGCAAACTAGAGGTAATTCAAAAATAAAATGGAATCAACTGAAATTGCTATATTTTCAACATTATTGGGATTAATTTTAGCTTTAACTGACGCTTACATAGAAAGAAATATTCCTGGATAATATGTCCAATTAAATTCTTAAATCAAATAAGATTTAAGCTGGTCTAATATGTCGGCACGGTTAGAAACTAATTTTGTGAAAACTAAATATATCAACCCTCCCATTGCGAGTCTTCCGTTAATTTTCTCTAAATGCTTTAATTTTCTCAACAAATTTAATCTTGCGGTTAAACAAAATTTAAGAGGTATAAAAAATAAAAAAGTATTGATTACTTCAAAATTAAAAATTTTTTTAAAAAGTTTATATAAATATTATTTCAAACACGAATTAAATTTAAAGCCAAGCTTCTTTCATCTCAAGATAAAGTCTCTCGCTCTCAGCAGAATCAATTTTACTGTCTGAATAGGATTGCTGCTGCTGCTGCTGCTGCTGCTGAGTTGAGTTAGTATTAGAATTTTGGACTTCGCTCATTAGAGGATCTTAATATTTGTGTTTATTCTCTCATATTTAGAGCTTTTTTTGTTAATTTAAATTCTTAAATTTTATTTAAATTTTGTATATTTTTGAATTTTCCTGTTTGGAGTGAAGTTATTTCGCTACAGTAGTTTTGGCATATAGGAATTTAACTTCCCAATATACAATTCCTAGGAAGATAGCACTTGCAATAATAATTTCAGAAATGGCTAACATTTTATTTTTAGGTACTAATTTAATTTTGGTATCAATTTACACAGAATGCAATAGGTACTAATTACATTTATGATTTTTTAAAATCTTATTTAATAAAATAACGCGTCTAAATAATATAAAATTTTAAGTTAGATACTTAATTATTTTCGTGGGAAATTTCATAAATTCAACAATTCTTATACCTTTAATACCCTTAGTTACCTCTTTATTTATTTTTATTTTATTGGTGAGTTTTAACAGGACACTTAACAGGTTAACAAAACCTGTTACTGCACTGGTTGCATTATCTTTATTAAGTTCTGCTTTTATAAGCTCATTTGACTATTTTAAGAAAATACAAGAAGAATTAGTTTTATCTGAATTTCTTAAATCTTTTGAAGAAAAAAACTTAGTTTTACATCTAAATTTAGTAAATGAAAAAGTTATAATTTTTTTCTCATTAATAATGATATTAATTATTGGAATATCTTTTTATAAATTACCTAGAAAAAAAGGTTATGTTTCATTAATGATTTGCCTAGGATTGATATCTTCTTCGGTGATACTCTCAATATTGCTAATAGATTTCTCAGCACTTATCTAAACTGGTGTAAGCATTGACAAAGCTTCATTAAGTTCTTGGACATGGTTTAATTCATCTTGAGCAATTTCTTTTATTATTTGATCATTTGGATTATCTATTAAATATTTGGAATAAGTTTCATATGCATGTTCTTCAATTTTTATGTTGACATCATAAGCATTAGCTGGAGAGAAGAAATAATAAAAAACCATAATCCAGTAATAAACAAGCACTAGGTGTCTCGCAAAAAATCTATCAATCCAAAACCTATCTCCTCCTCTTTTCTCCATTTCTTTAAGATGCTCAGTTTCGTTAATAGCTTGATAAAAATGTTCTTTCATTAAAATCATCGTTTTTTCATTTTTAATTCCTAAGGATTCTTTAAAATGAAGAACTGAAAGAAATGCAAAATAAGGTGATCTAGCTATTACTTCTAAAACCCAAAATCTTTGTAAAGATCTACCAGAGTATATGAAGTCTAAAAACCTAACAGTATTATTCAAAATCAAAGAATTTAATTTCTTCATAAATTTCGTTTTTCTTTAAGTATAATTACTCAGCCCCGCGAAGACCAAAATATATTTAAATAATTAACCAAAAATTAATATTTATAGTCTAAAAATTGCTACTTCCATTGAAATATTTTTTTTTCATGCATTAATTGGATAGATAAAAATTTTATATGACAACTACTGAAAAAATTGCAAATGCCAAAAAGAGGATTGATGAATTAGAAAGACTTATAAAATATTGGAATGATTCAGAGCATGATGAGGCAAAAATAGTAAATTTTATAAAGAACTCTGAAAATAAAGTCGCTTAGATTGTGATTATTAAGGTTGATTAACTTTAACTACCTAAAGTGATTTAATATCTTTGAGGGTTGAATATTTTTTAATTTTTAAAATAGAGCAATTAAACCTATTCTCAAAAACGGTAAGGAAGAAATAATCTAAAAGAAAAATTTATATGAAAACCTTTTCAAAAAAATATTTAGTTCCGATTAAATTTATACCTTGGTTTTTTTGGGTATTTATATCTTTTATGAGTATATATTTGTGTAAGATAGCCTGGATAAGTTGAATAATTAATGAATCTAGCTTCTCCTTAGCCAACCAGGAGCACCGCCAAACCAATCAGATATATCATCTTCATTTGGGTTGAAATGATTTTCTTTATCTAGTCCATCTATCCCAAATGATTGTAAGAGGTTATCAATCCCCCCATCATTTTTTGTACCATTCCTTCTAAAACTGTTAGCTTTTTTCAGCCAAAGAGAAATTGTAGAATTATGGTGCGCAAATTTCTCAACATATATCCTTTCTTTTAATGAAATTGATTTATCTTGAGCGATTCTTTTAATTATTCCTTGGATCTTTAGTCTTTTTGCATTACTAAGAAGCATTTTTGAACAATTCATTACTCCCTTTATAGGAAGGATTACTAAATATATCCTGTCAATGTTAATTTCAACAAATTCACCATCTTAAAAGGTTTTTAAGCAAGAAAAGTTTTAAGACACTAAAAAAAGAGATCAATAAGTTACATATGATACGTTTATTCATTTATCAAACTTATAGTTTCTACGAATTAGATTAAAAAATCAATCCATTCGCAAGGATACTTTGAAATTCAAATAAGTGGACAAAGTTGTTGCGCTATAGTAAATATGTACTATTATTAATACATATGTATTATAAAGATATGAAAGTGATTTCATCTTCTCCTTATGCCCCTTTTAATTTAAAAGAGTGGAATTCTCTAATAAGTAAAAATGCAAAGTTTGAAAATACTCCAATAAAGATTCAAAAAAAATTTTATAGAACTCTAAAAAAGATTGAAAAAGATGAACTTTTGCAAGAGAAGAATGATTTACATCAACAAATGCAACTTGCATTCGGATAGAAAAATATTAACTAACAATCTTTTTATTGAATATTATTCTATGAGATCCAATTTTTTGTTAGATTAGTAGAAATACAAGAAGGATTTAATTTGGCTGTAGATCGAGAACTTTTAAAAGAAGTTACCCAAGAACTTTGGAATACTGTAAAAAAACTAAGACCCGAAATAGATAGGCAAACTCGACTTCAATTAGTTTTAAAGGCCTTATTAACTATTGGAGATTTGCCAGATCAAATGCAAGCTGCCATGGTGGTAGGTGTTTGCGCAGAAATGGATAAGAGTGAAGCTGATAATGTTGAAACTAATTCACAAACTAAAGATTCAAGCGGTGTTGATACTTCTACAGGCAGAAAAGTAGTTAGAAGAAGTTCAGCTAAATAATCTTTGAAACTATCATCCTTTTATTTTCTTTGATTCTTTTTTATTAAGTCTATTGAATAGATAATATGAAATTACAATTAAGAGAGGAACGAATATTGAATGTAAAGTCATCATTAATTCTGTTTGGCCCATTCCTATAAGGTTTGACTCGCTTGGAAGTTGTTCTGACCAAGTGCCAACTAAATGCCAGGCTTGGGGAAATGATAAGAAAAACATATAAGAGCTATAAGTTAAGTTTATGTTCAGATAAAGATTATCATTATTGAACGTTTTTGCTTTCTTTATTCTTATTTCTTAACTAAGCATTTGTGGAGTTATAAAAAAGAACTTGATTCATAAATTTATTTTCTTAAGAAGAGTTTTAAATTCTTTTTTACCAATAATTTTTTCAGCTGCGTAAGCACCACTTGCTGAAACAGCAGGAATTCCAATACCTGGAAATGTACTTGCACCGCAAGTAAATAAATTTTTCACTGGAGTTTTGCAGCCTGGGAAAAGACCTTTTGCTGCAGATAATGCAGGACCGTAACTACCGCAATAGGTATTGGTAAATTTTTTATGAGTGATTGGGGTTCCTAGCATTTTTAAATCAATCCTTTCATCTATGTCAGGGATGAATTTTCGCACTGCATTAAGGAATATTGAACATCTTTCTTCTTTCAAATTTCTATATTCTAATTCCTTTGGATTTAGGTTTTCCCAAATTTCCCAGGGTTCATTTGCGGGAGTATATCCATGAAGAACATGTTTTCCTTTAGGGGCCATATTTTTATCTAGAACAGATGGGATTGAAAATACAGCTATATTTCTTTCTGCGGTTATACCTTTTTCCCACTCATCAACATGTATTGCATGTATTGGCAAATCTTCAAGACCATCAGCGTCAAAACCTAGATGTATATGAAGGAAAGAATCACATTTATTAGGGTTCAAAACTTTTGTATTCCATTTTTTTGAAATTTCATTTGGAATTAACTTTTTTAAATTCCAAACATCAGTATTCGTGACAACAGATTCACAACTATAACTAGAACCATTATTAAGAGTTATACCTGTGGCTAAATTTTTATTGAAGTTAATTGTCTTTACTCTCGAAGAAAGAATTAATTCTCCTCCATTTTTTTTAAATCCATTAATTAAAGCTTTTACGATAGATTCACTTCCTCCTTTGGGGTATTCAAGGTATGAATTTGGTTCAAACCATTCGTTAAATAAAGTAGCCATCGCAGCTGTATTTGTATCATTCATTGACATACCACTTATCAAAAAGCTCAATAAATCAACCCAATTTCTGAGAAAAGGATCCTCTAGATGATTATTTACTAAATTCCCAAAGCCTTTATTAATTTTTGTTATTTGATTGATATTAGGTAAAAATTTTGAGGTTAAATTTATTAGATCTAAGAAAGTTATTGATTCGGGAGAAAATGAGAGTAAAGGTATTTCATTTATTATTTGGCTAAGAGGTTTTATTCCGGAAATAAATGATTCCCATTCTTTAACAGATTTCTCACCTCTTAGAGTTTTAATAGTATGTTTAAAAGGTTCTTCCCCCACATCAAGATTAAAATTACCTTCAGGGACAATTACTTGCCAACCTTTGTATTGAAATAGTTCAACTTCTTCATCAAGTAATTTAAGAATTTGTCCTAGGGGATTAGTTGTCGGCCATTTACCTATTCCACTCCACAGTGAAGGGCCTGATTCGAAAGTGTAACCATTTCTTTTGAAACTGTGCGCAACACCCCCTGGCTGACTATGAGCTTCACATATAAGTACTGTTTTGCCTGATAGAGCGAGAATCGAACCGCAACATAATCCTCCAATTCCACTACCAACTATTACAACATCGTACTTTTTCATTAAATATTTACCCTACTCTTCTCGTGAAACTAATTAGTTTTAGACAAATGTATTAGTTGAAGTCGTAATACTTAATACAACGGCTAGGAAAAATATGTAAGGTACTGCTTTAAGAGGAACGTATCCTTGGCTTTTAGAAATAAAATCCATTAATTTAGTTACTTAATGTAAACATAATAACGAGATCTTGTTCCTTATGTGTGCCATAAAATTATTTTTTTGGAAATATTTTGAAATAAAGAAATCTTTTTGGAGAGATTTTTTAACTAAGAACATTTTTTCTGAAGTTATCTTAGTATTTGATTCTTAGATTAAGATCTATTATGAAACACTTTCCTGATATTAATGAGATAAAACTATTAGAAAAAAATTCCCAAAAAAATGGTAGCGGAATTGTATATGAGGAATTGTTAGGAATATGGAAGTTTAAGTATGTATGGGGAAAGGAGTCAGATGAAATCAAAAATATACCCAGCTCGATTTTACAAGTATTGTCGGCAAGACTCGAATTGAAAAGTAAAAATAAAGAGGATCAAATAAATTATGAAATAAAAAATTCAATTAATTTCGGATTATTAAATATTACTTTTATAGGCAGCGCAGAATTAAAAGGGATTAGACCTCTATTGGCTTTCTATTTTGAAGAATTGAAAATTAGTATAAGTAGTTTTCCTATATTTAATAAGGAATTAAAAAAACCAGAATATAAAAAAATGCCTTTTTTCTCACTTGTAGGAATTAGCACTAATGATAATTGGTTATGTGCTCGAGGCAGGGGCGGAGGGCTTGCAATATGGGTTAAGTCTTAATTTAGTGGTATTCTCCTGGATGATCTACCTTTCTTACGGTAACTTTATCAACTTTTTGTCCATTAAATCTTAAGAGATCATCTCCTGAAAAGTCATAACCTAAGCGTTGACCTATTAGGGCTACATCATCTGCTGTAGAGGATGTCGTGACTTGCTTTTTTAATTCTTCATCAGATTGCATCTTAATTAAAAATTTTCTTATTTCAGAAAAACTCATTACTAGAATTTGATTGATTGATGTTAAAGAAATTTATAAAATCTTTTTCTTAGCAAGAACAAGATAAATAGATAATCATTATACTATTTTTATGACTTACTTATTCCTCTATATAGTTGGCATAATTTTAATATGGTGGATATATCGTGTCGGTTGGCTTGAGGCGCTCAAAACAGTAGTTAAAGTTATAGTTCCCTCAGCGCTTATTATTTTATTTAACATAAAAGCAGGAAGATTACTTTTTAAAAGTCCTGTAGTCGGTTTATTGAGCGCTTTGCCTACCTCTATTTTTATTTTTAGAGGTTCATTGCCTTTAGTTAGTTATATAAATAACTGGATTGAAAATAAAATAAATAAGTATGATGATTCGGAAGTTGTAGATACTGATTCTGTGCCATTAGATGATTAATTTAATCAAATCCAAGAAATAATTCTTTGTGTACAACAAGAACATCAAATAAAGTTGTTCCATGAATAGGACTTAATGGAATTTTGTCTATATTCAATGCTTCTGCGCAAATTAAATGAGCATCCCATTTTGTATTGTGATCACTTATTTCAATTGACCACTCAATTACTTTTTTGAAATGATCTGGCATCTCCGAACCAATTTTTCTGCAAATTTGACATAGAACTGACAAAAGAGGAGGCTTTGATGGCCTTTTTAAATCTCTAATAAGACTAGGCTGCGTAAAAACACTTGTATAGCGGATGTAGTCTATTAATTCATATTCTTCTTTAGTAAGAGCTGCTTTATCTAATGCTCTTTCAAATTCGTCTATGGGGGTTATGGGCCTATCCAAGATATTATTTTTTGCTGTTTTCTGAATCCATTTTTTCTTGATTAATTTCATTGGTTTGATTGCTTTCTATAGATTTAGGAGATTCATCTTTATCTTCTTCGTTCATAACTTGATCGATTTCATTTTGAAATTCATTCGACGCTTTTTTAAGACTTTTCAAAGTTTTACCAAGTTGTTTTCCTAATTCTGGAAGCTTTTTAGGACCAAAAATTAAAAGAGCTAAGATAAGTATTACAGTAACTTCAGGCAAACCCACACCAAAAATATTCATAACTGATAACTATTTAACTAATAAGGAAATCTACTATTAAATATAGTCAAATCATCTGAAAATTTCATTCTCGGAAAAGCTTTTTTAATATTAAAAAATTTTGAAAAATATTATTGTTATTAATACTCCTTTAAAGAAAACTAACCAAAGTAATTGATAATCACTCAATTTGAATTTTTTTTGGTACCAATTTATAAGAGTTTTATGTTTATCTATTAATTTTCTCATTTTCACCGAGATTATTTATTTCTATCACTTATTTTATCTTAATTTCTTGTATTATTATTTTATTGAAATCCTTGATTCAACTCAAATTAGATTATTTTATTAGATTTTAATCTTTTTCTAAATTATTGAAACTATTCGCTCAATATTTACTATTAAAAAAAATGAAGTACTTATTTGTTGTCTTTTACTTTTTTTTTCTAATTTATCCAGCTGAAGCCGTTACCACAAAAATGTTTAAAGTATTGGATACGTGTGCAAGATATCGACTCGGTGAGATTAATGCTAATGAGGCTTTAGAAAAACTAAAATTAAAATTAACGAATTCTTCTACTAGTCAGCCAAAGGATCTAGTAAAAAAATATTGCTCAGTATTTACTCCAAATGAAAAAATTGAATTTTAATCTTAGCAATACATATTTAATTATTCTTTATTTGAATAATCTTTAGCTCTGTTTCGGATTTCTTTAACTTTTTTAAAATTATTTATTTTTAAATTAAAAATAAATCCTAAAAAAAGAAGAAGAAATAAAAAAATATAAATTATTAATTCCATATTATTGAATTAATAATTCACCATAGTTTATTTCAATAATTTTTTAGTATCTTTTAAAACAAAAAACTGACTTTAATATTAGTTATTTACTTTGAAGGCCACAATGAAAACAAATTAACCTCTAATATGGAACTTTATAAGAACTGTTGTGAAGATTGGAGATAAAGTTCCAGAATTTTCTTTACTGGATCAAAATGGAGTTAAAAGATCAAATAAGGGATTAAAAAGTCCCCTTGTTTTGTTTTTTTATCCAAAAGATGATACGCCAGGTTGCACTATAGAAGTTTGCGGATTTAGAGATAAATATGACTTATTTAAAGTATTAGGTGCGCAAGTTTGGGGAGTAAGTAATGGAAGTACCTCAAGTCATTTGGCATTTGCTAATAAAAATAAATTACAATATCCACTTCTTTGCGATACAAATGACTCTATTAGGAAAACTTTTAAAGTTCCTAAAGTATTAGGATTTATGGATGGTAGGGTAACTTACGTTATTGATCGCAAAGGGACAGTTAGGCATATTTTTAGAGATTTATTGAATGGTCCTGAACACATTAAAGAGGCTATTAGAGTACTTAAGGAAATTCAAAATCAATAAATTATTATTCAAAGAATTTTAGATTAATAACTTTTGCTTTATTATGGTTGCAGTATTTTTTTAATATATGAAGAAAATGGGAATGCAGGCTGTTGATCTTGCTATTCAAAATGGAGTGGATCTTGACGGTACTCCAATCCCTCAAAAAATGCTAGATCTGTACAATAGAATAATGGATGAGGAGAATAAAAGACAAAGGAGTGGTGTTAAAAAATCAATGAGAAATAGATGCGTCAAAACGGGTTCTAAGCATTTTGATAAAGAAACATTGAATCAATTATTAATAGACTCGGGTTGGGAAGGTCTAAAAGAAAAGGAAATTTTATTTTTTTATAATTAAAAAAAATTTTTTAATTATTTTAAAAATCAATTATGGTAATTATTTATTTAAATTAAGAAACTGAGAAGTAATTAAATATTTTTTGGGATCTAATTTTTGAACTATTTAAACCATCCTTTTTTTTTAGAGGAAATTATTTTCTCATTTTCAGCTTTTGTTTTACTACTTGCTTTTTTGAAAGCCAAGTTGGCTTCTATAACTGTAACTATTGATATAAAAAAAAGACCTGAAATTCCAATTATTTGTTCACTTTGAGAGGGTTCTGAATCTCCTTGTAAAAAAAAACCTAATGCGAACCATGCAGTACTAGCAGTGATGCTAAAAAAGTAGGGTTTCCATCTTCTTTGATATAAGTAGCCCGATCCTAAACCAGGAAGAAAGTTCAAAAAAGAGGCTACCCAACCTTTTGAAGATGCAAGTATTTCGTCTCTAGAGGGATAAGACATCTATATTAGGTATTTATTAAATGTGAATTTATATAAGCAAAAGATATTGCTGCACAAATTACCCAGCTAAAAGGTAAGAACATTCTTATTTTTTCTTTATTATTATCCATTTGTTAATTATGGAAAATATTTTTAATATCTGTGGATTTAATGGATTCCTTAAGTTTAAAAGAACTAAAAAAGACGGTTAAAAACCGTCTTTGGAAAAAGTAATTTCTCTAAAAATAAATTATTTATCTTTTGAGGCTGAGAGTACTTTAAGTTCTTTTTTTACTTCTTTTTCTCTCTCTTCAAGATGTTTTAGTTGAGCTTTAAAAGCATCTTCAAGTCTTACTTTTTGTTTTGTAATTTCATCAAGCTCTTCTTGATGTTGGTTTTTCTTTAACTCCTTCATTTCGCTATCGGAAATAACATATACTGGGCGATATGAAGGTGTTTCAAAAAGAAGATCAAACATTGAATACATAAGTGACCTTTGAATAAGTACAAATTCAATATCTAATAATTCTTTGAAATATGAAAGGATAAATACCGAAGATATTGATACGGCAAATACACCGAATTTCGGTTTACCTAACTTAACCGCCCAGTATTTACCGACCAAATTTTAAAGTATATTTTAAAGTATTAAGTAGAAGATTCTAAAGATCTAAATCAAAAAGAACTAAAAATGGATTTAAAAATTACTAAAACATTAGTAATCCCATCCAACGAAATTAAGTGGCGATTTTCCAGATCTTCCGGTCCTGGAGGACAAAATGTAAATAAAATTGAAAGCAGAGTGGAGATTATTTTTAATTTAGAAGATTCCAAAGTATTAAATGATTATCAGAAAGAAATTATTAAAAAAAACTTGAAAAATAAATTAGTGAATAATACCTTACGCTTAGCGGTTCAAGAACATAGAAATCAATTATTAAATAGGCAGCTAGCTTTAATGAAATTTAGTTTAATCCTAAAAAATGCTTTAAATAACCCATTTAAATCAAGAAAATCCACACAACCTACCAAAGCATCACAAAAGAAAAGAGTTGAGCTTAAGAAAAAACGTGGCGAATTAAAAAAAAGTAGACAAAAAGAAAAAACATATCAAATATGAATAAACTAAATAAATATTTTCCTCGCAGATTTCAATCAAACATGTGTGATAAATTAAATTTTATTTTGGTTTATTGGATTCAACTAATGATTTCTGGTTAATTGACTCCAATTTTGTAGGAGTGATGCGTTTCTACAAAGATAAAGATCATTCTGATAAATCTATTGATTATATGGTTATTGAAGAAGGAATTATTATGGGAATACATGGAGAAAATCCTCCATTAATGAAAACTAGAAAAAAAATTGTTATAGAAGAAGCAAGATTATTGTGGCAAAAATTGTTAAATGAGGGTTGGCAAAAAACTAATAAAAAATGGTGAGGAAATTCTACAAAAACTTTTTTTAATTTCAGAAAATAAATGAACCTTTAGGGTATAGCCTGGAAATTTTTTCCTGTTGTAAATATTTCTTTTTTTTGATGTCGTTTTCATATCTTCTCAACATCATTAGATAGTTTGTAACTCCAAAAATTACTAAAAATACAATAAATCTTATTCCTGCCTCAAAGTTCATATGAAAATTAAGCTTTATTTTACTCTTACAATTACTAATCAAAAATCAATCGGTATTTATATCTAATTAAAACGTCTAAGGAAATTTTTTTTTGATTTTACTGCATAAAAAATACATAACAAAAGCAATATTAAAATTGCACTAAAGCTTCCGATTGGGTTTGGAATATTTTGTGTAAAAGGACCTGCTAAAAAAGAAGGTGTATTTTCTTTGAATTCTATTAATCCGTTATTTATAAAAAACCAAATTCCCACAAGTCCTCCATGAATTCCTATGCAATTCCATAGAGAACCTTTATCTCTAATTTTTACTAATGATAGAAATATCCCAAGTAAAATAAATCCTAAACGTAAACCTATTATGTTCCAAAATGTCTCATTTGATAAATTATGAACAAAGCTAAAAACTATAGCTTGTAAAGCTATTGATATTTTTGTACCATATTCAAATTTTAGTTCTTCTAGTAACCAGCCTCTAAAAATTATTTCCTCTGCGAATCCAACACCTAATCCCAGTACAATAGAATTTAATAATATTATTGGCGACAATTCACCTATCCAAGAAATATAATTTTTTTGCAATAGTGGTACAAGAATTAGAATTATTAAAAGTAAGGAAAATAAGATACCTTTAGAAAAATTGACAAAGTTTTTTAAAAATTTGTCTTTAGTTATCCCAAGAAGTATCCAAGCACTTGATTTGTTTCTTTTGATATAAAACCAATACGGGAGTAAAAAGATAAAGAGAAAGAAAGTAATAATAGTTCCAATTAAGGATAAATTTTCTTCTTCAAAATTAAATAATAAAAGTGGTTGGGATAAAGCCCACCCAATGCCATAAAGAATTGGAATAAAAAATATAGTGGATAAAAATCTTGGTCTTAAAAGAAAAAAACTTTTAATTAATATCATTAAATTTTTCATTTTAGTTTGAATATCAATTAACCCTAGTCGTTGCCTTTTATTATTCTAACTACTTGTTCAAAAAGTTTTAGCTTTTTCTTTTTACTATAGTTTATGTTTTTTGAAAGATAAGATAAATCTTTATAAAATTGCCGAGTTATTTTATCTTCTTTATCACTAGGCCATGGTAAGTCTGATCCTTCTTCATATTCTTCTTTATATCTTTCTTTATTCAAAATTTTTTTATATCGTAATATTTTAAATTTTACTTATTGCAAATGCTTAAAAGTGATGTTTATTAAATTTGTGTATTTATTTAAAATTTATGCTAATTAATCTTTCAACTTTAATTTTTACATTATTATCTCCATTGCTTATTTTTGCAGTAATAGTATGGGTTTACTTATTTCATTAGGAAGTATTTAAAAAATAAACTTAATTAATTTAAGGGTGTATTATGCCTACTTTTTCCAATGCAAATGATAAAACTGCAATAACGGCCATTACTGTTAAGATCTTGTTCTTTTTTATGAAATCCATAATGCATATTAATAATCTATTTATTAAATTCTTATATAAAATAATAAATAATTAAAATTATTATAACAATTAGAATGGAACCAATATATGTAGGAGATTTACTTCCCTCAATAGCTTCTTATAAAAAGATAATTGAAAAATATGATAAAGGTATAAAAGAAGGGGAATTTTATGAAGAACCTATAGGCGGAGATTTTAATTACCCTGATTGGTAAATATGATTACTACAAAAATAACTTTTGCCTTGGCAGATTGGATTAGAGAGTGGCGTAAGTGCCGAGATAAGAATCCTTCTATTGATGAGTGTGTAAAATTTGTTCAGTGGAAATTGGAAGATTATAAACTTTCTGATAGTGATAAAAGAATAATTGAATCTATTTTGCTCTATGAATCTGAATAACTAAAAGATTATAGACTTTATTTTTTATATTTATCTATAAAAAACAAAGGATCATTAAAATTCTCTTACAAATTTAGAAAAAAGTAAATCAGCATATTTACGGATTTACTGAAAATGTAAAAAGGAGTAATTTATAAATGTTGAGTTCGGAGGCAATCTAAATGATTGATAGTCCGCCTGAAATTTAGCAAATTCCAAAATATAGGAAGCGTATTCCTGAGAATGGGATTATTCGAAAATTAAAGTTCAATCAATTAGTCTGATAAGACTTCGCTTTATAATTACTAGCGATAATAGGGACTGAAATTATCGAGATAAATCCCCGAATTCACGTATTCTAGGTTTATGAGTAAATAGACTTTTCAATATGTAATTTTATATCCTGTTATTAGGAAATTAAATATCAAAAAGGACTGTACCACCAGTCCTTTTTTTTTAACAAACTACTTCTAAAATAGACTTCTTTTTGGATAATATGGATTTATTAAGTGTTTAAAAATATTTCACAATGAAAGATCAAGTCTTGTTTCCTAAAATTGAAGTTCGTGAAAAGGGTTTTTTACAAGTAAGTGATATTCATACGATTTATTGGGAAAGATCAGGCAATCCAAATGGTAAAAAAATACTAGTTATTCATGGAGGCCCAGGAGGAGGAAGTCAACCAAGATATAGAAGATACTTTGATCCAGATAAATTCGATATTATTCAATTTGACCAAAGAGGTTGCGGTTCTTCAACTCCTTTCTCAGAATTAAAAGAAAATTCGACTAATCATTTAGTTGATGATATTGAGAAATTAAGGATTCTATTAAAAATAGATAGTTGGCATTTGTTTGGTGGATCTTGGGGCTCAACACTTTCACTTATATATGCAATTAAAAATCCATCAAGAGTTAAAAGCTTAACTTTGCGAGGTATATTTTTATGTAGAAAGTTTGAATTATTATGGTTCTATCAATATGGTGCAAGTGAGATATTCCCTGATGAATTTGAAGAATATATTTCTGTGATACCAAAAGAAGAAAGAAATGATTTGATAAGTTCTTTTTATAAATATCTAACATCATCAGATGCAAATCTTAGATCAAAAGCAGCAGCAGCTTGGACAAAATGGGAACTCTCAACTAGTCATTTAATAAATAAAAAATTCGATTTTGATAAGTCTGAAGTTAATTCTTTTTCAGATGCATTTGCAAGGATCGAATGTCATTATTTTATTAATAATATTTTCTTAGAAGATGATTTTATTTTAAAAAATATAAAAACAATAGAATCGATCCCAACAAAAATTATTCAAGGTAGGTATGACGTTGTTTGTCCAGTTAGGAGCGCTTGGGATCTAAATAAGAAATTAAATAATTCTGAATTAATTATTGTTAATGATGCTGGTCATTCAATGAGTGAAAAGGGCATTACTAAAGAATTAATAAAAGCTGTAAAAGGAATTTAAAATCTTTAAAAAAGAAAATATTCCTTTAAAAATTAAAGGCCATTATCTTCAATATTTTGTGCAATACTCCTAAGAAGTTCGACGATATCAGAATCTTTGCATTGAGTATCTTCTTTGAGCAAAATGCACTCGTCTCTAATACTTACATTAGTACTCCACCATATACCTGAACTATTGGTATCGTCCCATTCAAATCTTTCAGACATAATTAATAAAATCTAATAGATACATTAAAGCTTGCATTAGTTCATCGTGGATTTATATATTTAATTTCAAAATTTAAAAAACTTTCCTAGGTGCTCAAAGGAATCTGTAAATTTCTGACAATAAAATTTAGAAATCTAATTTCAGTTCGTATTGTTTTTCCTTTTTCTTAGAAACAGTTTTTTTATTATTTATATTTTTTCTAAGTCTTTTTCTAGAGCCATGCTTTAAATAAATTTCTTTTGAGATATCCCAATATCCATCCTTATTAGTGATTTCCTGAATTTTCTTCTTTGCAGTTCTAGTGCTTTTTGGGATGTCAATTATTGGTCTTATGTAATTAATTTGTTCGTATTCTTCTTGATTAAATCTAGATAGTAACCATGGTTCATGAATGAAATTAAGTGATATATCCTTTAATTCTGGTATCCATTTTTTTATAAATTTTCCTTGAGGATCATGATCTTTTCCCTGCTTTATAGGATTATAAATTCTATTGGTATTTATAGACGTAGTTCCAGATTGCATTTGGCATTGGTTCCAATGTATTCCAGGCTCATAATCTACAAATTTATTTGCTAATTCAGAACCTGAATCTTGCCATGGTAGCCATAAATTATAGCTAGCAAAAGACATTAGCATCGCTCGCATCCTGAAGTTAATCCATCCATTGAAATTTAATGAACGCATGCATGCATCTATAAAAGGAAAGCCCGTATTACCTGAACTCCATGAATAAAGTAATTCATTATTTTTTTCTCTAATATTTTTAAAAAAAGGATGGTATTCCCTAAACTCTAGTTCTGGTTCACTTTCAAGTTTCTGAATAAAATGACAATGCCAAGTTAATCTGCTTTTTAACATCCTAGAATTATTGTTTTTTGATATATTTGCCTTTTTAAAAATTTCTTTTAATGAAATGCATCCCCAACAAATATATGGGGATAGTCTTGTACAACTATTAAATGATTTTTCTGGGCTAGATATATCTTTTGAATAAGAATCTAATTTATTACTAAAGAAGTATTCCATCCTCTCTAGACCTTTCTTTCTTCCACCTTGCATTCTTCCTGGACAAGTTTCTTTTTTAAAGGAAAAAATTTCGTCTGAGGGTATTTCTCCAATATTAAAGTTAATAGAATTAATTCTTAATGGAGCTTTAAGTAAGTTTTTTTCGGAATTTTTTTGCCACTTTTTAGACCAATTATTCCTATCTAAATTGCCTCTAAAAACTGAAAATTGTAGAAATTCCTGCCAAATAATATTCTTGTTTAAAGCCCATTCTCTTACTTTTTGATCTCTCTTATAAGTAAGCCAATCGCCTGTTTCTTGATGGCTATATATACCTTTGATTTTAAATTTTGAACTAATTTCATCAAAGATATTAATAACATTCCCAGTCCTAATAATTAATGGTTGTCCAATCTCAGCAAGTGCATTTCTTAAATCTATTAAACTTTCCTTGCAAAATTGCCATTGTCTATCTGAATGAGTATTTTGGCTCCAAATATCTAACTCAATAATATAAATAGGTAAAATATCATTATCTTTTATAGCCTCACAGAGAGCTTCGTTATCAAAAATTCTTAAATCTTTCTTAAACCATAAGATATTTATTTCTTTCATAATTTTTTCTTTTAATCCTAGAAAAATAAGATTAAGTTTGTAGGTAAAAAAAATAAAAAATTTTAGAATAACTAAAAATCAAAAAAAAAATGAAAATAACAAAAAAACTTTGGGATGATAATTATGAGATTGCTTTACTAAGTTTAAATACAAAATTTGTTCAAGGTTTAAAGAATGGAAGTCTACCTAAAAATATATTTCAAGAATATTTGGCTCAAGATTATTTCTTTTTAGAGACTTTTGCTAAAGCTTATGGTCTTGCTGTTTCCAAATCAAAAGATAAGTACTCAATAAGGAAGTTAAGTGAACTCTTAATGGGCGTTTCAGAGGAGTTAATACTTCATGAAACGTATGCAAAAGAATGGGATATTGATTTATCTAATAACTATATAAAAAAAACCACTAAAAATTATACAGATTTTCTTGATGATATTTCCAAAAGACTTAGCTCAGTTGAAATAATGTTTGCAATGACTCCATGCATGCGACTTTATTCTTGGATAGGAAAAAGTTTGTATGAGGAGGATTTTGACATTAAATATAAAGAATGGATAATTACTTACTCTGATGAGAGCTTTGAAAAGCTAGCAGATTCACTTGAAAATCTTATTGAGACTAATAAAGAAAGATATGATATTAAACAGGCCAAATATTTATACAGGAGAGCTATGGAATTGGAGTTAGATTTTTTTAATGCATATTCAGATTTCTGATTTAAATTAAAATTTACTTATAGTACTTTCAAAAACGAGTTAATAAATTATGTATTCTAAAATTGCTCTTTCAATAGGCGGTAGTGACTCAGGAGGTGGAGCAGGCATACAGGCTGACTTGAGAACTTTCATGGCCCTTAAAGTACATGGATGTTCTGTTATTACATGTATTACCGCACAAAATAGTATAGAGGTTACGTGCGTTCAACCAGTAGAGAAGAATACTTTATTAAATCAATTAGATACTTTATTTGCTGATTTTGGTATTGATGCATTAAAAACTGGAATGTTATTAAATGAAAGGATAATTAATGATGCTGCTTCAAAATTAAATACATACAAAATAACCAAAATTATTGACCCAGTAATGGTTACAAGAACTGGTTCTAAATTACTGGAAGATTCTGCTATTAATGCTTATAAAAAACTCTTATTACCAATTGCTGATTTGGTAACTCCAAATATTTATGAAGCAAATCTACTTTCTGGTTTAGAAATAAGGAGTAAAGAAGATGTCGAAAATTCAGCAAGAAAAATTATTGCTCTTGGAGCTAAAGCGGTACTTATAAAAGGTGGCGGTTTAAAAAATATGAAAGGGAAGGATTTTTTCCTTGATTTAAATGGTAGAAAAGAGTGGCTATTTAATAATTTCATAAATACAAAAAATACCCACGGTAGTGGCTGTACTTTGAGTGCTGCTATTTGTGGTTACAAGGCTTTAGGTTTTGATCTATTTGATTCCATACAAAAAGCGAAATTATTTGTTGAGAAATCTTTAGAAAATTCTTATAAAATAGGCTCTGGCCCTGGTCCCTTAGGCCATCATTAATTATTTATAGAAGTGGAGTTAGAACCACCATTTTCTATAGGGCTTTTTTAAAAATAAGATTTCTTCAGTCTCCCATCCTCCCTCCAACCACTCAAGATGCTCAAGTAATAAAGACTCACTTTCCCTTTTGCTTAATTGCCCAATTCTATTAGCAATACCATCGAACCTTATTTTCATCAATTCCTCAATCTTGATGTTATTCATAGGTTAAATAATAAATTTTTTCTACTCTTACTTGTATACATTTTCTTGTCAACGATTTAATTTTATTTGTTTACTAGCAGTTCTTAAATATGTATTAAATACAACTTTTTAAAATAGATAGTAATTAAGACTTATTCACATAGATTTAATTAAAGACTAATTTATATAAAAATACTTTAACTATGAATAAAGAAGAAAAATCTAAGCAAAAAACTATTTTAAATGTAGGCTATTGTGAAACGACCTCTGAATGGCTCAATAGAATCATTACTGAACTGGCAGATGAAAATAAAAATTTTGTAGATTTGTCAGTTATTTGTGCTTAATTTTTTAGAAAATATAGTTTATTTTGATTTTTTCAGATAGCTTTGGAGTATAAGATAAATTTAAAAGATATTTTGTGATGTGAATCCTAATAAAAAAAATATAGAGATAATTAAACAATTCAATTTATCTCCTCATCCTGAGGGTGGATGGTTTAGAGAGATAGTAAGGAGTGAGAATTCTCTAATAAGGGAAGATGGCCAAAGTAGAAACTTTATTACAGGAATTTATTATCTTTTAGAGAGAGATGTAAAAAGTGCTTGGCACAGAGTAAAAAATGCTGATGAAATTTGGATTTATTTAAGGGGCGATCCTCTGAATTTATGGTGCCTAGATAATGATAATAAGTTAATAAGAAATTTAATTTTAGATTCTAATAATCCAGTAGAAATGATCCCATCTGGATATTGGCAAGCTGCAAAAAGTACAGGCGAATTTACTTTAGTAAGTTGTTGTGTTGGCCCGGGCTTTGATTTTAAAGATTTTGAATTACTCAGAAATACAATTCATACTTCTAGATTGGATAAAGCAATTAATGATCTTATTTGAGACATTTTTTTGTTTATATTTTTGAAATTATCCTCTAGATTTATAAGGCTACTCAATTAATCTATATTTAATGAATCAAAATAATGTCAAAACTATTGGTATTAATGATCAACCAAGAAAAGATTCATTTTTAGTATATGTAAATCAGGTTGATGGATTAAAAGGCATCCTTAATAGGGATTTTGCTAAATGGTCGAATTTTGATAGTTGGGAAAGTATTTCAGTTCAGCAATGGATTTTTTCTAGAGCTTTAGAGGTTTTCAGAGGTAATAAAATTGATATTAAATGCGACTGTTGTGAACATAATGATTTAATCCCAAATGATTTTGAGAGTATTAAAAAAGAAAAATGTTTTGGAAAAAAAAGTGCTTACATGATTGAAAAAGTTGTAGATGAAATTGTATTAGCTAAGGCAAGAAGAGAAAGTGATGGTACATACTCTGCGTAAGATTCATAAATATCTATGGAATGAAAAATCTTTTATTTACCAGTGAAAATTATCAGAAGAACCAATCGTTAAATTTCTAGTGGACATTTTATGGAATTTAAAGTGTACTGAATCACTGAACTCCTTTTCATCTGAGTAATTCACAAGATCTACTGGGTCGATGTTTTCGTCGAACCATGCATCGTATTCAATATGGTTCGGTTCGGCAAAATAACTCATATCCAATTAATAGCTACCAAAAAGCATATAAACGGTACATGCGATACCAAATTAAATTCTCACTTTATTAAAAATCCATATTTTTAAATTTTTAATAAAGATTAGTTGCTAATAGATAAGAAAAAGAAAAAAAAAGAATAACTAAATTGAGATCCTATCAAGCATCAATACATCCTGAGCTTTGATCGTATCCATCTTCTCTTCATCTGGATTTTTATAAGATTCAATTTCATCTTGAATTTTTCTCTTGTAAATTCCTTTGATATAGTCCATTTCTATTTTGTCTTTGTCCAGTATTGAGAATGGTGATCTTTTAAAATTCATAACTTTCTCCTAAATAAATAAAATTTAATCAGCTCCAGTTTTTATCAGATTCAACAAAGCTATCCAATGTTTGCTGATTTCTGATTTCTTCCTCAAGAAGTTCTTCCTCTGATCTTTCTTCAATCTCAGATTTATAATCTTCTTTTAGTGTGGATTTCGTAGACATTTTCTCATGACGACTACATCTATGTTCTAACTAGTTAGAGTGGTCATCCGACTAACAAATATGTACGGTTTGAGGAACTCCCATATACGGATAAAGGACCAACAATTGAATTTGAATATGGGTAGAATGTGATCAATTTATAATTAATTTTTGCCTTTAAGAATCATAAATAAAGGTAGACCAAAAAGCATCAGACTCCCATCAATTAATAAAAAAGTATTCAGGTTCATTTATACATTCCTCCTTAGGTATCCCAATTTAGAGAAATTCCTTTTTTTTAATTTGTTGTTTTTTCATATCATTCATCTCTTTTCTGATTTTGTTGTAGTAGGCAAACTCTTCTGGATCATCAGAACCAAGACCATAATTCATGGTCGCTGCAAGATAAATGCGGTGCATACGGTATGACGATAGTGGCATTACTAAAGACAAACTATATTAAATATATTTAAATTTTAGTTAAAATACTTTATCTACGAGATCTCAGTTATATTAATCAATTGCTCAAGTGCCCTCGTCGGGACTTGAACCCGAGACCTCTCCCTTACCAAGGGAGTGCTCTACCGCTGAGCTACAAGGGCAATTTTAAAGTGGGCCGGGTTGGCCCAATCAGACTGCCTGCAGCACAATGATTCTGAAGTGTGCAGAATAAATTTAGACGGCCTTTCTGTGACTGTCAAATTATTTCTAGGGAGTGCTGTAATAGTGATATAGTCCATTTTTTGATTATATTCCTTCCTCCTAAAAACTTTTTCATGGAAATTTTATGATCTATCTTTTACTATAGCGGCCATGTAATATCGATTAAAAAACAATGATTTTAATTAATTAAAGGGTTAATTTATAAGAAATCTTTAAAACATAATGGATTATTCCTTAGAAATAAATAAGAAGAAAAAAGTTTTTGAGGTCACATTAAAATATGCATATGAAAAGTTTATAGAACTTAATGAAGCTAGGGATACAATGTGGGGAGGTGGTATTTATATTGCATCAAGCCACACAATTGAATATGTTTTATGGGAAGTAAATCCTGAGAATGGTTATGATGATTATGATTATGACGATGACGATGACGATGATGATGATATCTTTGACTACTATTTCTACTTGAAAGATCAGTTAAGTTCCCCAGACTCGCTAAAAAAATATTTAGATTGGAGAATTCCAGAGGACCTAGAGAACCTTGGTGATAAATTTTTAGCTCCAAGAGATGATGATGATGATAGGCAATGGCCGATTGGAGGTGAAGGGTTCCCATTTAAATCAATAGAAGATTTCAAAAGACATGTTGATTATGATCAAATTTGTCGAATCG
Source organism: Prochlorococcus marinus XMU1419 (assembly GCF_017695955.1). Taxonomy (NCBI): domain Bacteria; kingdom Bacillati; phylum Cyanobacteriota; class Cyanophyceae; order Synechococcales; family Prochlorococcaceae; genus Prochlorococcus; species Prochlorococcus marinus. The sequence continues at coordinate 340,180 of NZ_JAAORO010000001.1, forward strand.
CATATCTTGCATGGGGAGGTTTCTCTAGAGAAAGCTTTGAGAAATATTCTTCTATTGAATTATTAAATTATAAAGATCATTTAAAATAAATATTTTTCAATTTCTGCAAAATTATTGCTAGTTAGTATTGTAATTATTATCAAGTCCAATTATTTTCATAAAAACTTTTTAAAGGGACATTCAAAGAACTTTCTGCTAATTTTCTACTAATACGAGGCTTTTACTTTATTCAGATGTCCAAGGAATACCCCCTTTTATTTCCTGAATTGGTTGAACAGTTCAACTCGTTGGATGATTCAGATGAAGACTACATTGAAGATGAATGGGAGGAAGAAGGTCTGAATTATAAAGTTATCGAGTATCCGTCAAATGATATTTCTCCATACAATGACTTCAGAGTCCTTTGTTATAAAAATAACTTCTATAGATGTTCATTCGATGATCATGCTATTGAAGGATATATGTCCAAAGAATTGTTTGAAAAATATAATGATGATTATTTTGATGAGGAGTACATAGTCTCTGGAGAATGGATAGAGATTAATGAAGATTCAGAAGAAGACCAAGCGCCAGAAGGGTATTATTCCTTCTCAATTCCATCTATTGTGCAACTTCTAGATGGTGGAAAGAAGATCGACAATAGATGTATTAATGAAGATCATGAGATTGATACTGATTGGTTAATTGATACTGATGAAAAGGATTTTAAAAATATAATTTATGGCGTTTATGGATTTGGAAAAGAAGTTTTATTCAATGATGAATTTGTAATTAAAGAGAGATACAACGGTTAAAGATTATTATCCCCTTTTTTGGCTAATTTGAATCTATGCTAAAAGCTTTTAGTACAATCTCATCTGTTAATTTGATACTTTCATTTCCTCCAAGTTTGCAGTCGTTAAGAAAGTAATTCTCAAATCCAATCATTGAAGAATGTAGTAATAACATGTTTATTTTGGTTGATTGCCCTTCGCTAATTGAATTTGTCTGAGCAACATATCCTGCCAAAATTTCCTTCACAAGTTCCTTCCCTTTTGATTCGTACTCGCTAATGCAAGATGCAGTTAATGCGGCGGCACATTCATATTCCCAATCTTCCACTTTTTTAGGATCCCACCAAAACTCATCGGGTTTTGTTTCATAATGTCCATAGGTTCTTTCTTTTGTCTTCTCAACTAAAAAATTAAGCCAATCTTTAGATTCACTTTCAAACCAGTTCTTAGTAAAGTTCTTTAAATTTTCAAGCTTTTCTAAACTTTGCTCCTCCCTAGATTTCTCAGGCATAAAATATGGATCAAAACTTCTAATGTATTTTTTATGTAAACCAAACCATTTATAAATAAATTCATTGCCGTCGTCATAATCAAAATCCAAAGGTAATTTATGAAAAATCATAATAACTGATTCTTCAGACTGATCAGAAATTGTTGGAAAATATTCTCCAATTCTTGACATGTCTAATAATGTTGAGGTGTTTATTTTGTAGCCAAGGTTATCAAGTTTATTTCTTAATCCCATAGAATCAAATAATTCAATACCAAGAGATTGTTCTTCATCAAACTGCCCTTCAAATTCTGAATAAAAACTTTCCCAACTAACAGGCTTCATTTAACTAACCAATTAGAGAAATGATAAGTGTAAAAACTTTTTCTAACAAGAAGTAAATGTTCATTATTTAATAAGCGGTGCAAGTAGTAAAAGTTTTATTTTTTAAAATCAATTTTAAATTGTCCTTCTTGAAAAACATCTTCACCATCACAACTTCTCTCCCAACATTTCCTAAATGATTGGAAGCATAAATTAAAGTCTAGATCTTCCAGAAATTCATCAAAATTTTTATAGAAACAATCCTCAGTGTTGCCTATAAAAAAATAAGGGCCTTCTGGTTCTTCTTCTTCTTCAAATCTAACTTTTAAATAATCTTTTAACCCCTTCTGGGTACTTGTCCATTTATAAATATCTTCTAAAAAATCAAAAAATTCAATAATCCCCTCATCATCTAAATCATCATCATCTGGGCAAATATGATCCCAAACTACAGAGACCGCAGAAATAGTTGCCGATGAACAGCAAGTTGGTCCCTCTTTAATCATCTGATCAAGATAATTTTCTAGAATTATTGAATAAGCTGAGATAGATACAGGTTTCACTTAACTAATTAAAAAGAGATGATAAGTGTAAAAACTTTTTTCTAACAAGAAGTAAATCTTCATTTATTAATTTTGCTGATTAATGATTTTTTTAAGCTAGAAATTTTGTTTTTACTTTTTTGTAAGGATAATCTATATATAAGAAAGATTCTTTCTGAATTAAAAAATCATGATAGATCTGAAAAGAAATAGTAAAAAAGAACCTGTAAAAGCAACTGGATTAAGGACAAGAGCATCTTCATCTTATTCTCCTAATCAGAAAGAAGATTTCAAAATAAGTAGAGGAAGGTTTTCAAATTTTTTAACCTGCAAGAGATGTTTTTACTTGGACCGAGTAAAAGGACTTGACCCGCCAGGAACACCTGGATGGACTTTAAATGAAACTACTGATTTGCTCTTAAAAAAAGAATTTGATTATTGCCGAGAAAGACAAATCCCACATAGATTATTTATCGACAATGATTTAAGTCATCTAGTTCCTTTTGATCATCCTGAGATAGATGATTGGCGTAATTCTCTTCACAAAGGATTGATGCTTCGCCATAAGGATACAAATATCATCTTGACAGGAGGGGTTGATGATATCTGGCAGCATAAGATTACTAAGGAATTAATAGTTGTTGATTACAAGTCACAGGCAAAACTTGGGAGAGTAGATAAACAAGATTATCTTGATGATCCTTATCATGAAGGCTATAAAATCCAGATGGATTTCTATGCCTATCTTCTTAAGGGGATGGGATTTGATGTTCATAAAACATCCTATTTTTTAGTTTGCAATGCAAAAAGAGATGATGAAGAATTTAATAAAAGAATGAATTTTGACGAATATTTAGTCCCTTATAATTGGAATATTGATTGGATTGAGAAAGAAATAGATTCAATGGTTTCTTTGATGAATAATGACCAGATTCCGGAACCAAATCTATCCTGTAAAAATTGTGCTTATTCCGAGCAATATGCCAAGTTAGTTTGTAATCCTGTGAAAGATGATAGTGATGAGATTCAGGGGAATCTGTTTTAGCCAACTTTTTGCCTATGCTTTAGCTGGAATGCGATAATTTTATTGATTGACAGTCGATCTACAATAAGGGGCAATTAGCTCCTTTTTTTATGTCAATTGAAACAACTGTTTTGGATTTCAAATTAAGCAATACTTTTGAGGAATATGAGGCTCATATGAATGCTCCTGAACAACAGGCGATGTTTAAAGAGATGGGAGTAAAAACTTTTTATATTGGCAAATCATTGGAAGACCCCAAAAGAGCGACAGTTATGTTTCAAGGCCCAGTAAATACTTGTTACGACATCTTTGTTAATCCAGAAACTAAACCAATAGTTGAAGCATCGGGTCATATTTATGAAGGGACAATAATTAACCGCTGGATTTCTGAATAATTTTGAAACGACTAATTCTTACTGCAATATCATTTTTATTTCCTTTCTACGCTCAAGCTGGCTTTCCAGAAGGTGAGAATGGTTATGATCTGAAAAAAATTGAAGAGTCTTTTAGATTACCCTGTGATGAAATTGGAAATGATGATTGTATTGCAAGAGCATTGGGTGTCGGTGCCTGTACCTGGGTATTTGGAATAAACAAAGATAAAGAGCCTGCGGAGGCTTTAAAAATTGCAGATAATGTTTTAATTGCTCTTCTGAAAGGAAATAATCTTGATTTAAAATCAATGCTTGAAAAAGATGGATTGATTAAAAATAATATTAAAAAAGAAGCCACTTACAGAATTAACTTCTGCAGTGAAGAGACAAAAAAAGCTATCCCAAAGTTAGTAAAGAAATTGCCTGAGGGTGTTGTATTAGATGAAGAGAGAATAGAGGATTTAACCAGTGTATTTCCTCTTCAATATTTAAGTATGTTTGAGCAATTTAGCAAAACTAAAAAGTGAAACCCTTGGAAGAAAAAACTGATCAACTTACAGAAAAGGAAGCTTTGAGTATTTATGCGAAAATGATGCATACTCTTGATTCGTCTGAGTTTGAATCGTATTTGTCAGAAGATTTCACATACTCTTCACAGAAAGTCTTGACCGATATGAACACAAAAGATGAATTCATGGAATACATCAGACCGAAGCTTGAAACAATAAAAAAAACTAACAGTTCTGTTTATGCCGAATTAGGTGTCTGCCCAGCCTATGGTCATACAGATTGCCTCATCATGGCGCAAGGCGATAAATCTAATCTTCTTGGAGTTGCTTATGCTTCTGTAGATAAAGGAAAAATATCAGGTATTTCCTTGTGTATTGTACCCACTCCTGATTCGGCAGAGCGGAGTGGAATTTATCCTGGACTTCAGTCGAATTGAATAATACAAAAATACTTCTTGCGGACCGTTATTTCATTTGGCAATATTAGTAACCGACTCCAAAATTGGCACATCAACATAAGATGTTTCCCTTAATGGCCAGATAGAACTGAAGGAATAAAAGTCAGGGATTTTCTAATATTTTTCTTTCGGTTCAGCTGTTAAAAAGCTCCTACACACATACTGATAGACAATGAAAATTATTAAGAGACTCAGGTCGCTGCCGGGCGATTCTCTGGGTGTTATACGCCGCACCCCGCCACTTGTTTTCGCAATGGCTGTCTTATCTCTCGGAGGATTTATAGGTGCCTCCACGGTCCTTGTGAGAGGGTTCAGAACGGTTGAAAATACTATCACTGTTACGGGTGCAAGTACAGAGAGTTTTGAGAGTGATATTGCAAAATGGTCAGTCCAAGTAAAGACCTCAGGTAAAACTCAGATTGACTCATTCACCAAGCATAAGCAGTCCATTAATAAGACAATGGAATTCCTTAAAGCCAATGGAATTGAAGACAGTGTAAAGCAGGATGTTTATCTTGGACCTGCGAGTATAAGTGAATATAAAACAAAGCATCCTAAGACTAATGAAATCATTAGAACTGAATGGATTACTTATCAGAATATTGAGATTGAAAGTAGGGATGTTTATAACATCCAGAAGACTCATAGTCAGATTACAGAATTACTTGGGAAAGGGGTAAGGGTGAAACCAAGCCGTCCTGAATTCACTTATTCAAAGCTGGCTGATAAGCGCGTTGACATGCTTGCTAAGGCAGCAAAGGATGCACGAATCAGAGCTGAGGCTATTGCGCTTCAGGCAGGATCTGAAGTGGGTGGTTTGAAGAGAGTTAATACTGGAGTTTTTCAGATAACTGTTCCGAATTCCACCAAGGTAAGCAGTTGGGGTTCTTATGACACCACCACCATCAAGAAAGATATTACTGCCGTTATGGGAGTGACTTTCGCGGTTAAGTGATGACTTAGGGAGTTTTCTTTTTGCCTTTAAGAATCATCAGCAAAGGCAGACCAATAAGCATAAGACTCCCATCAATTAATAAAAAAGTATTCAGATTCATTTATCCATTCCTTCGGGGGTATCCTAATTTAGGGGTATCCCTTTTTTAACTGGGTCCTTTTTCATATCATCCATCTCTTTTCTAATTTTGTTGTAGTATGCCAACTCTTCTGGATCATCAGAACCAAGACCATAATTCATGGTCGCTGCAAGATAAATTCTGTGCATCCGGTATGACGATAGTGGCATTACTCAAGACAATCTCTGTTAAATATATATGAATTTATGGCAAAATGCTGACCTCTGAGATCTTAGTCATACCAGTCAATTGTGCAACCCCCTCATAATACACGGGGGGAAGGGGTAAAAAACAAGAAATTTAGAGGGGACTACTTACTGGATGTGTATACATCATCATTGTAAGTAGGTGCAATAAAGCATAATCAACCACAACTAAAACACCTATATAAGGTACGTGGGTATGTGTGTAAACACATAATGCACGTACTGTATATAGGTACCTATAGGGTGATGGTGATTATATTGTTTAAAACTTATTGGTTAGATGAATAGTGAAGTAATACATAAGGTAAGTGAGCAGAGATCAAGGAATATGTCTGCCATTAAATCAAAGAATACAAAGCCTGAAATCAAGGTAAGAAAAGTTCTTCATTCTATGGGATATAGATTCAGACTTCATTCAAAAGATTTGCCCGGGTCTCCAGATATCGTTCTCCCAAAATATAAAACCGTTATCTTTGTCCACGGATGTTTCTGGCATAGGCATGAGAATTGCAAGTATGCCTCCACTCCAAAAACAAGGCAGGAATTCTGGAACAAAAAATTCACAGAAAATATAAAAAGGGATTCAGAAATTCAGGATAAAATAAAAAATCTTGATTGGAGATCTGTTGTTATCTGGGAATGTGAAACAAAAAATATAGAAAATTTAAGAGATAAAATAATTGATGTTTTTAGTTAATAAATTGGTTGACTTTATAAATCTCGGTGCCATATTAAATAAGAATTTAAGAGAAGAAAGATTCAAGAATCTCAAGATAGCAAATTAAATATTTTACAAAAGCAGTTTGATTTTATCGATCTCTTTGCAGGTATAGGTGGCTTTAGAAAAGGCTTTGAATCAATTGGTGGAAATTGTGTTTTTACGAGTGAGATAGATAAATTTGCTCAAGAAACGTATAAAGCTAATTTTCAGACAGAACATAAATTTGCTGGAGATATTAGAGATGTGGATACAAAATCAATACCAAGTCATGATGTTTTACTTGCGGGATTTCCATGCCAGCCTTTTAGTCTTGCAGGCGTAAGTAAAAAAAATTCACTTGGTAAATCTCATGGCTTTGATTGTCAGATCCAAGGGACTTTATTTTTCGAAATAGCAAGAATTCTCGAGCATCATAGACCCAAAGCATTTCTTTTGGAAAACGTAAAAAATCTCAAAAGTCATGATAAAGGTCAGACCTTTAAAACTATTCTTGACGTATTAAAAAATAAGCTTGGTTATAAAGTTCAATATCGTGTAATCAATGCAAAATCTTTCGTCCCTCAAAATAGACAAAGAATTTATATAGTCGGTTTTAGGGAAGAAAACAATTTTAATTTTGATGATTTAATTATTCCGGATATATCAGATGGTCCCACATTATCTTCGGTACTTCATTCTGAAGATGGATCCGAAACTTTTGAAGAACCATACACTATTCCCCATCTTTCAAAAGTTAATGAAAAATATACCATCACTAATAAATTATGGGACTATCTAAGGATGTATGAAAAAAAGCATAGAGCCAAAGGTAATGGATTTGGTTTTGGCTTATGTAAGCATGAAGATGTTGCTAGAACTTTGTCTGCCAGATACCACAAAGATGGTGCTGAGATATTAATACATCAGGGAGATAAAAAGAATCCAAGAAGACTTACCCCAAGAGAGTGCTCAAGGTTGATGGGTTTTGATAAAACTGGCGAATCAAATTTTATAATTCCAGTCTCTGATTCTCAAGCCTACAGGCAATTTGGTAATTCGGTAGTAGTTCCTGTTATTCAAGAAATTGCTAGAGCTATGAGTGAATATATCTATCAAAAAGATATTTTGAAAGAAAAAATCGTATTACCAATCTGTGCTTAAAAAATAGATTTGTTAGTGGGAGAACAAATAATACAAAATGATTTTTAAAAATAGAGTATATTCTTCAACAGAAAAAAAGTCTTAATTATTTAATGACTAATGCTTCGGAATTAATTGATGCAACACCTTCTGCAGCATTACTTATCGAGAGTATAAGGGATATTGGTTATTCTATTGAAACAGCGATATCAGATTTGATTGATAATTCTATTTCAGCAAACGCAAATAATATTTATATAAATTTGAATGATGATGATGTCGAAAATATTTTTCTTGAGATTGTTGATGATGGTCATGGAATGAATCGTAATGAACTAATAAAAGCAATGACAATAGGAGCAAAAGATCCGCGCATTATTAGGGATAAAGATGATCTAGGTAGATTTGGTTTAGGACTTAAAACAGCATCATTTTCTCAATGCAGAAAACTAACTGTTGAATCAAATTTTAATGATGAAATTAATTCTTTCACATGGGATTTAGATTTAGTAAGAGAAAAAAATAATTGGGTTGTAATAGATAATAAAAAAGATAATTTAGCTCCAGGAACTAAAATTATTTGGGAAAAAATTGATAGAGCAGATTTTAAACTTAGCAAAATTAATACTAATAGTATTCTTAAAAATATTGATAATCATTTAGGTTTGGTTTTTCATAGATTCTTAGAGGGTATAAATTTAAAAAGTGAGAAATTAAAAATTTTTATAAATGGTAGCGAAGTCGAACCAATCAATCCTTTTAATGAAGAAAGTAATGCAACTTTAAAATCTGCTGTAAGTACATTTAAATATAATAATTCTAATATTTATGTACAATATTTCATTCTTCCACACGAAGATATGGTCACAATGGAGGAGTGGAAAAAATTTGAGATGGATGGCGGATATATTAAGAATCAGGGTTGTTATGTATATAGATGTAATAGATTAATTGTTTCTTCTACTTGGTTTGGCATTATGCCGAAATTAGCAACAACCAAACTTTGTCGAGCCAAAATTGATATTGGAAATGATATTGACTCAGATTGGAAGATAGATATAAAAAAAAGTACCGCTTATCCTCCAAAATCAATAAAGAATTTTTTAAGTGAGTTAATAATTAATAATATCGAAAGCAAGGGTAGAAATGTAGTAAATAAAAGAACTCAAGAACTCATAAAAGATAAAGATATGAAGCTTTGGGTTCCCATCAGAACAAAAAGAAAAATTACTTATAAAATAAATAGAAAACATCCCTTAGTAAAAAAACTTTTAAATAATAAAGAAAATTTATTGATCTTAAAACTTCTTGAAAACTCAATTCCTTATCAGGAGATCTATGGAGAGATGTGTGATAATTCAGCAACTGTTATTGGATGGTTAGAGGAAGATAAAAACGTACTAAATGATGTAAAACAACTTATTGAAATTTTTAGATCTGATAATGTTCCAGAAGAAATAATCAAATCTGAAGTTGAATATATTTTAATAAGATCAGGAATTCAGTTTAATGAAGAAAGCTTTTTAGAGATTTTAAAATGAATGAAACTTTTCGATTAATAAAGAATCAGGCTAGAAGCTCAACAAAGAGATTTATAGATGCAAATCATAATATGCCTGAAAATAAAATTAGAAAAAAAATAGATCAACTTGTCGTACAACTTGCAAAAATAAATAGCATTGAATTAACAAATTCAGAAAAGGAAGAAATTATTCAGGCAGTAGCTCTAGAAATTGTTGGGACAATGGAAGATGCAAGTAATATTTTCAATATTGATAAGTTTGACCACTGGTTAGACAATGTTAAATCGGATTTTGATAATAAATACTGGGAAGATTATCATTTTCATTTGTTCCAAAAACCTTATTACACAACTGGGCCAAATGGTACTTTAACCAAAATGGGAAATAGCATTGAATTTATTCTCTCTATGTTGGCTAATCCTAATGGCGAGCCTAGTTCTAGAAAGGGAATGGTTGTTGGTAATGTGCAATCTGGGAAAACATCTCATTATATAGGGCTTATATCAAAAGCTGCAGATGCTGGTTACAAGGTAGTTATTGTTATTACTGGTATGTTAGAGGATCTTAGAAAACAAACTCAAACAAGAACTGAAGAAGGATTTTTAGCTAAGGATGTCCAAACAGGAGAGTCTGTTGGTGTTGGACTTGAAAGATTAAGACTTAGTTCTCAAATGCCTAATTGTGTCACTACTAGAGAAAAAGATTTTACCAAAAGTCTTGCGGTGAGCAGTGGATATACAGTTGAAAGTTTTAAAGAGGCATTTGTATTAGTAATTAAGAAAAATGCTTCAATTTTAAGAAATCTAAATGAGTGGATTGAGGATGATCTCCAAAGAATTGGAAGGACACAAGTAGATACATCTGTTCTAATTATTGATGATGAAGCTGATAATGCATCAATAAATACAAAAGCAAATTCTAGTAAATCCAGAAGAAGGAGAAAGCTTGACGAAGTTGAGGATAATGCAAATTATGAACCTTCTAGAATCAATGGTCAGATAAGAAGCTTGATTAAAAAATTCGAAATTTGTTCTTATGTTGCTTATACTGCTACGCCATTTGCAAATATTTTTATTAGCCCTAAAACAAAAGATGAGATGTACAGAGAGGATTTATTTCCGAGACACTTTGTTCAATATATAAATCCTCCTGATAATTATTTTGGACCATCAAGAATCTTTTTAGATAAGGAATTTCCAAATTTTTTGAAAATTATTCCAGAATCTGAAATCGACGGAACAACTATAAATTCAATTCCGTTGAAACATAAAAAGGATTTTTCAATCGAAAAAATATCGCCAAAATTAGAAGAATCAATTAATAGTTTCTTTATATCTTCTACTGTTAAAAAATTGGAGGGTTTTGAAAAAGATCATACTTCAATGCTTATTAATGCTTCTACATTTACTCTTGTTCAAATTTCTATTAAAAGAGCTACTGATTTCTATGTGAAAAATTTAGCAAAAGCATTAAAGTATCGTCGTAAAGAAGAAATTCAAATATTAAAAACTTTATGGGAAAAAGATTATGTTGATTATCACGATAAATATGAATGGAGTGATATAGAAAATCTTATATATAAAATTGTAGATCTAACAAAAGTAATAGTTATTAACAGATCTAAGGAATCTGAAAAATTAGATTATGAAAATTGGCCTTCTGGTAGAACCCTTATTGTTGTAGGTGGTTTTTCTTTATCTAGAGGATTAACTTTAGAGGGTTTAATTGTTTCCTATTTTGTAAGAAATTCAAAAATGTATGATTCTATTTTGCAAATGGGAAGATGGTTTGGATATAGAGATGGTTATGAAAATCTTTGTAGATTATATTTGCCATCTTTTTCGATAAAAGATTTTGAACATATTTCAGAGTCAGTTGAGGAACTAGCTGAAGATATTCAGTATATGCAAAGTCAGGGAAGAACGCCTTTGGAATTTGCTCTAAGGGTTAGGGCTGATGCATATGATAAAAAACTAAAGATCACCTCAAGAAATAAGATGGGTGCAGGGGAAAAGCGATTGAGGTCTTTTTCTTATAGTGGCAAATTAGTTCAAAACTATGCTTTTGACAGGGATACTATTTCTCATAATTGGAATGTTGTTGAAAGTTCAATTTTAGAAATTATCAAATCCGAATCAAATCAATTTTCGAGAAAGAAAAATCAATATGTTTTGTTCAAAAATATTCCAGGTCAATTTATTTCTTCGCTAACAGAGGAATATAAATTTTCTGATGATAATTCGACAATAAATAAGCAAACTTTGCTTAGTTATATCAAAAAAAGACTTTCATTTGAATTGAATAATTGGGATATAATAATAGATTCAAATTTATTAGATAATAAAAAAGAAACTATTGATTTCGCAGGAATTTCAATTGCCCCTGTGGGAAGAAGTGTTTCTGTTTATGTTGGTAATAAATACGAAAATCTTGAGTTTGATTTGGAGAAGTTAGTTTATTTATCACCGCCGAGGAGTCGTAATATTTGCACTCCTGATATCTCCTTAATTTCATATGAAGACATCCAAATTAATGAGGCTGAAGATATAAAGAAGGAGCAGAAGAAAAGAATTAGAACAATAAATTTATTGGCAAATATACATAAGAAACCTGCTTTAATAATTACTCTCTGTAAGCCTACTTATAAAGAGGAATATTTGCTAAATAAAGATGATGAAGATAAAAAAAATCAAGTCCAAAAATTAATATCTGAAATGCCATATGTTGCAAGTTTAAGTTACTTATTTCCGCGTTCCGATGTTGCAGAAGAATTAATTGAAGTCTTTGTAAATGCGGATGTTGATGATTTATATGGAGAAGATCTTGATTATGAAGATTATTATGGTGATGATTAATGATTAATTTTTGGCAAGGCTTATGGGATCAAAAAGTTCCCAAAGGTGATCTCAAATATGCCTCTATTTCATTAGCTCTAAATTCTCCTTGGATGATAAAGGCTACTAAAGATGATAAGGGGAGAATAGGATTTCAATTAATTGCAGAAAAAACTAAAATGAATGATCAGATATATAAACGTAAGTTATTGAAAACTTCTCAAGTTTCTGTAACCTTTGTAGATAAAAAAACTCTATATATAAGATTGGAAGATATAGACGCAAAAGAAGAATTTAATGAATACGCAGAGAGCATAATAATCAAAGCAGCACAGGCATCATCAGAAATTGAAATGATAGAAATTGCTATTTCTAAATCCTTAAAATGGTTTAATTTTTTAAAGCCTATTAATGAAAGAAAATTAAAACCATTTCAGCAACAGGGACTAATAGCAGAACTATTATTTCTAAAAAAAATCGTCAATAAAATTGGTTTATCTGATGCGCTTAATTCTTGGTGTGGTCAAGAAAGTTTTGACAAAGATTTTATTTTAGGAAAATTAGGTGTAGAAATTAAAGCTAAACAATCCGGAAAAATAAAAGTAACAATTTCATCATCATCTCAACTAGATTTACAAGGTCTTGAAAAGCTTATATTGAACGTTTATAGCATTAATAGTGCATCCTCACTCGATAAAAATGCTTTTAATCTTGATCAACTAGTTTCTGAGATTTATGAGTTATTTTCTTCAGAAATAAATTTAAAGTACTTGTTCCAGGATAAATTAGATGAGGCTAATTATGACTTTGACCATGACTATTCTGATAGGTTTTGGATAGATTTAGAAGAAAATCAATTTTATAACGTCACAGAAAAATTCCCATCAATTACATCAGAAAATATTAATGTAAAATCAATTTCTAATGTTTCTTATGATATCAATTTAAATACAATTAAAGAATTTAAAATAACTGCAGAGGAATTTGAAAAATTAATATAATGGAAGATTTCTTAGTTGATTTAAATAATGAAATTTATTTACAGTCAGCTTCTAATGGTGAGACTACTCAAGATACATTTTTTGAAATTATTTCAGAATTATTAATTGATGATGGTGTATGTAAAGAGGCTCAAATAGTAAATGATTGGAATAATGATAAAACTGGAATTCAGATTAATGGTTATGGAGGAGATCCATTCAATGACGAAAATGTACTAACAATTTTTTTGGTAACTTTCAGTGCAAGTAATGAAATAGTTGGCATAAATATGGCGGAATTGTCATCCCTCATTAAAAGAGGTGCAAACTATATTAATAAAATTAGAAATAATGAATTTGTATCTTCTCTTGAAAAGACATCAAGTATGTTTTTAGTATCCCAATTCTTATCAAGAAGAATTACTGATGTTGAAAAATTTAGATTTGTAGTATTAACAAATAAATTATTAAAAGTTAGATCAGAACAAATTGATACACCTACTATAAATGATAAAAATTCTGAAGCTGAAATTTGGGATTTAGATAGGATAAAAAGACTTTATGAGGGAAAAAATACACAAGAAGATATAGTTATAGATCTAAAAAATGACTTAAAAGAGTGCATTCCTGTCCTCAGAGCTGATCTTTCATCTGTAAATTATCTATCTTATCTTGCTGTAATAAGTGGCGATTTATTAGCAAGGATATATGAGCAATGGGGTAATAGATTATTAGAAAGAAATGTCAGAGTTTTTTTACAGGCTAGGGGAAAAGTTAATAAAGATATAAGAGATACTATTGAAAACCGGCCACAAATGTTTTTTGCTTTCAATAATGGGATAACTGCTACAGCTGATGAAGTAAAGTTGGAGACTCTAAATAATGCAAGAGTAATAACTGAAATTAAAAATTTGCAAATAGTTAATGGAGGACAAACTACTTCTTCAATTTATGCAGCCTTTAAAAAAGATGGTGTATCGCTTAAAGAAGTTTTTGTTCAAATGAAGTTGTCAGAAATAAAAGAGAAATCAATGGCTGATGAGATTGTTCCTGAAATTTCAAGATGTGCGAATAGTCAAAATAAGGTTAAGTCTCCAGATTTTTCTTCAACACATCCTTTTCATAGGCAAATTGAAAAACTATCTAGGAGAATATATGCGCCAACAACCAATAATCAAATAAAACCAAGTAAATGGTTTTATGAAAGAACTAGGGGACAATACTTGGATAATAAAAGTAAATTTAAAGGTGCTGAAAAAAAGAGATTTGAGAATGAATATCCTAAAGATCAATATTTCCTTAAAACAGATTTAGCTAGATATATCAATGCATGGGATCAGATTCCCACAATTGTAAGTAAAGGTCCAGAGAAGAATTTTACATATTTTACCGGTTTAATTGAAAAAAATTGGGAGAAGAATTCTGACAAATATAACGACTTTTATTTTAAGAATCTCATTGGTAAGGCTATTTTATGGAATAAAATTAAGAAATTGGCTTCCAAGAAAAATGGCATCCTAAATTATGGAACAAATGTCACAATTTATGCAATTTCGAAGATTTCGTATGATATCCCACAGAGACTAGAATTTGATTTTGTAAAGGTTTGGAATAGTCAGTCAATAAGACCAGATTTTGAAAATTGTTTATTAGATTTAGTTCAATTTCTTTATCAAATTATTAATAATCCACCTCCAGATCAAAATTCAATTCCATCAGAATTTGCAAAAGCTCAAAAATGTTGGGAAATAATTAAAGAATCAAAATTTCCTTGGAACAAATCTATTGAATATTATTTAATATCGAAAGAAGCATTGAAGAAGGAAGAAAGTTCTTCAAAAAAAGTTAAAAAATTAACAAATGATTTGGAACTGGAAATATTAGTAGCCAAAAAAAATGGCACGTTTTGGAGATCTTTAGATGATTGGATTTTCGCGAACTCTAGTATGATCAAAATAACAGGAACTGAAGCAAAATTATTGAAAGATTCTAGAGGTATACATAAAACTTTTTTCCCGAATACTTTTGAGTGTAAGCGATTAATTAATCTATATCAAAGAGCTAAGGAAATAGGTTTTCCTGGAGAATTTGATTTGAATTAGGAAAAATTAATTTTAAAAAATTTATTAAAAAAGTTCCTTTAACTTTTATACGTTGTATCCCTAGGGTTGCCCCCCAGTAGGGGGCCAAATAATCTAATAAGTTAGTCGATAATGACTATATCTCATCAACATTTTTATATCTCTGTGCCCACTGCAGGCACTTATTTCCAGAGCATTCATTCCATAACTCCACATTCGGCTGATTGCTATATGCCTTAAATCATGAAATCTGAGAGTTTCAAGCCCAGCCCTTTTTCTGGCTTTATCGAATCCATGCCTGGCCGCACCTTTTGTAAGATCAATAATTTTTCCATGCCTTTCTGATAATTCTTCCAGAATCTTTTTGGCTTTACCTTGAAGAGGAACAAGTCTCGGTGCTGAAGAATTATCCGTGGCGGCACAATTCTTTCTATGTATATAGATTATTCTTTTCTTGAGATCTATATTTCTCCAGGTCAGGCTCAGAAGTTCGGAGCGGCGGAAGCCAGTTGTCAGGGCAAGCTTTGTGAGTCTCAGATGATTTGGGTTGGACATCTGAGACAGTTCATATAGAAGTCTTTTCTCGTCTTGATCAGTGAAAAATGGAGCCCTTGCATCTCCGGTCCCCCTCACTCTCAGATGCCTTGCGGGGTTATCTTTTATTTCCGCTCCTCTTTCATCTCTTGCCCAGTCAATCAATACTCTCAAAATCCTCAGTTCCCGCATCACTGTATTTGGTTTCACTTTCAGTAATCTTTCATCTCGCCATACTGCAAAATGTCTTATCTGCAGAGCAATTAGTGGAATATCTTCAAGCCAGCTTTCTGCAGTCACCCTCAGTGGATATTTCTCATTCTCCGCACTGCGGTGCATAAGCAAAGGACCATTTATATACTCATTGATTGCCTCCCCAAGGGTGACAGGGATGTCATTTAAAACCTTTTTTGTTCTCTCTTCAACTGCATCTGCCCATGATTGGGCCAGATCTCTGGAAAGAAAAGTTCTTGACTTGGGGCCGACATAATTCTTCCTTCTGATAAGAACCTGCCAGCCGCTGCCGCTTCTTCTGATTGTTGCCATTTCGGTGTCATCGTATGTGTGATGCACCTCCAGATATCTGCCTATAAAACAGAAAAGTGGACCCGAAAACGGACGTCCACTTCTAATGAATTTCTTTGTGCGATAGTGGCAATCTCACTGATACCAAGCTATCCCGCGAGTGCCCTCGTCGGGACTTGAACCCGAGACCTCTCCCTTACCAAGGGAGTGCTCTACCGCTGAGCTACAAGGGCAATTTTAAAGTGGGCCGGGTTGGATTTGAACCAACGTAGGCAGAGCCAGCGGATTTACAGTCCGCCCCCTTTAACCACTCGGGCACCGACCCCCACTATTTGAACTTATCAGTTAATGGTCACTTTGTGTGAAAATGTTTTGGTTTTTTTGTTTCTTTCTAGATAGCATTTAATAGAAAAGACTTTATTGATGATGAATATCTTATTGATAAATGGACCGAATCTAAATCTTTTGGGAACTAGAGAACCAGAAATATACGGTAATAAAACATTGAGTGATATAGAAAAAGATTTAACTAAAGTTGCTAAAGAAAAAAGTATTAATCTTGAATGTTTTCAAAGTAATCACGAAGGAGAAATAGTAGATAAAATACAGGAGTCTGTAAAAACTATCCAAGGTATTCTTATAAATGCTGGCGCTTTTACTCATACCTCGATTTCTATTCGTGATGCTTTAATTGGATCAAAAATTCCGTTTGTAGAGTTACATATTTCAAATATTTTCAGTAGAGAAGATTTTCGTAAAGAATCTTTTCTTACAGATAAAGCTATAGGAATTATTAGTGGATTTGGCATATCAAGTTATTCCTTAGCTCTTGAAGGAATTATTGAATATTTAAGTAGTAAAGATTAAATGCTAGTCGATTTCAAAAGACCCACTTCTCATATTAAATATTTATCGTCATTTACCTCAGATGAGTGGATCAAACTCGCATTATCCAATCCAATCGATATTCTTATTGACCATGCTCATTGTGAAAGAAAAGCAGCAGGAGTAGCTATTCAATTGATGTTTAGATATCCATCAGAACCAAATCTAGCAGAAGTTCTAAGTCCAATAGCGAGAGAGGAATTAGAGCATTTTGAAAAAATACTTTATTTTTTAAAGGACCTTGGACATTCTCTTGAGTCCTTAAAACCGCCTCCATATGGAGCTGAATTGTCCAAGAATATAAGAAAGGAAGAGCCCAATAGAATGCTTGATAGTTTCTTAATAGCAGGACTTATTGAAGCAAGAAGTCATGAAAGATTAAGCTTGCTTGCGCTGAATTCTGAAGATAAATCGTTTCAATACCTTTATGAGTCTCTGCTTGAGAGTGAGGCAAGACATTTTGGAGTTTACTGGAAACTAGCGCAAACTAAATTCTCTAAAAATCAAACTTTAAAAAGGTTAGAGGAATTGTCTGAAATTGAATCATCTATACTAGCTGAAACTTTTGTATTGCCAAGGGTACATAGCTAAAAATAATAAAATAAAATGATAATAAACAAGTTCTTAAGTTTACTTAATCGATATAAAACTGATTTGCCAACATTTACCATCGTTGGTGTAGGCCCTGGAGATCCATCGCTTTTAACAATTGCTGCTGTGGATGCAATAAAAAAAGCGAAAGTTATAGTTTACCCAATATCAGATGATAATAAAAAGAGTTTCGCTGCGGAAATCGTCAAGAAGTACACCAAATTTAAAAAAAATATTCCTATCATCTTTCCAATGGCTAGGAAGGATTTTGATCCAGATGAAATATGGTCTAATGCTGTAGAAAAAATTGTGAAATTTATACAAAATGGCGAATCAGTTGTTTTACTTTGTCTTGGAGATACTTCACTATTTGCAAGTTCTTCTAATATTTTGAGGTTAATAAAAAATAATCATGCTGAAATTATTACCAAAACAATACCTGGTATTTCCTCTATTTCAGCAGCAGCAGCTTTAAATGATTTTGATTTGGTAAAAAAAGGCGAGACATTGATCATCAAAGAATGCCCTTCTTCAGGATCTGAATTAACAACCCTAATTATGGAAAGTAAGGCAAATAAAACGGTATTGGCAATTATGAAAGTTGGCAAAAGATGGAATTTAGTCAGGGAAATTTTAAAAAAAGAGGATATCCTCAATACATCATTAATAGCTTTAAGTGTTGGGATGCCTGATCAAATTATTCAATATGCATCACAATATAAAAAGGAATTTATGCCTTATTTCTCTTTGATTTTGATAAGGTTCGATTAATGTATAAAAAAGAAAAATTAGTTGAAAATCAATTTACATGGCCAATATGTAAGGATCTTTTATTTCTTGTTCTCGAAGATAGGGTTAGTGATATTTTTGTTTGTGAATTGGTTTGGGAAAGACTTTTTTATACTAAAGAACTCTCTATAAATGATTGGGCCTTTAGCGCATTAACTCCTTCCTATTGGTCAGAAAAATTTGAAAAAGCTCCTCAAATCATTTCAGAGCGACCAGCCTCAGTACATTTGACTCGATCAATTCCAAAAGAATATAAACAAGGATTAAAAAATTTTCTCAATTTTAAAGGTTATAAGATTAATGAACTCTATCCAAGAAGAACTAGAAGAGCGACGGCAGTAAATTGGTTGCTTTATTGGGCGATTGAAAATGATTGTTTTTCAAAAGATAGTGGATTATTGCCAAGTCCTAGTTCGCCACCTGTTAATCCAGTTAAAGGACATTTTGGCGATCCAGAAATTAAATAAGTTTTTTTGAATAAGGTAAATTATTCTATTAAAGGTATAGTTGTATTGGATACTACTTTCTTTGGAGAGAAGAATTGATTCTTCCTACAATAGCAATTATCGGAAGACCGAACGTTGGGAAATCTACCTTAGTTAATCGTCTTTGCCAAAGTAATGATGCAATAGTATTTGATAAGCCTGGTGTTACAAGAGATAGAACTTATCAAAATGCTTCATGGGGAGGTAAGGAATTTCAAATAGTTGATACTGGAGGTTTAGTTTTTGATGATGATAGTGAATTTCTTCCAGAGATAAGGACACAAGTTTTCTTGGCTCTAGAAGAGGCTTCACTAGCATTACTGGTGGTAGATGGGAATCAAGGCGTTACTGATGGTGATTTGTCAATAGCAAAATGGTTAAGAAACTCGAGATGTAAAACAATTGTTGCTGTTAATAAATGCGAATCGACTACTCTAGGAATATCACTAGCTTCGGAGTTCTGGAAATTAGGATTGGGCGAACCTAACCCTGTTTCGGCTATCCATGGTTCAGGCACTGGAGATCTTTTAGATCTCGTTATTGGCGAACTTCCTGAAAATAATATCCAGGATGATGAAGAAAAGATAATGATGTCGATTATTGGTAGGCCTAATGTTGGTAAATCTAGTTTATTAAATTCAATCTGTGGAGAAAAAAGAGCAATAGTTAGTGATATTAGTGGTACGACAACTGATTCAATAGATACTCTTATAAAAAAAGGTGATAATCATTGGAAAATTATTGATACTGCAGGGATTAGAAGAAAGAAAAATGTTAAATATGGCACTGAATTCTTTGGTATTAATAGGGCTTTTAAATCTATAGATAGAAGTGATGTTTGTGTTTTAGTTATAGATGCTATAGATGGAGTGACTGACCAAGACCAAAAGCTGGCTGGACGCATAGAAGAACAAGGCAGAGCTTGTATAATTGTTGTTAATAAATGGGACCTTGTAGAAAAAAATAGTGCAACAATTTATCAAGTAGAAAAAGAACTTAGATCTAAACTTTATTTTTTGCACTGGTCAAAAATGATTTTTATATCTGCCCTAACTGGTCAAAGAGTTGATAATATTTTTGAGCATGCTCTTAATGCTGTAAATCAACACAGAAGAAGAGTTACAACATCCGTAGTTAATGAAGTACTTAAAGAATCAATCAGTTGGAAAAGTCCTCCAACGAAGAGAAGCGGCAAGCAAGGTAGGCTTTATTACGGTACTCAAGTTAAGAACAAACCTCCCACTTTTACACTTTTTGTAAATGACCCTAAATTATTTGGAATAACTTATAGAAGATATATTGAAAAACAAATTAGAGTAAATTTAGGCTTTGAAGGCACACCTCTCATTTTACTTTGGAGAGGAAAACAGCAAAGAGCTTTAAATAAAGAAGTCGAAAGAGAAAATATTGAGTTAATTCAAAAAGATTAATGAATTTGCTAACCAAATTTTCTGTTGGTCAATACGTTCATGGTAATAGAAGTTGGCTAAGAATTATAGATAGTAGATTAAAAATAATTATCGTAATGATATTTTTAATCACACCAATTTGGGCAGGTCCAATATGGAGATTGGGTTTAGTTGTTTCTTTACTATTAATTACTTTTTTAAGTTTATTGCCATCTAGAGTATGGTGGCGATCATTATTTTTTCTCTCATGTTTATCATTATTAATTGGATTTATATCAATACTTGCCTCATCTGATATTCAATCTCTTGATGGCTACTTAAGAAATCCCAATGAGTTGCAAGTAGTACTGGAAAGCCAAAAAGAATGGAATATTTTGCAAATTCCTTCGCAGAAGATATGGTTTATTAATCTTGGCCCCTACAATTTATCAAGAAAAGCCTTAGAACTAGGAATAAAAACCTCCACTTTGATATTTACCGTTATTCATAGTGTGAATTTGATGCTTTTAACCACATTGCAGGAAGACATTGTATGGGGATTAAGTTGGTTTATGTATCCATTTAGGAAGATTGGATTGCCAACTAGTAAGTGGCTTTTTCAGTTGTTAATTGCATTACGTTTTATTCCTCTAGTGCAGGAAGAACTTCAAAATATCATTAAATCAGCGTCAGTTAGATCAATAAATTTTCGAAATTTAGGATTGAAGAAATCGTTTAATGTTTTATTAATATTAGTGGAAAGGTTATTTCAAAATATATTTCTGAGAATTGATTATGGAGCAGAATCATTACTCTCAAAGAAAAAAATTATTATAAAAACTAACAGATTTAGAACTCTTTATCCTTCAAAAGCTCTCAATGTAATTGTTAATACATTATCGATTTGTTTTATTTGCATAGCAATTTTTCTTAGAAAACTGTATGGTGCATTATAAATAACACAATATTTTAGGTTTGAGTTCTGAGCGTTATTTAAACCATCCAACATTTGGTATGTTATATCAAGTTTCTCCTGGAAATGATGGGAGAGATATTTATGCGACTTTATACGCTCAAAAAATGTTTTTCTTGGTAGAGGTTCGGCAGAGAGAAGTTTTTTTTGAAGTTATACCTTATTTGGATGCCCGCAATCAGGCCGAATTAAACCTTCAAAAAGCAAGAAGAAAAGGATCTGAAGAACTATCTAAATGGGAGAATTTATTTACGCAAACTTTCTTATAAAAGGTGAACCCTGAAAATTATTTAAAAATAAGAAATAAGATACCATCAAATGTAAATATTCTTGCGGTAAGTAAAGGATTTAAAAGTCAAGAAATCAAGACTATTCAAAATATAGGTCAGAACGATTTTGGTGAAAGTAGGGTTCAAGAGGCGTTTGAAAAACAATTAACCTTAAAAGATCTTAAACAAATAAATTGGCACTTTATTGGAAGAATACAAAGTAATAAAATAAGAAAAATAGTTCAAAATTTTAAATACATTCATTCAGTAGATTCATTTGAAAAGTTGCAAAAGATTTCCAATATTTCACGTGAGGAAAAGAAAAATCCATTAATAATGTTGCAGGTTAAGTTGAGTGATGATCCTACTAAAGGAGGATTTAATCCTGAATTTTTAATTTTGAAATGGAGAGAAATTCAAGATTTGAAAAATATTTCTTTAACCGGTTTGATGACTATAAATCCTAAAGGACTTAGCTCTAAAGAAAATTCAGGGTTGTTCAAAAAATGTCGAGCTCTTGCTGATTCACTGCAACTACCAGATTGTTCCATGGGGATGTCAGGTGATTGGGAGGAAGCTATTGACGCTGGATCAACTTGGTTAAGATTAGGATCATTGATTTTTGGAGGTAGATCTTAATTAGTTATTTTTTATAAAAATCTTATCTATAAACTTGCAGTAAAGTTCAACTAACGTTATTTAAGTATAGGTAGTTTATTCATTTAAAAAATGAATCTATTACTTAAGGTTCCTAAACCTTAGTAATCAATTTCAAGAGGATTTAAAAGGTGTCACTTATTTCTAAATTAAAGGCAGTTGTTGCAGGGGATGAGTATCTCGATGATGATTTTGATGAGTTGGATTATCCTTCAGAGGATGAATTAAATGGTATTAATAATTTCAAACAACATCCAAAGAATGCAAATGCCCTTGCAAATTCAAATCCATTTGATTTTATGAATAACAACAGATCATCAAAAGTAGTTGGTATGCCTGGGATCTCAAATTCGTCCTCAGAAGTAAGCTTAATGGAACCAAGAAGTTTTGATGAGATGCCTCAAGCTATACAAGCATTAAGAGAGAGAAAAACTGTAATTCTCAATTTAACTATGATGGATCCTGATCAAGCTCAAAGAGCGGTAGATTTCATTGCTGGGGGCACATATGCAATTGATGGACATCAAGAGAGAGTTGGTGAAAGTATTTTTCTTTTTGCTCCAAGTTGTGTAAATGTAACTAGTTCTTCCCCAGAAGAAGCTTCTCCTTCCTCTGGGTCTATAGAAAACACACCACAATATAGTTTGGGCAAAAATACTACTCCTGAACCAGCATGGGGTGATTCTAAATTAAGTGCTTATTCATGATTAATCTGTGACAGATAAAATTGCGATTATTGGTTTTGGAAATATTGCAAGTGCTATAGTTACCCCTCTTTTAGATAACGAATTAATTCAGCCAGAGAATGTTTTTTGTGTTGTAAATACAGAAAAAAGTTTAGAAAACATAAAAAAAAATTATAAACATAAAATAAACGTTTATAAATCAGGTTCTAAAGAGTCAAAAATAATTTGGGATTGTAAATATAAACTTCTTTCGATAAAACCTCAACAATTAAAAGATATAAGTGAGGCCCATCATATAAAAAACAAGGACAATTTAATAGTTTCAATTCTTGCGGGGGTTTCTATAAATAGACTTTCTCAAAAGTTTCCTAATCATAAATGTGTGAGAGTGGTTACCAATATTCCAATAACTATTGGAAAAGGTTTAACAGGGATTTCTTGGGGAGAAGAAATTACAGAAGATCAGAAACAATTTACAAAAAAATTATTTGAAAATACTAGTAAAATTTATGAATTTACTGAAGACTACCTTGATATATTTTTAGCTTTAACTTCATCAGGTCCTGCAGTTATTGCTTTGATTATAGAAGCATTAAGTGATGGAGGATTAAGCGGGGGATTACCAAAAATAATTTCAGAGGAACTTGTTATGGAAATGATACTAGGCACTATTTGTTTAATAAAGGAAAATAAACTTTCTACTTCTGAGCTTAAAAATTTAGTAACCTCTCCAGGTGGAACAACTATTTCTGCTTTAAGGGTATTAGAAAAAAAGAGTGTAAGGTCAGCATTAATTGAATCAATAGTTTCAGCTAGTAATCGTAGTAAAGAGTTTCGTTAGGTTTTTCAATTATCTTTTAAGTTCATGTAAACTTTTTCAAGTGAATTTATATTTTTAGTAATTGTGTATCTCTCAAGTATGCGCTTTCTAGCTTTTTCTCCAAGATCTTTTGTAAATGAAGGGTGTTCTACAAGAATTGGGATTATAGTTTTTAATTGTGAAGCCACATTATCAGTTGAAATTACTATTCCTGCTCCGTTATCTAAAACTTCACCATCAGCTCCCGCATCTGTAGCTACACAAGCAGTACCAGCCGACATTGCCTCTAAAAGTGATAATGATAAACCTTCTACTAAGCTTGGTAAGAAAAATACTTCTGCTATTTGCATTATTGCTATCCTAGTTTCTAAATCTAATTCGGCACCCCACCAAATTAATTTCTCATTGCCAAGATTAGAAAAACTATTTTCAAGTGTTGGCTTCATTGGTCCATCCCCAACAATAACTAATTTGCAATTTTGAGTTTTTGTTTGGCGCCAAGAACGTAAAAGTGGCTCGATATTTTTCTCATTTGCAATCCTTCCCATATATAAAAAGATTCTTTCATTTCCAAGTTTGTTTTTAACCTGATCATATTTTTTATTTTTTTTGTAAAAAGGTTTCCAAATATTTTCATCAACCCCGTTTGGAATAATTATTTGTTTTTCTTTAGGTACTCCTAATTTTTCAAGAACATTTTTTTGTAGTTCAGAAAAAATAATTATTTTATCGAACTTTGCTAAAGAGGGAGCATAAAGTTGATACGTTAATTGTTGAGTGCTCGCGGTTAGATTTCTATTTTTTGCATCAAATGGTGGATGAAATGTTCCTATAAGAGGAATATTAATTTTATTACAAAGCTCTGGAAGTCTAAAGTCTAAAGGAGATAAAGTTAGGCTTGCATGTACTATGTCAGGTTTTAATTTTTCCAATGATAGCCTAAGCTCTTTTTCAGCCCTTGGCGAGGGAATTGTATAGACTTGAGATTTAATTAAATATGGGAGACTTACATCAGGATCATTTGCAAGAAATAATGGTTTTGATGAATTTGAACTAGATGGATTGTCGAAATGGATAAAACTAATTTTATGCCCTCTGGCCTTCAATTCCTTAGTTGTTGAATTACCGTAAGTCACATTTCCGCAAAAAGGGGATTTTTTACCCAACCAGGCAATATGAACCACATTAATTGATTTAGCTATTTATAAAGTTAACAGTCAGAGCCGTCATGATCATAATTTTTAAATTTATTAATCATTTATAAAAATCTTAACTATATATTTCTTTCAACATTTTTAGTGATGATAGATCTTTCTCTAATTGAGCACAGATCCAAGTCTCAATAATAAATAATATTTTAAGCCAGACTTTTTTAGGTCCCAATAACTCTCCATTAGATTTTATTGGCAATTCGGGAAAAAGAAGTCTTTGTAATAGAGCAACTTCAGATGCATTTATTTTTAGATTACTTTGAGGATCTTCAATGGACGAAAACCCTTCACTTGGCAAATAATAACAACTCCATTCCCAATTTCCTAAAGGCGGAATAATAGGTTCTCCAGTTTTACAGCAATGATGAATTGGTAAATTTATACCTCCAATGGCTAATAGATGGATTAAAGATTGAATACTCATTGAGAGCATTTTAATATCTTCTTCTTTAGATTCTTCATACAAATAAATCCTATCTAGATGAGCAAGAACACAAGATAAATAGTTTTGTTGCTTGTCATTATTACCTACTAATAAAAAAGTTAATTCAGTTATGGCTTGTGCGGCTGCAAGACATTCGATATTTTTCCCTAGGCCAGAATAGCTTTTTAATATTTTAATTTGACGTACAGATTTAAGATTTCTTTTCCCAAAAATCTGCAGACTTAAATATGTTAATGGAGTAGCTGCAGCAAGACTACTTTTAGGACGCCTAGCACCAGGGACCGCTAATCTCACAATCCCTTGCTCATCAGTAAGTATAGTTATTAATCTATCATTCTCGCCTAATGGAGAAGCTTTAATACAGAGACCTTCTAGTCTGCACTCTCCAGAACCAGACATTTAAATAACCTTTGCTTCTTGAAAAATCTCACAAAAATTAGAAGTCCCCACGCAACTAATTCCATTATCAAACAAATCAATTACGTGCGACAGTTTTTTTATGCCACCTACAACTTTGATTTGATTTTGAGAGCCTGTGATTTTTAGTATTTCGCGGACATCATTAGAAGTAAGAGTAGATCCAAAACCGTCTCCGAATTGAAAATTTTTTATTCCTAATTCCAAACATATTTCAATCGCATTGATAAAAACTTCTTCTTGTAGTTTTGATTTATTTATGATTATTGAAACTGGTAATCCAGATAATTTAACTTGCTCAATTTCAGCAGCGAAAGTTTCTAAATTTCTTTTGGATAAATTGATAAAGTTTGGGATATATTCAATTCCTTTTGCACCCTTATCTTTTGCAAAACAAACTAATTCTTCAATAAATGAAACTGGTAAATCTGCTAAAGGGTAAGAAATAAGTGCGTTTATATCCGCACTGTAATTACCCAAACAGTTTTTAAGATCAGTTAAATAATTTAGTGAAGTAGAAATATTTTTGATATTGTATTTTCTTATTAAATCGCAATTCACACAGAAATCTTCCCATGATAAATAAGGGTTAATAATAATCGCATGAATTTTCTCGTTTAATTCATATTCAATATTGGGCATTTAAAACTTATTTAGATTGAATCAATCCATAACCTCCATGATTCCTTTTATATATAACTTGAAGTTCATTATTTTTCTTGTTTCGAAAAACATAAAAATCATGATCAATTAGATCTAATTGTTTTCTTGCTTCGTCTGATGAAATTGGAGTCATTTCAAAGTATTTATTTTTTATAGATGGCTCAGGCAGACTTGCTTCAGTTCCTTCTTTAAATAAAGCTTTATCTAAAAAATTTGATTCCATTCTTTCAATTGGTAAAGAATCTTTATTTTTAAATTGTTTATTATGAATTGTTTTATTGGTTCTTTCTTTGTATTTGCGTAATTTTCTACAAAGTTTATTTG
Organism: Prochlorococcus marinus XMU1419; assembly: GCF_017695955.1. Lineage (NCBI taxonomy): Bacteria > Bacillati > Cyanobacteriota > Cyanophyceae > Synechococcales > Prochlorococcaceae > Prochlorococcus > Prochlorococcus marinus. The sequence goes on from NZ_JAAORO010000001.1 coordinate 366,873, forward strand.
AAACTAAATCAATGCTTGAGTATAGATTTTCAGTTTTTTCTTCAGCTCTAATTACGGTACCATTTGCAAAAATAGTAACTTCTGCAGTTTGGAACGAGACTCTTGGATTCTTTTCAATTGAAAGATGTATGTCAGCTTCTTTAACGATATCCTTATAGTGATGTATTGCTTTTTCTATCTTTGCTTCAGTATATTCTTTTAATGCTCCAGTGAGCTCAAGATTCTTTCCATGGATTAAAATTTTCATAACAAATCTAAAAATATTTACTTACTTTCTAAATCTACTTAAATATGGATAATAGAACAGCAATAATTAAACAACCTGATAATATTTCTTCTTTTAATGATGTTTATAAATTACAAAAAGAATATCAGGAGGCATTGATTTTAGATAATTCTAACCCAGATTTTATTTGGATAGGGGAGCATCAACTCTGTTATACATTGGGGAGAGGATCTAATTACGATAATTTACTATTTTCTCTGAATGATGCTAGATATGATGTTTTTAAGATTGACAGAGGTGGTGAGGTAACTTGTCATATGCCAGGACAATTAGTAACGTATTTGGTTTTAGATTTGAAAAATTTTAATAAAGATTTAAATTGGTACTTAAGAAAAATTGAAGAAATTATTATAAAAATCCTTGGAGCTTTTAAAATAGATTGTCACTCTAGAGAAGGGTTTACTGGTGTTTGGATAGGAAATAAAAAAATCGCATCAATTGGAATTGGGTGTAAAAGATGGATTACGATAAATGGATTTTCAATCAATATTGACTGCGAATTAGAAAATTTTAATAAGATTGTTCCTTGCGGAATAGAAAATTGTCTTATGGCAAATATGGTTGATTACAACAAAAACCTAAATATTCAAGAAGTCAAGAGAATTGTTAAAAAAACCATCGAAGAAGAATTTAATTTTGATTTTATATCAAAATAGAAATTAAAATTTCAAAATCAATTTAATATGGGTGATTTAGCGTATTGGCCTGCAGCCAAACCTCTTTCTAAAAAAAATAAATTTGCCAAAAATAGAGATTTTATTAAGAAGCTTAATCATATAGATCAAATTTGGGAAAAATTAAAATTTAAATGTGGTGATGCTTTAGCTGTTTGCGATTTAAGAGGGAAATATAAAGAAAAATTTTCTTATTCTGAGCTGGCTGATTTAATAACAAAAGTCTCTTTTTCTTTCGAAAATTATGGTTTAAAAAAGGGGGATGTAGTTACTGTAATATCTGAAAATTCTCCAAGATGGCTATTAGTAGATCAAGGCTTAATGCGTTTAGGAGCTATCAATGCGGTGAGAGGTATTAATTCTCCGTCAGTAGAATTAGACTATATTATTGAGCACTCTAATTCAGTAGGTCTAATAGTTCAATCTAAGGAGATTTGGCTAAAGTTAAACAACAAAGAAGAATTAAAAAAAAGACTGAAATTTATAATCAACTTAGAAGATGAACAATTTGAAAGTTTAATAAGTTGGAATCAATTTATAAGTGCAGCAGAAAAAGAAAATTCACAAAATAATAATCTTGAAACATTTAATCCAAAAATTGATGATGTTGCTACTATCCTTTACACTTCTGGGACAACAGGAAAACCTAAAGGTGTCCCCTTGACTCATGCAAATTTTTTACATCAAATAATCAATTTAGCTTATATCGCTGATCCAGAACCTGGGACCTCTGTTTTAAGCGTGTTGCCTATCTGGCATTCTTATGAAAGAAGTGCTGAATACTTCTTCTTTTCATGTGGCTGTTCTCAATACTATACAATTCCAAAATTTCTGAAAGACGATATTACACAAATTAAACCAGTTGTCATGGCTACTGTACCAAGACTATGGGAAGCAATACATGATGGTTTTTTTCAGGCGTTGAAAAAAATGCCTTCCAAAAAGCAAAAACTTATTAAGTTTTTGATAGGGAATAGTTCAGTCTTCAAAAGAAGTCTAAGAAAGATAAGAAATTTAGATATCAATCAAATAACTTTTGAATCAAAAATCACCTTACTTGGTTCTGTTATTAGCCGATATCCTTTACATAAATTGTCTACCATTTTTTTATGGCCAAATATTCTTAGACAACTATGCGGAGAAAAACTGAAATTTCCCATTAACGGCGGCGGTGCATTGCCAGAACATGTAGATCTTTTTTTTGAATCTTTAGGTATAGATGTTTTGGTGGGATATGGACTCACAGAAACTAGTCCAGTATTAACTTGTAGGAGAAGAGAATTAAATGTTAGAGGATCATCCGGTCAGCCTCTAGCATTTACTGAAATTAAAATAGTGAATGATGATAAGAAAAAGATTCTGAAGTTCAGAGAAGTCGGAAAAATTCTTGTTAGGGGCCCGCAAGTAATGAAAGGTTATCTTAATAATGAAATAGCTACAAAAGGTGTTTTATCCAAGGATGGTTGGTTTGATACTGGTGATTTAGGTTTTCTAATACCAAATGGTTCTCTCTTTATAACAGGAAGAGCCAAGGATACAATAGTGCTATCAAGTGGTGAAAATATAGAACCGAATCCGCTAGAGACTGAAATCCTTAGTTCTGAATTTATAAATCAGATTCAACTAGTAGGACAAGATAAGAAATGTTTAACAGCCCTTGTAGTTCCTAATGTCGAATTGGTTAAAAGCAAGTTTTTGGAAGAAGACCTTTCAAAATTAAACCTGAATAAGAAAATTGGTATATTTTTCAAATCACAAATTAATAATTTGCTTAAAAGTCGATTAGGAGCAAGATTAGAAGAACAAATATTAGATTGTTATTTTGTTGATGCCTTTACTCTAGAAAATGGGTTGTTAACACAAACTCTTAAACAAAAAAGAAGAGAAATAGAAAAAAAGTATTCATTACAAATAGAAAATATGTATGAAAACAAATTTAGTAAGAAAATTTAATTTGTTCTATCTATATTGAAAAGGTAATTTAATTTTTTATGGAAACAAAAAACTCAATATCTATAAAGCGCTCAATAGCTATTAAAGCTGTAGTTACACCAACTTGGAAGGAAGATGCTGAAAAAGAATTAAGTAAAGCAATTTCAAACATTGATCAGCAATTATCGCAACTGGAGCAAGAGGGTCAGCAAATAGTAAATAATATTAGATCCCAATCGGTTAATCCCCTAGATCCAAGGGTTCAAGAACAGGTTAGTCAGGTGCAACAACAAGTCGCAGCAAAACGAAATGAAATTGAAGAACAAAAAAGAAATCTACTTCAACAACAGAATCAAGTTCGCGAATTAAAAATGGACGAAATTGTTGATCAAGGGCAAGTGGATAGTTTCTGTGATGTCACTGTGGGAGACAATCTTATTGAAAAAATGCAAGTATCGATTACGGTTAAGGATGGAGTTATTCAATCTATAGATAATAATTAAAGAGAAGATTTAGTATTTTTGATAAATATAAGTAAATCTTAATTTCGAAAAGTTTTAAATTCTAATCGATTTAAATTATTACTTTCTTAAGTTTTAAGAGTTCCCACTGTGAACATGATTTCGTATAATTAAAACAAGAGTTTAAAGGGTTCTTAACCATAAAAACTTTAGGAAGTTTGGTAGAAATCCCTTGAAACTTATGCAATAACAATTTTCTTATGTCTCACGAAATATTCATGCCTGCCTTGAGTTCTACTATGACGGAGGGCAAGATTGTGGAATGGTTGAAAAATCCAGGAGATAAAGTTGAAAGAGGTGAATCCGTCTTGGTTGTTGAATCTGACAAGGCAGATATGGATGTTGAATCTTTTCAAGATGGATATCTTGCGGCTGTTTTAATGCCTGCTGGCAGCACTGCACCAGTAGGAGAGACTATCGGCCTTATTGTTGAAAATGAGGATGAGATAGCTTCTGTTCAAGAACAAAATAAAGGAAATCAACCCGAAGTTTCTAGTTCGGATCAACTTGAATTGGTAAGTAATAAAACTGAAGAAAAACCTGAAGTTCAAAGTGAAATTGTTGAAAAACAAGAAAAAGAAGTTGTATTAATGAGTGAAAAGGCAGCCCCATCTTTCAGTAGCGATCAAATAAATGCTGCTACGAGTAATGTTTCTTCGAGGGTGATTGCATCTCCAAGAGCTAAAAAACTTGCCTCTCAAATGGGTGTTGATTTAGCAAAGGTTCATGGATCCGGACCTCACGGAAGGATTCAAGCCGATGATATTTTAAAAGCTAATGGCCAACCAGTCTCTATACCATGGATAGGTGAAGGTGGTTCTCCTGCAAGTGTACCTGGTGCAAATTTGGGAGTTGAAAGTAAACCAGAAACTTCAGGAAATAGTTTTGGTAATCCCGGAGAAACAGTTCAATTTAATACTCTTCAAAAAGCGGTAAATAAAAATATGGAATCTAGTTTAGATGTGCCATGTTTTAGGGTGGGTTATTCCATTAACACAGATAAATTAGATAATTTCTACAAAAAAGTAAAACAGAACGGAGTTACTATGACTGCTTTACTAGTAAAGGCAGTTGCAAAGACACTAAAGAAACATCCTCAAGTTAACTCAAGTTTTTCAGAAAATGGAATTTCTTATCCAGAAAATATAAATATTGCTGTTGCTGTTGCGATGGAAGATGGTGGACTAATAACTCCAGTTTTAAAAGAACCATGCAATACTGATTTATTTGAATTGTCTAGGGAATGGAAAGATCTTGTAAAAAGATCAAGATCAAAACAATTAGAACCTGATGAATACTCAACAGGAACCTTCACTTTATCTAACCTTGGGATGTTTGGAGTTGATAGATTTGACGCAATTCTTCCTCCAGGGACCGGTGCTATTTTAGCCATAGCATCATCGAAACCAACCGTTGTTGCTAATAGTGATGGTTCAATATCTGTTAAAAAAATAATGCAAGTAAATCTAACAGCTGATCATAGAGTGATCTATGGAGCTGATGGAGCTTCATTCTTAAAAGACTTGGCTTCCCTAATTGAAGATGAGCCAGAGAATCTTGTCTCCTAAATTTAATTGATTTCTCAACTTAATAATGAAGAAAGAGATTATAAGCTTGAAGCTTATGATTATTTACTTGATCCTTCATTAATTGCTAGTAAACCTTCTGCAATTAGGCATGAATCAAGATTGATGATAGTTAGAAATAGTTTTTTAGAAGAAGACTGTTTAACTAATAAATTTACCAAGAATCTTTTAGATGAATTTAGAGAAGGGGATCTTGTAATTGTAAATAATACTAAAGTTATGAAAGCTAGGTTAAAGGTTGAATTAGAAAATAAGACATTAGTAGAATTATTAGTTTTAGAAAGATCCCATGAATGTGTTTGGTTATGTTTGGCAAAGCCAGCAAAAAAGTTAAAAATAAATAGAAAATTAAAATTAAAATCTCCATTAGCACAAGATATTAATTTGATTGTTGATGGAGTTGATGAAGAAACTGGAGGGAGATTTATTAAATTTCCGGAAAATATAACTTGTCTCAATTCAATGAATGAACTTCTTGATAAATACGGGGAAATCCCTCTTCCTCCTTATATAAAAAATTCCGAAGAAGAATCTTTTCATGAGAAAAGTTATCAAACTGAGTATGCAACAAATCCGGGGGCAGTTGCTGCACCAACAGCTGGTTTACACTTAAGCAAAAGTCTTATTTCCAATCTAAAAAAAAAAGGCGTAATAATCTTACCGATAACTTTGCACGTGGGCTATGGAACATTCAAACCAATTGATCAAGAAGATTTAAGTAACTTAAAACTTCACAAAGAATGGGTAAGTGTTAGTAAGGAAGTAGTGGAGGAAATAAAAAGAATAAAGAAAACAGATAGAAAAATAATTGCTATTGGTACAACTAGCGTAAGAGCTCTTGAAAGTTGTTATTCTTACGAAATTAATGACTTTGTTCCCATAGCTAAATACGTAGATTTAGTAATTAAGCCAGGTTATAAATTTAAGGTAGTTGATGGATTATTAACTAATTTTCATCTCCCTAAAAGTTCATTATTACTTTTAGTAAGTGCAATGATTGGTAGAGAAAGATTATTAGATTTGTACAAGAAAGCCATAAAAGAAAAATTTAGATTCTTCTCTTATGGCGATGCGATGTATATTTCACCAGATTCACTACTGGAGAAAAAATTGATTTAGGCTTTGACTGGTTCTTGAATGATTCCGCTTGGAACTTCAGTAAACATAATTGATGATAAATACCTCTCTGCTAAATCAGGTAGAACAACTACAATTGTCTTTCCAGCATATTCATCTTGTTCAGCTAATCTAACCGCAGCTGCAGCAGCGGCTCCACAAGATATGCCTACTAATAGACCTTCCTCTTTGGCTAATCTAAGAGCCATCTCTATTGATTCGTCATTTGTTACTTGTTCAACCTTGTCAACAATTGATAAGTCAAGGTTCTTAGGAATAAATCCTGCTCCAATTCCTTGTATTTTATGTGGTCCGGATTTAACTTCTTCTCCATTCATTGTCTGTGTAATAACAGGACTATGTGATGGTTCAACAGCTACAGAAGTGATATTCTTGCCCTTCTCTTGCTTAATGTATCTTGAAACTCCTGTAATTGTGCCGCCAGTTCCAACCCCTGCAACTAGGACATCAATTTCGCCATCACAATCATCCCAGATTTCTGGTCCAGTAGTTTTGAAATGAATTTCAGGGTTCGCTGGGTTATCAAATTGACCTGGCATGAAATATTGAGAAGGATTACTTTCTGCAATTTCTTTAGCCTTAGCTATTGCTCCAGGCATACCTTTAGATGCCTCTGTTAAAACAATTTCAGCACCCAACACTGCCATAACCCTTCTTCTTTCAATTGACATGGATTCTGGCATTGTAAGGATCAGTTTATAACCTCTTGCTGAAGCAGTAAAAGCTAAAGCAATTCCTGTATTTCCAGAAGTTGGCTCAACAATAGTTTTGTCTTTTGTAAGTTTCCCACTTTTCTCTGCATCCCAAATCATGTTTGCGCCAATCCTACATTTGACACTATAAGCGGGGTTTCTACCTTCAATTTTTGCAAGTACTGTAGCTTTCGCGTTTTTAGTAACTGATTTTAATTTTACTAATGGAGTGTTTCCAATAGCAAAACTGTTGTCCTCATAAATTTTTGCCATGTATAAATTAAGAAAATATATATTAATACTAACTATTATTCAGAAAAAAAGTATATAAGTTTCTATACGGTAAATACTAGGAATTTAGAAATTATTTAGTGCTTCAGAAAAGCTTTTCCATAATTGATCTTGGTCTTCTAATCCGACTGATACTCTAATAAGGTGCGAGGGTATACCAAAACTTTCAGCCCAATCCAACTCGTCATAATGAGCTAGTAAAACATAAGGACAAACTAGAGTAAATTTTGTACCTAAACTAGGTCCTTTAGATACTTGTAGAGAATCATAAAATTTCTTGGCTTTTTTCAATCCTCCATTTAATTCAAATGATAATAAGCAGCCGTATCCTCCATCAGAAGTAAGTAAAGAATTAAAATTTGGACAATTTTCAGGATGGAAAATATTCTTAATCTCACTATGAGTCTCTAATCTTTTTTTTAATTCTAAACATGCTTTATTTTGTTCAAAAACTCTTTGATTTACATCTCTACTAACTCTCTCTAGATAAACTATATCTCCATCGGAAAGTATTGGAATATTAATCTCGTTTAATGCATTTCTAAACTGATCAATCCATTTGCTTTTTGGATTTAGTATTAATGATCCGGCAAGAATATCACCACTACCTGAAAAAATTTTTGTAAGTGAAGTAAAAACTATATCTGCATGTTCTATGGAATTTATATTTAAATTCGAACCAATTGTATCGTCAACAATTAACGGAATATTTAGCTTTTTTGCAATTTTTGAAATTTTTTTAATGTTTACACATTTGAGCATTGGATTACTTGGAAGTTCAATAATTAATGCTGATGGATTTATTCTTTTGATTTCTAATTCAATATCCGCGCAATTTTCTTCTGTAATTAACTTTGCTCCGTGAAAGATTTTCATTGGTAATTTAAGTACATCTACATATGGAAAACCAACTTGGAGTGTTGGTTTAGCTGGAAATAATTTATATATGATTTCTAATGATGTATGCAATGCAGACATTCCAGATGAAGTTAAGTGAATATCATTAGAGTCAATTTTTGTAGATTTAGAAATTCTATTTTTTATTCTTTGAGAACATTCATTTACGTAAGATTTTGGAGGGCAATCTTCAAGACCTAATTCTATAGCGGCAGCTCTTGAAGATAGACCAAGACCAGTATGTTGCCAAAAATATTTTGCATAAATACTTCCTTCTTTTTCAGTTATTAAGAAAGCTAAATTATTTCTTTTTTCTATTAACGAGAATTGTTCAGAAGTATTTCTATCAATATATTTTTTAGCTTTAAAAGCTATTCTTTCATTCGGATATGGCCAGATACTTTTATTGTTGTAGTAATTTTGTTTTTTTACTTTTTCGCATAATCTTTTCACTATGGGGTTTAGCCCGAATCGTGGGTAAATGGACTTCAATAAATTCATACATTCTTGATCTTTTTCCTCGTAATTTATTACATCATTCCAAGTTGGTAATGCTACAGAAACAGCATGAATACTATCAGGAATTGCATATCCCAACTCTAAATTTTTCCATATAGGTTTTTTAAGTAAATCTCTCAATTTTCAGAATTTATTTAAAGCAAATAAAATGTCCGAGATTAAATCGTTTGTATCTTCACATCCAATTGATAATCTGACAAGAGCATCATCTATCCCTAGTAAATTTTTTGTTTTGTCATCAATGGAAGCATGAGTCATCGTTGCAGGGTGACAAATTAAACTTTCAACTCCTCCAAGGCTTTCTGCTAGAGAGAAATATTTGAGAGATTTGCAAAATTTAAAAGTATCCTCTTTATTTAAATTTAATTTTAGGGTGATCATTGAACCTCCAGATTTCATTTGCGATTTTGCTAAATTAAATTGCGGATGTTCTTGATTAAAAGGGTAAATTACTTTACTAATAATTTTATGATTACCTAATTCTTCAGAAATAAATTCTGCACTTTTAGTTTGTTGTTCGATTCTTAAAGGAAGAGTTTTTACTCCTCTCGTAATGAGCCAACTATCAAAAGGAGATGGTTGAAGCCCGAGAGCTTTTTGAGAGAAAAGCATCTTACTATTCCATTCCTCATTATTTGTAAGTACTGCTCCGCCAAGTGCATCACTATGTCCATTAATGAATTTTGTGGTGCTTACAAGCGATAGTGTTGCACCAAGGTCCAATGGTTTTTGAATAAGTGCAGTAGAGAAGGTATTGTCTACAACTACTGGTATTTCGAGTTTATTCGCTTCATCACAAATCGCCTTAATATCGAGTACTTTCAAAAGTGGATTAGTTGGACTTTCTAGCCATATCAAGGTTGGCTCGAAGTTTGAAATCTTTTTGACATTATTTTCGTTTGTAAAATCTGTGTATAAAACTTCTAGTCCAAATTTCTTGAAAACTTTTTCGAACATCCTCACTGTACAACCATAGAGATTTGACTCGCAGAGTATCTTGTCACCTGATTTCAGTGTTGATGAAATTGCAGTTACCGCGCTAATTCCAGATCCAAAAACTGTACAATATTTAGAATCTTCTATTGATTTAAGGGTGTTTTCTAGAATTCTAAAGTTGGGATTGCCTGATCTGGTGTAGTCGAAATTATCTTTATTTCCATGTTTGAAAGTAGATGTAGAAAAAATAGGAGGCATAACACATCCAGTTTCTTCAGCAAATGTTTCCCCATGGTGAATAGATAAGGTCTTAAAACCTGGCTTTTTTATATTATTTTCCTTATTTCCCATTATTTTTTAAAAATAAGAATTAAATTAAATCTCTCATTTTTTTAAAGAGAGATTTAATAATCCAAAGAAAAGTAATATTAAACTTTTCTTGAATAATATTCAACAACTAGTAGTTCGTTTATTTCTAGAGCCACCCACTCTCTATCGCATTTCCCATTTATTTTTCCCGTTAATTTAGGCTTGTCTAAATCAAGATGAGGTGGGACATTTGCTAAGCCAGGGAATTCTATATTACCTTCTACAAGTTTTTTGCTTGCTTTGTTTTCTTTAATTCCGATTACATCGCCTGATTTGCATTGATAACCAGCAATATCAAGAACCTTTCCATTAACGGTTACATGGCCATGATTTACTAATTGTCTTGAGCCTGGAATGGTACCTCCAAAACCCAATCTAAAACAAACATTATCAAGTCTGTTTTCTAAAAGTCTTAGTAGGTTAGTACCTGTAGATCCTTCTTGAGCTCTAGCTTTTTTCACATAACGTACTAGTTGTTTTTCAGAAACTCCATAATTAAACCTAAGTTTCTGCTTTTCTTCTAGACGAATTGCATATTCTGATCGCTTGCGACGGGCTTGGCCGTGCTGACCTGGAGGATTAGACTTCTTTGAAGCTTTCCTGGTGAGACCTGGTAGTTCTCCCAAGCGACGCGTAACCCTTAATCTGGGGCCGCGGTATCTTGACATAATTTTAAATTAAATAGAAAATTGCAATAAATTGGATAATTGATTAAATTCAATTAAACTAATTACTACTGGAAATATTATTTTACATCATGAAAGTGTTCAAAACTATAAATAAATCAATTACTTCTATACTTCTTTTTTTGATTTCGTTTTATCAAAAGTGGTTTTCTCCTTTTTTTGGACCAAGATGCAGATTTATTCCAAGTTGCAGCTCTTATGGATATGAGGCAATTACTAGACATGGTCCTTGGAAGGGAGGGTGGTTAACTTTAAAAAGATTAAGCAGATGTCATCCTTTAACTCCCTGTGGATGTGACCCTGTGCCTGAGTAAATGAATGAAAATATTTATTTTTGTTAGGCAGGGATGTTGCCTTTGTGATTCATTAAAAAACAAACTGGCAAAAATAAATCTTAATGAGTTATTCCCTAATCTAGAGGAGCTTAAAGAAATTGATATTGATAGGGTCGATTTATATAAAGATAAATATAAAAAATATGATTATGAAGTACCTGTTATTGCTATTGAAAGAATTAGGTCCGAGGAGATCATAGAATTGCCTCGCATTTCTCCAAGATTAAAAGATGATCAATTAAAGAATTGGTTTCAAAAAAATATTAGTACCATTCTGGAGAAATAATTTTTTTATATGAGATCTATAAAATTACATAAACTTTTAGATTTGGTAGGAATTATTCCTTCATCAAATCTTATCGATCAAGATATCAATAATATTTCTTTTAACTCTAAAGAAGTACAAAAAGGAACTTTATTTTTAGGAATGCCTGGTTTAAATGTTGATGGAGGAAAATTTTGTATTGAGGCAATTGAAAATGGCGCAGAGGCTGCCATTATTGGGCCTGCTGCAAAACAGAAAATTGGATCTATTGATCGAAAAAGGATTTTGGTTATTGAGGATAATTTAGATTATATTTTTGGTCAAATAGTCGCTGAGTTTTGGAATAGGCCTTCAAGAAAACTTAAACTTATTGGTGTTACTGGTACAAATGGAAAAACGACAATTACTTTCTTATTGGAATACCTTTTAAAAAAATTAGGGAAAAAGACTGCATTATTTGGGACCTTGTTTAATAGATGGCCTGGCTTCTCAGAAGTTGCTTCTCATACAACTGATTTCGCCGATAAACTTCAAAAGAAATTAAATGCTGCTGTTGAGGCAGAATCTGAATTCGCGATATTAGAAGTAAGTTCTCATTCTATTGCTCAAAAGAGGATATCAGGATGCGAATTTGAGGCGGCTATTTTTACTAATTTAACTCAAGATCATCTTGATTATCACTCAGATATGGAATCTTATTTTCAAACAAAAAGAAAATTGTTTTTACCACCTTATTTAATAGAAAAGGATGGAATTTCTGTATTAAATCACGATGACCCTTGGATATCTAAATTATCATCTGATCTTGAAAAAAGATCTTCATTAGTGTCTACAAAGATTACTGAAAGTGAATTTAAAAATCATGATTTTTTTTTCGTAACAGATAAAAAATTTACTGAAAATGGCTCAACCTGCATTTTTCATACACCCAAGGAAAAAATTCAACTTTTTGTTCCACTCGTTGGAGAATTTAATTTAATGAATGCGATTCAAGCAATAACAATTTTGTATAAACTTAATTTTTCTTTAAAAGATCTATCAAAGTTAATACGATCTTTCCCTGGCGCTCCTGGGCGAATGGAGAAAATAGAAATTGATAATGATGACGTTTTAAGATCACTTCCAACAGTAATTGTTGATTATGCCCACACTCCTGATGGATTAAAAAAAGTTTTGCAATCAATTAAAAAACTTTGTAAGGGAAAACTCATTACTGTTTTTGGCTGTGGAGGAGATCGAGATCTTGGTAAAAGGCCTTTAATGGGATCAATAGCTGAAGAGTTTTCTGATCAACTTTTTATAACTTCAGATAATCCAAGATCAGAAGAACCCCAAAAGATAGTAAATGATATTTTGATGGGTATAAAAAAAAGAGAAAAAATAACAATTGAGATTGATAGATTTAAAGCAATAAATGAATCTATTAAATTTGCCAATAAAGAAGATATTGTTTTAATTGCAGGTAAAGGACATGAAGACTACCAAATTCTCAATGATAAAGTTATTAATTTTGATGATAGAAAAATAGCTTATAAATTATTAAAAGAAAAAAGAAAATCTCAATAAAATTTCCTAATCAAATAAGAAAGATCTTTACGCAAATTACAGGAAAAGTTTCTTAGAATTGATAGAGTTATTTTTAATAAAATGAAAGGCTTAGCCTTAGTTGTAGGCGCAGGTGGAATTGGAACCCAAATAGCTAAAGATCTGAGTGAAAGTGAAAAAGATTTAGAAGTTGTTTTGTGTGGAAGAAAAAGTGAATTTAATTCTTTTTGGGAATTAGATATAGAGGATTCTCAATCCCTTTTGCAGTTGAAAAATAAAATATCAAATCAGCCTTCAAAATTAAGGCTAGTTGTTAATGCTACAGGTAGACTTCATGGTGATTCTCTTCAACCAGAAAAAAGATTACAACATCTTGATAAAAAAAATATGATGGAAAGTTTTTCAATAAACGCCTTTTCTCCTATTTTATTAGCTAAAGCGATTGAAGAATTTATACCAAAAGATTTGGATTTTAATTTTGCAAGTATAAGTGCAAGAGTTGGTAGCATTGGAGATAATCAAACTGGAGGTTGGTATTCATATAGAGCTGCAAAATCTGCGCAAAATCAGTTTTTTAAATCTTTAAGTATTGAATGGTCTAGACGTTTCCCAAAGGCTACTATCACATTGCTTCATCCAGGAACAGTAGATACTGATTTATCTAGACCTTTTCATAAATTTGTGCCAGAACATAAATTATTTAGTAAAGAAAAATCCTCCCAATTTTTGATAAATATTATTAAAAATCAATCCCCGGAATGTACTGGAAAATTTATTGCTTGGGATAGCTCAGAAATACCCTGGTAATTTTTTAATTTCTTCAGAAAGTAAATTAATCTCAGCTTCTATCGTCATTTGATGTACGCATGCTCTAAACCATTTTGGATCTTCTAAAACTCTAATCCAAATTTTCTTTTCTCCAAGTTTATTTACAAATTTATCCTTATCTTTAATATTTTCGATGTTAAAACTAACTATCCCATTTAAGTACTTTTTTTCTAAAACTAATTCAACACCCTTTAATTGATTTAATTCATCCCAAAGTTTCTCACTTAATCTTTTGATATTTTCGCTTTTTTCTTTTTCATGGCAGTCTTTATCCAAAAGATCTATAGAATTACGAAGCCCTGCAAGTAAAGGAATGCAAGATGTAGCTACTTCAAACTTCCTTGCATCATCATGAAAAAGATTATCTGAAGGCTCATAAATGCCTTGTTCTTTTTTTAATGATTTCCAACCAATTATTGTTGGATCTGTTTCATGAATAAATCTATCTGAAACATAAATGGCTCCAAGTCCTTCTGGTCCACATGCCCATTTATGAGAAGTTATTGAATATAAATCAGAATAAAAAACTTCTTTTTCAATATTTATATGCCCAAAGGTTTGAGCACCATCAACAAGTAAATAAGAATCTGCTCGATTATTTTTTAATTCGATAGAAATTTGTTTTAAAGGAATTTTATATCCAAAGTTCCATAAGATATGAGAAATAATTAGTATCTTAGTCTTACTATTTAGATTTTTCAAAATCTCTAAAATTATATTTTCGTCGTTTAGATTTTTGAATTTTTGGATCGGCAAAATTTTGAATATTAATTTATTTCTTCTGCAAAATTCTCGACTTGCAGCCACTACTCCAGGATGTTCACAGTCACTTATTAACAGCTCTTCTCCCTCTTCTACTTTTATTCCCCAAAAGGGCAAAATCATACCGGAAGAGATATTCTCGGTTAAAGCTACATTCTTTGAATTTACACCTAATTTTTTTGCAATGAGCCTTTTTGTGGTCAATATTTCTTTGTAAATAAAAGGCCACATATTGTTAGTAAATGGTCCTAAATCTTGGATAATTTCCCACGTTTTAACTATGGCTTCTAAAGAAGATTTTGGTAATGGTCCTTGACCTCCATAGTTGAAATAATACTTATTTTTTAATGCTGGTATTTGATCTCTTAGATTATTTCTCATGGAAATTTAAGTTATATTTTTAAACTCTTGAATTTTTTAAATATTGCCTACTAAAGTTACTGTTCTAAATTCTATATCCTCAATTACTTTCCAAGGTTCAGCACTCCTTTCTGCAAATTCTAAATTTTTAAATCCTAGTTCTTTAAAGTCACTTATAAAGTCTGGTTCATACCATGCTCCACTAATACATCCTGTCCATAGATCATGATCATTTTGCAATCTTAAAGGAACTTTTTTGCTAGAGACAATATCGCTAATTGCAATTCTTCCATTATCGTTTAAAACTCTTTTTATATTTCTAAGAAGGTTATTTCTAGATTCTGGACTTACCAAGTTTAAAACGCAATTACTTAAAATAATATCAACTGATTTGTCGGCGATTAATGGACTTAAATCTTTATCTAATTCATCAAGTTTTTCAATTGAACCTTCTAGAAATTTTGTATTGTTGAACCCTATATTTTTTGTAACTTCTTTAGAGGCTGATCTAGATAAAGAAAGCATATCAGGATTCTGATCAACTCCAATAACTTTCCCTTCTTTCCCAACAATTTGGGCACAAATAAAAGCATTTTTGCCGCTACCACTTCCAAGATCTAAGACTATATCATTTTTTTGAACATATTTAGTTGGATCCCCACATCCATAGTCTCTTTCTATAACCTCTTTAGGAATTGCTTCAAGTAAAACGGGATTAAACCCAACTGGTGTACAAAGACAACTTTCTTTTTCTAGTGCGGCTGAACCATATCTTTCTTGAATCGCATCTTTATGATCGAATTGATTAGATGCTTTATTAGATGTGGTTGTATTACAGCAACTTTCAGACATTTTTTTTAAAGGACTCTCGATAAATATAGCCCAAAAAAAAAGCCCCTGAAAAGAGGCTTTTAATTTGTTTAATTAAATTATTTAGTGTAATTAACACCTCTATAATTTAATTCTGCTTTTTCATTACTTGAAGAAGCGTCATCCATTCTATTGGTGTATACGTTTCTTCTGTAGGTAAGTTCAACAAGTTGCTTTTTAGCAGCTTCTTTGTTTTGAACGTAGTTTTTACCTCTGTAAGTTAAAGTAGTCATGATTCGATGTGACAACACGGCCATCCCCCGTTCCATGGTATGGCTCGAACTGCGCCCTCAAATGAGGGTGAACGAAAAAGTAGCGATTGCTACCAAATAATTATAAGCGTATTTTTAACAGCATGTCTAGCTTTTACAAATAGAAACGAAGATTTAATGTTTTTTTAATTATTATCTTAGGTAAATTTTTTTATAAATAGTCTCTAAAAAGGTTTATGTTTATATTTGGTTTAATCTTCATGTAACTATTTATTTATGACAGGTTTTTTATATTTCTTGGGAAATACTTTAAGGTGGCCAGTGTTAAAGCCAAAAGAATTTTTTTCACTACATGCTTATTTTTCAATTATTTATTTGATAACTTTTACTTTGAGTAAATATGATGTAAGCCAATCAAATTTAGTTTTTACTTTAGGAATTCTTGCACCTCTTTTAATCGCTATTGGTCAAGGACTTCCAATTGATTGCCTTGATATGGAATCATCTTTGTTGAAGGAATTAAAAACTAAAAAATAAATATTTCAGTTAAAAATTTTTATAAAACCTGGACAACTTCGCTTATTTCAGGAATCATTTCTTTTAACTTTCTTTCAATACCCATTTTGAGAGTCATAGTGCTACTTGGGCAACTACCACATGCTCCTTGAAGTCTGACTTTGACAATTGGACCATCTATTTCTGCAATCTCAACATTACCTCCATCAGAAATTAAAAAAGGTCTTAGCTCGTCAAGGACTTTTTCTACATTTTCGTTTGTCAGAGAAAGTGTTTCAGTACTCATAATTTTGGATTAACTTTATAATAAGCCTAGAAAGAAATCTGATTAATTGCAAAAAAGATAATTTTCTGTTGTGACTTCATCTAAAAATCCCACTAATGACAATAGCTACTTTGATGCAGTCTTAGTAGGAGCAGGGATAATGAGTAGTACTTTAGCCCTCCTAATTTCAGAAGTTTTACCAGATATAAAACTTCTTATTATAGAAAAATTAAATGCTCCAGGAAGTGAAAGTACTGGTGCTTTTAATAATGCTGGTACAGGACATGCGGCTAATTGCGAATTAAACTATACCCCTTTAGATGAAAAAGGAAATCTAAAAATAGATAAAGCGCTCTCAATAAATCGTTCTTTTGAAACATCCATGTCTTTATGGGCCTCATTGTATGAAGCAGGGAAAATTGATATTAACAAGTTTCTAAAATTTATTCCTCATATTAGCTTTGTTTCTGGTCAGGATAATATTTCTTTTTTAAAAAAAAGATTTCAGAAAATGTCCGAAAATCCTGAATTTATCGATATGGAATTTTCTACATCTTTTGATGAAATTTCATCATGGGCTCCTTTAATAACAAAAGATAGAAATCCATCTACTCAAATTGCTGCTACCAGAATAGGTAGGGGAACTGATATTAATTTTGAGGCTTTAACTAAAGAGTATTTGTCATTAGTTTCTTTAAACAAAAATGTTGAAATTAGATACAAAACAGAATTAGTAGATTTAAAGAAAATTGATAAAAAACAATGGGAACTAGAAATCAGTTCTGAAGGTAGAAAAACTTCAATTAGAACTGGCTACGTTTTTCTTGGTGCTGGTGGAAAAACAATAAATTATTTACAAAAATCAAAAATTCCAGAAGCAAAAAGTTATGGTGGATTTCCTGTTAGTGGGAAATGGCTTATTTGCGAGAAAAAAGATCTAACAGAAAAACATAACTCAAAAGTTTATGGTAAAGCTGATATTGGATCCCCACCAATGTCTGTGCCTCATTTAGACACCAGATGGATTGATAATAAAAAACTTCTTTTATATGGACCTTTTGCTGGATTTACAACGAAATTTCTAAAACAAAGTTCATACTTTGACTTATTTAGTTCAATTAAAAAGAATAATATTTTTTCTATGTTAGACGTTGGTTTCAAGAACAACGATTTAATTAATTACCTAATATCACAATCATTAAAGAACCATAACTCAAGAGTTGAGAATTTAAAGAATATGATGCCATCAGCTAATTCTTATGATTGGTATTTAAAGAATGCTGGTCAAAGAGTCCAAATAATTAAAAAAACTGAAGGAGGTGGTTCTTTGAAATTTGGAACTGAGATTGTAAATTCATCTGATGGATCATTATCTGCTTTGTTGGGAGCCTCTCCGGGAGCAAGTACTGCGGTTTCAATTATGGTTGAGGTTCTAGAAAAATCTGTTTTATTTTTAAACGATAAGCATAATCTTCAGAAAAAGATAAATGACTTAATTTATCCAGAACTATCAGTCTCTGAAAATTACAGTACCTTCATAAAAGAAATTAAAAAAAGAAATAATTCCATTTTTGGTTTCCATCCATAATTCTAATTAGCTAATATTAATCAAGATGTAATTAGAGGAGAATTTTTCTTTCTATATGACTGATATATCTGTTTCAAAAATTAGAAATTTCTGCATAATCGCTCATATTGACCATGGTAAATCTACCCTTGCAGATAGGTTACTTCAAGATACTGGTACTGTGCAGCAAAGGGATATGCAAGAACAATTTTTAGACAGTATGGATCTTGAAAGAGAGAGAGGAATTACTATCAAGTTACAGGCCGCTAGGATGAAATATAAAGCTGACGATTCCCAAGAATATGTTTTGAACTTAATAGATACTCCAGGGCATGTTGATTTCTCTTATGAGGTTAGTAGATCTCTTCAAGCTTGTGAAGGCGCCTTACTTGTTGTTGATGCAAGTCAAGGAGTAGAAGCTCAAACCTTAGCTAATGTTTATCTTGCCTTAGAAAATAATCTTGAAATAATTCCTGTTTTAAATAAAGTTGATTTACCAGGGGCTGATGCTGAAAAAATAAAACAAGAAATAGAGGAAATTATTGGACTTGATACATCTAATGCAATAAATTGTTCAGCAAAAACTGGAGTTGGTATTAAAGATATTTTGGAAGCAATCGTAAGAAGAGTTCCTCCTCCTCAAGATGAAATTAAACTACCTACAAAGGCACTGATCTTTGATTCTTACTATGATCCTTACAGGGGAGTTATTGTTTATTTCAGAGTGATATCTGGGTCTCTAAATAAGAGAGAAAAAATATTATTAATGGCAAGTAAGAAAAATTATGAACTAGATGAGATAGGAATAATGGCGCCTGATCAGCAGCAAGTTGATGAATTACATGCAGGAGAAGTTGGTTATTTAGCTGCTTCTATAAAATCAGTTGCTGATGCGAGAGTGGGAGATACGATTACTCTTTTAAATTCACCTGCCAATGATCCTTTGCCTGGATATAAGACAGCAAATCCTATGGTTTTTTGTGGCTTATTCCCGACTGATGCTGATCAATTTCCAGATTTAAGAGTATCACTAGAAAAATTACAATTATCTGATGCGGCTTTAAAGTATGAGCCCGAAACCAGTAGCGCAATGGGATTCGGATTTAGGTGCGGATTCCTAGGACTTCTTCATATGGAGATTGTTCAAGAAAGATTAGAAAGAGAATATGACTTGGATCTAATCGTAACGGCACCATCAGTTATTTATAAAGTTAATTTAAATCAGCAGGAACATATCTTTATTGATAATCCTTCTACAATTCCTGATCCTCAACTTAGAGAATCAATAGAAGAGCCTTATGTGAAAATGGAAATTTATGCTCCCAATGAATTTAATGGAACATTAATGGGTTTATGTCAGGAAAGAAGGGGAGTATTTATAGATATGAAATACATAACAACAGATCGAGTTACCTTGATTTATGAAATTCCATTAGCAGAAGTTGTTACAGATTTCTTTGATCAAATGAAAAGTAGAACCCAAGGGTATGCATCAATGGAATATCATTTGATTGGCTATAGAAAAAATGACCTTGTTAGATTAGATGTTCTAATAAATTCAGAAAGAGCAGATCCATTAACTTCAATTGTTCATAAAGATAAGGCTTATGGAATTGGCAGAAGTTTAGTTGAAAAATTAAAAGAACTTATTCCAAAACAACAATTTAAAATACCTATTCAAGCATCAATCGGTAGCAGGATTATTGCAAGTGAAAGCATAAGTGCTTTGCGAAAAGATGTTTTATCTAAATGTTATGGCGGGGATATTTCTAGGAAAAAGAAACTTTTAAAGAAACAAGCCAAAGGTAAAAAGAGGATGAAGGCAATGGGTAAAGTTGAAGTCCCACAAGAAGCTTTTATGGCAGTCTTGAAATTAAACCAGTAATTTCTTTTAATTTAAAATTTTTAGCTATTTATTTTTAAAAGAATTGGGTATATTTCATTTATATCTTTAAAAAAAGATTTTGGATATTAACTCATTTAATCGTGTCGGCGCAAATATCAGAAAAGCTGGATTTTTAATTGTACTTTTTTATCTTCTTGTTGTTTTAATAATGAAATTTTTAGAGGCCAATAATTTTTTTGGCTATTCATTTTCAATGTTAAGCAATGATATCTTTGCCCCTCCTTCTCTTAATCATTTTTGTGGCACAGATAGATTAGGAAGAGATGTTTGCTTAAGAACTTTGCAAGGATCATCATTAGCGATAGAAGTTGTATTCTTAGCTATTCTTTTTTCATTAAGTTTGGGTTTGCCTTTGGGATTATTAAGTGGATATTTTGGTGGTTTTTTTGATAAATGCTTATCACTAATAATGGATACTATTTTTTCAATACCTGTAATTTTACTTTCAGTTGTTGTGGCTTTTGTATTGGGTAAGGGTATCCTTAACGCGGCTTTGGCATTGTGTATTGTTTACTCTCCTCAATATTTTAGATTAATCAGAAATCAGACAATATTGGTTAAATCCGAAACTTATGTGGAGGCAGCTCAAGTTGCAGGAGCTGATGTTAAAAAAATTATTTTTAAATATATTCTCCCAAATGTAATAACACCATTGCCTATTCTGCTTACCCTAAATGCTGCAGATGCTGTTTTGGTATTAGGAAGTTTAGGATTTTTAGGCCTTGGCGTTCCTGCAGATGTCCCAGAGTGGGGAAGTGATTTAAATCTGGCTCTTGCCGCTTTACCTACAGGTATCTGGTGGACGGCTTTGTTCCCAGGTTTGGCAATGTTTTTTTTAGTTTTAGGTCTTTCTTTTATAGGAGAGGACCTTGAAGAAATTTTTGATAGTCAAAATTCTGAATAAATTTAGTTATCTGTAACAGGATCAAGTTCTCCTTGATCATTCAACTTTGGATATTCTTTAGCTGATTTTTTATACACCGCAGCTAATTCTGGGTAACACCATTCAAAAAGTGTTTTTTGATATTCATCCATATTTAACCCTTCTCCATTAGCGGGCAATATACCTTTATTTTTTCTTTGGCGAACAGCTTCAAATAATAATATAGAAGCAGCAACTGAAACATTCAGAGATTGAACCATACCTCTCATAGGTATAAAAATTGATTGATCAACCATTGATATAAGTTCATTACTTAGTCCCCATTTTTCTGCTCCTAAAACAAAACATGTATTTTGAGAATAATCAAAATTTCTATAATCTACTGATTCATTATTAAGAGTCGTTCCATATAATTTAAAGCCCTTATTCTTTAAATCAGATATTGCAGTGATAGTGTTTTCATGATTATTCAGTTTTACCCATTTTTGACTTCCTTGAGCGGTACTATTAAAAGTCTTAACGGCATTCGTTTTGCTTATAAAATTTGCTTCGAAAACTCCTGCCGCATCACATGTCCTTAATATCGCAGATAAATTATGTGGTTTATTGACATCCTCAACTAAAACAGTCAAGTTTTTCATTCTGCAATCTAAAACATTTTTGATTCGTTCAAATCTTCTCGGCAAAATTGACATTTATAATTTTTTCACACTTTTAAATTATATTCAAAAAATATTGATTACCTATTAAATCTCTTGGTTTATAATATTTTGGTAGTTTAAATTAACTCAATGGCATACATAGAATGGGACTATACATTAATAACAAGTATGGTAGAAAAACAAGGATGGGATTTACCTGATCGTGAATCGGAAGAATGGAATAAATTTAACGATGAATTAGGAGAAAAAATGCGAGGTGTTGGACTTATTTTTGAAAAATATTGTAAATTTACTCCTGATGTAGGAGAAGGAGTTCATCTTCTAGATGACTGATTATAAATAATTTTAAACCATTGATGTATCCCTTAATCAATGGCTTATTAATTAATAAGATAATATAATTTCACTAAATTAGAACTGGCAATTATTAAGGCTTTATAAAGCTTGTACTCTAAAAAAAATTTTTTATTCCACAAAAAAGTTATTTAATTTCTATATTTGAATAAAAATATGAAAAATAAATTAACCTTTTTATTCGATGGAGGTTGTCCACTTTGTTTGAGAGAAACAAATTTTCTTAAAAAAAGAGATACCTTAAATCAAATTGCATTTATAGATATTAATAGTAAGGATTATGATCAAAGTCTTTTTAATGACATCTCATATTCAGAAGCTATGTCAAACCTGCATGGGATTATTGAAAATGGTGAAATTATTAGGGGACTAGATGTACTTGCATATTCTTATGAATTAGTTGGTTTAGGTTGGGTTTATTATCCCTTGAAGATTAAGCTCTTATCTCCATTATTGAGATTGGTTTACAGATATTGGGCAAAATATAGACTTCAAATTACAGGTAGATCCGATATTGAAAAACTTTGTACCTCACAATGTGAACAATAAATATGGAAAGTATGGACATAGACAGAATAATAGAAATGTGTTGGGAAGATAGAACACCCTTTGAAGCTATCGAGTATCAATTTGGTTTAAAAGAGGAAGATGCGATAAAAATTATGCGTCAAAATCTTAAACCCAAATCTTTCAAAGTCTGGAGAAAGAGAGTTTCGGGAAGAAATACAAAACATATGGCCCTTAAAGATTCAACTAGATTTAAATCTACTCATAAAAGAAAATTATAAATTTTGAAAAATCTTTCTACTAAAACTTGTCCTGTTTGCAAAAGGCCATTTGAGTGGCGTAAAAAATGGAAAAACTGTTGGGATGATGTTATCTACTGTTCAAAAAGATGCAGTAACAGGAAGTCGCAAAGATGAAACAAATATCAATTATTTTCCCCAATCAACTTTTTAGAGAAAGCCCAATCTTAAAAATAAATTGTGAAGTTTTGATTTTGGAAGACTCATTATTTTTTGGAAATGATAAATTTCATAAATTAATTAACCATAAAAATAAGTTAGTTTTTCATAGAGCATCTATGCTCGCTTATAAAAATTATTTAGAAATATCTGGCTTTAAAGTTTTATATATCGAAAACAAGAATAATGTTTCTACAGTTGATCACTTATCGGAAATTATTAAAAATAAATATCAGAAATTAAATCTCATTGACCCTCATGATTTTTTAATAATGAAGAGGATCAATAATTTTGTTGAAAGTAATAATTTAGCTTTAAATATTTTGCCTTCTCCTATGTTTATGAGCAGTGAAGATTTAAAAGATTTATTTGCATCAAATACAAAAAAACCTCTTATGGGGAGATTTTATGAGAATCAAAGAAAGAGCCAAAAGATATTAGTTAATCCTGATGATACGCCTGAAGGTGGTAAATGGAGTTTCGATGAAATGAACAG
The DNA here is from genome assembly GCF_017695955.1 of Prochlorococcus marinus XMU1419. Lineage (NCBI taxonomy): Bacteria > Bacillati > Cyanobacteriota > Cyanophyceae > Synechococcales > Prochlorococcaceae > Prochlorococcus > Prochlorococcus marinus. The sequence goes on from NZ_JAAORO010000001.1 coordinate 390,190, forward strand.
AAAAAAATTACCAAAAAAAATAAATATACCCGATACACCTAAATTACAAAAAAATAAATTTGTAGTTAATGCAGAAAGGTCATTAGCCAATTTTGATATTGAGTTTATTGGAGAAAGTAACAACTTTTTATATCCAACTAATTTTGAAGAGGCAGATGCATGGTTAAATGATTTTTTTAAACATAGATTTTTCTTATTTGGAGATTATGAGGATGCTATTTCTAAAGAAAATTCTTTTTTATGGCACAGTTTACTTTCTCCTCTTTTAAATAGCGGCTTATTAACCCCAGATGTAGTAGTAAATAAAGCATTACTTTTTGCAAAAAATAATAATGTTCCTATTAACTCTTTAGAGGGTTTTATTCGTCAAATTATTGGATGGAGAGAATTTATTTGCCTCGTCTATAAAAAGTACGGAACAAAGATGCGAAATAGTAATTTTTGGAATTTTGAAGATAAGCCAATTCCAAAATCTTTTTATCAAGGAAATACAGGAATTGAACCAGTAGACGTTGTTATAAAAAATATTATTAAATTTGGTTACTGTCATCATATTGAGCGGCTAATGATTGTTGGCAACTTTATGCTTCTATGTAGAATTCACCCCAACCAAGTTTATAAATGGTTTATGGAAATGTTTATTGATTCCTATGATTGGGTTATGGTCCCAAATGTTTACGGAATGAGTCAGTTTAGTGATGGAGGTATCTTTTCAACAAAGCCATATATATCAAGCTCTAATTATGTAAAGAAAATGTCTAATTTCAAAAGTGGCCCATGGTGTGAAATATGGGATGGCTTATTTTGGAAATTTATTAAAGATAATGAAAGCTTTTTTAGAAAGCAATATCGCCTTGCAATGTTAACGAGAAATATCGATAAAATGTCAGAGGAAAAATTAAATAATCATCTAAAAACGGCCGATAAATTTTTAAGAGATATTCAATAAATTAAGAGTAATATCCTACAGTTGTATTTGAAAAATTAAAAGAATATTATATTATGACGATTTATTAAGTATAAATGTTACTTTAATCAAAGTTAGATTTATCTAATGGAAATTGGAACACTTTTTTTAAAAAGTAATTCGACAGGTATTATCACTTTTTCTGAATTAGATTGGATAACTACTCATCAATCTAATTTCACAAGGTTGGAGGAATCCATAGCAATTAAATTAGGCAGAATGCTGGATGCAGGTTCTATCAATATTGGTTGCCGTTTGAGATCCTGATTAAGTTTTCATTTTACTAATGAAGTATCAAGAAGAAAAAAAAATATTTTTTCGAGAAAGAATCCATTCTTTAAATATCTTTCTTTTTTTAGGATTTAATCTTTCACTTATTTCTATCATTGGTTTTATTTTGGTTTAATACTGCAATCGTAAAAGTAGTTTAAATTTTTGAATTTTTTGTATATTAAAGTTATCTTTAAAAATAAATTATATTTTGAGCAAAGGATATTTACAAAGAAAAGCAGCTTGGGAAATTTTATTAAAAGTTAGTTGTGGTGATTTTTCTGATCATGCTCTTGAAAAGGTTTTAAAAAATTATCAATTTAATCCTCTTGATATAGCTTTTATTACGGAATTGTCTTTTGGATGCATAAGGTATAGAAAATTTCTTGATCTTTGGACGGATCATACATCAAAAATTACTCATAAAAAGCAGCCTCCAAAGTTAAGATGGCTCCTACATATAGGTTTATATCAACTATTGAAAATGGATAAAATTCCATTTCCGGCTGCTATTTCTACCACTGTAGAAGTAGCTAAAAAAACAGATTTAAATGGTTTAGCGGGAACTGTAAATGCGATATTGAGAAATGCATCAAGAAAATTAGAACAAAAAATTTTTCCTGAATTATCATTTGATAGAAAAGAAAGAATTTCATATCTTGAATCATTTCCATTATGGCTTGTGAAGGATCTTTATAAATGGGTCGGTAATAGCGAGGGTGAAAATATCATTAAGGCATTTAATAAAAAACCATCAATTGATTTGAGAATTAACCAATTAAAAACTAATTTAGATAAATTTTTGAAAGTACTTCATGAAAATAAAATTGATGCTGAAATTATTAAAGATTTACATAATGGAATTACTTTAAAATCTAATCCAAGATCTATAAAAAATTTACCAGGATATAGAGATGGACTTTGGACAATTCAAGATAGATCTTCTCAGTGGATAGCACCTCTATTAAATCCAAAAGAAGGTGAAAAGATTTTAGATGCTTGTGCAGCTCCAGGAAGTAAGTCTACCCACCTAGCAGAATTAACAAATGATAGTGCTGAAATCATTGCAGTAGATAGATCAGCAAAAAGATTGAAAATATTGCAATCAAATCTAGAAAGGTTAAATTTGAAATCTGTTGATATCCTTAAGGCTGATGCTACGAGTTTGATTGAATTAAATCCTAAGTTTATATCTTATTTTGATAAGATTTTATTAGATGCTCCATGCTCAGGCATTGGAACTCTCTCCAGGAATCCAGATTCTAGATGGTCTTTAAGTAAAGAAAAAATAAAATCTTTAACTTTATTACAGGAAAAACTTTTGGATAGTATTTTTCCTCTTTTGAAAAAAGATGGCACTTTAGTTTATTCAACTTGTACTATTTGTCCCGATGAAAATAATCTATTAATTGAACGATTTATTGAAAAAAGCAAAACTTTAAAATTGATTAGCCAAAAGCAAATTTTACCTAGCTTGGATTATCCTGGTGATGGATTTTATTCTGCAATAATTTCTTATAAATCTTAAAAATTTAATTTATTTTTTAATTGGAATTTTAAAAATTTCAGATATGAACTTCTTCCATAAATAAGCTGCATTTCCACTAGATAATTCAGATTCCTTGTTATCGTCGTAACCTAACCAAATCCCTGTTGTAAGGTTATCAATGGAACCAATAAACCAGAGATCTTTATTTCCATCAGACGTTCCTGTCTTCCCATAAATTTTCTTTCCTTTTATAGATGCTGCTTTTGAAGTGCCTTCTTTTACAGATTTTTCAAGAAGTTTATTTATTTTCTTGTTTATTTTTAAATCTAATATTTTCTTGGGAATAGATTTTTTTTTCCAAATAGGTTGTTTTTTAAATGATTCTATTTTTTCTATGATTTCAGGGCTTTGAATCTTCCCATTATTGTTTATTGCAGAATATGCATTTGTGATGTTTAAAAGATTATCACCGTAGGAGCCTATAGCTAATGATGGGAATTCCTGAAACTCTTGCTCGTAACCTAGTCCAAATGAATTCGCTAAATTAATAATATTTTTCAAGCCGATTTTTTTTGTTATTGATATTGGAACGATATTTGACGAACTTTTAAATGATTCAATCAAAGATATTGAACCTCTATAGTCTTCTGAAAAATTTTTTGGGCAATAACTTTCCCAGCATGTTGGTAAGTCTTCAAATTTATCGCTTAATTTATTTCCTTCTATTAATGCAGCAGCATAAGGGATTATTTTAAAAGTAGAACCTAAAGGTCTTACAGATGAAATCACTCTATTGTATTCATTAATTGATGGATTTTTGCTGGTTATCATTGCCCGGATTAGTCCTGTATTTGATTCAATTGATAACAGAGCAAACTCAAGTTCTTTAGGGCCTGCATATCTTGATATTTTTTGCCCTTTTTCTTGCCAATCTTTGTTGATAGAAGATTTAATTCTTAAAAACTTATAATCATTTTTATTTCCAATTCTTTTATCTGTTTCCTGAAGAATAAAGTTTATTAGTAATTTATCATTTAAAAAATTATCAGCTGTTTGATAATTTAATTTGATTTTTTCTTTAATAGCCTTATTCTTATTTGCAAGAGAAATATATCCATCAAGATGCATTGATTCAAGAACTTTATTTCTATTTTTAATAGCAAGTTTTAAATTTTGATAAGGTGAATAAATTGATGGAGCTGGAGCTAATCCTGCAATTAATGCTATCTCTGATAATGTCAATTCTTCTATGAATTTTCCAAAATAAACTTGGGCAGCCTCGTCTACCCCATACGCTCCTGATCCTAGATAAATATTATTTAAATATAATTTTAAAATTTGATTTTTGTCATATCTAAATTCAATTATGAGTGATATAAATATTTCTTTGATTTTTCTTTGAAAACTTAAATCATTATTTAGAAAAAGTAATCTAGCAACTTGTTGTGTAATCGTACTTCCTCCCTCTTTAACATAACCACTTCTAATATTTTTAATCAGGGCACGTGAGATGCTTTTTAAATCTATTCCATTATGTTTATAAAATCTTTTATCCTCAGAAGATATAAAAGAATGTTTAAGTAAAAATGGAATTTTATGATAACTATTATCTATTTCAAATTTGCGGCTTAATTTGCTTAGTATCTTATTATCAGAAGATGATATTACGTAGGAATATTTGGTTTCCCGAAACTTTTTATTTTTAGATACGTCAAATTTTAAAGTATTAAATATTATACTAAAAAAATAAAAAGATATTCCAGAAAAAATTAATATTGGAATTATTAAAACAAAAGATTTGAATTTAATCTTTTGCACCTTAAGCAACTAAAAAACTATGTCCTATCGCTAAAGCTGTTACTAACATTCCAGTTATAAGGAACGGTTGGGCACTTGCTTGATATTTGACATCAAACTTTAGAGGATCTCTTAGTAACCACATATCTTGAAATGTAATTTGTGGGATTACCAATAAAACCAAAATTACAGAGGCTAAGTGTTGACCAATAATGACTAATACTACTACCATTGCTAATTGAAAAATGTCAATCAGTCCTGCACTTATTCTACTTGCATTTTTAATTCCAAATACTACTGGTAGAGAATTTAAGCCTAGCTTTGAGTCTCCTTCAACACTTTTGAAATCATTAATAACAGCAATTCCAAGTCCTGAGAGGCTATAAGCAAGTGTTAGTATCGCCGTAACGATAGTTAATTTCCCAAACAATGCCTGTCCTGCCCACCAAGGTAAAGCTATATAAGATGCTCCTAATGCATAATTTCCAAGCCAACCATTCTGTTTTAATTTGAGTGGTGGGGCAGAATATATATAACTTACAAAGGAACCTCCTAATGCCAAAAGTAATACAGAGGGAAAGCTGTGTTTAGCATATAAATCCAATAGAAAAGCAACTACTAAACCCGCTATAAGTAATACCCAGATTTGTATTTTTACATCTTTAATTGAAATTTTTCCAGAAGGAATTGGTCTATTTGGTTCATTAATTGCATCAATTTCTTTATCAAAAAAATCATTTATGGTTTGGGTATAACCAGCCAGAAGTGGTCCACTCATCAACATACATGCTAATGAAGCTAAAACATTACTAAATGTCCATTCAAAATTCCCACTTGCAGCTGCTCCACAAATAACTCCCCATATCAAAGGGATCCACGTTATAGGTTTCATTAACTGTATACGGAGTTTCCATATACTTGATGTTTCAGAGGCACCCTTAATTCCTAATAGTTGTTTTGGATCATTCACTTTAATCTTTAACCTTTCTCAATTTCTTCTGGGAAAAACCAATTCTGCTCACCATTTTGAAATTTTGCGGTGATCCCAATACTTCTGCCGTCTGTCATTTTATAGCCTGTTATTACGGCTTTAGGATTCGAGGATATTTGATCGATTAATTTAGCTGGTAGTCTATCTTTTACTTTGTTAATGTTAATTTTGATTTTACTACCAATTTTGGGTAATAATTTTGTTTCAGCCATAAGAGGTAAAATGGAAGCTATTATGCAAGATTAACAGCATTTGGACAATTTTTACTAAAATGGTAGCTCTTCGTTTAATTCCTTGTTTAGATGTCGCCCATGGCAGAGTCGTTAAAGGTGTAAATTTTGTTAACTTGAGAGACTCAGGCGATCCTGTTGAATTGGCTTGTAGATATTCTGATGAGGGCGCAGATGAATTAGTATTCTTAGATATTAGAGCTAGTGTAGAAAATAGAAATACATTAGTTGACCTTGTCTCTAGGACCGCAAAATCAGTAAAAATCCCATTTACAGTAGGTGGAGGAATAGATTCTGTTTCTTCAATTAATGATCTTTTAAGAGCTGGAGCGGACAAAGTGAGTTTGAATTCTTCTGCTGTAAGAAATCCAGATTTAATTTCTAAAAGTTCTAGAGAATTTGGTAATCAATGTATCGTGATAGCAATTGATGCTAAAAGAAAAGTAAATAAGACCGATGAATGGGAGGTATATGTAAAAGGAGGGAGAGAAAATACTGGAATAGATGTATTAAGTTGGGCAAAGAAAGTTGAGAAGTCAGGCGCAGGGGAAATTTTGCTTACTTCAATGGATGGTGATGGCACGCAGAATGGATATGATTTACATCTGACTGAATGTGTTGCCAATATTGTTAATATTCCAGTGATTGCTTCTGGAGGAGCAGGTTGTTTAGAAGATATCTATGATGTTTTTAATGAAGGTAGGGCATCTGCTGCACTTTTAGCATCTTTACTTCATGATAAGAAACTTTCTTTAAGAGAAATAAAGACTTTCCTCCTCGAAAAAAAACTTCCAATTAGACCATATGAATAAAAAATTTAATTTAATACAAAAAAGAAATAAGTTAAAAATTTAAAAATGAAATTCACAAAAACTATCGAAGTCAAAAATATATTTAATAAAATTTCTTATAAATATGACTTTTTAAATAATCTATTAAGTTTTGGGCTGCACAGATTATGGAAAAGGAAATTAATTAATTTATTGGAACCTTTAAATGGTGAAGATTGGGCTGATTTATGCTGTGGAACTGGAGATTTAGCATTCTTAATTTCTGAGAGAGTTAGTCCAAGGGGTTCAATTACTGGGATTGACAGTGCAGAGGATATCTTGAATATTGCAAAAAAAAAATCAGAGCTTAAAAAAAATAAATTTATTAAGTGGGAAATGAAAGATGTATTAGAAATTCATGATTATGCAAAAAATTTTGATGGGATTTGCATGTCATATGGACTTAGAAACTTGAATAATGTTGAAGAAGGAATAAAAAAAGTTTTTGATCTTTTGAAGGATAAGGGAAGGGCAGGATTTTTGGATTTTAATCACTCAAAAAGAAATTCTTTATCCAATATTTTTCAGAAAATTTATTTAAGATTAATTGTAGTAACCATTTCGCGGCTTTTTAATTTAGGTTCAGAGTACGCATATATTGAAAAAAGTATTAGTAATTTTCCAAAGAAAAATGAGCTTATAAGTATTGCTAAGGAAGTTGGATTTAAAAAAGCTGAATATAGAACTATTTTGGTGGGGCAAATGGGAATACTAATTTTAACTAAATAAAGAATTTAGTTTTTTATTTTTCTCCAACAAAAAGAACACTTTCCCCATCTTTTGATCTCGCCCTCAGGAGTAGGGGAATTACAAAGCGTACAAATGCACATATTATTTTGATTGATTCTGCTTGGATGCTTTGCCCAAACTATCTTTGCATTAGTAGCTTTGATATTTTTATTTTTAATTTCATAATTTTGTATTATTTTTATTTCATTCAAAGTTATTCCAATTTTCTCGATTCTTTCTTTTAATTTATGCTTGTTATAAATTAAAGCTTGGCGCCACTGCGGATGATTTACTGCAATAGTAAGTATTTTTTTTTCAATATTTAATGGTTTACATTCTTGAAATAGTTCTAAGCCGATTAAGTTTTTCCAGTTTTCATTGATTTTAGAAAGTTTATCTAAGTCTCCGCAGGATTTTTTGAAATTATCAAGACAATTTTTCAATGGATGTGGATTCCTTCTATTCACTAGTGGTAAATACTTTTTGTCCAATTTGTAAAATTTACTTATTAAGACTAAAGTTAATCTAATCTTCAAAAAGATGCTCGTTGTTTTAATAAAGAATTTTGAAAGTTATTGGACCTGCAGCTAAAACAGTTTTTTATTTAAAGAAAATTCAGGGTCAATATCCAAGCTGGAGACTTTTTTACAAAATAAAATGTAAAAGTACCGAAAATGAGCTAACAAACTTGCTTGGATATTCTGAAATAAAGAAAAACCAGCCAGTAGCAATAATCGCAAGAGAACAGATATCAGGGGTTGGCCAAAATTCAAAAACTTGGGTTTCTCCAAAAGGCGGGATTTGGTTAAGTGCAGCTTACCCAATATTCTCAAAAGAATTTGAATATCAAATATTTAATTTGTCTTTAGGTATTAAGATATGTGAAATGCTTAGACAAGAGAATATAAATGTTTGTTTGAAATGGCCAAACGACATTTTTTTTGGTTCAAAAAAGTTGATTGGATTTTTACCAAGGGTGGTAACGAGAGGCAAAGAAATTATCTATGTAAGAATAGGTCTTGGTATGAATGTTTTAAATGACACTCCATCAGAAGGTATTTCATTATCAAAAGTACTTCAAACTAAGAATATTAATCAACATTATTGGACAGCCAAAGTTCTTAAAGCTTTTTATGATTCAATTGAATCTAATAAGAAGAAAGAATATGTGATTAAATCTGCAAATAAGTTTCTTACTAAAAGTTTTTTACCTAGTGGTTATTGTCCTCATACATGGAAAATTAAAGATATTGATTCCAATGGGAATTTAAGAATTGAAAATGAAACTGAACTGAAGGTAATTCGAAGGTTTTGAACTTAATTAACTTTTAATTCAACTATTCTTCCATCCTTAAATTTGGCTATTTTTTTTGCGCGATTTGCAACTTCATCTTCATGAGTAACTAAAACTATAGTTATTCCAGATTCATGCAGCTTGTCAAAAAGATCTAATACATCTTCAGTGGTTTTTGAATCTAGTGCTCCAGTAGGTTCGTCTGCCAACAAAATTGCAGGGTTATTGATAATAGCCCTCGCAATAGCAACTCGTTGTTGTTGACCTCCGGATAATTGGTTTGGACGATTATTCATCCTTTCTGAAAGGCCAACTTTTTTTAAGGCATTCTTACCCCGCTCTAATCTTTGTTCAGGATCAATACCAGCGTAAATCATCGGCAAAGTTACGTTTTCAAGTGCAGTTGCGTCTGATAAAAGATGAAATTGTTGGAAAACGAAGCCTAATTTTTGGTTACGTATTTCCGCGAGCTCATCATCAGATAAATTCTCAACAGGAATACCATTTAATTTATAAATACCGTCAGATGGTCTATCTAGACATCCAATAATATTCATAGCTGTACTTTTGCCAGAGCCACTAGCTCCCATTACAGCTAAATAATCACCTTTGTAGATTTCTAAGTTTATGCTATCCAATGCTTTAACAGTTAGATCCTCTTTCCCATATGTTTTAGATATATTTTCTAAACTCGCTACTTTCTTGGCCATTTATTGAAGAATTCTTCTAGGAAATTTTGTTTGCTGTAGCAATAATATCTTGTAAGAAAGGAGTTTCTGAAACTGCTGTATTAGCTAATTTAAAAAGAGGATTGGACAGGATTCCTCCTAGAGCAGTTACTGCGACACAAGTATAAAGTGCAATTCTCAAGGGAGGTAATCCTACAATTCCCCAATTAATTTCAGGATATGATTTGACTATTTCAGAAGCTTCCTGTGGTTCTTTAACTACCATCATTTTTATCACTGAAATGTAGTAATAAATAGATATAACTGAAGTTACTAATCCAACTATTACTAATAGATATTGATGATTTGCCCAACCTGCAAAGAACAAGTATATCTTTCCAAAAAAGCCTAACATTGGAGGTAAACCTCCAAGTGATAGAAGACAAAGGCTTAAACCTAATGTAATGAGAGGATCTTTTTGGTAAAGTCCTGAGTAATCAAGAATTCTGTCAGAACCAGTTCTTAGTGAGAAAAGTATTACACAAGAAAATGCACCCAAATTCATAAATAAATATGCAGCCAAATACAAAACAGATGCTGATAAACCATCTTGTGTGCCAGATACTATTCCAATCATTACAAATCCAGCTTGTCCAATAGAACTGTAGGCTAGCATCCTTTTCATTGAGGTTTGAGCTAGAGCTACAACATTTCCTAGAGCCATGCTTAATATGGCCAAAATGGTAAATAAAAGTTTCCATTCTTCGTCAAAAGAGGAGAAAGTTGTGCTTAATATTCTTATTGCAAATGCAAAGCCCGCTGTTTTTGAACCAACAGATAAAAAAGCTACTACAGGTGTAGGTGAACCCTCATATACATCAGGAGTCCATTGATGAAAGGGAACAGCAGCAATTTTAAAAGCAACTGTTGATAAGACAAATACAAGAGCTAGTGATGTAATGAAGGACGGCTTGTTGATAATCTCTAAACCTATTGTCTCTAAGTTTGTTGAACCACTTAATCCATAAAGAAAAGAGGATCCATACAAATAGACAGCAGCTGCTGCTGATCCAACAAGGAGGTATTTTAAGGCCGCCTCTGAACTTCTTGGATCTCTCTTGAGGTAACCAGAAAGTAAGTAACTTGCTACAGATAACGTTTCCAGAGATATAAATACACTAATTAGGTCAGTAGATCCACACAAAAGCATTGCTCCAAGGGTGGCCGAAAGAACTATCGCGGCAAATTCGCCAATTGGGCTACCACTCTGTTCTGTATAGCGCCAACTTATAAGTAGTGATACTAAGGTTGATAAAGAAATTATTGCTCTAAATGCGATTGCTAAATTATCAGAATTAAAGGACCCAAGAAATGCACTTTCTACAGGATTACTCCATTGCAATGCCAAACTAACAAGAGAGCTGCCAATTGATGAATAGCAAATTATTGGCGCCCATTTTGATGCAGTTTTTTCTCCAGCTAAATCTACAAGAAGTGTTCCAACAATACCCAATAAAATAAAAGCCTCTGGAATAATGGCTTGAGCATTTAGATTAATTGTAAAGATTTCGTTGGGCACTTTATTAAATTGGATTAAATTAGATGTTTGATTGTAAGGGTCTAAGAGTTAATCTTAACTTGATTATAATTTGTGAGTATGATTTTTGAAATTTTAAGAAGAAATTACTTGAAAAAGCTTCAAATAATCATAATATGCCCTAACTAAACAAAAACACCAATTTTTGAAATAAACCTTGGATCACACACTTGTTATTGTTGAAAGTCCCACCAAAGCAAAAACCATAAGAAAGTTTTTGCCTTCTAATTATGAAGTTCTCGCTTCAATGGGACATGTAAGAGATCTTCCAAAAGGAGCTGCTGAAATACCTGCTGCAGTTAAAAAGGAAAAATGGTCAAGGATAGGAGTTAATACAACAGAAGATTTTGAACCACTTTATATAGTTCCAAAAGATAAGAAAAAGGTTGTTAAAGAGTTAAAAGATGCATTGAAAGGTGCCACCCAGCTATTACTGGCAACTGATGAAGATAGAGAGGGAGAAAGTATTAGTTGGCATCTCCTACAAATACTTAAGCCTAAAATACCAACCAAGAGAATGGTTTTTCATGAAATTACGAAAAAGGCAATTAATAAAGCTTTAGATCAAACAAGAGAAATTGATATGGAACTTGTTCAGGCTCAAGAAACAAGAAGAATCTTGGATAGGCTTTTTGGATATGAATTATCTCCTTTACTTTGGAAGAAGGTAGCTCCCCGATTATCCGCTGGTCGTGTTCAATCAGTTTCTGTAAGACTTCTTGTTAGGAGAGAGAGAGAAAGAAGATCCTTTAAAAAAGCTAGTTATTGGGGGATTAAAGCTTCCCTAGTAAAAGATAATGTTACTTTCGAAACTAAATTATTCAGTTTAAACGGTCAAAGAATTTCTAACGGTTCCGATTTCGATGAACAGACCGGTAAATTAAAAGAAGGAAATAAATCTTTAACAATTGGAGAAGAACAAGTAAACGATTTATTGAAGATTTTCTCCTCTAAGGATTGGTTAGTCTCAAAAATTGAAAAAAAACCATCTACTCGTAAGCCAGTTCCTCCATTTACAACTAGTACATTACAACAAGAAGCAAATAGGAAGCTTCGTTTGTCTGCCAGAGAAACTATGAGATGTGCACAAGGGCTATATGAGAGAGGTTTCATAACTTATATGAGAACTGATTCAGTTCATCTCTCCGAACAAGCCACAAGAGCTGCTAGAGAGTGTGTCAGTTCTATGTATGGAAGAGAATATTTATCAAACTCACCAAGACAATTTAATTCAACTGCAAGAAATGCTCAAGAAGCACATGAAGCTATTAGGCCGGCAGGTGAGGTATTTAAAACACCAAAGGAAACTAATCTAACTGGTAGAGACTTATCACTTTACGATTTAATTTGGAAAAGAACTGTTGCCAGTCAAATGGCAGAAGCCAGGTTAACAATGATTAATGCTGAAATTAGCGTAGGGGATGGATTATTTAAATCGAGCGGGAAAAGTATTGATTTCGCAGGATTTTTCAGAGCTTATGTTGAGGGAAGTGATGATCCAAGTTCATCCCTTGAACAAAAAGAAATTATTCTCCCAAACTTAACAACTGGAACATGTCTTGAAGTTACTAATAAGGAATCTACTTTTCATGAAACTAAACCTCCTGCAAGATATACAGAGGCTGCATTAGTTAAGGTTCTTGAAAAAGAAGGGATTGGAAGACCTTCTACCTATGCCAGCATTATTGGGACCATAGTTGATAGAGGTTATGCGAATATATCTTCCAATACTTTGGCTCCAACGTTTACAGCTTTTGCTGTTACTGCTCTATTAGAAGAACATTTTCCTGATCTGGTTGATACTACTTTTACCGCAAAAATGGAATCTTCATTGGATGAGATATCTTCAGGCAATCTTGAGTGGCTACCATACCTCGAAACTTTCTATAAAGGCAAAAATGGTTTGGAGGTAAAGGTTCAGAAAACAGAGGGTGATATTGATGGTAAAGCTTATAGACAAGTTGATTTCGAAGACCTTCCTTGCGTAGTCAGAATAGGCTCTAACGGACCTTGGCTAGAGGGTACAAAAATTGATGAATCTGGTAATGAAATTCAGGCTAAAGGTAATCTTCCAATGGATATTACTCCTGGAGATTTAGACATAAAACAAGTTGATCAAATCTTGAGTGGCCCATCGGATCTTGGAACTGATCCAAAAACTGGGGAAAAAGTCTTTTTAAGATTTGGCCCTTATGGACCCTACGTTCAATTGGGAAATAATGATCAAGATAAAGCTAAACCAAGAAGAGCTTCATTACCCAAAGAGCTGAAAACTGATGATCTAACTCTAGATGAGGCTCTTGTACTTTTAAGTTTGCCTAGATTGTTAGGAGTTCATCCTGAAGGAGGAGTTGTTGAGGCTGATAGAGGAAGATTTGGCCCTTATATCAAATGGATTAAAAATGAAAATGAATCTGAAAACAGATCCCTAAAGAAAGAGGATGATGTTTTTACAGTTGATATAGAACGAGCATTAGAAATTCTTGCGATGCCAAAAATGGGTAGAGGTGGTCAAGAGGTACTTAAAGACTTTGGAAAACCGAAAGAATTTAAAGAAAAAATTCAAATATTAAATGGAAGATATGGCGTCTATTTAAAATGTGGCAAAACTAATGTTTCGATTGCCAAAGATACTGACATCGAAAAATTTACCATTGATGACGCAGTATCTCTTTTAGAAGAAAAACTAAAAGATAAAAAAGGCGCAATTTTAAAAAAAACAAAGATTAGTAATAAAAAAACTACTAGGAACAAGAAAAGTTAGAAAAAATATGATTTTTAAAAAAAAAGAATTTTTTTTATTAATTTTTTTAATTTTCTTGCAATCATGTTCTGGAGGGAGGATTGGAAATTTTCTTGAAAGTAGTTTTAATGATTTAGAAAAAACAAGCAAAAATGAAGATTTACAAAATAACTTATTAAATAAAAACGATATAAATTTAGAAAAAGAAAACAAAAAATTTGGTGATAAAAAAAATAAAAAAATTAAAAAAGTAGAAAAGCCAAAAAATGTTCCAGAAAATAAAAACGATATAAATTTAGAAAAAGAAAACAAAAAATTTGGTGATAAAAAAAATAAAAAAATTAAGAATCTTTCAAAAAAAAGAAAAATTGGGCTTCAATCTTACAAAATAATATTCATTTTAAAAGATGTAGATCCAAAAGATCCCACGGAAGAGTTAAGTTCCATATTGAGTAATTCTGAGGTAAATTTTGAAATAGAAAAGATTGAACGTATCTTGGATACAAAAAATAAAACTATGAATAAAAATTAATTAAAAATATTTAACAAAAAATGAAAATAACAACAAAAACTGAAGCATTAAATATTGTCGAGACATCTTATTTAGCATCTCTTTCGTCTTTATTATGGGTTGCATTATATTATCTGCCGATTGGGGGAGCTTTATTAAGGTTGATTTTACCCCTCCCAATGATCTTGTTGCACTTGAGAAGAGGAACTAAAATTGCATCTGAAGGACTTTTAATACAATTTCTACTTTTATTCATAATTATGGGTCCTGTTAGAGGAACTTTATTTTTATTTCCTTATGGGATCTTGGCTTTTTGGTTAGGTTGGTGTTGGTTTAAAGAAAAGAGTTGGAAACTTAGTTTAACTGGGGGAGTTATTATTGGAACCCTTGGCTTCTTACTGAGAGTAATAGCATTATCTACGTTGGTTGGAGATAATCTTTGGGTATTAATTACTAGAGCTAGTTATGGTCTAATAGAAAAGTTCATTGGATTATTTAATTTACCTCTATATCCCTCAATTTTTACTATACAATTAGGTGCAATTTTATTGATAATTTTTCAAGAAATAGTTTATGTTTTAACTGTACATGTAGTTGCCTATTCTCTGTTTCCTAGATTTAAATTAACCATCCCAGATCCTCCAAGATTATTAAATAGCTTAGTTGATTTTAATAATTAAAAAAGTAAGAATGTACAGTACAGAATTAGGGATAAATTTTTTTGGTAATGAATCCAATAAAAAAAGAAAACTTAACAAGATAGAAATACTGAAAAAGAATATTAAAAATTTAAAAATTTTTCTTATAATTGCTGGCACTAATACATCTCAAATTCCAGGAATTTCCGCAGCAGGTATTAATGCAAAATCAAGGAGAACAACTGCACTCGCAGATGCCGAATTTTTGCTTGAGGGTGCTTCAAAAGATTATAAATATAAATTACCTCTTCTCAATGCAGGAGTAACTCCTGCCCTAATCAGTCATGTTTGTTCAAAGCTTATAAATATTTATCCAGTTATTGTTCCTATAGGAATAGGAGCAAAGCCTTATTTTAATCATTTGTTTGTAGAAGATAGAAATTTAGGCCCATCAAATTGTCTTACTACTGGTAAATCGATGACTAAAGAGAGAGTTTTAAATCTCTATGAAAAAGGTCTTGCGATAGGAAAATCCTTAAAACAACCAGTTTTAATTTCTGAATCTGTACCGGGGGGCACCACAACTGCTCAGGCAGTAATGGAAGCTTTTGGTTTGAAGGTATCTAATTTAGTAGGGAGTAGTTTATTTAAAGCGCCAAGAGAACTAAGAAGAAAAGTAGTTAAAAGAGGACTTTTCAATGCAAATTTTAAGGCTGATTTCGACTCTTTTGATGTTGTCGCCGCGGTAGGTGATCCTTTCCAAGCTTTCTCAATGGGTCTATTAATTGGTGCCAGGTTAGCAAAACAACTTGTAATATTGTCTGGAGGAAGTCAGATGTTAGCGGTCATTTTGCTTGTATTAGAATTTTTAGATGAAAACAAAGATGAATTTATTGAAGATGTTTTTATTGCGACAACTGGGTGGCTTGTGAAAGATAATTCTCTAAATGATTTAGTTAATCTAATTAATGAAAAATATGATGTCAAATTATTAGGTTTAGCCAGTCCTTTAAATTTCAAATCTTCAAAATACAAAGAATTGAGGGATTATGAATTAGGTCATGTAAAGGAAGGTGTAGGTGCTGGTGGAATATCATTGCTTGCTTTCTTAGATGGATTTAAAAATGAAGAAATAGTTTCATTGTGTCAACAAAATCTAGAAATGATGAAGGGCCTAGGTCAAATTGCTTTAGAGAAGGATTGCTGAATGTTTTTAAAATTTGCAACCAGAAGAGAATTTTTAAATTGTGGTAAGCTTTCGCTTTTATTTCTTTTAAACTCTTGCAGTAATTTACCTAATAAAGTAAAAATTGCATTACAAAATTCTTTTTATCCAGAATCTTTTAAAGATACAATTCCAAAAGATTGGAAGCAGGAAAAAATTAATTTTGAAAATATTCAGCTACAAAAAAATAGAAGCACAATTTTCAATTCTGACTTTACTTTAATAAATGATGGATGGATTTCTAGTATAGATTTTTCAGAATTTGAAAAAATAAATGAATATGCACTGTTCGAAAATTTGGACAAAAGATCGATAGATTTTTTGGGAAGTTTTAAACAAAATCAGAGGACTAAATTATTTCCTATTGGCGTAGTACCCTATACAATTATCATTAAAAAAAATAAAGAATTAATAAATTCAGCCAGAACATCTTGGGATTTTCTTCTTTCTAAAAAATTAACTGGGAAAATTATTTTTCCACAAAGCCCCAGAATAATATTGTCAATTGCTCAAAAAATTAATTCATCTAATTCTTTAAAAAAACTCAAAAGCCAAGCAATGTTATTTGATGATAAAAATATGCTTAATTGGCTGATTAATTCTGATGCTATTGTCGCAATAGTTCCTTATAGTCTTTGTTCAAAATATTTAAAAATAGATCCAAGGCTTTCTTTAGTTTTTCCAAGTCAAGGCGTACCTTTGATGTGGCATTTTCTACTTAGTCGATCAAATCTAAATAATGCAACATTAATTAAATGGATTAAATCTTTAGAAAATAAATCAATAGTAGATAAATTAGTAAGCCAGGGTTGGTATCTTCCATTCAATAATGATTATTTGCAAAGCAAATATAAATCTGAGATTTTCCCAATCTCAGGACCCTCTGAGAAATGTTGGGAAAATAGTTGGTCGTTTCCTATCTTGACAAATGAACAAAAAATTTATCTTAAGAATATCTGGAATGAGTCCTTATCCCCATAATCTTTTTGTAGGATTTTCATTTAATAAGTTATGAGTTTCCTTTAATAAATTTGGTATATCTAATTTACTAGGACATTTAGGAACACATTCATTACATTCTTGACAAAATGAGGAATTTTTTTCTTCCCACCAGTGGCCAGCTTTTCCTATTAAATTGTATCTTTCTTTTGAAAATTCTAATTGGCCATAACCAATAGATATATTTCTTAAACGAAGTATTTCTGGAATAGGCACTTCATTTGGACATGGGAGACAAGATCTACATTGTTCACATTTGGTTGAGTTTAATCTTTCATTAGAAACTTCCTCAATTTTATTCAGGGCGCTTTTTTCAAGTTTTGTAAGCTTCTCGAATGAGTTTCTAAGTTTATGCGCAAATTCAAAATCTTTTTTGCTTGTCGCCCCCAAGGATAAAGTTGTAATGCCTTTTGCTAGCAAAAATCGATATGCTAATTCTAATGGATGAAAAGGCTTAGAGGCCTCTATCAAAATATCACTTGGAGAATACAATCTACCGCCTTTATCAGCAGGGGATATTGCTAAAACTCCCATACCTTTTTTTATGGCTTCCTCTGCTAAAGCAATCTTAGATTGATCTAAATAATGTAAATGAAGACTACAAAAGGTAAAAACTTCACAGTTAATTGCATCTTTAATTAGTGAATAACTTCCGTGAGAACTAAAACCAACTTGATCAACTAGATTATTCTCAAGTATCCAAGATATGAATTTTTTGCCCTCTCCAGCAAGAACCCAATCTAGATGTTGTTTTAGATTGAGTCCGTGAATTGCAAGATTATTAATTTTCTCGCGATTTAAATTTTTAAGAGACTTTTTAAAATTATTTTTTAAAAAGTCAAAATCACCCTTTGGTAAAACTTTGGAAGTAATCACCCAATTTTTTTCTTTTATATGCTCTTCTATTGCTAATTTTTTTATTGAATTTCCAATAAGTGATTCGGCATCACCATAAGAGGGAGCTGTTTCTATATGGTTAATTCCTACATAATATGCATTTTTTATTATGCTATACATTTTTTCGAGACTTTCAGTTGCTCGCATTGTCCCTAAAGTAAATAAGCTAACTTTCGCCCCTCTACCAAATGATCTTTTTTGTGAATTAATAATCATCTAAATATGATCAATTTCTTTTTGTTTACTATTTAATTTATTTATAGTTGAAAATTATTTAAAGTAAATTAAAGTAAATACAAAATTTTGCAAAAATGTCTTTCTTAAATCTATGTTTACAGGAATAATTCAATCAGTTGGAAAACTAAGACAAGAAAAAAATATTTTAGAAATTGAAATACTAGATAATTTATTTGATATGGCAATCGGTGACAGCATAGCTGTTGATGGAATTTGTTTGACAGTTAAAGAGATTTTTCAAAATAAATTTACTGTTGATGTTAGTGAGGAGACATTAAAAAAAACAACTTTAGGAATAAAGTCCAACCTGAATCAGATTGTAAATTTGGAGCCCGCTCTTAGGGTATCTGACCGTCTAGGAGGGCATATAGTCAGCGGACATGTTGATGGCCTAGGGACGGTAGAGAATATAGAAAAATTAGAGAAATCTTGGCTCTTATCAATAAAGTGGAAAAATAATAATTTTTCAAAATATGTAGTTAATAAAGGGAGTATTTGTGTAAATGGTATAAGTCTTACAATCGCAAAATATGAGCAGGAAGGAGAAATTTTCACTATTGCGATAATTCCTCATACTTGGCATAACACAAATCTAAATAAATTAAATATCGGTGACAGCGTAAACCTTGAGGCAGATGCACTAATTAAATATGTAGAGAAATTACTTTTATTTAATAAAAATAGTAATCAAGATTTATCTTCAAATAATATTTCTTCCGAGTGGCTTAAAGAAAACGGTTGGTAAAAAATATTTTTTAATTTAATGGAATCAGATAAATTGTTTTTGATTCTTTTTTAAGATCGATTTTAAATTCCTGTCCAGGTTCTAGACCTAATTTTTTGGTGTAGGCATGACCAATTAATAGGTTTCCATTACCATGAACTTTAGTTTTGAATTCTGTCTGTCTGCCTCTTGAAGCTCTATTACCATTTTTCCCCTGACGACCATTTCCTATTTTGTAACCCTTAGCTTCAATAAGAGCTTTATAAAAACTTTTTCTTAATATTCTTCCGCTAGGACCTACGTAACCACAACCTTTTGCTATCTCATCTTCAGATTTTTTACTTAATAATTTTGCTTTTTCAAGAAGTTCTTTTCCTTCTAGCATTATCTAACAAATTTCTAATTATATATTCTTACTAAAAAGGAGAACTGTGGCAATATAAATTAATAAAAAATATATTTAATTTTTATAATTTAGCTTTTTATAAAAGATACAAAATAATAAATAAAATAACCCATATTCCATCTACAAAATGCCAGTACAATTCAACAGCTTCCAAAGGGAAAATATTTTGACTAGTTATTCTTCCGCCCTTGATTCTCGATTGCCAAGCAATAATTAAAATCATTAAAGTACCTAAAGTGACATGTAATCCATGAAAACCAGTGAGAGCATAAAAAGTACTTGCAAATAAATTATCGGTTAATCCAAAAGGTAAATGAAAATATTCAAATAATTGACATATTAAAAATAAAATTCCAAGAAAAGCAGTAAAAAATAACCATTTTTGGGATTCAGAGTTTTTATCTTTTAAAAGTGCTTTGCCTGCTTTATGGAAAGTTGCACTACTAACAAGTAACAAAATTGTATTGAGTGTAGGTATTGGTAGTTCTAATTCATAAATAGCACCATCAGGTAATGGATTTACTGCTTTATAAGTTAAATAGGCAGCGAAGAATCCAGCAAAAGTCATTCCATCTGCAATTAGGAAAGTTATAAGACCAAACATTCTAAAGTCTTCATGTGTTTCAGCGGCTTCAGAATTGTTTTTTTGAATTTCTTTTGAGCTATCTAGAGTTGTCATATGTTTTTATTTTAGTTCAGAAATTTCTTTACCATAACCATATGGTTCTTCAACTAATGGAGCTTCTCCTTCCCAATTTTCAACTGGAGGTGGAGAAGATGTTAACCATTCAGGTGTAAGAGCATTCCAAGGGTTATCTCCAGCATCTTTTCCATTCCTCAAACTAAGGAATACATTTATTAAAAAAGGAATTGTACTTATAGCCATCAAAAGAGCCCCAAGGCTACTAATTTGATTAACGAACTGGAATTGAGGATCATATTCAGCAACTCTTCTTGGCATTCCATTTAAACCAAGCCAATGTTGAGGAGCAAAGCACAAGTTAAATCCAATAAAGGTAATGATAAAATGTAAAATTCCAAATTTTTCATTTAGCATTTTTCCAGTTACTTTGGGGAACCAATGATAAATTGAAGAGAAAATAATAAAAACAGTCCCTCCATAAACTATGTAATGAAAATGGGCTACAACAAAATATGTATCATGTACATGAATATCGAAAGGTACCTGTGCCAAAGCAACTCCTGTGATACCTCCAAAAACAAAATTTATAATAAATCCGCAAGAGAATAACATTGCACTATTGATGGAAATTTTACCTCCCCATAATGTTGCAACCCAATTGAAAAATTTTATACCTGTTGGAACAGCAATAAATGCCGTGGCAATAGTAAAGAACAATCTCATCCAAGGGGGCGTTCCACTCGTAAACATGTGATGGGCCCAAACTACTAAACCTAAAACTACTATCCCCATTATTGAAAAAACCATTGTTGTATATCCAAAAAGTGGTTTTCTAGCATGTACGGGAAGTATTTCACTAACTAAACCAAAGGCAGGAAGGACCATAATGTATACAGCTGGATGAGAATAAAACCAAAATAAATGCTGATAAACTACGACATTGCCACCCAAGACAGGATTGAAAAACCCTGTATTAGCTATGATATCGAAGCTGAGTAGAATTAAAGTGCCAGCTAATACAGGAGTTGATAAAACAACTAATAGACTTGTTCCAAGCATTGCCCAACAATACATTGGCAATTGCATAAGTTTTAAGCCTGGCCTTCTTAATTTGATAATGGTCGCGATAAAGTTTATTCCACCAAATATAGAACTGCCTCCAAGCAATAGAACGCTCAGAATCCAAATAATTTGTCCTGATTGAGGAGTAGTTATGCTCAAAGGTGGATAAGCAGTCCATCCAGCCTGAGCAGCACCATCAACAAAATAGCTTGCTACCAGCATCAAACCTGAAGGAGGAATTAACCAAAAAGCTACGGCATTTAATCTTGGGAATGCCATATCTCTCGCACCTACATAAAATGGAATTAAATAATTTCCAAAAGCACCGTTAACTACAGGCACTATCCAAAGGAATATCATTATTGTTCCGTGTAAAGTTAAAACTTGGTTATAAACATCTCTTGGCATGAAATCAGACATTGGGCTGGAGAGTTCAATTCTTATAGCGCTCGCTAAGGTTCCTCCTATTAAATAAAAGAGAAAACCACAAACCAAGTATTGAATACCAATTACTTTATGATCAAGGCTAAAACTAAAGTATCTAAGCCATCCTTTAGGTTGTAGACTTTCATTATTAGCTTTTTGTGGATCAATTGATATTGTCATAAATTTACCTCTGGTTTTTTGTTTTTGTTAAACCATTCGTTGTAGTCAGATTCTTCTTCAACAATTATCGAAGCTCTCATTCCTCCATGATATGGGCCACATAATTCTGCGCAAATTATCGGATATTTTCCTACTTTTGTAGGAGTGAAATTTAGGATAGTCGGTTGTCCAGGAATAATATCCTGCTTAATTCTGAACTCTGGTACCCAAAAAGCATGAATGACATCTTTGGATTCCATTTTCATTGATATTTTTTGATCAACAGGAACGTGTAGTTCTCCTGATATGAAATTGCCCTTGGGATAATTGAATAGAAATGCAAATTGCATAGCTGAAACTTCAATTGATAAATTATTTATTGCTATTTCATTATCAGAAGTCTGACTTATTCCAGCCCATATTTTTTCAGTGTTAGAACTCATCATTTCATGGTTATGATTTAGTTCTTTCATCCCTCCCATTCGGTCGTAGATGTTGTAGCTATATAGACCTATTAATAAAACAATTATTGAAGGGATAATTGTCCATACAATTTCTAAGCTTAAATTTCCCTCTAAAGCTATACCATCGCCTATCTGATCATTTCTTTTCCTAAATTTAAATAAGCTATAAATAACTGCTATTGTCATTCCTATAAAAATAATTAATCCAATAATGAAAAGAATTTTAAAAAGTTCATCGTAAATTGGTGCATTAATACTTGCTTCCGCTGGGAGCAAATTTACATTAAAACCAATCCAAAAAGATATAGCAAAAACGAGCGAAATAATTAGTATTAAATAAATGTTTTTATTTAACAATTGATTCCTTAAAAATTTGTATATATCCCCAAGATATTCAATTTTTTTAATCCTGCATCCTTTGTTAAAAGAAAAACATTTAAATTCACAACTTCTTAAGATTTACGAAATGAAAGGCGTATTATTAATAACTTTTTAGAGTTAATTGTCAGGGAAAAAAGATTAAATTAGTAAATTATTTTTTAAATTAAACATATTAATTTTTAATTAATGTTTGGTTTTTGAATCTAATTTATTATGCAAAATAATAGGTTTTATCCATTTGATTAATAACCAATTATATAAATCAAAATATCTGACAATTTTTAAAAGATTGGGAAGTCATAGCGTACTCGCACTTATCGCACTAATCGTTATTGGAGGTGCTACGAGAGTCATGGAGGCGGGACTTGCCTGCCCAGATTGGCCATTGTGTTATGGATCTTTTTTGCCTTTTAATCATATGAACCTAAGAGTATTTCTAGAGTGGTTTCATCGTCTAGATGCTTTTCTGGTTGGAATATTAATTCTTTTTAAATTTTCCCTTTCAATTATTTGGAAAAATGAAATTCCAAATTGGTTGCCTAAAACTTATTCATTATTACTTTTTCTAGTTATTGTCCAAGGATCTTTTGGAGCTTTAACAGTTATAAACCTGCTCGATTCATATACTGTTACTGGCCATCTTTTAATAGCTTTTCTACTTCTCATCACAACAATTTCAATAAATCAAAATTTAGAAAATGACGACATAGAAGAGCCATTAATTTGGTGGAGATTATTATTGCTTTTTCCTCTTTTACTTACTCTGATTCAATCTTTTATTGGAGTAAGGCTTTCATCAACTTGGTCAGCACATATTTGCTTATCTTTTAATAAACAATGTCTAATTCTAAATACTCATAAATTATTTGCTTTTCCAGTTGCTTTTTCAATTCTATTGATTATTGCTACTGCAATTTATAAGAGAAATTTGCTTAATGAAAATTGGAAATATCTTTCAGCACTTATTTTTCTCTTGTTTTCCCAAATTGCTTTGGGTGTTTTAAGTCTTAAAACAAATTTGAATGAACCTATTTTTATTATCGGTCATCAACTTAACGCCTCTTTATTTATTGCGATATTAACAACATTAATTTTTAGAAATCCTTTTACCAAAAAAGGCCTAGACCACTCCCTTAATTCTCAAATGGTTGGTATCAATTCATGAACAGTAGTAACTTAGAAAACTTTAACTATAATTCTCCAACTAGGGATGAAGTTGTACCTTCAAGAAAAAGATTAACTTTGCCACCTTGGCTTGAAGTAGCAAAACCTAGATTAATCCCGCTTTTATTGGCAACAACTTTGGGAGGAATGGCTTTAACAGAGGAATGGCCTTTGTCTTCGCCAAAACTTATCTGTACTTTAGGAGGAGGCGCTTTGGCAGCAGCAGCAGCAGGAGCTCTTAATTGTTTGTGGGAAATGGAATTAGACAAGAGGATGACAAGAACTAGCAGAAGAGCCTTGCCAGCTGGAAAGTTATCATCTGAGACTGTATTTTTAGCTGCTGTATCATGTACTTTGGCAGCTTCGATGCTTTTAGTAAGTGGTGTAAATTATTTGGCTGCGGGTCTAACTCTTCTTGGGTTATTTAGCTACGTCATTTTATATACAGTTATTTTGAAACCTCGTACAACTAAAAACATTGTTTTCGGAGGAGTTGCTGGTGCGATTCCACCCTTAGTTGGAGCATCTGCTGCCACAGGGCATGTAGGGCTTAGTGGTTGGTGGTTGTTTGGTTTAGTAATGTTATGGACCCCAGCTCATTTTTGGGCACTTGCAATTCTTTTGAAGGATGATTACGCATCTGTTGGTATCCCTATGCTCCCTTCTGTTAAAGGATCTGTTTTTACTGCCAAGGCGATTTCTCGTTACGGATGGGCAACAGTTTTAATGAGTATTTTGGGAGTCTTTGCTTTACCTGAAGGTGGTCTCTTATACGGAATTATGTTATTGCCATTTAATGGAAGACTTTTGCAATTAATAAATGAATTAAAGAAATCTCCTGATGATCTTTCAAGAGCAAAGTCTCTTTTTAGGTGGTCTATTTTATATATGTTTGGTATTTGTCTTTTGTTATTAATTTCCAGAACCCAACTATCCGTAGAATTTGAGCAGCAATCTATGCAAATATTTTTATCTATAATATCCCTGCTTAGTAATTAAATTAGATGTAAAATGTTTTTTAAGTAAGTTGTAAGTTTGATGAATTATATAAAAGTTCAAGGGCTCTCAAAATCTTATTCAGATATCAATGCATTAAAAAATTTATCGATGGAAATTGAAGCTGGCACATTATTTGGAATACTAGGTCCAAATGGTGCTGGTAAATCTACTCTAATAAAAATACTCGCTACTTTAATAGAGCCTGATAGTGGAGAAGTTTTTATAAATAATATTAATCTGATAAAAAATTCAAGGAAAATTAGAGAGTTAATTGGTTATGTTGCCCAAGATATTGCACTTGATAAAATCTTAACGGGACGAGAACTTTTGGATTTTCAATCAGATTTATATCACATTAACAAAAACAAAAAATTTGAAAGGATAAAGAAATTAATAGATCAATTAGAAATGAATGATTGGATTGATCGTAAGTGCGGAACTTATTCTGGTGGAATGAAAAGAAGAATAGATCTGGCAGCTGGACTTTTACATTTGCCCCAAGTATTAATTTTGGATGAACCTACAGTTGGTTTAGATATTGAAAGTAGAAATATTATATGGCAACTTTTGAAAGATTTGAGAAATAATGGAATGACCATCATATTAAGCAGTCACTATCTTGATGAAATAGATAAATTGGCAGATAGATTAGTAATAATTGATGATGGAAGAGTTATAGCACAAGGGACTCCTGCAGAGCTCAAAAATAAATTAGGGGGAGATAGAGTAACTTTGAAAGTAAGAGAATTTAGTAATCACGAAGAAGCAAAAAATATATGTCAAATTTTATCTTCAATAGATGGAATTAGTCAGATTATCATAAATGAAGCTCAAGGTTTCTCGATAAATTTTGTAGCAGATAAAGAAAAAGATTTACTTACGAAACTCAAAGTGGAATTGGCCTTCTCAAAGTTTGAAATTTTTTCTCTAACGCAAAGTCAGCCAAGCTTGGATGATGTATATCTTCAGGCAACTGGGAAAACATTATTGGATGCCGAAATTTCTATGGCAGGGAAAAGAGATCTTAAAAAAGAATCAAAGCAATCAATGCGATAAAAAACTTTTGGTTAACTAACTATAATGAATACTAAATACTGCTAATTATGGAATTACAACAGTATAATTTATTTTTTTTATATCAAGAAACATTTGCCTTAACAAAGAGGTTATTTATTCAACTAAAAAGAAGACCATCAACTCTTTTAGCAGGAATATTACAACCCATAATTTGGCTTTTTTTATTTGGAGCACTGTTCTCTAAAGCTCCTGAAGGTTTTTTACCAGGAGTTGATTCTTATGGGAACTTTTTAGGGGCGGGACTTATTGTTTTTACTGCTTTTAGCGGGGCCCTAAACTCTGGTCTCCCTTTAATGTTTGATAGAGAGTTTGGATTTCTTAATAGATTACTTGTGGCTCCTTTAACTAGTAGATTATCCATAGTTTTATCTTCTTTTTTTTACATAACAATCCTGAGCTTTGTTCAGAGTATTGTAATAATGGTTGTTTCATATATTTTGGGTTATGGATGGCCAAACTTATATGGTTTAGGAATTGTTTTTACAACACTAATTTTATTAGTTCTTTTTGTGACATCAATAAGTTTATGTTTAGCGTTTGTTTTGCCAGGACATATTGAATTAATCGCTCTTATATTTGTAATAAACTTACCTCTTCTTTTCGCAAGCACTGCTTTAGCTCCAATCTCTTTTATGCCAAATTGGCTAGGTTGGTTAGCCTCATTAAATCCATTAACATTTGCGATTGAACCTATTAGGACTGCTTATACAGAAACTATGAATTTAGATCTAGTGGCTTTACATGCCCCATATGGTGATTTAACTTGTAAGAGTTGTATATCAATTTTATTTTCCTTAACAGTTTTTTCCTTGGTTATCATAAGGCCTCTGTTAAATAGAAAGTTAAATTAATAAATTTATGCTTTTAAAAAATCATCTAATAGAAGTTTTTAAAAAAGCCTCTTCAGAAAATAACATTTTGCTTAAAGAAAATATTGTTCTTAAGTGGGTGCATAGATTTGGTATTGATTCTTTAAATGATTTATTAATCCATACCCCAGCTCTAAGGGAATATCAGCATGAAGAAGAAAATCAAGAACAAACTACTTTAATGTCTGAAGTCGATGAAGCAGAAAATCAAGAACAAACTACTTTAATGTCTGAAGTCGATGAAGCAGAAAATCAAGAACAAACTACTTTAATGTCTGAAGTCGATGAAGCAGAAAATCAAGAACAAACTACTTTAATGTCTGAAGTCGATGAAGCAGAAAATCAAGAACAAACTACTTTAATGTCTGAAGTCGATGAAGCAGAAAATCAAGAACAAACTAAACTTCATTCATCAAAAACTTTTGAAAACAAAGAAGAAACAAAGTTGGAATTAAATCGTCTAAAAACTTCTATTAGTGATGGAATATTTAGCAAAGATCAAAATTTTAATAATATAAAACAACTTTCTGATAACCAGAAATTACCATTGCCTAATATTAAAAATTTAAGAAAGTGGATTAATAAGGATAAAAAAGCAAGTTAAATTTTTACATCATTCCTGGCATGCCCATGCCACCCATTCCTGGCATACCCATACCGCCCATTCCTGGCATACCCATACCACCCATGCCTGGCATACCCATGCCACCCATTCCTGGCATACCCATGCCACCCATTCCGCCCATTGGATCTCCACCTGATCCTCCGGGGGCTGCGGCTTCAGGCTCTGGTATGTCAGCCATCGCAACTTCTGTTGTGAGGAGCATAGCTGCAATAGATACTGAATCTTGAAGGGCTAATCTTAATACTTTGGTTGGATCTAATATTCCTGAATCCTTTAAATCCTCATATTTTCCTGAGTTAGCATTAAAGCCTTTGTTAAGTCTTTTAATTTCAGCCACAACTACATCACCATTAAAACCAGCATTTTTTGCTATTTGTTTGGTAGGTTCCAAAAGAGATTCTTTAACTATATTTATCCCCGTTCTTAAATCATCGGAATATGTTTGACTTAAATTTAAAAGGTCGTCTGATATTTCAATTAAAGTTTGTCCTCCCCCAGAAACGACACCCTCTTCAATAGCTGCTTTCGTAGCATTAAGAGAATCTTCGATTCTCAACTTTTTATACTTCATCTCTGTTTCTGTAGCAGCTCCTACTTTGATAAGGGCTACTCCTCCGGCTAGTTTGGCTATCCTTTCGTTGATTTTATCTTGATCATACTCTGATTCAGTTATATTAACTTCTCTCTTTAATTTCTCTACTCGCGCTTTAACTAAATCTTTAGTGTCTTCGAAAGCAACAATTGTAGTTTTATCTTTTGTAATAGTTATTTTTTTTGCCTTACCTAAATCATCAATCGATACTTTATCAAGTGTCATCGATTTATCTTCGCTAATTAACTTAGCCCCTGTAAGAATTGCAATATCTTCCAGGGCCGCTTTTCTTCTCTCACCAAATAATGGAGCTCTTACGGAAGCTACATTCAAAACCCCACTATTCTTATTCAAAACCAAAGTAGTTAAAGCCTCTCCTTCGATATCTTCAGCAAGAATTAGAAAAGGTGAGCCTGACTTCTGAATTTCTTCAAGTATTGGAACTAGATCAACTAAATTTGAAATTTTTTGATCAGTAATTAATATTTTAGGGTTTTCAAGTTCACAAACTTGTCTTTCTTGGTCTGTCACGAAATATGGAGAACTATAACCTCTATCAAAAGACATTCCTTCAGTTATATCTAATTCTGTTTCTAATGATTGAGATTCTTCAACAGTTATTACACCATCAGAAGTAACAATATCCATTGCTTTAGAAATTATAGATCCAATTTCTTCATCACCTCCAGCACTAACTGTTGCAACTTTTTGGATATCAGAACCACTTAATGAAATACTTTTGGAACTTAATTTTTCTAGAACAAGAGCGAGGCCTACTTCCATACCTTTCTTTAGCTCGATAGGACTCGCACCAGACGCAATATTTTTTAACCCCTCCTGAACCATCTTCTGAGTCAAAATAGTTGCTGTGGTTGTTCCATCGCCAGCACTCTCTTTCGTCTTGGAGGCAACTTGTTCTATTAATTTCGCACCTAAATTAGAAATAGGGTTTTCAATCTCAATCTCTTTAGCGACAGTAGATCCGTCTCTTACTATATCTGGGGAACCAAATTTTCTCTCTATTACTACGTTTTTTGCTTTCGGCCCAATAGTAACCTTTACTGCATTAGCTACGAAATTTACACCTTTTTCTAGCGCTTCTCTTGATTCATTAGAAAAACTTAACTGTTTTGCCATTTTTATTGGATCTTTTATCTTATTCTAATTTCCCATAGAATCATTTTTTAGGGATATTTAATTAAGTGGGGAAAGCCGAATTTCTTTTAAATAAGACATACAAATTAATTCAAATAAGAGTATCTTAAAGATATGAATGAAACAAATAATCTTATTTTTACTCTTACCGCAATCCTCGCGATTGCTATGACACTAATATACTTTCCCTTAAGATTTTTCTTGACTTTAACTGCTAGAAGTCGAAGACTAAAACTATTACAAAAAATTAGAAGATTGAGAGATGAATTGGGTCAACCTTACGAAAGTACATAATTAAATACTCATACCTCCATCTATACTTATTGTTTGTCCTGTAATGTAACTTCCAGCATTACTAGAAACTAAGAATGATACTAAGTTTGAAATTTGAGAACAACTTCCTAATTTCCCTAAGGGAATAACTTTAAGAATATCTTCAGTATTAAGTTTTTCAGTCATCTCTGTTTCTATAAATCCTGGAGCTATTGCATTTACGTTTATACCTCTTGAAGCAAATTCTTTAGCGCAAGTTTTGGTAAATCCAATAACTCCAGCTTTGGCTGCAGAATAATTTGCTTGACCAGGATTACCAATTAATCCAACAACAGATGAAATATTAACGATGCTACCACTTCTTTTTTTCATCATAAATTTTGAAGCATATTTTGTACAAAGAAAAACTCCTTTTAAGTTTGTATTTAATACGTCGTCCCATTGTTCCGATTTCATTCTCATCAATAGTCCATCTCTTGTAATACCAGCATTGTTAATAAGGATATCAATGGTGCCATTGATTTTTATGATTTCTTCAAAAGCTGAACTGACAGAATCCTCTTTTGATACATCAAATTTTAATTTATGAGCTTTGCCTCCCGAATTTTTTATTAAATTTACAACTTCTTCAGCTTTTTCATCGGATGAAGAGTAATTAATAAAAACTTCTGCGCCTAAGCGACTTAGTTCTAAAGCAATTTCTTTACCAATTCCTCTGCTTGCTCCAGTGATTAAAGCAACTTTGCCTGATAATGAATCTGTATTGGACATTATGAAATTTTATAATTTTCAATCGTAGTACTATTTGTGTAAAGATATTGCTTTTATTTATAATTGTCTAGAAAATATTAAGACCTTTTATCGTGCACTTTTTAATACCAGCTGCAGGGAGTGGTAGCAGAATGAAAGCTGGAAAAAATAAATTACTTATTGATTTAGAGGGAGAGTCTTTGATTTATTGGACACTTAAATCTGTATTTTCTGCAAGCTCAATAAATTGGGTTGGAATAATTGGGCAGCCTAAAGATAAAGAATTATTATTAAATTCAGCAAAGGATTTTGGCAAAAAAGTTCATTGGATTAATGGTGGTGATACTAGGCAACAGTCAGTTTTTAATGGTTTAAAAGCGCTGCCAAAAGATGCTGAAAAAGTTTTAATACATGATGGTGCTAGATGTCTAATTAATCCTGAATTAATAGACCAATGTGCTAGGAAATTAGATGAAAATGAAGCTGTTATTTTGGCTACTAAGGTAACTGACACAATAAAGATAGTTGATAATGATAAATTTATTAAGGAAACACCAGATAGAAATTATTTATGGGCTGCCCAAACTCCTCAGGGCTTTTTAGTAGATAGATTAAAAAAAGCTCATTCGATGGCAATTGATAAAAACTGGAAAGTGACAGATGATGCTTCACTATTCGAAATGCTTAATTGGAAAGTAAAGATTATTGAAGGAACTTATTCAAATATAAAAATTACATCCCCTTTAGACTTGAAAATAGCAAAGCTTTTTGTGAAGAACTCTTAGTTAGTAAGGAATATCTATACTAAGAATACCATCATCGCCATTTAAGGTCGCTTCATACCCTAACGGGATGCATGCATTACCTGGTATGTGGCCTATGGGGAGGTCAAAAAGAATGGGAAAATTAAAATCTTTTAGTCTTTCAAAAATGCAGTTTTTTAACAAATCTTCCCATTCAGGGTCGCAGGAATCATTAGAAAAATTTCCGAATCCAATACCTGCAATTTTTGTCAGTATTTTTGTCATCCGAAGATAAGTCAACATGCGATCAATTTTATAAATATCTTCATTAATATCTTCAAAAATTATAATTTTCCCTCTGCAATCTGGGAAGTGATTAGTACCTATTAAAAAAGTAGCAATAGTCAAGTTTGAAACTATTATTTCTCCTTTAGCTTTTCCTCCTCTTAATGGGGTCCCTATTATGTCCTCAACATATCCTTCAAAAAGTAAATTCTTTAATCTCTTAATACTCCACTCTGGTTCTTTGAAAAGGCTTGTAACCATGGGCCCATGAGTAGAACCAATAAATCCTTGAGAATATTTAGATAGTAATAAAGAACATGTATCTGAGAATCCAAGCATTAAACCATTTCCCCAACAAGGATCTTTTTCTAATATTCTTGCCGAACCCCAACCTCCTTTTGCAAAAATGATTAGCTTACTATTTTGTGCTTTTTCCAGTTCTTCAAATCTAGTTAAATCATCACCTGCAAAATAACCAAATTTTTTTGAAAGAGAATTATTTTCATTAACTTCTAAGCCCCAGCTTTTTAAGATTTCAATGCCTTTTTGAAAATTTTCTTCATCATCAATAAAGGAGCCTGGAGCTAAAATATCGATTAGATCACCTTTTTTTAATCTAAAAACCATATTTAGAGTTTATGAGGCAATAATAATTCCTAATAAAAGGAAGCCTCCATAAATTGATTGATTTTTGAAGTGATTCCCAATATTTTTTATTGATTGCTTTTCTTCAGGAAATACCTTTAGTATATCTCTCTGCATAAAAATTGACATAGTAAGCCAAATAGGCCAAAAAATAAAATCCATTTGATTAATAAATCCGCATAATGCGAGAAAACTAGAAGTTAAAAAATAACAAATTTGAATAGTTATTCTTGTATTGTTCTGGAGATTAACAGCAGAACTATTTATCCCAATTTTGATATCATATTTTTTATCTGCTAAAGCATAAATAGTGTCAAAGCCAAAAGTCCAAAAAATAGTTGCTAGCCAGCAAAATAATAAAACAATACTATTTAAATTGCCTTCATTTGCTGCCCAGGGAATTAAGACAGCAAAACCCCAGCATATAGATAAGATTAATTGAGGATATTTAAACCATCTTTTGGCAGAAGGATAAATTAAGATAATAGGTAAAGCTAAGAAAGCAAGTGAAATGGAAATGATCCTTCCAGGTTGAGGTAGCGACAAAGTTAAAAAGAAACTACATAAAATTAAAAACAAAAGAATTAAATAAGCCGTTTTAATACCGATTTTATTTGCAGCTAGAGGTCTATTTTTTGTCCTGTAAACTCTTTGATCAATTTTTTTATCCCAAATATCATTAACCACGCAGCCTAATCCACTTACAAGTAGACCTCCCAGGATTATTCTTAGCAACATTAAAAATGTTGGATTAGAATCTGGCGTTAAATATAAACTCCATCCAGCAGGAATAAGTAAGATCATTCTTCCAGTCGGCTTATTCCACCTTAATAATTCAAAAAAAGTGCTTAATTTAATTTGTCTATTTTTATTTTGCATGTAACCTATTGTATATTTCATAACTTTAAATAATCTTACTAGTATCATGTGATTTCTATTCTTTAATTATAAATCTTGAGTATATTTATAAATGGATTAAAGATATCTGCATCTTATAAAAAGAAATGATACAGAAAAAAGATTTAAGATATTTTCAAGGAAAGCAAATTTTAGTAGCTTCGATAGATATTGGAACTAACTCTACACATCTCTTGGTAGCAGAAATTAATCTAGAGTTAAAATCATTTTCAATAAAATTCACTGATAAATCAACCACTCGTCTTGGAGAAAAAGATGAGGAGGGTAATCTTACTGAAGAATCAATACAAAGAGCATTAGTTACTCTTAAGAGATTTAAGGAATATTGTAAAAGTAATGGAGTAAAACAAATAGTAACTGCAGCAACAAGTGCAGTTAGGGAAGCTCCAAATGGTCAAGATTTTATTAGAAGAGTTCTTGATGAAACTTCTATACAAATAGAAATGATAAGTGGTTCTGAGGAAGCCAGATTAATTTACCTTGGTGTGCTGTCTGGTATGGCTTTTGAAGATCATTCTTTTGTAATTATAGACATTGGAGGAGGATCTACAGAATTAATACTTGCAGATAAAAAAGATGCAATAGCTCTTACCAGTTCGAAAATTGGTGCGGTAAGACTTAAGAATGATTTTTTAAATAAAGAGTCTATATCTTTAGAAAGATCGAGGTTTCTAAAAACTTTTATTCAAGGATCTTTAGAACCATCCGTTCGAAAAATAAAGAGTAGATCTACGGTAGATAACCCTTTATCTATGATTGCAACAAGTGGCACTGCAACTTCATTAGGAAATTTGATTTCATATGATTTAGGTGATTCTAAACAAAAGTTGCATGGTTATAAATTTAAAAGGGAAAATTTACAGAATGTATTGGAAAGACTAATTAAATTGCCAGTTTCTGAAATCAAGAAAATACCTTCATTAAGTGAGAGAAGAGCAGAAATCATTATTCCAGGCGCATTGATATTAAATACAGCAATGGAGATGTTGAACTTTAATGAATTAACAATAAGTGAGAGGGCGCTTCGAGAGGGTTTAGTTGTTGATTGGATGCTTCGTAAAGGGATTATAAAAAACGAGTTAAATATTCAAAGCAATATTAGAAAAACAACTATAGTTCATCAGGCCAGAAAGTTTGGAGTAGATAATACAAGAGCTGAGAAAGTTATCGATATTGCCTTTCAGATCTATGATCAGACTAAAAATATCTTTCATAGAGATAATGACCCTAAAGCTAAAGAACTTCTTTGGGCGGCTTCTAATCTTTATAGTTGTGGTAAATACGTAAATGTTGGTTCATATCACAAACACTCTTGGTACTTAATAAAAAATTGCAATTTGTTGGGTTATTCTGAAGCAGAAATAAACATTATTGCTTCGATAGCTAGATACCACAGAAAGACTCTTCCCAAGAAAAGACATGAGTCTTGGCAGAATTTAATATCCAAAGAAGATAAAACATTAGTTCTTGAAATGTCATTAATTCTAAGACTAGCAGCATGTCTTGATCAAAGACCTGACAAGGTAATCTCCTCAGTTCAAATAAAATTGCAGGAAAATATTCTTACATTTAAACTATTACCTTTAAATAAAGACCAGGATCTTATCCTTGAAAAATGGAACTTGGGATTATGCCGTAATGTTATAAAAGAACTAAAGAATTTGGAATTAAAAGTTATTTAGTTTTTTTAATAATTTCTTTTTTTGGATTTTGATCCTGAAGAGATTCTGAAAATAAATTAAAAATTAAAGATGAGGAAACTAGCCCAAGAATGCTTGAAATTAATATAAATATCCAGAAACCTAATGGACTTGTATCCATAGATTTTCTATTTTTATTAGTTTTTTTAGCCACTTCTTCAACTATTTCTTCTATCTTTATCTCTTGCTTCTCTGTATTGAATTCATTCATTATAAATTCTGTATCAAGTTTAAGCTTCTGTGAAATTCTACGAACCATTGCTTTAACAAATACTTTTTCAGGCAGCTCTTCTTCATTGCCTTCTTCAATGGCTTTAAGTTGATGAGATCCAATTTTTAAATCAGAAGCCAATTCTTCAATAGATTGATCTCTACTTAGCCTTGCCTCTTTAATAAAATTTCCAATTCTCTTTAATGAGGATTGTTCATTTTTTGTATTGTCTTCTGGATTAAATTTTATTTCTTTCAAAGCAAACAAATTTTTACTAATTATAGTGATTAATATTTTTCTATCAACTTTACGATTATTTATTTCTAAAGAGATGTTTATATGATGGGCTGTATAGATTAGACCTATTTTGGGAATTATTAATTGCTGGGCTAATTATGTAAATAGTTGTTCTAATTAATTTTTTTTCAACAGAAAAAATTTCCATATCTTTTAATTCTATTAATGATGTCCAACCATCATCCCAAGATACTCTAAATCCAACAATTACTTTTGTCTCTGGGGGATAAAACTCTAGTAATGTTTCTTGCGACCTTTTTACATGCCTAGCACTTAGATAAAGGCATAAAGAGGAATTGTGTTTTGCAAGCTCTTTCAGAGATTCTTTCTCGGGCATACCAGTTCTTCCTCCTGCTCTAGTTAAAATTATTGTTTGCGTTATGTCTGGGATGGTTAATTCAGCTTCATGATATGCTGCCGCGACTTGAAAAGCACTTACACCTGGAATAACTTCGATTTCTATTTTTTCTTTTTTTAAAATTTCTATTTGTTCTCTAATCGCACCAAAAAGACAAGGGTCCCCATCATGCAACCTTATAACATTTTTCCCTTCCTGAAATTTTTTTATCATAATTGAGGTGATTTGCTCTAAGTTGAGCGAACTTGTTTTTATATTTTCAGAACCTTCTTTAGAAAAATCTAAAATC
Organism: Prochlorococcus marinus XMU1419; assembly: GCF_017695955.1. Lineage (NCBI taxonomy): Bacteria > Bacillati > Cyanobacteriota > Cyanophyceae > Synechococcales > Prochlorococcaceae > Prochlorococcus > Prochlorococcus marinus. The sequence goes on from NZ_JAAORO010000001.1 coordinate 425,517, forward strand.
TTTTCAGGAATTAGAGAATCAGTCCAAATAATAACATCTGCAATCTGTATCTTTTTTAAAGCTTTTAGTGTTAATAAATCTGGATCGCCAGGACCAACGCCAATAAAGGATATTTTTTTATTCATTCTTTCTATTCTGACCACTATATGTTCTTAATCTTAAAAAAAATATTCCAATTAATCCAGAAGAAAATAGAAAAATACTTATAAATTGTGCCATTTTTATACCGCCACTGCAGAAAGGCGGAAGCCCACCAATACATAGTGGGTCAGTTCTTAAACCCTCAATCCAGAATCTTCCAAAGCTATAACTTATTAAATAAAGACAGCTAATAAAGCCAGGTCTAAAAAAATCGGCTTTGTTCTGTTTATTAAAGATAAAAATAAGAATGATAAATATTAAAAAATTCCACAATGATTCATAAAGAAAAGTAGGGTGAAAAAAATTGTAATTAATAAATTCTAGAGGCCTATTTTCGATAGGGATAAATAATTTCCAAGGCAAATTTGTAGGAACCCCAAAGGCTTCATTATTGAAAAAATTTCCCCACCTTCCAATTGATTGTCCAAGAATAATCGAGGGTATTAATATATCTATAAAAGTTTTTAAATGAATGTTTTTCGACTTACAGAAATAGATAATAGATAATAATCCTCCAATTAGACCTCCATGGATTGCTATACCTCCTTCCCAAACTGCTAGAAAAGAAGGTATTTGAATAGTGTTATTGAATAGTTCTAAAGAAGTAAAAAAGTTCTCTCCGCTATATTGCCTCCACTCAAAAATTACGTAATAAGCTCTAGCTCCAATTATTGAAAAAATTATTAATGATGGAAGTATTTCACTAATGTACTCTGGATTAATATTCCTTGTCTTCGCAAGTTTCTTAGAGATAAATAAGCCTATTAAAACTGAAATCGAAATAAGCAATCCATACCATCTAATAGTTAAAAATCCTAAATTTAAAAAAGTTTCTCCTGGAGATTGTATAAAAGCTTGAAATATAAGCATTTAAAGAAAGTTAGATACCCTCTGCTGCTTGCACTTTTTCTACTTGTTTTTTCTTTAATACTAGAAGTATTTGAGTTAAACCTACACCAATAAAGAATGCAATTAACCCTATTACTCTATAAGGGCTCTGAAGTACAACCTCAGCGTCCAATTGCCCGAAGCCGCCGACATTGGGGTCATTAGTAAGTGGATCGCCTGCCTTAATTTTGTCTTGTGCTTTTACTATAAGTTGAGGACCAACAGGCACTGCTTCAGTCATTATCTCACCATTATCGTTTTCTATATTAACCTTATAACTACCGTCTTCAATTATGTCTATTGAATTAATAGTTCCTGAGGTGGAAGAGGTGAAAACTACATTATTACTTTTGTCTCCAGTTGGGTATACCTGACCTCTACCTCTATTGCCTCCAATATGTAGCGAGTATTTCCCATAGTGATACTCTTTATTAGTGGATGGATCAGGGGAAAGTACAGGAAAAACGATTTCTTTATTGGTATCCCCAGGTAAAGGTCCAACAATTATGATGTTATCTTTCTCTTCACTGTAGTTAGTGAAATAAACTCCTTCTGTCTCCTCTTTGATTTCCTCGGTCCATCTTTCTTGTGGAGCAAGTTTAAAGCCATCAGGGAGCATTACAACAGCACCAACTTGCAATGGGACTTCAGAACCATCAGCGCCGATCTCCTTTAAGTCATTTTTATAGGGTATTTTAACTACGGCTTTGAAAACACTATCTGCACCAACAGATTGAGGAACTTCTGCAATGGTAGGCATCTGAGCTAGATGACAATTTGCACAGACTATCTTTCCTGTAGCTTCTCTCGGGGATTCGTAGTTTTGCTGAGCCCAGAATGGATAAGCAAAAGTGATTTTAGGATAAAATACAATGCTCGAAATGAAAAGCAGAGTACAGATAAATAAACTTGTTTTTTTCATGATTTGATTTTTAAGACCTTTCATTTTTTATGCCCACCAAGGATTTTCATTTGTTCTAAAGTCAGTTTCTGACCATTGTTTGACTAATACATCATCATCATCAATATCGACATGAGCTAGTGCTAAAGATAAAGGAGCAGGCCCTCTGACTACCTTCCCATTTGTATCGTACTGACTGCCATGACAAGGACATATAAATTTATTGGCACCACTATCCCATGGGACAACGCAACCTAAATGGGTACAAATTGCATTTAAACCAAATTCTCCTATTTCCCCACCCTCATTAACTATTAAATAAGTTGGATCTCCTTTTAAACCCTGTACTAGACTTCTGTCACCTGCTTGATGGGTAGCTAACCAACCTGTCTTAGTTATTGGATTCCCTAATTCATCTTTAGCAGAAGTTCCACCACCACCACCACCTGCTCTTAAGGGCATGAAATAATTTGCTACGGGGTAAAGTGCTCCTAAAGCTACACCAGTTGCAGTACCAAATGTAAGAAGATTCATAAATTGCCTTCGACCCATTGAAGGGACATCATTGGAACTTAATTGAGTCATTCGCTACTTGGTTCTGTTATTTATTAGTTATTATGGATCAAATTGTTCAATTTCTGTTGCAAATAGATAGGACTTTTAATAATTTAAAGTAAAAATTTAGGAAGTCTTAATTAATTGATTTAAATGAACCCATTACTAGTAGATGAAGTTATCCATTATTTGATTCATCGCTGGGGGAAAAAATATGATTTTAGGCTCTTTAGAAGAGGAAATTTTGTCTATTTTCAAATGATGTGGGGATTCCTTGGACAGGAATCATTTCCTTTAAGTGAAGATGAATACAAAAAATCGATAGCGGATAAAATCGAAATTTTAAATAGATGTGGATATTCAGAGGAAGTAAGGCAATGGCTAAAGAAAGTCAATGCTAAGCCAAGGTTAGGAAGAGCTGTTAGCTTGCAATTAAATGTTAATGAGAAGATGAAAGAGTTTTTGACTTAAGATTTTCTGATAAGTAAGTTAATCCAGTACCCACAAAGAATAAAAACACAATCGATATAGATAGCAACGACATTGTCAATGGGTCTGTTGAAGGGGTAATTACTGCAGATAAGATTGCAGAGGAGATTACAACTATCTTCCAATTCGAAATCATTTTTTCTGTTGTGATTATTCCAAGAGAACCAAGAATAAATTGTAGTACTGGCAATTGAAAAGCTATTGCAGTGCTCGACATTAGTAATAGAACAAAATCAAAATATCTTTCTATAGACCAAGTTGGTTCAACAATATCAGCACCGAAAGAAATAAAGAAATTTATAGCTGCAGGAACTAATATCCACCATGAAAAAATTAATCCCAAGAAAAATAGAAGACCTGAACCAAAAACTGCAGGCAAGATTAGGCTTTTTTCTTTTTTTGTTAAACCAGGAGAAATAAATAGTATTATTTGATAAAAAATATATGGCATAGAAACTATTAATCCGCTGTAACCTGCAACTTTAATAGCGACAAATAAAAATTCTCCTGGAGCAAGTTGTAGTAAATGGATATCACTAGCTGGAATTTCTAAAAAAGATATTAATGGCTTTATGATTAGAAAACTAAAGAATATTGAAATAAGTATTGAGTAAATTGAGTTAAGTATCCTTTGACGAAGCTCCTCTAAATGATCACTAAAAGTCATTGAATCTGATAATTGATTCTTACTCACATCATTACCTTTCATTATTTTTTGATAAAGATTTTGTAAGAAAAAGGTTTAAAATTGACCACACCGAACTCCAATTTTTTATAAATTCTATTATTTGCTCAATTTAGGATTAGTTGGATCTGGTAATAAAAAAGGAGGGGCATCATTTAATGATGATTCGCCATAAGTTTCATATTCTCTATACCCACCCATTTTCCCATTTGTTTTCATCAAAGCACTTACGAAGGCAAGTAATAAGAAAACAGTAGGAGCTCCAATTATTAATGCAGCGCCAAAAAGATATCCAACAATAAATTCTGGAAAACTATGATTCCCTAAAAATTCATGAGTACCCAAAAGAAAATCAAACATTTATATTTAAAAATTTTTTTTATTATAAACTAAATTACAGTTTTAAGATTTTTTTTAATGTAATCTTCTCCTCTTGTAGGATTTCCCCAAATAATTTCTACATTTTTAAAGGAAACGCATCCCGGTCCTCCTTTTTTTATTTTTTGCAATTCTTTAATCTTTACTAAATTAATTGGAACTTTGATATTCCTTTTTGCCTTACTAAATAAAGCAGCTAAATCTGCAGCTATTTGAACATCTTGTTCAGATGCTTCTTGAGAAGAAGACTTTAAAACTACATGACTACCTGGTGATTCCTGCGCGTGAAACCAAAGATCGCCTTTTTTGGAAAACTTAAAACTTATTAAATCATTTTGCCTCATATTTCTTCCTATCTGGAGCTTCAATCCAGTAGGAGTATTAACTTGCATAGGTGCAGATTGTATCTTAGATGAACTTTTCTTATCTTCTCTTTGCCTCTTTATATTAATTTTAAACTCATTACAAATTTCTTCTATAATTTCTTCTAATAGTTTAATTTTCACAATTAGTTTTTCATGATTCAAAGAATTTAGATTTTCTAGAAGTGTATTGAATTCATCTAATCTATCTATATTGGTTTTGTAAATATTTAATCTTTCTTGTATTAATTCTCTAGATCTTTTTAGTTTTTTTGATTTTTTATATAGTTTTTGTCCTCTGATAATATCTTTTTTGTTGATCTCATTTGTTGCGAATATCTTGTCAGCTTTTTCTTTATATATTTTGTAGTTTTCTGACTTTGATAGGAGATCATATTGAATATTTAAATTTTTTTTCTCATTATTTGCTTGTTTGAAAATTATCCCTTCAATTTTCTTTACTAATAATTCAAGTTTCCTTTGTTTTAAATGACGATCATAATAATTTTCTAAACCGGTGCATAAATCAATTTTATTTTCACAGTTAATTTCTTTATCTAAAAACCAAACGGAATAAAAATAATTATTAAATATCGAAAAATTAAAGTTTTTGTTTTTAAATCTACTTATCCATATTTTCCAACTTTTAAATATCTCCTTTAAGTTTTCATTGCTAATAAAATTAATATTTTTTTCCATTATTTCCGAGTCGTTAGTATTACTAAATTTCTCTAATTGTTTCGTAAGGATAGGGCTTACTCCTTGATAGGTATTTATTAAACAACATTTCAAAGACTCAGGTACTGTTGAAATTGAATCTTTCCATGATTGAAAAGACTCCTCTTCTGTAGGTCGTTTTTTAAGATTTACTGGAGGGTCAGAATAAATTGATCCTGTTGAAATTGTTCTAAAACTAGATTGATTTGATTTAATTTGTTTACCAACTGCGATAATTTTATGTTTATTATCCAAATAAAAAATATTACTATGTTTTCCCATTAACTCAAAAATTAAATACTTACTAATTTCATCTCCTGGCTTTTTTGCAAAACCAAATTTTATGACTCTTTCGAAATCATCTTGATTAATCGAAATTAAAGCCATATATTTTAATCCGTATCTTATTTGTTTAGAGAGTGTGCTTTCACTCCCAATCTTTTCCGGCTTGTTTATCTTTAGTATTCTGGGAGAGTCACCATTCCATGAAACCTCTAACCAAGTTTGAGAATCAACTCCTCTGAAACATAATTGAATAGTATTAGGCTCTGGTTGCTGGGCAGTTTCAAACTTTGTAGGTAAAATATTTGTTGATAAATAATGCAACACAGATCTAATCGATGTAATATCCATTATTTGAGGCACCCCTTTTTGCATTATTTCTTTTTTTAATTCTCAAGAATTTTATTTTACTGTAAAAAATTTAATATGAAAAATCTAAAAAAACTCTTTATACTTACTGGCCCTAGCGGTGTGGGAAAAGGAACTGTAGTTAAAGAAATATTAGGTAAAGATAAAAATATTTGGCTTTCAATATCTGCAACTACTAGAGAACCTAGAGAGGGAGAAAAGGAAGGAGAAAATTATTACTTTTTGAGTAAAAAAAAGTTTAAAGAAATGATTGAACAAAACCTTTTTCTCGAATGGGCTCAATTCGCTGGAAACTACTATGGAACTCCTTTATCCTCTGTAAATGAGAAAATCAAAAAAGGATTCACCGTATTTCTTGAAATTGAAGTCGAGGGTGCAAAGCAAATCAAAGAAAAGTTTCCTGAGTCTATTTCAATTTTTTTACTCCCTCCTGACAAAGCAGAGTTAGAGAGAAGGATAAGAAATAGAGGTACAGAAAAAGAAGAGTCAATTAAAAAAAGACTCTTAAGAGCTAATTATGAAATTTCAGAATCAAATGAATTTGATTTTGCATTTACAAATCATAATGTTGATGAAACTGCGAAAAAAATAATCAAGTTAATACAAACTTGATTATTTTATCTATGTATTTTCTCAGCTCATTGGATGGAATAACAAGTCTGGGAAAAACCTATTAAATTCAATAATTATTCCAGCCGTAAGGCTAAGCCAGATCGCCGCAACTACGGGTGCAGATCGAACAAATTTTGTGTTTAGAATTTTAAACATTTGATTTTATGAAAGTTTTTTTAAAGAAAATTAACGAGGACCGTTAAGTGTAATATTGTTATCTTTTTCTCTTAAATCACCATTCCTGCCTTGTTTATTAGCAAGTAGAGGCCATTGTGCACCTTTTACAAGACATTTTCTAGCCAAGTCTAGATCAATAATGATCTCAAGATCTGCAGGATTTTTGGTCTTTTTTGATTCAATCAAATACTCTCTTCCTGACCAGCCTATTATTCCTGCAATATAAATAAACAAAACTCCTGGTATAAGTAAATCGCCTTCATGACCTCTATTTAAAAGAGCTCCCCATGGCTCAAGTGGAGGTCCAATAATTAAATGTGGAAGACCGTCATCTCCGCATGATGCTTTCCCGTACCTTTCGAATCTTGCGATGTCTTTTTGTGTTGTTGCAGAACTTGCTCTCTCAATGAATTTAGGGTTTTCAGAGCATAACGTGAGGGCTGAAGCTGTAAATTCAGTGCTTGCTCTGTCTGCGTTTAATGCCGGTCCATTAGCCGCTAGAGCAATTGGAGTAATTCCTAGAAACAGAAAAACTGATGTAATGATTGAGAAAAAGAATTTCATAAGTTGCAATCTTTAATTCCTTATAATGTGTTTAGAAAGAAATTAATACTAAAATAGAACAAGTTGATTCAAATATGCATAAAGTTTTAGCTATTGAAACAAGTTGTGATGAGACATCTGTCTCAATAGTTTCTAATTTTGGCGATACTTTTGAAATACATTCAAACATCATTGCATCTCAAATTGAAGATCATTCAAAATGGGGGGGAGTTGTTCCTGAACTAGCAGCTAGAAAACACCTAGAGTTATTACCTTTTGTTTTAGAAAAGGCATTAAAAGAATCAAAAATTAAAATTGATGAAATTGACTATATTGCATCCACTGTAGCCCCCGGATTAGTTGGGTGTTTAAGAGTTGGTTCTATTACTGCGAGATCACTTTGCATGTTATATTCCAAGCCATTTTTGGGAATTCATCATTTGGAGGGGCATTTATCTTCTATTCTATTTTCAGAAAACTATCCAAAAAAATCTTTTCTTACATTACTCGTTAGTGGTGGACATACAGAATTGATAAAGGTTGATGAGAGAAGGATAATGCGAAGACTTGGAAAGAGTTTTGATGATGCTGCTGGAGAAGCCTTTGATAAGGTCGGGAGATTATTAGGTCTTAGTTATCCGGGAGGGCCAGCAATTGAAAAGATTGCTAAAAATGGGGACCCTTTGAAATTTAATTTACCAAAATGTAGGATTTCAGATAGAAAGGGTGGGTTTCTTAAATATGATTTTTCTTTTAGTGGTCTAAAAACTGCAGTATTAAGATTGGTTGAGAAAATAAATTTAGATGGAAATACCGTCCCAGTTCCTGATATAGCTGCAAGTTTTGAGAGAGTTGTGGCGGAGGTATTAGTAGAGAGAACAATAAGATGTGCTATTGATCATGGCTTGGATAATATTGTTGTGGTTGGTGGTGTGGCTGCAAATAATACATTAAGAAAAATGATGATTAATGAAGCAAGTAAAAAATCTATTAAAGTTCATCTAGCTCCTCTCAATCTTTGTACAGATAATGCAGCGATGATTGGAGCAGCAGCGTTGTTCAGAATTAAATTTAAGGATCATTTAAGTTCTCTTAAACTAGGTGTATCAGGAAGACTATCAATTGAACAAGCACACACCCTATATGGAGAAAATCCTCCTTTCTGACTCTAATGAATAAGCAACCTAAAATTGAGATTAAAGAAACAAAAAATTTAGTTGATAAAAAGGAACTGAATTTATGGAAAAGAGGTTTTACTCCGCAAGCAGAAATATGGAATGGAAGGATGGCAACTATCGGTATAGGTATTATATTTATTATTTTTGCTTTAATTAGTCAGTTTTCATAACAAAGGTTCCTTTGCCTTAACTGTTAGGCAGTCTAAAAAATTACAAAAATTTTGTTTAGTTAAGTTGATTAATTAAATTAAAAATTATTGTCTTTAATGGACTTGCTATGAGATTATTGATTTAATCAAATTAATCGATAGTTTTATTTTTAAAAAGATTATATGACGCCCGAAAGGCTTGGATTACTCTGGGGAATAACAGTATTTGCAGGTGCTTGTGCTCGATTATTTTCTTCTATTACAGGATTTCCAAGTGTCGTTATTCTATTGCTTTCTGGATTATTTATTGGAAGATCAGGTTTAGGACTGGTTGAGCCTTTAGATCTTGGGCAAGGGCTTGAAACTATTGTCGGACTTTTAGTCTGTTTAGTTCTATTCGAAGGAGGACTAAATTTAAAACTGCCTGAGGGGAATATAAGAAATACTGTTTTGAAAATTTCATTGATAAGGCTATTTATTTCATTATCAGCTGGAATTTTTATTTCTCATTGGTTGGCTGGTCTTTCATGGCAAGTTGCAGGAATTTATAGTGCCATAGTTCTAGCTACTGGACCAACTGTTGTCTCTCCTTTGGTTGAACAAATAAAATTAGCTTCCCCTCTTTCGGAAGTTTTGAAAGCTGAAGGTTTATTACTCGAACCAATTGGTGCAGTACTAGCATTATTACTTTTAGAACTAACTTTAGGAGACCTACGTGGGATTAACGAAGTATTTATTGCATTGATGCAAAGATTAGGAGGAGGAGTTTTAATTGGATTAAGTGCAGGATGGTTACTATCAGAAATCTTAAAAAAAATAAAAAATGAAGCCTCATTTGGTGTAGAGCTTCAAGTCACTCTAGGATTTATTTTTCTTGTATATGGAATTTGTGAATATTTTCTACCAGAGTCAGGTCTACCTGCTTCTGTAGCGGCAGGTTTTATTGTGGGCAAAAGAGAAGTAATAGATAAGGAGAAGTTGGATAATCTAATAAGCGAATTAGCACAATTAGCAATAACAGTTCTTTTCCCTCTCTTGGCCGCTGATGTTTCTTGGGGTGAATTGAGTCCCCTAGGCTGGGGAGGGGTTGTTTGCGTTTTTATGTTGATGGTAATTGTTCGTCCTATTTCTATCTGGATAGCAACAATGGGAAGAGAATTAGGATTAAAAGAAAAAGTATTTTTAGCCTGGTTAGCCCCAAGAGGTATTGTTACTGCAGCGGTAGCCTCTCTTTTTTCTATCAGATTAGAACAGGCTGGCATCCTTGGAGCTGGACGACTTCAAGGTTTGGTGTTTCTTACTATATTAATGACAGTAGGAATCCAAGGTCTTACTGCTAAACCTTTGGCGAATCGGCTAGAATTAGGTCAAAAAAATTAGATTTATTTAATACATCTTTCAATTCTTGTGATATCACTTTTACTCTCTGAGAAAAGTTCCCAACTTTGAATTAAATCTGGCCCACTGAGAGAACCAAAAAAGGCTACTCTTAATGATTTCATTAAAATCCCTTTTTTAATATTATGCATTTTTGAAATATCGTTTATTATTTCTTTTGCGTTCTCTTTGTTTAGTTTTACATTATTCCTCTCAATTAAATAATTTAAGATAAGTTTTAGAGATACTTTACTATCAACGTTTTCGAGAAAATCTTGACCCTCTTTTTGAATTGGAGGTAATAAGAAAAATGGTTTTGATTGATCAATGGCGTCTTTTAAAATAGTCATTGAGTCTTTAATTAAAACTACTAATTTTAAAGCCCACTCCTGGGATGGAGGTTCCCACTCCATTTTTTCCCAGTATTTACAAATGATCTTACTTAACTTCACTGATTCCATTTTTTTTATGTATTGAGAATTAATCCAGTTAAGTTTTTCCCAACTGAATTTAGCTCCAGATTTATTTATATCTGATAATTCAAAAATTTTTGATATCTCATCAAGTGAAAGTATTTCACTATCGGAAGATTTTGGTGACCAACCTAGAAAGGCCATATAGTTTGCTAAGGCTTCAGGTAAATATCCCATATCTCTAAATTCGTCGATTGAAGTAACGCAATCTCTTTTGGATAATTTTTTCCCTTCACTATTAAGTATCAGGGGTGTATGTGAAAAAGTTGGCAGTTTGAAATTTAAAGCTTCATAAATCAATATTTGTTTTGCAGTATTAGAGATATGGTCTTCACCTCGAACTACATGAGTGATATTCATGAAGTTATCATCAACTACAACTGCAAGATTATACAAAGGATCTCCAATCTCGTATCCCATAGCCCTTCTTGATAAAACTAAATCACCACCCAAGTCCTTCCCTAGCCATTTGATTTCACCTCTTACCTGATCTATCCATTTGATTTGTTTCTTTTCATCAATTTTAAACCTTATTACGGAAGTCCTTCCTTCAGATATGAATTTTTCTATTTCTTCTTTCGAAAGATTTCTGTGCCTATTATCATGCCTTGGAGGTAATCCTTTCTTTTTTTGTTCTTCCCTTAACTCAAGTATCTCATCTTCTGTTGTAAAGCATCTATACGCAGAGCCAGAATCTAAAAGCTTTTTGATGTATTCTTTGTGAATTGATATTCGGTCACTTTGCTTCAAAGGTTCTTCTTCCCATTCAAGTCCGAGCCATTTCAAGCCTTCTAATATATTTTTTGTGTATTCAGATTTAGATCTAAGAAAATCTGTATCTTCTATTCTGATGAGAAACCTTCCACATATTTTTCGTGCGTACAACCAGTTAAACAATGCTGTTCGAGCAGTACCAATATGAAATAAACCCGTTGGACTTGGGGCTAATCTTAAACGTTTTTCCAAATTTTTCTTAGAAAAAACGGGACCGACGGGATTCGAACCCGCAACTTCCGCCGTGACAGGGCGGTGCTCTAACCAGTTGAACTACGGTCCCAGATTTTTGCTCTATATTTAATTAGAGCGTCATTCTTAAAATTATCAGATCATAATACTTAATTAGTGTTGTTGTAATAAAAAAATTTTATAAATTTAAGGATTTAGAGAAATTGTTAGTTTTAGATGATAAAAACATAGAGAACATTTACTTTTGTGGTCTAAAGCCAGCAGGTTCTATTAACCTAACTTGGTTACCTCTAGCAGTAAATTCTCTTCCTTGATCACTTTGTACAACAACTCTACCACCAGACTTAACTCTGATAACTCTTGCACGAACCCATCCTAAAGCTGCTGATTCAAGGACTTTAACTACGTCCCCAGGTTGAAGATCTAACTCCATCTTATGAAAAATGATTTACATAATGTTGGTCAAACGCGTCGTGGAGGACTTGAACCCCCGACATCAGGTTTTGGAGACCTGCGTTCTACCAACTGAACTAACGACGCATTTAAATGATTATAAGCGCCTTTGTGACCAATAGGTTGGTTACTTTACAACTTTATCGATCAAAGCGTTGTTTAACGCGAGTAGCTTTACCTACTCTATCTCTAAGATAGAATAACTTAGCTCTTCTTACTTTACCTCTACGTTCAACTTTTAGAGAGGCAACTTGTGGACTATGTAGCATAAATACTCTTTCAACACCTATGCCTTGGAAAATTCTTCTAACTGTAATCGTCTGATGGAGACCTCCGTGCCTTTTTGCAATAACAACACCTTCATAAGGTTGAACTCTTTCTTTGTTGCCTTCTGTGATCCTCACACCAACTTTGACAGTGTCCCCTACATAAATTTCAGGTAATTCTTTTTTTAACTGTTCACTTTCAAAATCCTTAATAAGGTTAGATGCACTTAAGGTTTGCTTAATTTCAGAAACCATTTTTTTTTCTTTTTGTTCAACTGCTACATCAACTGATGCGTCAGCTTTAATACCGGTTTCTAATTCCTTCTCTTGTTTCTCTTTGGCCATTTTGGTCTTTTTTGTCCTACAAGTTCTATATCTTAACCTTTTGACTCGCCTTTAGTAACCTTTTTGGTAAATGAAATTGTTTTTGAAAACATTTGGAATCCTGTAAAGAGCATCCATAAAACTCCGAAGGAATTCAATATTACGTATATTAATTCTCCATTATCGCCAAGCCATTCGCCCTCATGGAGAGACATTAACCAATGAACTTGTTCTCTTGAGTAACCTAATAAATCTTTTGAAATCCTGTATAGAAGACCTGTAATTGAAGATAATAATAATGGAAGAAAAACCCAAGGCGCCAAAGCCTTATGAAATTGCCTAGAATTAGATAAAATTTTCATTTTTGTTTCTTTACCATTGTTATTGATAGATTTAAGGTAGCCAAGACCATAATGGCTATTTTGAACATATTTACCTATTACTATTATTTATTCCAATGAGACATTTTGCAGATCTTTTGTTAAATAAAAATAATTCCAAGGCTGTTGATCAAGTTCCTTTTATTCAGAGAAGGAGAGGAATAGAAATAAAGTCTTCACGTGAAATAAATTTGATGAAAAAATCTAGCAGGATTGTAGCAACTGTTTTGAGGGAGATTAATGACTTAATTAAACCTGGAATGAGCACTAAAGACTTAGATGATTTCGCGGAAAAGAGAATAAAAAGTTTTGGAGCTGTGCCAAGTTTTAAGGGTTACCATGGTTTCCCTTCTAGTATTTGCTCTAGCATTAATAATGAAGTTGTTCATGGAATACCAAATAAAAATAAAATAATTAAAAATGGTGACTTAGTAAAAATTGATACAGGAGCATATTTAGACGGCTTTCATGGAGATAGTTGCATATCAATTTGTGTTGGAGAAGTCAGTCAAAAGGCTCAAAATCTTAGCGATGTAGCTCATAAAGCATTGTATGCAGGGCTTTCGAAAATCAAAGCAGGGAACACACTTTTAGATGTGGCCGGGGAGATCGAAGACATTGTTTTAAAAAATGGCTTTAGTGTTGTGGAAGACTATACAGGACATGGAGTTGGAAGAAATCTTCATGAAGAACCATCAGTATTTAATTTTCGGACAAAAGAATTGCCTAACGTCGTCCTTCGTGAAGGAATGACGTTAGCTGTGGAACCTATTGTTAATGAAGGGACTAAATTTTGCAAAACATTAAGTGATAAATGGACTGTTATAACGAAAGACGGAAAATTATCAGCGCAATGGGAGCATACAATAGTTGTTTTAAAAGATGGGATTGAAATATTGACGGATAGAGATTTCTAACTACTTGGATTTGTATTTATAAATAATTAGACAATATAAAAAGTTAAAGAATTCTTTCAGTGGAAAAAGTATATATGTTAATGGGTTTGGACTAATTATTACTAAATAACGATTTGAATTAGCTAGATCATAAATTTTTCTAGAGACAAATTTGGGACTCATAATTCCGATAGGATTAAGCTCTGATTTAAAAGGTCCTAAGATGATTTTTTTGATAATTAATTTTTTCTTTATATCTTTGTTGAGAAGATTTTTTTTAAAGGAAACTAATTGCCCAATAAGGGATTTACTTATCTCATATGATGGATTCAAGGCAGGTAATATCTCAGCTTCAGATGTATTTATCCAAATCTCTTTTTTTATTAATGACTCATTTGTTAATGCGATATCTTCAAATAAATTTAAAAATTTGAATTTACTTAATGCATTAATTTCTATTGAGTTTTCATAATTGGAATTTTCTCTGCTCAAATTATAAATGCCATGGTTCAATATTAAAATATCAATTTTTTTTAGATGATTTTTTAGTATCGATTCCTTCCCACATTCCCATTTAATCCATTCATTAGGAGTTTCAAGATTTATGTCAGTATTAGTCTTACTATGTGTAAAACCAATAACTCTATATCCTTTCTGACGAAACAATTTTGTTAGTTCTTTCCCTAGTGCACCTGAAGCTCCAGTAATCCCTACAGTTTTTTCTTTTTTTATTGAATTTTTCATTTTGGTTGATTTTGATGAAATATCAAATTACTAAAATTAATGTACATGAAAAAAAATATCAATATATTTATTTGATTAAAACTCATAAATAAATAATTGTTTAGTTCAAAAAAAATATTATCTTGAACCTATTGATAAAAATTTTTTCTAAATTATGAGCGATATATTATTAATTGGTTCATGTGAGCCATTTAGTGGTAAGTCTGCATTAGTTCTTGGGATAGCAAAAAGACTTTTACAGAATAAAAAAAAAGTTCGAATTGGGAAACCATTAGCAACATGTATTGAACTCACTAATCTTCCCTCAATGTCTTATGAAGGACTAATAGATGATGATGTTAAGTTTATTGGTTCTACATTAAATTTAGAGGAAGAGAATTTAATTTCTTCAGTAGGATTATTGGATGATATTTCAGCTGAAAAAAGAATTTTTAATAAAGACTTGCATCCAGGAAAAGGTTTTGATCAAATAAAGGAATTGGTTAATGATGATTTTGAAGGATTGAATATTTTAGAGGCCGCTGGAAGTCTTTATGAAGGAATGATTTATGGTTTAAGCTTACCCCAATTAGCTGAGAGTTTAGAAGCGAAAGTCTTAATTGTGAATTTATGGGAAGATTGTAAAAGCGTAGATGCATTACTTGATGCGAAAAAACAATTAGGAGAGCATTTGGCGGGAGTGGTGCTGAATGCAGTTTTGCCTCAAGAAGTCGAAAAAGTTAAAAATGAAATAATACCTTGTCTTAAGGAAATGAATATTGAAGTGTTTGGAGTATTACCTAAATCCCCACTTCTCAGAAGTGTTACAGTAGGCGAGCTCGTAAGGAGATTAGATGCCCAAGTAATTTGCTGCCCCGAAAAAGATCAATTACTTGTTGAGACACTCAGTATTGGTGCAATGGGCGTAAATTCCGCAATGGAATTTTTTAGAAGAAGGAGAAATATGGCAGTAGTTACTGGCGCTGAAAGAACTGATATCCAGCTTGCAGCCTTGGAAGCATCTACTCAATGTCTAATTTTAACTGGCTTGGGCGAACCACTATCACAATTAATTCATAGGGCGGAGGAATTGGAGGTACCAATTTTAAAAGTGGAATTAGATACTCTTTCTTCCGTAGAAATAATTGAACAAGCTTTTGGACATGTAAGAATACATGAATCAATCAAAGCTTCTTATGCCTTTCAATTAGTACAGGAGCATGTAAATCTGAAAAGAATTCTTGAAAAGATTGATTTTCCCTGCAATTTTTCAGAAAAATGCTAATTTCAAATATAGGAACAATTTTATTTTGAGTCGCTCTTTAGATCTACCAGCAACCGAAGGCGTTGATACCTTAGCTCAAGAACTCGCAAAACTCCAAGATAATGGGAAAAGGAGAATTGCTTTTTTGGGCAGTAGACATGTTCCAGTCGTAGATATCCACTTAATTGAATTGATAGCAAGATCTTTAGCAGAGGAGGGCAATGATATCCTTACATCTGGATCTCAGGGTGTAAATGCAGCGGTAATTCGAGCTGTCTTAGATATTAATCCATCATTATTGACTGTCTTATTACCACAAAGCCTTGATAAACAAATACCTGAAATTAAGCTTCAACTTGAAAGAGTTATGCATTTGGTTGAAAAAAGTGAAAATGATGAATTACCTTTACCTCTTGCAAGTAGCCTGTGTAATCAAGAAATTATTACTAGGTGCGATCAATTAATATGTTTTGCTTTTCACGATAGTGAAACTTTACTAAATAGTTGTAGATGCGCCGAAGAAATGGGAAAAATGGTAAGTTTATTATTTTTTGATTAAAAAAATCAATTTGCCATTTATTTAAACTAATTTATGGTATTAGTATTCATGCGTTTAAAAAATTACGATGGCAGAAAGTTTTTCATTTGATGTAGTTTCTGATTTTGAGAGACAGGAATTAGTTAATACTTTGGATCAAGTAAAAAGGGAAATTTCTCAACGTTACGATCTTAAAGGAACCGATACAGCAGTTGATTTAGATGATAATAATATTTTTATTACTACTAATAGTGAACTAACCTTAAACGCTGTTATCGATATAATTAGACAAAAGGCAATAAAGAGAAAATTATCTTTAAAAATCTTCGATTATGGTGAAATTTCAACAGTTAGTGGTAATAAAGTAAGGCAAACAATTCTATTAAAACAAGGTATTAAACAAGAAATAGCCAAAAAAATAAGTAAAAGTATTAGAGATCAAATAAAAAAAGTTAATGTAAGTATTAACGGAGAGACTTTAAGAGTCTCAAGCAAGAGTAAAAATGATCTTCAGTTAGCTATTAGATTAGTAAGTGAATTGGAAGAGTCTTTGAACATTCCTCTGAAACCTAATAACTTTAGATAAGATCTTCAGTAAGATTTTTTTATTCATGGCTGATTATTCAGATTCTTTAATTTCATCATTGATTAAGAAAGTAAAAGAGTATCCTCGTTTTTCAAAAGAAGAAATAGAGAAATTTTGTTGGATGGCCGTTCATGAGCATAAGCATGGTGTTCTACCATCTGAATATGATATTAGGGAGATAGATGAGGACCTTTATTTACAACTTTTGGAAGAATTAAAATCGAATATTTAAAAATTAAATTTTATATTTCGCAATTATTAAAAAAATATTTTAATTAAATGCCTTATTAATGCACTAATTAGTCTATTTAAATATGATTAATTAAAAGAAAAAATTTAATGTCAACATCCTTTAAAAATGTCACACCAACAGGTCCTGGTGGCACTGCAACATTATTGATTGTATTGTCTTTTACCGGCTTTCTTTTACTTACCCAATCTCTTTTTGTTGTTCCCTCTGGACAAGTTGCAGTAGTTACAACATTAGGGAAAGTAAGTGGCCCCTCAAGAAGAGCTGGTTTAAACTTTAAACTCCCATTCATTCAGTCTGTATACCCATTTGATATTAAAACTCAAGTTCAACCAGAAAAATTTGAAACTTTAACTAAAGATCTTCAGGTTATTAGGGCTACAGCTACTGTTAAGTATTCAGTGAAACCCAACGAAGCAGGTAGAATTTTTGCAACAATTGCAAGTAGAAATAGCGATGTTTATCAAAAAATTGTTCAACCATCATTACTTAAAGCTTTAAAATCAGTTTTTTCTCAATATGAGCTAGAAACAATAGCAACTGAATTTGCAGTAATATCTGAAAAAGTAGGAGATACGGTAGCACAAGAACTTAATTCATTCGATTATGTAGATGTTAAAAGCTTAGATCTAACGGGATTAGAGATCGCTGAAGAATACAGAGCTGCTATTGAACAAAAGCAAATAGCTGGGCAGCAATTACTTAGAGCAAAAACAGAAGTGGAAATTGCAGAACAAGAAGCGCTTAGGTATGAGACATTAAATAGAAGTCTCGACGATCAAGTGCTTTTCAAATTATTCCTTGATAAATGGGATGGTAGTACACAGGTTGTTCCTGGCCTACCAGGTTCAGAGGGAGGTAGCCCACCGGTAATAGTTGGTGGTAGAAGATAATTATTCAAATTAACTTTTCTTAGGAATTTATCATTTACTCATTTTTATTAAACTAATTTCAGTAAATGATTATTTTTTTATTGCATTAAAAGATTGATCAAAAGCCTCAATAGTTTTATCAATTTCTTGTTCGCTATGAGCCAGTGATGTGAAACCAGCTTCAAAAGGACTAGGAGCTAGGTAAATTCCTCGTTGAAGCATCTCTCTATGCAACTTACCAAAAAGTTCAGCATCATTTGTTTTAGCCTCAGCAAAGTTTCTAACTGGCCCATCACATAGAAAAAATCCAAACATAGCGCTTACATTCCCCCCGTTAATAGCAACACCATTATTTTCGGCAGAATCAATTATTCCTTCGATTAATCTAGAGGTTGTTGCATCAAGTTTTTCATAGGTACCTTCTTGTTTAAGAAGTTCAAGAGTTTTTATTCCAGCAGTCATTGCGAGTGGGTTTCCGCTCAAAGTGCCTGCCTGATAAACGGGTCCTGATGGAGCTACCATTGACATTATTTCTTTCTTGCCTCCGTAAGCTCCAACAGGTAGGCCTCCACCAATTACTTTTCCAAGTGTGGTTAAATCGGGAGTAACCCCAAATTTTTCTTGAGCTCCTCCATAACTTATTCTGAAACCAGTCATTACTTCATCAAAAACTAATAAAGATCCATTCTCAGTTGTTAATTCTCTTAATCCTTCCAAGAATCCTGGTTCTGGAGTAATAAATCCTGCATTACCAACAATAGGCTCAAGAATAACGCCAGAAATAGCATCAGGATTTTCAGAAAATAATTTTTTTACTGCTTCAAGATCATTGTAGGGAGCAGTAAGTGTGTTGGCAGTTGTTGTTCGTGGAACACCTGGAGAATCAGGTAAACCTAAAGTGGCCACCCCTGATCCTGCCTTGACTAAAAACATATCTGCATGGCCGTGGTAGCAACCGTCGAATTTAATGACTTTATCTCTTCCAGTAAATGCACGCATGAGCCTCAAAACAGCCATGCAAGCCTCAGTTCCACTATTGACAAATCTAACCATCTCTACAGATGGAACTGCATCTATTACCATTTCAGCAAGCTTATTCTCTAAAACGCATGGAGCACCAAAGCTAGTTCCTTTTTCAATTGCTTCTTGTAATGCAATTATAACTTCAGGGTGGGCATGACCACATATAGCCGGCCCCCAACTTCCTATATAGTCGATATATCTATTTCCATCAATATCCCACGCAAAGGGCCCTTTGACTCTATCAAAAACAATGGGCTGGCCCCCCACAGATTTAAAAGCCCTTACTGGTGAACTAACTCCTCCAGGCATTAATTCTTGGGCGGCAGAAAAAATTTCTTCTGAATTGGGGCAATTTAATATGTCAGTCACAATTTAACTAAATGATGTTTTGAGAAAAATCTTGTCATGTTCTAAATTAGAAATAAGTAAAAATTTTGTCAATCAGATTGAAATTCTACATTATGATATTTTTATTGCGATAGTTTGGATTGTAAATAATTAATTTTTAGGAAATCATGATCGAAATCAAGATCTTCTTAGATAACTCTCTATTAATAAGCGTTTTCAAGCATTAGAAAAATTCATTTTATTTTATTTATATTTCGAAAAAATCATCCTCGTCCTCAAAAAAATCTACATTTATGTCGTTCAAATTAAGATCTATCATTACTGGGGCATGATCACTTGGACGTAAATTCCCCCTAGGTGAACAGTCTATGACACAACTTTTAAGTTTTGATGACAGTTCTTGACTGATGAATATATGGTCTATTCTCCAACCTTTATTTAATTCATATGCGTTGTTACGGTAATCCCACCAACTCCAATGGCCAGTATTTTTTTCAAATATTCTGAAAGAATCTATTAATCTTTCTTTCAGAACATTATCAAGCGCATTTCTTTCAATCTCGGATGCCATTATTCCTCCTTCATATTTCTTTGGATCATGAATATCTAATTTAGATGGAGCAACATTAAAATCACCTACAAGGCATATTAATGCCCCTTTTTTTTCTTGCTCATCTAAAAATGAAGCTAAACAACTTAACCAACTAATCTTATATTCAAATTTATCAGATTCAAGTGAAGATCCATTTGGAACATAGACATTTACAATCTTAATACCATTAATGTCAGCAGAAATTAATCTTTTCTGATCTTGGAAAATTTCTGAATTTTGATCAGAGTCACCGATAGAACCATAAAATCCTTTTTGAACATTGTCCCCCTTTATTTTTGAAATAATTGCAACACCATTGTATGATTTTTGTCCGTAAACCTCCACTGAGTATCCTAAATTTTCAAAAGGTTCAAATGGGAAACTATCATCAATTACTTTTGTTTCCTGCAAACATAGAATATCTGGATTGACTTGATTAATCCAATCTATAATTTGAGAGAGTCTAGTTCTAATAGAGTTAACATTCCAAGTTGCTATTAACAAATTTCTACTTAATTATGTAAAATTAAATTAGCAAGAATTTCTTACATTAAAGAATTTTGAAATTAAATAAAATGAAAATTTATTTTTGCAAAAAAATTTTTAAACCAATACCTTTAATTATTATTTTAATTTCCTTAATTTCCTTTAAAGGTAATTCTTTAAGTGCTGAATATCTTTTAGAAGAAAAGAAAATCGATTATTCAACTAAAACAGAAAATGATAGCTCTGTTATTCCAACTAATCCATTTGAAATTGTTGAAATGATTAGAAGATATAATAGCTTGAGTGAAGCGACTAATCCCTCTGATGCAATAGACGATGCTTTAAAGTCATTTAATGGATTGGAGGAATAATAAGAAAATAATAATGAAAACTCGTCATTTAAAAATTTTAATATGTTAAAAAATCCTATCCCTAAAGTTACTAATAATAAGCAGTTCAGAGCAATTGGTATAGTTAACGGTATATTTGTTCCACATGATAATAAGCAAATAAATAGAGGCTTTTTAACTGACAATAAAGGTGAAAAAATTGAAACAGTTGTACTAGGAAAAGCACTATCTCTTTTAAAAAAGCATATTGATCTAAAGAAAAGTTATTTTTGGATTGTTTATCCCAAAAATAAAAATACACACAACTTACATTTGCAAGTTGCTGGTATCTGGGAACCTTATCAGCTAAATGATTTTCCAAATAATTCTTCAAAAACAAACTTTGCGAAATTACTGGAGGAATTAGATTTAAAAGATAATTATTTTTCTGTTAGAGGAGAACTAGTTTTTGTGAACATTCAAAAGAAAGAGATAGTAATTAAAATTTGTCCTGCTTCAAAGCTAAAAAATTCAAAAAACAAAAATTTTAAATTAGTCCTAAAAGGAGAACTCTCTCTAGAACTGTTGAATAGTTTTGTAAGCTTAGATGTAGTCAGGAATGGAAATTCTCTAGAATTAATAAGTTATGAAGTTATTGAGAAGAATTTCTCTAAAAATACTTAAAAAGAAAATTTGGGCTCCATTGTAATTTTGAACAATCAAGAAATCTAAGATTTATGGAAGATTTTTATATTGAATGTTCTCCAGGCATCTCTGGAGATATGTTGCTAGGAGCTTTTTATGATTTAGGTGTACCTAAAAAAGTAATTGAAAAACCACTTATTGACCTTGGATTAAAGGATTTATATCATTTAGAGTTTAAAGAATCAAAAAGTTGTTCAATTCGAGGGATCAAGGCGAAGGTTGAAAATATTGAATATAGTCCTATCAAAAGAACTTGGA
This sequence comes from Prochlorococcus marinus XMU1419, assembly GCF_017695955.1. Classification (NCBI taxonomy): domain Bacteria; kingdom Bacillati; phylum Cyanobacteriota; class Cyanophyceae; order Synechococcales; family Prochlorococcaceae; genus Prochlorococcus; species Prochlorococcus marinus. Next base: position 447,052 of record NZ_JAAORO010000001.1, read on the forward strand.
AAAGTATTAAAGAACTTATTTTAAATGGAAACTTAGAAGAAAAATTAAAGCAAAAAATTGTTGAAGTATTTGAATCTTTAGCGGTTGCAGAAGGAAACGTTCATGGTATCAAGCCTGATGATGTTCATTTTCATGAAATTGGAGCTATTGATTCATTAGTGGATATCATAGGAGTATGTGCTGCACTGAATTACTTAAACCCAAGGAAGGTTTATTGTAATGAACCTATGTTGGGGAGAGGTTTTGTTCAAACTGAACATGGAAAATTATCTGTACCACCTCCTGCTGTAATAGAGTTAATAAGACAAAACAATATTGAGGTTTTATCAAGCTTTGACTCAATAGAGGGTGAACTATCTACACCTACAGGCATTGCTTTACTCTCTAATTTAGTCGACCATCTGAAACCTCCTTCAAAATATTCTATTAACTCTTATGGAGTTGGTATTGGTAATTTACAATTTGTATTTCCTAATTTAGTTAGGGTTTATAAAATATCTTCAATTGAGTATCGTTCTTTAAATCAACAAATTAATCCAAGGTTTGAAGAGATATCTATTCAAGAAGCATGGATTGATGATCAAACACCTGAAGATATAACTAATTTTGTAGAGAAACTGAGAATTGAGGGAGCATACGACGTTTCTTATCAAGCTATCAATATGAAAAAAAATAGAATTGGATTTTCTATTCAAGTAATCTTGCCAATAGATAAAAGAGAGTACTTTAGGCAATTATGGTTTAATTATTCCAATACTATTGGAGTTCGTGAAAGAACTCAATCAAGGTGGATATTACTTAGAAGGAGGGGAGAATGTTCAACAACTTTTGGGAATGTAAAGGTTAAACAGATTTTGAAACCAGATGGATCAATAACTATGAAACCAGAAAATGACGAAGTTTTGAGATTAGAAATAGAGCATAAAATATCAACTGGAGAAATAAGAAAAATAATACAAGAGTCAAGTAAAAAATTTAAAGCATTTGAAAACTGGAAATGAGATTTAATATAAGCAATCAACCATATTGGAAATTTCTTAAAAAGATTAATTTTGGTGGTTTAAAGAGTGTTTTTTTTATTTCAAGCTTGTTATATTTTTGCATCTATTTTGTTCATAACATTAATCAAATTTCTTTTGATTACAATTTAGAAAAAAATGGAATTAATCTATCTTTATCATTTTTATTTTGTGTTTTAAGTATTTACCTTAACGCTTATGCATGGAAATATATAGTTAAATGGTTCGGGAAAGAATTTAAAAGTAAAAATCTAGTATCTTTTTATGTTTTAACCAACATTCTTAAATACGTTCCTGGAGGAATTTGGCATTTTGTTGAAAGATTTAATTTTATAAAAAAAATCAGTAATCCTCAAATCGCTTTGTATTCGACGCTAATAGAGCCTTACTTTATGTTAAGTGGATCTTTTCTGTTAGCATCGCTGGGAGTGATTTTGTCGCCACTTTACTTTTTTTTTATTTTTCCTTTAGTATTTTTAAATAGGAAGCTAATTTATCTTGTATTAAAAAGATTAGGGTCCCTTAAGGGGAAAGTACTCGAAGTTTTGAGGCTTGCAAATTCAAAGGATCAATTTGAAAAGAAAATAAATATAATTTCTTTTTTACCTATCAGAGCGTTATTACTTGAAGTTGGATTTGTTTTATCTAAATTTATTGGATTTTATATTTGTTTAAATACTTTTTATACAGGTGATAATCTTAACATCATTTTTTTATTAGTAATTTTTTCTTTATCATGGTCACTAGGTTTAGTAATCCCAGCAGCTCCAGGGGGAGTTGGGGTTTTTGAAGCTAGTCTCCTTTTATTAGTTGGAAAAAATATTCCACAAAATACAATTTTTATTACATTAATTTACTTTAGGGTTATATCTACCTTAGCTGATTTGTTGTTAAGCTTTCCTTTCTTAATTACGAAACTGTTTAAAAAGAATTAGTTTTTTTCTCTAAACTTGGTATCAATGTTATTGCTGCAATAAGACCAAAAGTCATGATAAGAATGGCTGGTAATATTGCCTCTACCATTCTTTCATCTCCAGCATATTGATATATTCTCACAGATAATGTATCAAAATCGAATGGTCTTAAAATAAATGTTATTGGTAATTCTTTTATCGTATCTACAAAAACTAAAAGTGATCCTACAAATATTGGTCCTTGAAGTAGAGGTAGATGGATTCTTTTGATGATTCCCAGCCAGTTCTCTCCAAGTCCACTTGCCGCTTCATCAATACTAGGTGAAATTCTCTCAAGACTTGAATCAATAGAACCCTTTGAAATAGTAAGAAATCGGACAATATAAGCCCAAATTAGCGAGCAAATAGCAACGAAATTGAATTTTGAAGAAGAAACACTTATTAAAGATAAAGCTAATACCGCGCCTGGAATTGCGTAACCTATTCCCGCAAGATTTGTAATTACTCCAAGTAGAGGGCTTTTATTTGGGCGTCTAGCTAAGGAAATTATTAAGGAGAATAACATCGTTATTAATGCAGTAAAAAGTCCAAGACTAATAGTCCTTAACGATAGGGTAAGTAATTCCATAGATAACCCTTTTTGAATTTGATCGATATTTAACAAAACCCAAAAACATGGAATTCCAAAAGAGAAAATTGGAGGAAATAAGGATATGGTTAGTGCCAAAAAAGCTCTAGTTTTTTTTAATTTCCATACTTGAGAATCTTTTGATGCAGGATTTTCACTCCACCTCCTTGATTTTCTTCTTGAGAATTTTTCAAAAATAATTAAAGAGAAAATAATTAATAAAGCTACCAAAGATAATCCAATAGCATTCCTTGGATTACCTTCAATTATCCAATTTTCAGCTATACCTGTTGAAATACTAGGAATATTTAATAATGCAAATGTCCCTAATTCATTCATGACTTCCATACACATTAAACTTATTCCTGTTATTAGTGCTGGTAACGCCATTGGGATGGCGATTTTAAAGAAGCTTTTCCAAGGCCCAACTCCTAATCCCCTGCTTGCATTAATTTGATTAACTCCAAATTTATTAAAACTTTCGTTTGCGAGAATGAATACATATGGATAAGTAGAAATTGAAAGTATTAGAACCCCCCACCATAAACCTGTTACTTGATACCCAAAAATACTTCCTAAGTCCTGCAAAACAGCGGTTATAAGATATGCTGGAGCAGCTAATGGAACCAGCTGACAAATACGTAGAGCTTTTCTGAACTTAAAATCACAGTTTGAAAGTAACCATCCATTTAAGGTTCCTAAGCCACCTCCAAATAAACTTGTGAGTGCTAAAACTTTTAACGTGCCTAGTACTTCTTCTCCTCCTGCAATACCTAATGAAAAATTTCCGCTTAAAACATATTTAACTCCTTCAATTAGAAAATTGAATATTGGAGTGATTATTAAGATTGCAGCAATAAACGAGGTGATATAAAAAAGTTTTAATTCGCTTATTGTTTGTTTTAATCTTTTAATAAGTATTTTCAAAAATTAATTAAGTCCTACTATGTATTCTTATGTGAATTAAATCTACATGATGAAAGTTGATCTTTAATAGTTTGATGATCTAAGTTTTTGCCAATTAATACTATCTTATTAGATCTTTCTTTTGTCCATTCATCATCATCTAGAGAAAACCTTTTTCCAGATAGGTGAAAAATATGTTTTCTTTCACTTTCCATAAACCATAATATTCCTTTTGCTCTAAATACATTTTGTGATATTTGATTATCTAAGAAATATTGAAATTTCCTCAAAGAAAATGGTTCAGATGTCTCATATGAAACTGATGTAAATCCCTCGATATTATTGATCAAATCGTGCGAATGAGAGGAGTGATCGTGTGAATTCTCTTTTACATTTTTCTTCTCGAATTGAAAAGTATCTGTTTCAAAAATACCAACACTCATTATAGTTTGTAAGCTTACTTCACTATTAGTTGACCTTAAAATCCTAGGCTCTTTTTTTATATTATTTATAAAAGTTTCTACTTTCTTTAATTGTTCTTCTTTCACTAAATCACATTTATTTAGAAGGAGGATATCTCCGTATAAAATTTGAGAATATGCAACACTTGTATTATTTATTTCAAAATCAAAATTTTCCCCATCAATAACAGTGATGATCGAATCTAATCTTACTTTTTCTCTCAGATCACCAGCCGCAAAAGTCATAGCTACTGGTAATGGATCTGCTAGCCCAGTAGTCTCAACAATTAAATAGTCTATTTTCTCAGCTCTTTCTAAAACTTTGGCTACTGTATTTAATAATTCACCATTGATAGAGCAACATATACATCCATTATTTAATTCGATCATATCTTCTGAGCCCTCTATTATTAAGTCATTATCTATTCCGATCTCTCCAAATTCGTTAACCAAAACAGCTGTTTTAATACCAACTTGATTTTTTAAAATATGGTTTAAAAGTGTAGTTTTGCCAGATCCTAAAAATCCACTAATAATCGTAACAGGTAATAACTTTTTAGACATTTTGAGTATTTAAAAAAACAAGTTTGTAAATTTATTGATCGAAAATTTTGTTTATTTCTGAGGCTAATGTTTGATCCAGATTTGTAACACCTCCCAAATCATGCGTATATAATTTTATTAATACTTTTGCATAAACATTTTCCCAGTTAGGATGATGGTTATATTTTTCACACATTAAAGCAACCTTAGTCATAAAAGCGAAAGCTTCAATAAAATTTGAGAAATTAAATTCTCTTTGGATTTGTGTAGGTTTAATTTCCCAGCCAGGTATTTTGAAAACTAATTCATTCAATTCTCCATCCTGCAAAAGGTAGGGTTCCATTAAAAAACTAATATCATTTATCACATTATAAATATCTTATATTTTGTCACCAATTATATGTACATTTATAATTCTTTCCTTTTGATCAAATCTATGTTCCCATAAATAAACTGCTTGCCATGTACCAAGAATTATTTTGCTGTCTTGAAAACTTAAAGACAAACAAGTGTTTGTTAGGGATGTTTTAATATGTGCTGGCATATCGTCGGAACCCTCTTGATAATGCTTATATGATATTTCTTCTCTTTCTTTTGTTAGGGTTAAGTAGGAATCATAAGGAACTATAGATTGCATATATTTTTTTAGATCCCTTAGTACGTTTGGATCTGCGTTTTCATTAATAGTTAAGCTGCAACTAGTGTGAAGTGAGGTTAAATTAAGGATACCAGAATGAAAATTATTTTTTTTAATATAAAAATTTAAATCATTTGTGATATCTATAAAACCTTCACCGTGGGTTATGAATTTTAATTTTGAAAATACTTGTTCCATATAATTTAAAACTTAGTTAATCAATATCCTATTATGGATAAAGATGTATGGTTTTATGCAGACATTAAAATTTTTATCTTAAAATAAATGTAATTAAGATTTAAATTTTGGCTGAAACTCAATGGAATAAGCTGGGTGCTTATCTTAAAGAAACACAAATATTAGGTTCAATCCAAAATTCACTTTATTGGGATCAAAATACTGGTATGCCTAAGAAAGGAGCTTCTTGGAGGTCTGAACAACTTACTTATATTGCAAAAGTATTGCATAAAAGAAATTCTTCAGAGGAATTTTCTAACTTAATTCAATCTGCTAAAAAAGAACTATTAGATATTGAACGAAATTCCGATAATCAACTTTTTATTCAAGATAAAGAAAGGAATATTAATCTTTTATTGAAGGAATTTAATAGAGAAAGAAATTTAGATCCTAAATTAGTTGAGTCTTTGGCAAAGGCAAAATCTAAAGGGTATGAAAGCTGGCAAGAAGCTAAGAAAAAATCCGATTTTAAAATTTTTCTTCCATTCTTTGAAGAATTAGTCAAATTGCGCATTGAAGAGGCAAAACAAATATCTGATCAATATTCTCACTGGGAGACATTAGCTCAACCCTTTGAACCTGAACTAACTTTGAAATGGCTAAATAAAATGTTTCAACCATTGAAAGAAACTATCCCAGACTTGATAAGAGGAATTAAAAAGTCAAAAAAAAGTCATTGGGATTTAAGTCCAGAATCTCAACAAAATTTATGTTCTAAATTACTTGATGAGTTTGGGAGAGATAAAGATCTTGTCGTTGTTGATAAATCTCCTCATCCTTTCTCGATTACATTAGGACCTAATGATTTTAGAATTACTACAAGAATTGTTGAAGGTGAACCATTATCAAGTTTTCTAGCAACTGCACATGAGTGGGGACATTCAATTTATGAGCAGGGTTTGCCATCTCAAAGTCATCAATGGTTTGCTTGGCCTTTAGGTCAAGCAACTTCTATGGGAATTCATGAAAGTCAATCTTTATTTTGGGAAAATAGAATAGTCAAATCCAAATCTTTTTCAAAAAGATTTTTTAAAAAATTTGTTTCGGCTGGATGTTCTCTAAATAATTATTTAGAGCTCTGGAAGTCCATTAATCATTTGGAAGCAGGCTTAAATAGGGTTGAAGCAGATGAGTTAACTTATGGCTTACATATATTAATAAGAACCGAACTTGAAATAGATTTAATAGAGGGAGGGTTACCTGCTGAAGATATCCCAACAGAATGGAATAAAAGATATCATGATCTCTTAGGAATAAAACCATCTAATGATTCAGAAGGTTGTCTTCAAGATGTTCATTGGAGTGAAGGAGCGTTTGGATATTTCCCCTCATATTTGTTAGGGCATCTTATAAGCGCACAAATTTCAAATCAAATGGAGAGAGACGTTGGGTTGATTGATAACTTAGTTGAAAATGGTGAATATCAAAAAATCATCTTCTGGTTAAAAAATAATATACACAAATATGGCAGATCAGTAAATTCTATGGAGTTGGTTAGATCTGTAACTAATGAAGAACTGTCTCCTAAGTATTTTATTAACCATTTAAGGTCTAAATTAGATGATTTTTGCTAAAACATTACTTTTAAAGAATTTGGTTGGGTATGAGGATGTAAGATAAACAAAAATAATTTCTTGATGGCAAATCTTAATCAACCTCCAAGTAGGGTTACACCAAATCTATTACATATACTAAATGCTTTCACTGATAGCTCAAATTCAATAGTTAATACTATTGTTGAATTGAATTCTAATACCATAAATAAATATGAATTAATTACAGAAACGGGTCATCTTAAACTTGACAGAGTGGGTTATTCCTCACTTGCGTATCCATTCGCTTATGGATGTATACCAAGAACTTGGGATGAAGATGGCGATCCACTTGATATAGAAATTGTTGGAGTAACTGAGCCATTGATTCCTGGATCTATTGTCGAGGCAAGGATTATTGGGGTGATGAAATTTGATGATGGTGGAGAAGTAGATGATAAGGTAATTGCAGTTCTGGCAGACGATAAAAGAATGGACCATATCTCAAGTTTTGAAGACCTTGGAGAGCATTGGTTAAAAGAAACTAAGTATTATTGGGAACACTACAAAGATCTAAAAAAACCAGGAACATGTACTGTTAATGGTTTTTTTGGGATAAAAGAAGCTGTTGAAGTAATAAAAGATTGTGAAGATAGATATACAAAAGAAATTGATCCTATGCTAATACACTAACTAATTATCTAATTTTAGTTTTCTCTAAATTGTTCAAATATTTCGTTCAGTATTTCTTCGGCACCTTGGAGCTTTAGTCTTTTAGCGAGTTCTTTGCCTACTTCTTCAGGATCATTAATATTGCCGATATATTCATCTTTAATTAGCCTTTCTCCATCGAGAGATGCAACCATTCCAGTAAGGCAAAGTTGTTCATTTTGAATTTTACTATTCACACCTATTGGGACCTGACATCCCCCTTCTAGCTCTCTTAAAAATGATCTCTCTGCTAAGCATCTTTGACTAGTGGGTTTATCTTCTAAGACATTTATAATTTCTAAAACCTTTTTATCATCAGATTTACATTCAATACCCAGTGCTCCTTGACCAACAGCATGAAGGGAAATTTCATCTGGAATAATCTGATGGATTCTTGATTCAAAGCCTAATCTCTTTAATCCAGCTGCAGCAAGAATTATGCAATCAAATTCTTCTGCATCTAATTTTTCTAGCCTTGTAATAACATTTCCCCTTATATCTTTAAATACAAGATGTGGATATTTATTTCTTAATTGTGCAAGTCTTCTAAGAGAGCTTGTTCCAACAATTGAACCTGCTGGTAAAGTTTCTAATTTATAACAATTATTTTTTTTGTTTACTACTAATGCATCAGCAGGGTCTTCTCTTTTTGTTATACATCCTAATGTAAGGCCACTGGGTAAATTTGTTGGTAAATCTTTTAGAGAATGTACTGCTATATCTGCACGGCCGACAAGCATTTGTGATTCAAGTTCTTTTGTAAATAAGCCTTTGTCACCGATTTTTGCTAATGCTACATCAAGGATTTTGTCACCTTGAGTTGCCATTGCCTCAACTAGTACCTCTAAATTAGGAATATTCTTTTCTAGTTGATCTTTAACCCATAATGTTTGAACCATTGCTAGTTTACTTCTTCTACTAGCTATTTTCAGCTTAAATTTAGTCATTAAATATTATTTTGAATTTGAATAAAATTACGTCGAATTTATTTTAAGCTATTCTTTTGCAAGTTTCTAAAGCTGAAAATTATATTTAACTTTTTTTATTTTATATATTCTTTTAAAACCCCATTTCGATTTGGATGTCTCAGCTTTCTAAGAGCTTTTGCTTCTATTTGTCTGATTCTTTCTCTTGTTACATCAAATATCTGTCCAATTTCTTCGAGAGTTTTCATTCTTCCGTCATCAATTCCATATCTCAACCTAAGCACATCTCTTTCTCTTGGACTTAAAGTCGCTAAAACGCCTTCTAAATCTTCTCTTAATAAAGTTTTAGAAACATCTTGCTCTGGATTTTCTATATCAGCCTCTATAAAGTCTCCAAGTCTTGAGTCTTCTTCTTTACCTATTGGAGTCTCTAAAGAAATAGGTAGCTGGGCACTTTTAGCTATGAATCTTAATTTTTCAATTGTCATTTCCATACTCTCAGCTATTTCTTCTTCGCTAGGTTTTCTCCCAAATTCTTGGCTAAGAACCTTTGTGGTTTTTTTAATTCTAGAAATTGTCTCATATAAGTGAACAGGCAGTCTAATAGTCCTACTTTGGTCTGCTATTGCTCTAGTAATAGCTTGGCGAATCCACCAAGTAGCATAAGTAGAGAATTTATAACCTTTTTCATGGTCAAATTTTTCCGCTGCCCTGATAAGACCTAAACTTCCTTCTTGTATTAAATCTTGAAATGATAATCCTCTATTCATATATTTTTTTGCTATCGAAACAACTAATCTTAAATTTGATTGAACCATTTTTTCTTTTGCTCTTCTTCCTAAAAGAAGTCTTCTTCTGAATTTTGGAAGAGGCATATCTATTAATTCAGCCCATTCTCTTACTGAAGGGAAATGGCCTTTTTCTGATTCATATTGAGTTGCTAGTTCTTCAAGTTGGAGTAAGTCGGCGATTTTTCGTGCAAGTTCAATTTCTTCATCTGGTCTTAATAGCCTAATTCTGCCAATTTCTTGTAAATAAACTCTTATTGAATCTTCTGTGTATATACCTTTAGGGCCAAGCTTTATGTTCCCAAGGCCTTTATCTTCATCATCAGAATCACTAAATTCACTATTAGTTTCTATTTCGCTTTCGCTTGAATTAGAGGATGTCTGCAAATTTTGGCTAATGATATTACTTTCTTCTTCAACTTCTCTTTCAAGATTGGTATTAATTTTTTTATTAATCTTTTTTTTTGAGCTTGGCTTGGAATTCTTTGATTCTGCTGCTACTGGACACATGATTAACTCCTTTCTACGGTGAATTTAACTAGATAAAATTTTATTTAGGGCTAATTTGTACATTTAGTAGTAAATTTACCCTTTCTTTGTAAAAGAACTTTTCAGGATTTTTAAAAAAAAGTTTTTTTAAAATTGTTGAAAAATTTAAATAGTGCTATAGATTACCTAAAGTAAAAAGTCTTGGGATTTCTCAGACAGGCAGATCATTTTTTGAATTTTCAGTCATGATCAAAGCTTCATGTCTCCCTTAAGAGCAGGATACTTACATTGTGCAAAAAAACACTTTGTGGAATGTTCAACAATCCAATACTAAGAAAAAGTTTTGAAGCCGGCAAGTAATCAGTTATTAAATATCTCCTATAAATTGGAAATTTTGCTTGATGTAGGTAGTAGTAATGAAAGCTTTTATTATTTAGATGGAAATAATCTTGGGGCAGAAGTTGGAGATATTGTAACTGTGAGACTAAGAGGGAGATTATTAAATGGGTTGGTGATCTCCAAAAAAAACTTTTCGACAATCAATAATGATGAAGTAAATATTACCGAAGGAAAAAGTATAAGATATTTGTCTGTTGAGAGTATTTTGCAGAAAAAAATAATTGATGACTCTTGGAGAGAATTGATAGAGTCCCTGGCCTCTTTTTATATGGTTAGTAATTTAAAAATGTTTAAAACTGCATTTCCTCCTGGCTGGATTGGTAAATATAAAAATTTTTCTAAAGGTTTAAAAGAGCAAATTTGGATTGAAACTAAAAAAGAATTTGATATTAAGAAAAATAGATTAACCAAAAAACAATTTTTTTTAATGAATACTTTGCCTGAAAAAGGTAATTGGCAAAGTGAATTAATAAAGTCTGGTTTTAATTACACTCTAATCAACTCAATGGTCAGTAAAAAATACCTTGTTAAATCTAAAAGAATAAAAAATATAAATATTAAGTTAAATTCCTTTTTAAATGATCATATTGCAACGAAAAAACCAAATCTTACTAATGAACAAAAAATTGCATTTCACGAATTTCAAACAATGAAACCAGGAGATGTTTTACTTCTATGGGGCGAAACAGGTTCTGGTAAAACAGAAGTTTATATGAGAATTGCAGAAGATCAATTTCTTAAGAAAAAAAGTTGTTTGATACTAGCCCCAGAAATCGGACTAATTCCTCAACTTATTGATAGGTTTAGTCGTCGATTTAATAATGTCGTTTACGAATATCATAGTAATTGTTCTCCCAATCATAGAACTGAGGTTTGGAAGAAAATTAATAATGCTAATGAACCTGTAATAGTAATAGGAACAAGGTCCGCAGTTTTTCTTCCAATGAAAAATCTAGGATTACTAATCATGGATGAAGAACATGATGCTTCTTATAAACAAGATAGTCCTATGCCTTGTTATGACGCAAGAGAGATCGCTATTGAAGTAGTAAAAAGGAATTCTGCAAAGTTAATTTTTGGGAGTGCAACTCCATCAATGAAGACTTGGAAAAAATGTATTTTTGACAAGAATTTTAAATTGGTAAGAATGATTAAAAGGATATCTAGTAATGAGATTCCTGAAATAAAAATTGTTGATATGCGCGATGAGTTTAAGAAAGGAAATATGAAAATTTTTTCTAATGAATTATTACAAATACTTCCTCAACTACGCTTAAAAAAAGAGCAGGCAATAATTTTGATTCCTAGGAGGGGGCACAGTGGTTTTTTAAGTTGTAGAAATTGCGGATATTTAATAAATTGCCCTAACTGCGACGTTCCTTTATCTGTGCATCTTGGTTCACAAGGAAAAAAATGGCTAAGCTGTCATTGGTGTGATCATAAATCTAGATTGATCAATCGATGCCCAGATTGTCATTCAACTGCCTTTAAACCTTTTGGAATAGGTACACAAAGGGTAATAGAGTTTTTAAATGAAGAATTTCCAGACTTAAGAGTACTTCGCTTCGATAGAGATACAACCTCAGGGAAAGATGGTCATAGAGAGATTCTTTCAAAGTTTTCTAAAGGTGATGCTGATATTCTTGTGGGAACTCAAATGTTGGCAAAAGGTATTGATATACCAAATATTACTCTTTCAGTAGTTATTGCAGCAGATGGGTTGCTTCATCGCCCAGATATTTCTGCAGAAGAAAAATCATTACAGTTGTTTTTGCAATTAGCTGGCAGGGCTGGCAGGGCTCAAAAAAAAGGAAAAGTAATTTTTCAAACATATAAACCTAACCACCCGGTTATTTTCTATCTTCAGAAAAGAGATTATGAAGGATTCTTAAGTGAAAACTCGAAATTGAGAAAAGATTCTAATTTATTTCCATTTTGCACTATTTGCCTTCTTAAATTATCAGGTGAAAATTATGAATTAACTGAGTCAATTGCAATAAAATTAGCAAAATATCTACTCAATTTTTGTGAGAAAAAGAACTGGAAATTAATTGGTCCTGCACCTAGTTTAATTGCTAAAGTCGGTAAAAAATTTAGATGGCAGATATTAATACATGGTCCTGAAGGAACAAAGATACCTTTACCTGATAGATCAATATTATGGAAACTTATTCCAAAAAATGTTTTTTTAACTATAGATGTTAATCCAGCAGAATTGTAATTACTTTGATGGTAGTTGAGGTAAATCTGAACCTAATTTAAATCTATAGAATCTTAATAAATAAGCAAATATTATAGTTATTAAAATAATAGATGTCCCAATCAAAAGTTTGTTGAGGCTCCAGAAAGAAAATTCAAGACTATTTATCTGCCCTTGATTTAAATTCCAAATTATTAGATTTTTTGTGATTTCTAAATTTGAATTATTTTTATCGGTAAGTGTAGCTTTATTAGGGTGAATAATTTTGAAAATGAGTTCTAAATTGTCAATACCTTGAATAGAATTTAGATCCAAATCTAATCTGTAAAAGTATTTTTTAAAAAAAATGAAGTTTTTTTGAGTAGTATTAATTTCTATATTTGTTGATTCTCCCGCTAACTCTCCAGCTGTATTTTGGGTGATTTTAAGAACTTGTTTTGTATCTTCTAAATTGAGATTTTTATGTTTCAAAGAAAAGGTTGATTCGCCTTGTTCAATTTCTGCGTCAGGAAAAATATCTTTCATCTTCTTTTCAAATTTTATTTGCCAAGGAAATTTCTTTATATATTTACTTTCTATCACTAAATTATTGGTTATTGAATCAAGTTCACTAAGATCAAGGGTATCCTCAACTTTAACGCAGCCACTTAAAAGTGGAATTAATAATAATAGTATTAAAAAAATTATCAATGAAAAGCCTTTCTGAAAAGGTTTTGTTTCACCAGTTGGATTCTCAGTTACATTAATAAACTTTTTTTTCTTCAAAACTTCTCTTTTTTTGCGCAGTGAGTTAAGAGATTTTTTATTGAGTGATGGGTTGCTTTCAAACTGTACATTCCAATTTTCTGGCTTTTTAATGTCAGGAGAGTCTATAACTTCCATCAAATATTTTGCATTTTCTCTCGTCTTACTATCGTAAGATTTTAGAAGTTCTTTACAAAACCTTTTAGCCTCCTCCTTTTTATTGATACCACAAAGAGCAGTAATTAAGATTGTTCTTAAATTTACTCCCTCTTTGCTTGATAAAGGAAACGATTCGATTATGGGCAAAAGAAATTCAATACAATAATGATATTCACCTTTAGATAAAGCAAGTTCTACTTTTTCTAAAACTTGCTCATAAGTTTTCATGGGTTAGGCGACTATCATTGTACCTATTCCTGAATTTGTAAAAATCTCAAGAAGTAATGAATGTTCTATTCTTCCATCAATTATGTGAGCTGCTTTGACTCCTTGTGCTAAAGCTCTTATACAGCATTCTGTCTTTGGAATCATACCTTCAGTCACAATTTTTTTCTCAATAAAATCTCTTGCCTCTTTGAGATTCGTTTTTTCAACAAGACTATTTTTGTTATCTTTTTCTTTTAAAATCCCTTGAGTATCAGTAAGAAGAATAAGTTTTTCTGCATTTATTGCAGCAGCAATTTCTCCAGCAACAAAATCTGCATTAATGTTATGGGAAATACCCTCCAAGGTTGATCCAATACTAGAAATAATTGGGATATATCCTTTAGAAATAAGAGGATCTAATATTTCGGGATTGATTTTTGTAACCTCTCCCACCAACCCATGGCTTCCATCTCCTAGTTCTCTAGATTGAATTAAGTTCCCATCAAGACCTGATATTCCAACAGCCAAGGATCCAGTTTTATTAATGCCTTTTACAATTTGTTTGTTAACTCTACCCATTAGAACCATCTCGACAATTTCCATTGTTTTTTGATCAGTAATTCTTAATCCATCTTCGAATTTAGGAGATATTTCTAATTTTTTTAACCAATTATTAATCTCAGGTCCACCTCCATGAATTACTATCGGACAAACCCCCACGGTTGATAAAAGGGCTATGTCTCTAAAAAAAGCATTTTTTAAATCATCATCCTCCATAACCGAACCACCATACTTGATAACAATTTTTCTACCTGAAAAACTTTGTATGTATGGAAGTGCTTCGCTTAATATTGATACTCTTTGAGAATCATTCATTATTAGAAATCATTAAAACTAGATAGAAATGAGAAATTAGTTTTTTTCAAATATATCCCTATATTCAATAAAAGAGAATAAAATCAAATTCTTTTTTATTATCGTCGATAATAAATTCTGATTCAAGACCTTTGACGAAAAACCTGTTTAATCTTTCTTGCTTTTCAATCCATTTTTCTAAAGGAACAGCATTTAATTCGAAACGCATTCTGAGACCATTTTTTTCTTCTTTTGTAATTTCTTCAATTTCTTTTAATTGAGGAGGATTATCCTCGTCCCACAAATTTAAAGATTCTAATGACGATTCAAGATGAGCTTTTATCCCATATCTCCACCTTGTAACATCTTTAACTAGTGCTGTTAGTTCTTTTGGTCTATTAAATTTATTTGTCGCAAAATTTGTCTTGTCAAACAACTCTACAGGAGGTATTTCAGAAGTCTTTAAACCTAATCCAATTAGAAAAATAGGTACTCCATAAAAAAAAGTAGGTACACTTAAATTTACTGAGTCTGTAAAATAAGCAGTCATTCCAACAAAAGCTAATATACCCCCAGCGGTTACTATAAAGTTTCCAGGCGATAGGTATTTCTTCATTTTGATTTAGTAGAATGAGTTTGAATGGTCTAACAAGTATTATGCAAGATCCTAACACTGCAAATCAAGGAGATTTAATTTTTAAACTTGATCAAGATAGAGCATGGCTATTAGAAAATCTTGATAAGGGTAAATGGGCAGAAATCAGAAGCGAACTTGCTGCACTTGAAAGGAAAATAAGCAAATTAATTATAAGTGTTCAAGAAAATAATGTTGATATTTGATTTAAAAAGGTATTTCGTCAACTTCGGGTACTAAAGGTGAACTATCCCAACTGGAATTTTTGGTGCTTTCTTTATTTTCAAATGACTTATTTTTTTCTTTTTGATCAGACTTAATAACGCCAACTGGCGATATTTTATGAATCTTTGAAGCTGTTAATTCTGGTTGCTTTTCTTTCGTTCCATCTTTTCTAGTGACAGAATTCATCTTTAGACGTCCCTCAATAACGATATTTTGCCCCTCCTTTAGTTCATCTACCATCTCTTGGGCAATATTTCCCCATCCTATGATCTTGAGATCTCTAGTTGGATCTTCACTACGTAATCCTTTAAAATTAACAATCATTTCTGCAATTGGAGTTTGGTTTTCTTTGGTATACCTCATTTGGGGAGCGCTATTAATGACCGCCTGAATTAAACAATGATTCATTACTTACTATTTAATTAAAGACATACTGATGCAGAATCAAGGAAATTGCTATAAAAATGTTTGGATCCTATCAGGAACTTCGGATGGGCCTGTAATAGCTAATAGGCTTCTTCAACTTAATTATTCAGTGTTTGCAAGTGTTTTAACTTATAGAGCAGGGCAAGCTTATATTGAAAATCCAAAGTTACATATCATTACGGGTAAATTAAATAATAAAGATCAAATAATTAATTTCATAAATAAAAATAAAATCACATGCGTTGTCGATGCTACTCATTCGTTTGCCGTGATAATTTCTAGAAATCTTAATAATGCATGTAAAGAGATTAATATACCTCTCTTACAATTTGAGAGGAAATCTCTAATAAATAACACTAATAATTTTTTTTACATTGATGATTTAAAGGATATAAATAACGTTGATCTAGAAAATAAGAATATTCTACTTGCAATAGGATCAAGATTCCTTAATGATACAGCTAATTATTATATGAATTGTAAAGCAAATGTATTTACAAGGGTACTTCCAACTTATGAGAGTATTACTAAATCTTTTGGATCATGTATTGAAAATTCAAACATTGCAATACTGGAACCGAGTAAAAATAATAAAAGCATTTTAGAAAAAAAACTTTGCGATTTTTGGGAAATAGATTATGTTCTATGCAGAGAATCTGGAAGTTATTCTCAGAAAAACTGGGAGAGTATAGTCTCGGGAACTAAAATGAAGTTATTTTTGGTTAAAAGGCCGAAAGTTAAAAATGATTATTCTTACTCTTTTAATCAATACCACAATTTGATAAATCACATAATTAAAAAATATTGATGTTTTATTAATTATGGAAGTATTAGTTATGATCACAACTGAATCAAGCAAAGCAAATGCTTTGCGAATGGCTAAATTACTTATACAAAATAAACTTGCAGCTTGTGTTTCGATAAAGCAAAATTTTTCAATTTATAAGTGGGATGATGATATTGAAGAAACTAAAGAGTTTGAAATCACAATAAAAAGTAAACTAAAATTTAAAGATCATTTAATTGAATTCTTAAATAAAAATTCCACATATGATGTCCCTCAAATTATTTACAATAAATACCATGCTGAGATGAAATATTATGATTGGTTGAACAAGACTATTTGATTGAATTTATTTTATCAACTCTTTAAGATCAATATTTGATCTTGATCCTAATTGCGTAATTATTTCTCCAGCACAAATTGAAGCTATCTCTCCGCATTTTTTGAGGGAACAATTGTTTATTAATCCATGGATAAATCCTCCCGCATAGATATCTCCCGCTCCAGTAGTATCAATAATCTTGCCTCTCGTTTTTGACTCAATTATTTCAACGTTATTTTTATTAACTATAAGAGAACCATTACTTCCAAGAGTTACTATGACTAATTCACATAAGGAAGATAGGTCTTCTTGGCAGCTTGCTAATTTATCATTTTTACATAGACTTAACACCTCAGATTCATTACAAAAAACGATATCTACATATTCATCAATTAATTCCAAGAAACTCTCACGATGTCTATCTACACAAAATGAATCAGACAATGAAAGGATTATTTTTGTATTAGATTGTTTTGCTATTTTGGCTGCTTTAATAAAAGCATTTTTAGCTAATTCGCTGTCCCATAAATACCCTTCTAAATATAAGTATTTACTTTCCTTAATTACATTAAAGTCAATGTCTTCTGGTTCAAACTCAATAGATGCTCCTAGGTAAGTGCACATAGTTCTTTGTGCATCAGGTGTAATCAAAATGATTGAATGTGCTGTTGAAGCACCTTCAATAGTTGGTGGAGTATTAAATATAGTTTTACTTTGTTTAATATCTTCAGAAAAGAAATTCCCAAGTTGATCATTTTTCACCCTTCCAATAAATTGAACATGATTACCTAATTCTGCTAAACAAACAACGGTATTTGCAGAGGACCCCCCTGATATTTGTTTGATCACTTTGCAATTTTCTAACAATCTCTGAGATTCATCAGAATTAATTAGATTCATTGATCCTTTATCCAGATTATTTATCTCAATAAACTCATCTTCAATATTTACAATAATATCTACTATTGCGTTGCCCAGACCAATGAGATCAAAAGTTTTATTATGTTCAAAATGTCTAAAGGATTCATTCATTAATTTTGAAAGAATTACCTTAAAAGTGCTCTTTTAGGACCATGAATTGGGTCTTCAATTACTATAGTTTGATCTCTGTTCGCCCCTAACGAGACAATGGCAATTGGAACCTCCATTAATTCAGCTAAAAATCTTAGATAATTCATAGCGTTCTCTGGGAGATCAGATAGTTTTCTACAATCTGCAGTTGAACATTGCCAACCTTTTAATTTTTTGAAGATTGGCTTACATTTTTTTAAGTCATCTGAATTTGTAGGAAAGTAGTCTATTTCCTCTCCATCGAGATCATATGCAATGCAAACTTGAATCTCATCTAATTCATCTAAAACATCAAGTTTAGTAACGGCTAAACAATCAAGACCATTTACAGATACAGCATATTTACCAATAACTCCATCAAACCAGCCACATCTTCTCCTTCTCCCAGTAGTGGTTCCAAATTCACTACCTCTATCACAGAGTTGATCATTTATACTCCCTTGCAATTCTGTTGGGAATGGCCCTTCACCTACTCTTGTGGTATAAGCTTTTGCGACACCTATGACTCTATCAATTAAAGTGGGACCCACTCCAGCGCCAATACATGCCCCTCCCGATATAGGGTTTGATGAGGTAACAAAAGGATATGTCCCATGATCTAAGTCAAGTAAAGTCCCTTGAGCACCTTCGAAAAGAATATTCTTCTTGTTTTTTGAGGCTTCATGGATAGTCCTCGTGCAGTCAACAACATGCTTTGATAATCTTTCCCCATAGTCAAGATATTCTTCAACAATGTCTTCTAATTTAAGCGGTTTTATACCATAGATTTTTTCTAGTAAACCGTTTTTTTCTCTTAATGGAATTTTGATTACATCACTTAGCCTTTCCTTATTAAGCAGGTCTCTTATCCTAATACCATTTCTTTGTGACTTATCCGCATAAGTTGGGCCAATCCCACGACCTGTTGTACCTATTTTGTTTGAACCTCTATCAGCCTCCATCGCTTCATCTAATATTCGGTGGTAGGGCATTGTTACATGGGATGTTGATGAAATTTTCAATCCTGAGATATCAATTCCATTATCAATTAACATATCAATTTCTTTAAGCAAGATTTTTGGATCTACAACAGTTCCAGACCCAATTAGACAAGAAGTATTTTTATAAAGTATCCCTGAGGGGATTAAATGTAATTTTAAGACTTTATCATCTACGACTATGGTATGACCCGCATTTACTCCCCCTTGGTAGCGAACGACAACATCTGCCGAACGACTAAGTAAATCAGTTATTTTACCTTTTCCTTCGTCACCCCATTGGGCTCCGATTACAACAACATTGGCCAATTTTAGAAGAGCATTATTTTTGTGCGAATATTTAATATATTCAAAAATCTTGGTTTACTTTTAAAAAGTAAATGAATTGTATCAACTTTCTCTTAGAACCATTTTTTCAGCAAGAGAAAATTCTTTGGTTAAACGCTCTTTAAGTTTATCTGGTAAAGGTCTACTTGCAAAGTTTTTGTAATGACCTGCCATAGCATTTAATGCTGTTTGCATGGTGGTGAATGATTGCGTTTTATTTACCATCCCTCTATTTCTGTATCTGGAAATATAGTCAGTTATGAGAATAAGAGCCTCACTTCTTACTTCATCTTTATCTGGAGAATCTTTTGGAGTATCAACAGCTGTTTGTAATGTTTTGACAACTGAAATTGTATCCTTTGTATAATCTCCTGTCATAGAGGTTTTTGCAGCTATGGAAGGGGAACTAAATAGTGTACAAACAACAATTAAGGATATTGCAAAAGATATGACTTTGGTAAGATTCTTAAAAAATTTTGATGTCCATTTCAGTAACATAACTTAGCTCCCAAAAAAATATGCCTTAAGACTTTTTATTGTACATTATTTCAGATTCGGAAATAAATGTTTCCAACAATTTATCAGTATTAATTTTAGATTTAGTATTATTTTTTCTGCATAAAAATTCTACTTCTTTATTAATAGAATCTCTTCCAATAATTATCTGAAAAGGAATACCAATTAATTCCGCATCTTTAAATTTCACTCCAGCTCTATCATTTCTATCATCAAGAAGAACATCAATTTTATTAATTAAAAAGTTGTTATAGATTTGCTCAGTAAGATCACTTTGAATAGGATCTTTTAGGTTTGTTGGAATAATAATAACTTCAAAAGGAGAAATCTGGATAGGCCAACAAATTCCTTTTTGGTCATAATTCTGTTCAATAGCAGCTTGAGCTATTCTCGTCACTCCTATTCCGTAACAACCCATCCATAAATTTTTTAACTGACCATCCTTATCAGAGAACTTTGCATTTAATTTTTCACTATATTTTTGCCCTAGTTGGAAAATATGTCCAATCTCGATACCTTTTTTTTCTTTAAGTTCTTCATTATCATCAATACTTATTTTATCTCCTTTTTTTGCATTTCTTATATCCCCAATTAGATAGTCTTTCGAAGCAAAAGAAAATTCTTGAAAAACTTTATGAAAATTAACTTTATTCCCACCACTTATAAACTTTGAAAGGCCACTTGCAGAATGGTCAATTATTCTTGTCCATTTTTTATCCCAATTAGAAGTAGCTTTAATAGTCTTATTATCTAAATCTGGCCCGATAAAACCTAAGGGAAAATCAATTAGATTTTTTTCGATATTATTTTTGTCTTCAATCTTTTTAAGATTAAGGAGATTGAAATTATGAAGTTTATTGATTAAGTTGAAAAGCTTTACTTCATTAATATGTTGATCGCCTCTTATGCATGCAAGAATTGGGACCTCAAATTTACCTTCGAACTGTGCAAGGAATACTACTACCTTAATAATCTGACTAGGTTCTAAATTATTATTATCGCAAATTTCGATGATTGTTTTTTGTTGAGGTGTTTCTATTAACCCTGAAATACCATCTTTGAGTGGAATAGGTTGAGAGGGTAGAGAAACAGCTTTTTCAATATTTGCAGCATAAGAACCACTTTGAGTAAACAAAATGGAATCTTCCCCAGCATCAGCAGTGATCATGAATTCTTTAGAGGAAGCACCGCCAATTGCTCCACTATCAGCTTCAACTCCTACAGTCTGCAGTCCACAAGATTTAAAAATATTTTCATAAGCATTGCCCACCTTTTCATAGAAAGAAGCCAGATCGTTTTCTGAAGAATGAAAAGAATAACCATCTTTCATTATAAATTCTCTACTTCTCATCAACCCAAACCTTGGCCTTATCTCATCTCTAAATTTTGTCTGAATTTGATAAAAACATTGAGGTAATTGCTTATAGGACTTGATGATCTCTGATGCAATACTTGTGATCACCTCTTCGTGAGTTGGAGCTAAACCAAATTCTTTACCTTGTCTATCTTTGAGATTAAACATTATTCCTTCTCCTGCAGTATATCCTTCCCACCTTTCACTTTTTCTCCATAAATCTGCAGGATGAAGTTGAGGTAATAGTAATTTTGTACAACCAATACTATTAAGTTCTCTCTCTATTATTGAGGATATTTTTTCAATAACTCTAAGCATTAATGGCATGTATGCATAAATACCGCTGTTAACTCTGCGAATATAACCAGCTTTTAAAAGTAATTGATGTGAAATAATCTCTGCTTCAGAAGGTGTGTCACGAAGTGTCCCCAGAGGAAATGAGGTTGTCACGCGCATACAAAAAAATCCTTAATGATACTTAATTTTATCAATTAAGATGAAAAAAGAATTTAAAGTGTCTTGAGTCCCTAAACGCGGCTAGTCTAAAAATATTCTTTCTGCTAACTTCTTCAGTAATGAAGTTCTAAATCTTTTAAAAGTTCATTATGACTAAAACATTTTCTTAAGCTTATGGAAAATATAGATTCCAATATTTCTAGCGAAGAGGAATTAGTAGGTATTGATGAAGTTCAAAAATTCCTAAACAGATCAAGAGCTTCTGTCTATAGGTATACAAATACAGATTTAAGAAATCTAAACCCTAGCTTTAATCCAAGAAAGTTAAATCCCGAATTTAGAACTGATCAAAAAGATCCTTTAAAATTTCATCCTAATGAAGTAGCGCGATTTGCTAAAGATATTTTAAGAATTAAGGAAGTTACTGTAGAGGTCTTTAATACACCTTCTTCAGCAGCTCAAAATATACTGGTGCAAATATTAGATGAACTAAAATCTATTAGGTCTTTGCTTGAAAAAGATTAATTAAAAAGTTCCCAATCAATGTTTTGATTTATTGACATTTTGATTGTAGGATAATGATGTTTAATTATCTCCTTAATCTTTACCAATTAAGAGTTCTTGAGTTACACGAAATCAAAGCAGTTTACTCAAAGTAAATCAAGCGAAGAATCTTCTCTTGGTTCTGCTCGAAGTGATTTTGAAAGAGATGATGATGACCCCTTAAGTATAAGGAGTTTATCAATAACATTTTTAGGTATTATTTTTGCTTTTTTGACAATTTTTTTACCTTCAATAAGCATTCTAATTGGCAGACCTTTATCTCAAGGAAAAGAGATAATTCATAATCACGATTTTAAAAAAGATGGACCTTAGTTCAATACCTCCATCTCCAATGAAGGGAATAGTAAATATTGTTGTTGAAATACCTGCAGGGAGTAGGAATAAATATGAATATTGCTCTGATGCAGGAATAATGGCTTTGGACAGAGTATTGCATTCTTCAGTTAGATACCCTTTTGATTATGGTTTTATCCCAAATACCCTTGCTGATGATGGAGCTCCTCTTGATGCAATGGTGATAATGGATGAGCCTACTTTTGCTGGTTGTCTAATAAAAGCAAGACCTATTGGAGTATTGGATATGCATGATTGCGGAGCATATGATGGAAAACTTTTATGTGTACCTATGGCTAATCCTAGACAGGCTAATATATTGAGTATTAATCAAATTGCTCCTAATCAGCTTGAGGATGTTGCTGAATTTTTTAGAACAAGTAAAGGACTTGATGGAAGAACAGTTCAAATTGATGGTTGGAGAGATTTTGATGTGGTTGAAAATTTATTGAAAAGTTGCATCCCCCTAAAAAAGAAAAACTTTAAAGTACTTAAGAAATCAAACATTAGTAAATTAAATTGAAAAAAATAATTTTTTATAGTTATTTAAAATGCTCTACTTGCCGAAAAGCTGCAATATGGCTTGAAAGCAAAAATTTCGAATTCCAATTAATTGATATTGTAAAAGAACCACCACTTGTTAATTATTTAAATCTGGCCCTAGAACAATACTCTGATGATAAGAAAAGGATTTTTAATACCAGAGGTAAAGCCTTTAAAACTATTAATCTTGATATTTATAGTTTATCAAGGGAAGAAATTATTAAACTTCTTTCAAGTGATGGCAAATTGATTAAAAGACCATTTTTGATTTACGAAGAAAAAAAAGTAATATTAGGTTTTAACGAAATTGAATATTCAAAAAATTTATATAAGTTTAAAAAATCAAGACTTTATTAATTTTATGCCTGCTTCTATTAAAAGTTTTTTAAAAGAATGGGGTCTACTAGTTCTATTGACTTTCTTCGTTTCTTCTTGTAGATCATTTTTTGCAGAACCACGTTATATACCATCTGGTTCAATGCTCCCAGAATTACAAATAAACGATAGATTAATTATTGAAAAATTTTCGCTAAGAAACTCTTTACCAAAAAGAGGAGATATTGTTGTTTTTAACTCACCTTACTCATTTGACGAAAAACTAATTTCATCAAGATCTAAGCCTTTACCAAAAAAAACATATTGTTTTTTTATGAGTTTCCCCCCAATGTCTTTTATTCCTGGTTTGAGGGATCAAGCTTGCGATGCATATATTAAAAGAGTGGTTGCACTTCCAGGAGAAATTGTAAGTGTAAACACTAAGGGTGAATTAATAATAAATAATAGATTAATTCCTGAACCTTATGTCTCTTATAAATGTCCATTTTCTGTATTTAATAAATGTGGTAAATTTGAAAACATAAAAGTTCCAGAAGATCATTTTTTGGTTTTAGGCGATAATAGGTCAAATAGCTGGGATGGAAGATATTGGCCTGGAAGTAAATTTCTTCATAAAAAGGAGATAATTGGTAAAGCATATTTCAGATTTTGGCCTCTTAGTCAAGTTGGCTTTTTCAATGATTAAAGCCTTTTTTACTCTGGCTTCATTAGAGTAGGTTTTTAAAAAATTTTAATTTAAAGTGCTCCAGAAGCAGTTGAATCAATTATTCCTCCTAGATGTGTTGTAATGTTTAAAGCGCTAATTACAGGAGGTTTATTGGGATCCTTAAAAAGGTCAATTATAGTTATGCCGCCATTACCTTGTTTTATCAGCCAAATATTTGAATAATTAATCCCAAGGATATTACAAATTAGAGTTTTATTGACTGCATCATGAGCAACCAGAAGACTTATATCATTATCTTTTTGAGATAAACAAATTTTGTCAAAAGCTTCTACGGACCTTTCAGATACGTCTTTGATAGATTCACCTTTGGGCATTATTACTTCTTCAGGTTTATCATGCCAATTTTTTAGTAAAGCAGGCCACTGTTCTCTGATTTCTGATTCGAGTTTACCCTCCCATAATCCGTGACCAATTTCTACAAGTGAATCTATTTTTTTTATTTTTAAATCTTTGCTATTTTGAAGGATTATTTGTGCAGTCTCATAAGGCCTATTCATTGAACTTGAAAATGCCTTATTGAAAGAAACATTTCTCAAATATTTAAAAGTCTTTCTAGCTTGATCCCTACCGTTTTCATTTAAAGGGATATCAATTTGACCTTGGAATCTACCTTCTTTGTTCCAGTTTGTTTCACCATGCCTTATTAGAAATATTCTAGAATCTCCAATCTGATTTGGAATATTTTTATTCAGATGGGAAGTTTGATTTAAGCATTCAATTTGGGTCTTAAAAGATTTATCTTTCTTTGAAATATTTAGTATCGAGAAAGAGGCATTTTCTAATCTTATTTTCCTAAAACCTTGCTTAGGCTTTCCTATTAACAAAAGGATTAAACATCTGAGAATCGCATTGTGTCCCACAATTAAAATATTTACATCATCTTTGTCTAGATAAATTTTTAAAATATCATCTACAAAATTTGTTGCTTGAAAAAATAACTCTTGAATTGGTTTATAAGTTTTATTATTATTTCTTTTTAAGATTAGATTTTCTGGATCATTTTTCCATATAGGATAAATTTCTGGGAATTTATTTTTTATTTCATTAATTTTTAGACCAGACCATTCACTAAGATCTACCTCTAGCAAATTATCATCAAATACAATATCTTGTTCTTTATTGAAGGTCTTTGTAATTGTTTTTGCAGTCTCTGCCGCTCTTAAAAGAGGGGAGGAATAGATTTTATCGAAGTTTATTTTTGATAATGCTTTTCCTGCTTTTCGGGCTTGTTCGTAACCTTCATCAGTCAATAATGAATCATCTGTTCTTCCTTGAATTAATCCTTTGGCATTGAAACTGCTTAGTCCATGTCTAATTAAAAATAATCGTATAGTCATTATATAAATTTGAAAATTAAGTTAATTTAATCATCTCATGGTGTGATTAAAATAGATACATAAATATCAGGAATTTCAATGATAATTAAGTATAGTTTTCAACAATATAATAAGATATGATCCTTAAAAATATTTCTAAGTCAAAACTTACTTTAGCTTTCATTTCTGTTGTCATAACTTTTTTTGTATGGCAGCAAGGCTTAAGAGATAGTTTACAAAGACCATCTGTTTCATTTGATATAAGTCAAAAAGAGCAAGAAATTGCTGCATTATCTAACCAATCAATTCCTGAGAATCTTAAAAAATTTTTTATAATAAATGATCCTGTTGATCAAATAAATAAATCACTCTCTGAGGTCTCATTTGATGAACTAACAGAAAGAAATAAATTAATTAGAATAATTACTTCACAATCAAATAATTCTATACTTTATAAAAATATATCCAAAGATTTTCAAAATAAAAACTTTAAATTACTGATTGATGAGATAGAAAAAAAATCCAATAATAATTCATATAAACCAAATTCTCATAAATTTGATTTATTTA
Source organism: Prochlorococcus marinus XMU1419 (assembly GCF_017695955.1). Taxonomy (NCBI): domain Bacteria; kingdom Bacillati; phylum Cyanobacteriota; class Cyanophyceae; order Synechococcales; family Prochlorococcaceae; genus Prochlorococcus; species Prochlorococcus marinus. Next base: position 472,888 of record NZ_JAAORO010000001.1, read on the forward strand.
AAAGTGATAGATTTTTATATCATCTTTTAAGTCAGAAATTTGATTTTGACGATAGTTCATTAATAACAAAGACATTTTCAAGAAAAATGTTTTTAAAATTATTAGCCATCAGACTAATACCACTTTCAACAATTCTTCTTGGCTCAATTCTGGCTTTAAAAATATTATGGGATACTATATCTTTGAAAAAGTTTGGTTGGCAAGAAATTAAATCCTTAGATTTAGAATTAATAGATATGGTTTTATTAATTGCAGGTGGATTTGTTGTTTTAGGTGAAGTGATATCACCTTTGTTTTCTATCAGTTTAGTTGAACTTTTTTCTAAAAATATCTCTAATGAATTGTCTCAATCTTTGAAAATATTCTTTGGATATCTTTTTATGGCTATTCCACCATTAGGAATAGTTTACTACCAAATTAAATCTTTGCATGGAGAATTTATTTTTAAAAAGGATTATTTACAGTTCAATTTCTTGCCAATAAAATATGCAATTATTCAGGGAATTAAAGGTTGGTTAACAGTAGTTCCTTTTGTTTTATTGATTTCTCTAATTATGAATAGCCTGATTGATAATCAGCATGGTAGTAATCCTTTGCTGGAAATTGTTCTTAATAATAATAATTATTTATCATTTTTCCTATTATTTTTAACAACAACTCTTTTAGCTCCTTTATTTGAAGAGATAATATTTCGCGGTGTTTTACTACCAACTCTTTCAAGAGTTTATGGAATAATTTCGGGCATCATAATTTCAGCTTTTATCTTTGCATTAGCTCATTTAAGTTTAGGAGAAATGCCGCCATTATTTGTTTTAGGGATTGGATTAGGAATTACAAGAATTGCTTCAGGGAGTTTGTTCTCTTCAGTGATTATGCATTCTTTATGGAATGGATTGACTTTTTTAAATTTGTTCTTATTGAGGACATAAAGAATTTAATTTTTTACTTGCGAATCAAACAAATAGATGTTTATTTAATTAATAACACTTCTTTTATTTAAAAATAAATCATAGATGAAACCTTACGGGAATCAACTTAATTTAAAAAAAAAAGTTTCATATGAAAGTGAAAAAAATTCTGAAAAAATATCCATACTCAATATCAAATTTATACATCAAATTTTCGATACCATTAATATCTCCCTTTTGGCATTAATTTTCACCTTATTTTTCTTATCTTTTGATAGTCAAAGAAAATGGTCAAATACATATAAAATCTTATCTACAACAAAAGCTATTAATAGTAATCTCATTGATTATATTTCTAAAATTGAGGAATTTTATATTAGTGAATTTGAGTCTCTCAACATTTATAGAAAAACCAAACCTGAAGATTTAATCTATCTAGATAAATTTGCAGAAATAAAAGAAAGTTTATTTAAGAAAAATTTAAGTAGTTTCATTGAAGGTTTTAGTGATAGCAAATATCAAAGGGGATATTGATGAAAAAATACAAAAAAATTGTTAGTCTAATACCTCTTAATCAAAGAAGATTTAAGTTTCTCTATATTTTTAGCTTACTATTAATATTTTGTTTGTTTGGTAGATTAGTTAAATTGCAAGTCTTTAACGCCTCTGATTTGCAAAGGAAAGCTAGATTAATACAGTCCTCTAAAACTAACTCCTTAAAAAAAAGGAGATCAATTGTTGATAGAAATAATAGACTAATTGCTTATGATAAACCGCTCTATAAATTATGGGCTCATCCAAAATATTTTAATTTTCCTGGGGATTCAATCAACAGACTTCGCAGTATTGAAGAAGTTATAGAAAAATTGTCACCTATCTTAGATATTAATTATGAAATACTCCTTGGGAAATTTAATAATAAAATGATTGGCATCAAGCTTTTGGATAAAATTTCCGAAGAAAAGGCAGAAAAGATTAAGAACCTGCAAATAAGCGGACTTGATTTGTTTAAATATTCGCAGAGATATTATCCACAAGGTGATATTTATTCTAATCTTGTCGGTTTTGTTAATGATGAGAATATAGCTTCTGCAGGTTTAGAGCTTCATTTAGATAATCAAATTAAGGTTTTTAATAAAAGTAATTTAATAAAAAGAGGAGGAGATGGAACTCCTTTACCGGATAATTCAGCTCCAGGTGATTTTATTTCTGATTACAAAAGTTTAGGGTTAACCATAGATTCAAAATTACAGAAAGCGTCATTTAATGCATTATCAAAGCAAGTAAGGAAATGGAATGCAAAGAAGGGATTTGCGATAGTTATGGATGTTAATAATGGACGGATTCTTTCATTGGTTTCAGTCCCGTCATATGATCCAAATAAATTTTGGCAGTATGATTCTGAACTCTTTAGGGGTTGGTATTCTCAAGATTTATTTGAGCCTGGTTCAACTTTTAAACCTATTAATCTTGCCTTAGCTTTAGAAGAAAAAGTAATCCAGAAAGATGGAGTAGTTGAAGATATTGGAAAGATTAATGTTGGAGGATGGACACTTTCTAATTGGGATAAAAAAGGTAATGGATACATCGACTATCCAAAAGTATTGCAGGTTTCAAGTAATGTTGGGATGGTAAAAATAATGCAAAATTTAGAACCCACAATTTATTGGGATTTGTTAAAAAATTTAGGTATAAATCAAAATTTAGAGACTGATTTATTTGAATCAACTGCTGGCCAACTAAAGAGAAAAGATTTATTTGTAAATCAATTAATTGAGCCTGCTGTAACTTCTTTTGGTAAAGGTTTCTCAATCTCCCCACTTAAATTGGTACAACTTCATGCGGCGTTAGCAAATGGGGGTTTTGAAGTCACTCCACATGTAACCTCAACTTTCAAAGAAAGATTTAATAAAAATCCAAAAAAACAATTCTTTTCACACGAGGTTTCTAAAACTGTTCTTGAATGGATGGAGAGCGTAGTTGATAAAGGTAGTGGATCTGGAGCAAAAATTGAAGGTTACAGGATAGCAGGGAAAACAGGCACGTCTCAAAAAGCCTTAAATGGTTCGTATACAAGTAAAAAAGTTTGTAGTTTTGTCGCAACCTTACCAGTTAATGATCCAAAATATACTGTCCTTGTAGTCGTTGATGAGCCATCTAAATCATATGCATATGGTTCAACCGTTGCAGTACCAGTTGCAAAAGAAATTATCGAGAGTTTGATAGTAATTGAACAAATACCTCCTAAGATTAAAGATCACGGAATGATTGTTAAAAAACCATAAAATTTTCCTATTTTCTAAATATTTAGTTCAATATCTGATGATTTCATAAGGAATAAAAGCTAGTTTGTATATATATATGATTATCTAGACATGAAATCAATTTTAGAACAATTGTCCTCAATGACCGTTGTTGTTGCTGATACTGGAGATTTAGAATCGATAAAAAAATTTAAACCAAGGGACGCAACCACCAACCCATCGCTAATACTTGCGGCTGCTAAGAATCCTGATTATGTGAAAATAATTGATAAAGCTTTAGAAAGTTCAGAAAATAACTTGCCTCAAGGATTCTCTGAAATTGAATTAATTAAAGAAACTGTTGATCAAGTTTCTGTATTTTTTGGAAAAGAAATTTTGAAAATTATTTCTGGGCGAGTATCTACAGAAGTTGATGCAAGACTGAGCTTTGATACTGAAGCTACGGTAGAAAAAGCGAGAAAATTGATCCATCTTTACAAAAATTTTGGAATTGAAAAGGAGAGAATTTTGATTAAGATTGCCTCAACTTGGGAGGGAATTAAGGCAGCTGAAATTTTGGAAAAAGAGGGTATTAAGTGCAACTTAACTTTGCTTTTTAACTTCTGCCAAGCTGTAGCTTGTGCCAATGCAGAGATAACTCTAATTTCTCCGTTCGTTGGCCGTATATTGGATTGGCATAAAGCAAAAACTGGTAAAACTAGTTTTGTTGGTGCTGAAGACCCTGGTGTTATTTCAGTTACACAAATTTACAAGTATTTTAAAGAAAAGGGATTCAAGACAGAAGTAATGGGGGCAAGTTTTAGGAATCTTGATGAAATAAAAGAATTAGCTGGTTGCGATCTTTTGACAATCGCACCAAAATTTCTTGAGGAACTAAAAAAAGAAAAAGGAGAGTTAATTAGAAAATTAGATGTAAGTAGCCAAATAAATAATTCTATTGACTACCAATTTGAAGAAAAAGATTTCAGATTAAGTATGTTAGAAGATCAAATGGCGAGTGAGAAGCTTAGTGAAGGTATCACTGGATTTAGCAAGGCTATAGAAGAATTAGAAGAGCTGCTTCTTAGGAGATATTCAGAAATTAAAAATCATAAATTAATTTCTGCTAGCTAAATTTAAGTTTTACTTGAAAAAGAATTAAGTCTCACTTTTTGTTAGAAGTCTTCTGATAACCCTTTTTGCAATATCTTCATAACTCATTTCTCCTGATAATATTTGGGCAATACGTTTAGGTGCTGTTTTTCTCTTGATACCTAATTGATATCCAGTTCTGGGAAATCTATAAAATACCTGGGCTATTCTCCTCCCCCAAGCCATTGATTTCCCCCAAATGTTGTTAATTTTTTTCGTATAAAGATTTAAATCATCTACTTTCCCTGATAGGCACTGATCTATGAATTCTGCGGCATAAAAACTACTAATTAAAGATGGTCTAATCCCTTCAGCTAAAAATGGATCACATAAAGATGCTGCATCTCCAACTGCTAAAACTTTATCACCATTAATTGAGTAGAAGCCATTCCATATTCTTAGTTTCTTGGTAGTTGTTTTATAAGGAAAATCATCAAAACCGAAGCTTCTGAGCACTTGTTTATTTATAGCCTGATTTTCTAAGAGACTATTATTTATAAAAGTACCTAAACCAATATTTAAGCTTTCTCTAAGGGGGAATGCCCATGCAAAACCATATTTTATAAATCCAAACTCAAATCTAACTGCATCTCTCGGTATATCCCCCAACCCTTTCAATCTTAATGAGATTGTGTTGGCAAATTTAGGTTTTCTTGGCCCTAAATTGAAATATCCTGCCCATTTGGATTGGGAACCATCTGCAACAACAAGAAATTCTGAAGTGTATTTTATTTTGTTTTTACAAGTAATTTCCCATTTATCATTTTTTTTTATGATTTTTTCTATTAATAATAGTCTCATAATTTGAGCTCCATTACTCAAGGACTCTTCAAGTAATAATTGATCAAGTTTCTCTCTTTTGATAATCCAAAATGGGGATTCACCAGTCAGATCAGCAGTCACATTATCTGCAGCTTTCCATCTGAATTCCACATTCTTGATTTTTGATTCTATGGAATCTTCTATATCTAAAGGAAGAAATCTTTGCATTGAAGATGCCATCCCTCCTGCACATGGGCAGTGATGTTGGAATTTTTCTTTTTCAATAATTAAAACAGAATATCCTTTCTTTGATAGATTAAGAGCGGTAGAGGATCCTGATAAACCTCCACCAATTATTACAACGTCAAATCCTTTCAAACTTTTAGAATTTCCTTCTCTTTTTCAGACAATTTAGTATCTATTAAAGCAATATATTTATCAGTAATTTTCTGAATTTTAGATTGATTATCTCTCGATTCGTCAATAGAAATAAGACCATCTTTTTCTTCTTTTTTTTCTTTATCAACAGCATCTCTTCTAATATTTCTCAAAGCTACTTTCCCTTCCTCTGCATATTTAGAGGCTAATTTGCAAAATTCTTTTCTTCTCTCTTCTGTTAAAGGAGGAACATTTATTCTTATTACTTTCCCATCATTATTTGGAGTAATACCTAAATCACTCATAGAAATAGATTTCTCTATGGCTTGTAAACATGAAATATCAAACGGTTGTATTGAAATTGTTTGTGAATCAACAGTGCTTATTGTGGCAAGTGATTTGATTGGTGTTTCTGCCCCATAGTACTCAACACTTACTCTGTCTAACAATGAAGCATTAGCTCTACCTGTCCTAATTGTATTAAAGTTTCTTTGCGTTGCTTCAATACTTTTGTTCATATTTTCTTGAATTTCTTGTTCTTTCATAAAAAAAAATTAATAACCTTTAACTAATTAATGAACCTATAGGATCCCCAGCAACAGCTTTAGAGATGTTTCCTTTTTTGAATATATCAAATACCATGATAGGGATATTGTTATCTTTGCATAATGCAATTGCAGTACTATCCATTACTGCAATTTCATCACTAAGAACTTGTTGATAACTAAGAGTAGAAAATTTCTTTGCGTCTTTAAATTTATTAGGATCACAATTATATACTCCATCAACTTTGGTAGCCTTCATAACAACTTCAGCGTTTATCTCGGCTGCCCTCAGAGCTGCTGTAGTGTCAGTTGTGAAAAATGGATTTCCGCATCCACCTCCGAATACTACAACTCTGCCTTTTTCAAGGTGTCTCATAGCTCTTCTTCTAATGTATGGTTCTGCAATTTCCTGCATTTCTATTGCAGTTTGAACCCTGGTTGCAACTCCTACTCTTTCTAAACCATCTTGAAGCGAAATAGCATTCATTACTGTTGCGAGCATTCCAACATAATCAGCCGTGGCTCTATCCATGCCATCAGCAGACCCTTTAAGCCCCCTAAAAATATTCCCTCCCCCAACAACGATTGCAAGTTGTACATTATTATCTATAACTTTTGAAACATCCTCTGCAATTGACTGAACTATGGCTGGATCAATACCATAAGGTTTTTCACCCATTAGTGCTTCACCACTAAGTTTTAAGAGAACTCTTTTGTAAGTCATTCAATAATTGTACTTTTAAGACATTAGCAAGTAAATGTACCAAATTTATTTTTTGTTCAGATATTGCTTGCGTCTTTAAACATTTCTAAACCTCCCTAAAGAAATTTAAATAATAATTTGCTTTAATTAAAATTCAACACACTTTTGTGCTTTTATTCCTTGTTCTTTAAATGGATGTCTTATTAGTTTCATCTCTGTAACAAGGTCTGCGTAATTGATAATTAAATCAGATGCTCCCCTTCCAGTTAAAACAATATGATTTTTTCTATTATTTAATCTTTTTAAAAAAGTTATTATTTCTTCTGGTTTAAGGTAACCAAGTTTTGTAGCAATATTAATTTCATCAAGAATGATAAGTTTAAAAGATTCGTTCTGTATGTATTTTTTGGCTAATTGCCATGCTTCTTGAACTAATTTTTCATCTCTTATCCTGTCTTGTGTTTCCCAAGTAAATCCTTCTCCTAATGAATGCCAAGTAATGTTTGAAGAAAAATTTTTAAGTGCTTTTTCTTCTCCGGTGGTCCAACCTCCTTTGATAAATTGAATTATTGCCACTTTATAGCCATGCCCTAACGTTCTTAAAGCCATACCTAATGATGCAGTTGTCTTGCCCTTACCATTACCTGTAAAAACAATCAATAATCCTTTTTTTGTTTTTCTCATTTGTAGTCTTTCGGCTTGAATATCTTTTCTTTGCTGCATTCTTTCTTTATATGAGCTCTCATCGCTATCCGGTGATAATTTACCTCCCATTCCAAGTTTATCTGCTTGATTATCGAGGTTAAATATTTTTTCGGAAGATGAAGGTTTTTCTTGCATATGAACCTAATTTTAATTTACTGATTATAAATCTTTAAATACTTTTCATTTTTTTTACTTTCAAAAGTGCATTATTAACCGCCTTTTGCTGGTCTCTTTTAGTGATCCAGTGGTGATAAGTTTGAGTATGTAAGCTAACAGAATGTCCCATCATTCTGGCAGCCACAGTATCAGGTAAATCATAAAAGATTGTTCTTACTGCCCAAGCATGCCGTAAATCATAAGGCTTTATTTGTAAAGAGTAACTATTAAATTTGTCTGTAATTTTTTTCCCAATATTCTGTAATGTTGTAATTTTTAGGTCCCTATTAATTTTTGGAAGTAGTTCTGGATTATTGCCAAGTTTGAACAATTCGAACCTTTCAATCCACTCAGGATGGAAAGGCCAAACTTGATGTTCTCCCGTTTTAGTAGTAGGTAGAACTCTAATAATTTTGTCTCCATTATTTGTAAGAGAACTTAAATCACAAAAAAATACTTCATGATTTCTTAATCCATATGTGGCCATAAGACCAAAAACAAATTTCCAAGATTTGTTTGGTATTTTCTCCCAAAGTTTTTCAATTAAATCGTCAGTCGGCAGATCTCTGTATCCAGCTTTATTAAGACCATATCCTTTAGATTTTAATTTCCAATCTTCAGGAAGTTTGATATCTAAAAACTTAGCTAAAACACTTAGAGAGGTGGCGCATTGTTTCCTACTTCTGCTTCCTTCCTTGTAACTTTCAAGGGTTTTTTGAAATATTTTTACCAAATCTTGGTTGTGATGATCATTATATATATTGAGAATTCTTTTAAGATAGGGTTTATAAGAACTTCTCCAAGTAGTTTTTCTAGTGCTATTTAAATATTCATTTTTTCTTTCTTTAAAAAAAAATTCCTCAAATTGATTTAATTTATTTGGAAAATCAAAACTATTTTTATTTCCTTTTTGATTTAACTTTCCTGTCCAATTCATCCAGTCGAATTGGTTTAATTCCAGTTGTAAATTTATTAATTGTAATTTTTTTTTAGCCTCCTCTAATCCAGAAATATCTGCTTTTATACCAAGAGATATTCTTTGGATTTTAAAGTTTTTTTTATCTTCTTTTGAAGGTAGGGAACCTCTAATATTTAATTTATCTCCTCTTTTTTCAATCCTAAGTTTGCTGCCTTGCGTAGCAAATTTATCATTGATAATATAAATTTCCTGAATTACGTTCATTTACTTATATAATTGACCATATAATGACGTTTTTAATGTTGATTTTCAATCTTCATAAATTTTAAATGGATAAAATAGGCGTCTTACTAATGAATTTAGGAGGGCCTGAACGCATTACCGACGTAGGTCCATTCTTATACAATCTTTTTTCTGATCCAGAGATTATCAGGACTCCTTTCCCTGCTTTCCAAAAACCTTTGGCTTGGTTAATTAGTACCCTTAGAAGTACTACTTCACAACAGGCTTATCTATCAATAGGTGGTGGATCACCAATAAGGAGAATAACTGAGCAACAAGCAAGAGAATTGCAATCAAAATTGAGGAATAAAGGCTTTAATGCTACTACTTATATAGCTATGAGGTATTGGCATCCTTTTACGGAATCAGCCATCGCTGACATAAAAGCAGATGGCATAGATCAAATTGTAGTTCTTCCTTTGTATCCACATTTTTCAATCAGTACAAGTGGTTCAAGCTTTAGGGAATTGAAGAAATTGCGAGACTCTGATAATGACTTTAAGAAAATACCCATGAGATGTGTACGGAGTTGGTTCAGTCAATCAGGTTACTTAAAGTCCATGGTTGAATTAATTTCTGAGCAAATTTCACTTTGTGAATCACCTTCAAATGCGCATATTTTTTTTACTGCTCATGGTGTGCCTAAGAGTTATGTAGAAGAAGCTGGAGATCCTTATAAACAACAAATTGAAGATTGTTCGTTGTTAATAATAAATGAACTGGAAAAATATTTAGGTCATAGTAATCCTTATACGCTCTCTTATCAAAGTAGAGTTGGTCCAGTCGAGTGGTTAAAACCTTATACAGAAGAAGTGTTAGCTGATCTTGGGAAGTCAAACGTTAATGATTTGATTGTGGTTCCAATAAGTTTCGTTGGAGAGCATATTGAAACATTGCAAGAAATTGACATTGAATATAAAGAAATTGCTGAAAAAGCTGGCATCAAAAACTTTCGGAGAGTAAAGGCTTTAAATACTCATCCTACTTTTATTGAGGGACTAAGTGATCTAGTGATTTCATGCTTGGAAGGGCCTTTAATAAATATAGAGGAGGCTTCTCAATTACCTGAGAAAGTTAAACTTTATCCCCAAGAAAAATGGCAATGGGGTTGGAATAATAGTTCAGAGGTATGGAATGGAAGAGTTGCTATGATTGTTTTTTTAGTACTTTTCATTGAACTTATTTCAGGCTCTGGACCCTTGCATAGGCTAGGGATTTTATAAGTATCAACATATATTTATTTAAAAAATCAAAACTTATTAAAAAACTTAAAAAAAAATATTCTGACATTACATTTCTAAATGAGGCAAAAGTATTTAATTAAGTTTAGAATTTATAATAAATATTGAATTTCGTAAGTGACTCTTACCTCGAGATCCTTGTTAAAGGATAATTCAAAACATGAAAATCCCATTTGGATAACAGGTGCAGAAGCACTAATGGATTCTTTAAAAATTCATGGTGTAGAGATTATATTTGGATATCCAGGAGGAGCCATTCTTCCAATTTATGATGCTGTTCATAAAGCGGAAAAAGATGGTTGGTTAAAGCACTATATGGTCAGACATGAACAAGGCGGCACCCATGCAGCTGACGGATATGCGAGATCTACGGGTGAAGTAGGAGTTTGCTTTGGAACCTCAGGTCCAGGTGCAACAAATTTGGTTACTGGAATTGCAACTGCACAAATGGATTCAGTCCCTCTAGTAGTCGTTACAGGTCAAGTTCCAAGACCTGCTATTGGGACTGATGCTTTCCAAGAAACTGATATTTTTGGTATAACTCTTCCAATAGTTAAACACTCATGGGTAATAAGAGATCCAGCAGATATAGCAAGAGTTGTTTCAGAGGCTTTTTTTATAGCATCTTCAGGAAGACCTGGCCCTGTTTTAATAGATATACCAAAGGATGTAGGCCAAGAATTCTTTAATTATCAAAGAGTTTTGCCTGGCGAAATTATTCCTAAAGGGTTTAAGAGAATCGGAGATATTAATGATTGTGATATAAAAAAAGCGATTAAATTAATAGAGAATTCTGAGAGACCTCTTCTTTATGTTGGCGGTGGTGCAATATCTTCTGGAGCTCATGATGAAATTAGAATTTTGGCAAAGAACTATCAAATACCAGTCACTACAACTTTAATGGGAAAAGGTGCTTTTGATGAAAAAGATAATTTATCAGTTGGCATGTTGGGAATGCACGGAACTGCTTATGCGAACTTTGCAGTTACGGAATGTGATCTTTTAATTGCTATTGGAGCAAGGTTTGATGACAGAGTAACAGGAAAATTAGATACTTTTGCTCCTAATGCAAAAGTCATCCATATAGATATTGATCCAGCAGAAGTTAATAAAAATAGACGTGTAGATGTTGCAATTGTCTCTGACGTTTCAAAAGCTCTTCGCAAAATTAATCAAAAATATCTAAACAACAAATTTGCTTTTAAGACGAAGAACTGGTTAGAGAAAATAGATTTCTGGAAAAATAAACATCCTTTATATAAACCGCCTGAAGAAGGAGAAATTTATCCTCAGGAAGTTCTTATGAAAATAAGGGAACTTTCACCTGAAGCTTATGTAACTACAGATGTTGGACAACATCAAATGTGGGCTGCTCAGTACCTTAGGAACTCTCCAAGAAAATGGATTAGTAGTGCAGGCCTAGGAACTATGGGTTTTGGATTACCAGCTGCAATTGGGGTCAAAACAGCCTTACCTAATTCAGACGTGATTTGTATAGCTGGAGATGCAAGCGTCTTAATGAATATTCAAGAATTAGGCACTTTGTCCCAATATGGATTGAAGGTAAAGTTGATCATTATTAACAATCGCTGGCAAGGGATGGTTAGGCAATGGCAGGAAAGTTTCTACAATGAAAGGTATTCCTCATCGGATATGAGTTGTGGCGAACCTGATTTTGTAAAACTTGCTGAGTCTTTTGGAGTTAAAGGATACTTAATTTCTGATAGAAAACAGTTACAGAATGAATTGCAACATGCACTTGATCATGACGGCCCTGCCTTAATTAATATTCTTGTAAGAAGAGGTGAAAATTGCTATCCAATGGTGCCTCCTGGGAAAAGTAATGCTCAAATGGTTGGATATGTTAATTGTGAAGACTAATTTTTTTAAACCCTTCTTTTTTTAAAAAATTAAATTAACATAATCTAGAAACTTAGAGTTTTTTGTGACTTGAAAAATTTATCAATAATTTTAATAATCTTCTTGATTATTTTTAACCCTCTAGTAGCTAAGGCGGCTGAAATACTACAAATTAAAAGCTCAAATATTATTTTAGTGGGTGATCAAAATAGGAATTTAACTATTGGATTATTTTGTGTAGATGTAAATGAAAATGATGAGCTAGAAGCAACTAATTTGCTTAAGAGTGAATTCCCAAGGGGAAGCAAAGTAAAAATCAAACCTTTTGGTTCTAAAGAGAATATATTGTTAGCCAAAGTTTTTAATATTAAAGGTACTAAAGAGATGACCGAATTATTAGTCGCTAAAGACTTGACTAGTGAAAATTGTCCAAGTTAAATATCTCTAATAGCAAATAAAATTCCATTGCCTTGAGATTGTTTTGCTCCTTCTCCAGGAATTAAATTCATTTTTTAAATTGTACGTGCATAAATTTGAGATATCTATATTAGTATTGAGGACCTTCTCATTTAAAAGTTGTCTGTAAGCAGATTTTTTAAGATCGAGTTGATTTAAGTTTTGCTCTTTTAAGTGATTTGAATCACCAAAACAATAATCTTTTTTAGTTTTAGTCAAATCGACTGTTGTTTTTTTATTTTCGGCCTTTCTATAAAATTCTTTGAGTGTCACATTATCAACTAAATAATGTTCCTTCGATATCGATGGACCTATTGCAACAAGTAAATCATCTCTAGATGCCCCTAATTTATCAAAAATTTTAACCAGACTTTTTATTATTTTTTTTTCTAAACCTTTTCTTCCACAATGCAAGGCTGCTACATTTCTTGTTCTTTTATCTGCAAAAAATATTGGCATGCAATCAGCTGTGTAAACCCATAAGTTTTGATTGAATTTATTACCAACAAGACCATCTGCATCAACCTTATTCCCTTTTTGCGAATTTGATCCAAAGACTATCACATTACTGTGAATTTGATTAGAAACACAATTTATGTAATTTTCATTAAAGTGATTCCCTAATCTTTGAAGAAATTTTTCAGAACTAGACTTTGTAAAAAATGCATGTTTGAAATTATATTGACTGAGAATAGGAGAAATATAATACTCAAATTTTTTGTTTTGAATAAAAATTTCATCTTTTGAGAAATATATTTCTTCGTAAGGAATAGTTCCTGCTCCTAAACTGAATTTATGAAATTAATTCAATATCTCTCAAGATCCAGAATCCTGCAAATTTTTCGATGTATGGCGTTGACTGTATGGAAATAAATTGATAACCAAAAGAATTTTTTTTATTCTCTATAAACTTTGTACTTAAAATGTTTGCTTCTATTTCTGGCAAATCAGTCACCAGCCACTTATCGTCTTCTGAAGCTTCAAGTATGAGTTGGTTTTTATTGATAACTAATTTAATGGGTTCTAAACAACTGAACCATGCAGAAAGTGCTAAAGATCTATCTTTACTGAAAAGTCTTAATCCTGGAACTAAATAATTATCATCTAAATCTTGCTGAATTGGAAAAATATCTCCAAATTCCACAGGCCAATTTTCTGCTGATTTTAATTCGCCAATTGATATTTCAGAGATAGTTAAAGCATCACCCCTGACTGCTTCAGGTAGTGGTTTAGGAGGGTTTTCCATTTTAGAATTAAAAGTTGGAGCTAATACACCTCTTACATAACCTTTTTCCTTTGGATAAATCTCTTTTTCAAGAAATTCTATTCTATCTAATAAGTCGTAAGTTCTCCTACTTACAAGAGCCTCAATACTTACGGCCTCCAAAGATTTCTTAATGATCGATTTCATTGATGACCTCCAGAATCGAACTATTGAAGGTTTCGCCCAGCCTCGTTTTTTTGCTTCATTTATTGCTTCATTTAGTGCCTTTGTAAGCCATACAGAATTAACTTCATTGGCAGGGCATTTTTTATTCCAAAGAAAAATATCTTCTGCCTTATAACTTCTTGTAGAGCAAATAATTAACTCCCACCTTTTTTTTCCATTAGCTTCAATAATTGGTCTTGAGTAAAAGTCTAATTCCCAATCTGAAGTTTTTAATTGAAGACTTGCTTCTATTTTATTATTTATGCTCATTTATCTTGTTCTTTTTTATTGAAGAGTGCTTTAGTTTTTAGTGCTCTCTCTGTAGCTTCTTGCATAACTTTTTGCTTATCAATAATTAATTCTCCCGCAGAGTTTTCTAGAAGTGCTGTATTGAGACCAATACGCCCTTTTTCGAGGTCAATTTCAGATATTAAAGCTTTAATAGTTTCTCCTTCTCTAAAAACTTCTCTTAAAGAACGAATCGATCCATTTGTTAGTGAGGATTGATGAAGAAGTCCACTAGCTCCTCCTAAATCTATAAAGAAACCATATGGTTTTACTGCTAAAACTTCTCCTTCAATTAATTGACCTAATTCTAGACTTGTAAGTTTAGAGACTAATGATGCCTTTTTTTCAGAGAGAACTAATTTTCTAGATTCTGGATTCACCTCAAGGAACGCTACTTTTAGAGTTTTGCCAACAAAAGATTGATAATCTTGGTTATCTTCAAGTTGTGATCTTGGGATGAATCCTCTCAATCCATCTACATCACAAGTAAGCCCACCTCTATTAAATCCATTAATCAAAACGTTAATTAATTCTCCATTTTTTGCGAAACTTGATACTTTTTCCCAACTTTGCCTGAGAATTAATGCCCGAGCGCTCACTGTTACCATCCCATCAGCATTTTGTTCTTTGATAACTAAAACTTCCATTTCAAGGCCAATAGAAAACTTTTCTTTAAAGTTAGTTATGACACCCAATCCACATTCTTTTTTGGGCATATAACCAGGTGCTTTCCCACCAATGTCTACATAAAGTCCATCACTTTCGATTGCTATAACCTTACCTGTAATTGTTTCTCCTGTAGTCCCAATTGGCTCATTTGCATTTAAAGCCTCCAAAAAAGCACTTTCATCAAAATCGAATTCATCAACTGTTCTTTCAAATTGAAAATCTTTGTTTTGCGTAGAAAAATCAAGTGGTCTATTTAAATCTTGTTGAGAAGTATCAAAAGCTTTAGAGTTTTCATCACTTTCCTCAATTTCTTTTACTAAATCATCTTTAATGATTTGAGGTTTGATTGCAATACTTTCTTTTTTAATTTCTTCTTGCGAATTGTTTTGATCATTATGTATTTCTTGAGATTTTTTTTGAGTATCTTTCTTGCTTATGTGAAGTACCTGAAGAGGTTTTTTATTGCCCTTTGGTTGGATATTATCTTGGGCATTTTTATTACTGGCTCCCATCGTAGGTAAAATAAGAATAATTAATTATTAACATACTTTAAATGTTAGTACTCAAATTTAAAATTAATGAACTTTAAACCAATACCTAATAAATTTGAATATTTAAATTGGCAAGAAATTGAGAGTGTTGCAAAAAACGAAAGATCAACAGTGATTTGGCCATTTGGTGCTGTTGAGCAACATGGGCCGCATTTACCTCTTGCTACAGATAGTATTTTTGTTGATGAAATAATTAGCGAAGTTTTTAAATTATTCTCTGCAGATATTCCATTAAAAAAACTTCCGACTCAATACATTGGTTTTTCTCCAGAGCATAAGGGTTTTGCTGGAACAATCTCTCTTTCCTCAAATTTAATAACCTCAATGATTAAGGAAGTCGGAGGTCAATTATCTGAAATGGGTTTTAAAAGACTGATATTGATTAATGGACATGGAGGTCAAATCTCATTATTAAATACAGCTGCAAGAGAGCTAAGAAGTTTTGCACCAAAGATGGCAGTTTTCCCTTGTTTTTTATGGAGTGGTGTTAACGGATTAAGTGAATTGTTAACAAAAAGTGAGATTGAGGATGGGCTTCATGCCTCTTTAGCTGAAACAAGTTTGATGCTCGCTTTAAAACCAGAATTAGTAGGTGATGAACGCCCAAATGAAAGAGTTAAAGGACAGATCCCAGAAGGTTGGAGTCTAGAGGGCAATGCGCCTACTGCTTGGCTTACTAACGACTTCAGTAAATCAGGTGTTATTGGGGATAGCAGAGAAGCAAATGAGTCTTTAGGAAAAAATCTAAAGGAATTATTGATTAATCATTGGTTCAAATTGATTATGAATCTGATGGAATCAGATTGGCCAAATAATACTTAAATAAGTTTAAGTTAAAATTGTGACTTAACAATTGAAACTATTTTCATGATATTTAAATAAACTCACTATAATCATGTAAAATTCATGCATAATGAGCTAAAGATTACTGACATGCAAACATTAGAATCAAATAAAAAAACTATTGAAGAATCGACTAGTTCGATTTCTTTAAAATTGCCCGACTTCACTACGGATTCTTATAAGGATGCATATAGCAGAATAAATGCAATCGTTATAGAGGGTGAGCAAGAGGCTCATGATAATTACATTTCAATAGCAACTTTAATACCAAATGAGTTAGAGGAGTTAACTAAATTGGCGAGAATGGAAATGAAACATAAAAAAGGCTTTACTGCATGCGGAAGAAATTTAGGCGTAGAAGCTGATATGGAATTTGCTAAAAAATTCTTTTCTAAATTACATGGTAATTTTCAAGTTGCTCTTGAAAAAGGGAATTTAACAACATGTCTGTTAATACAAGCTATCTTAATCGAAGCATTCGCAATTTCTGCTTATAACGTCTATATAAGAGTTGCTGATCCTTTTGCAAAAAAAATAACAGAGGGAGTTGTTAAAGATGAATATCTTCATTTAAATTATGGTCAAGAGTGGCTTAAAGAGAACCTGACTACATGTAAAGAGGAATTAATGGAAGCTAATAAAGTTAATCTTCCCTTAATTAAAAAGATGTTAGATGAAGTAGCAGATGATGCATCAGTTTTAGCCATGGATAGAGAAGAATTAATGGAAGAATTTATGATTGCTTATCAAGATACACTTATGGAAATAGGTTTAGATAATAGAGAAATTGCAAGAATGGCTATGGCAGCTATTGTCTAATTATATTTCTACTTAATTAATTAATTTTAGTAATTAATCTTCCTATTTAAGTAGTTACCTTTGTGCTATTGTTCATAAGATCATATAGAAACCATTAATAAATTTTAAATGTTTGGGTTAATAGGCCACTCAACAAGTTTTGAAGACGCAAAACGAAAAGCTTCGTTACTAGGCTTTGATCATATTGCAGATGGCGACCTAGATGTTTGGTGTACAGCTCCTCCTCAATTGGTTGAAAATGTAGAAGTAAGAAGTGCTACTGGAATATCTATAGAAGGTTCATATATAGATTCTTGCTTTGTTCCTGAAATGCTTTCTAGGTTTAAAACGGCAAGAAGAAAAGTATTAAATGCTATGGAATTAGCGCAGAAAAAAGGAATTAACATTACTGCTTTAGGAGGTTTTACATCTATTATTTTCGAGAATTTTAATCTTCTTCAGCATAAACAAATTAGAAATACTCAATTAGAGTGGGAAAGATTTACTACTGGCAATACTCATACCGCCTGGGTTATTTGTAGGCAACTAGAAACAAATGCCCCTCGCATTGGTATAGATCTTAAAAAGGCAACTGTTGCTGTAATTGGTGCTACAGGGGATATTGGTAGTGCTGTTTGTAGATGGCTTATAAACAAAACTGGGATTTCAGAACTTCTTATGGTCGCAAGACAACAAGAACCACTTGCTCTATTACAAAAAGAATTAGATGGTGGCACGATAAGAAGTTTAGATGAGGCATTGCCTGAGGCGGATATTGTTGTATGGGTTGCAAGTATGCCTAAAACTATTGAAATTGATACTTATAAATTAAAAAAAACATGCTTAATGATTGATGGTGGATACCCTAAAAATCTTGATGAGAAATTTCAGGGTGAAAATATTCATGTTTTAAAAGGAGGCATAGTAGAGTTCTTTAAAGATATTGGCTGGAATATGATGGAGCTTGCAGAAATGCAAAACCCCCAGAGAGAGATGTTTGCTTGCTTTGCAGAAGCCATGATTTTAGAATTTGAGAAGTGCCATACAAACTTTAGTTGGGGAAGAAATAACATTTCTCTTGAAAAAATGGAGTTTATTGGAGCAGCTTCACTAAAACATGGGTTTTCTGCTATAGGACTTGATAAGCAGCCTAAGGTACTAACTGTTTAAATTATGGCTAAACGTTACCTCCTAGATTTTGAAAAGCCTCTTGTGGAACTTGAGAAACAGATAGAGCAAATTAAAGAATTAGCTCGAGATTCAGAAGTAGATGTCAGTCAACAGCTTTTACAGCTTGAAACCTTGGCTGCCAGGAGAAGAGAAGAAATATTTAAATCTCTTACTCCTGCACAAAAGATTCAGGTAGCTAGACATCCTCAAAGACCTAGCACTCTGGACTTTGTTCAAATGTTTTGTGATGACTGGATCGAATTACATGGGGACAGAAATGGTGGCGACGATATGGCACTAATTGGGGGGATAGGTTCGATAAATAATAGATCAGTTTTAATGTTAGGGCACCAGAAAGGAAGAGATACAAAAGAAAATGTAGCAAGAAACTTTGGGATGGCAAAGCCAGGAGGTTATAGGAAAGCTCTTAGATTAATGCAACATGCTGATAGATTTTCCTTGCCAATTCTTACATTTATTGATACTCCAGGAGCATATGCAGGTTTAACCGCTGAAGAACAGGGGCAAGGAGAAGCAATAGCAAGAAACTTAAGGGAGATGTTTGGTTTGAAAGTCCCTATAGTTGCCACTATTATTGGAGAAGGTGGTTCTGGAGGTGCGCTTGGAATAGGTGTTGCTGATAGGTTACTAATGTTTGAACACAGTGTTTATACGGTTGCTAGTCCAGAAGCATGTGCTTCAATTTTGTGGAGGGATTCTGCAAAGGCGCCAGAAGCGGCGTCAGCACTTAAAATTACTGGTAAAGATTTACTTAAATTGGGGATAATTGATGAAGTAATCCCAGAACCTTCTGGTGGAAATAATTGGGCTCCTTTAGAAGCTGGTAATTCTCTGAAGCAGGCTATTGAGAAACACCTTGATTCATTACTTCAAATGACTAAAGATGACCTTATTGAAGGAAGATATAAAAAGTTTAGAGTTTTAGGTAAATTTATTGAAGCGAATAATATTGAAGAGATATATAGTGAAGTTCCCCAAAAAACTGAATAAATTGAAATTAGCTTTTATAACTGGCGCAACAAAAGGTATTGGTAGATCTACCGCAATTACTTTTGCTAATGCTGGTTGGGATTTAATTTTACTTTCCAGAAGCATGGATTTAATGGAGAAATTAAAGAGTGAACTATTGACTACTAATTCAAAAATTAACCTAGTTAGATGCGATTTATCTAATCCTTTAGAGATTGAGAATAATGTGAAAGTAGCAATTGAGAAATATGGATGCCCCTCAGTCTTGATAAATAATGCCGGTTGTGCGTTTAATAGTTCGCTAGTTGCGATGGATTTGGGACAATGGGAACAAACTATGCAAATAAACCTTACAAGTGTTTTTCAAATTTGTAGATCAATTGTTCCTCAAATGAGAAAAAATGGTGGTTTAGTTATTAATGTTAGTAGCCATGCTTCTTATAATGCATTCCCCCAATGGGGAGCCTATTGTGTTTCAAAGTCTGCACTAGCAATGTTTACTAAATGCTTAAGAGAGGAGGAAAGGTCCAACTCTATAAGAGCATGCACAATAACTTTAGGTTCAGTAAATACCCCTCTTTGGGACTCAAAATCAATTAATTCTGATTTTGATAGAACTTCTATGCTTTCCTCAAGCGAGGTGTCAGATACTATTCTTTATATGGCACAAAAACCTGAATCACAATTAATTGAAGACTTAACCTTAATGCCTTCTGGAGGAGCTTTTTGAAAATTATATTTCTCTACTTAAACTTAAAAAAGTAGTTTTTTTTAGGGCCACTTGAACCCGATTGAACAAGAGAATGTGATATAGTGTATAAGCAATCAAGCTTTTAGAAGATACAGTTAATTAAGTTGCATACAATTTTCTGTTAAGAATTTTATGACCTCTACATTACCAAACGATAATATTAGAAACTTTGACGATCAGATCACTAATAAATTAATTTCTGAAATTATTAGAGACAGAATTAAGAATTCTGATAAAAGATTTAGTGCTAATGATAATATTGCAGATTTCATAAATCCTGGAGAACTAGAAATTTTAGAAAAAGAAGTTGCCTCAAGGATAAAAGACTTACTTAAGTCTCTTGTAATAGATGTTGAAAATGACCATAATACCCAGGAGACTGCTGAAAGAGTCTCAAAGATGTATTTAAATGAGGTCTTTAAAGGGAGATATCATGAACAACCGAAAGTTACAAGCTTCCCTAATGACAAGAATCTTGATGAGATTTATACAGTTGGCCCTATATCTGTAAGATCAGCATGTTCACATCACTTAGTTCCTATTCTGGGAGAGTGTTGGATAGGTATTAAACCTGGGAATAAAGTCATAGGCCTTTCAAAATTTGCGAGAGTTGCTGATTGGGTTTTCTCAAGACCACATATTCAAGAAGAAGCCGTAATGATTCTTGCAGATGAAATCGAAAAACTTTGCGAGCCCAAAGGTTTAGGCATTATTGTAAAGGCCCAACATTATTGTATGAAATGGAGGGGAGTTAAAGAGCCAAATACAAGTATGATTAATTCTGTAGTAAGGGGTGACTTTAGACATGATTTAAGTTTAAAGCAAGAATTTTTTGAGCTTGTCAAACAGCAATCTGCTACAAATAATTACTAATTATTTTTTAAAAATTTTATAAGAGCTTCTGTTTTTTTTATATCTTTTAAACCTGGAGATATTTCAATACTGCTTGAAATATCAAGTCCATCAGGTTTTATATCTGTAAGAATTTCATTAATCCATTCAATTGATATTCCACCTGCTAACCACCAAGGTTTGCTAAATTGCAAATTCTTAAGATAAATAGATTTTATTTTTTTCCCTGAGCCTCCATAAGTTTCTCTGTTCCAAGAATCAAGTAATATCGCATCTACAAAATCCTCAAAAGGTTTTATTTTATCTAAGTCCTTTTCTGTCTTTATTCTAAAAGCCTTCCATAATCCAATATTCGGAATTTCGCTCTTTATTTTTTTGCAGTAATCAATATTTTCATCTCCATGTAATTGGATGATAGTTTCACTAGGTTTGCCTAAGAAATTTTTTATGATTGTTTCTATTGGACAGTTCTGTACAACAGATACTCTCTCAATATTTGGATAAGAAGTTTCTAGGGCTTTAAAAATTTTTTTCTTTTTTATAGCTGGTATGTATCTTGGTGACTCTTTAACCGAAATAATCCCTATAGCATGCGCTCCTATTTTAGCAACTTGAAGGGCTTGCTCTTCTGACGTTAGTCCACAAATTTTAACTAAAGTATTACTCTTGGGCATATCATTATCCTGTATGTAAAATTTATATTATTGCTAAATATAGCGGAGATTATTTTTGAAAAGTTGGCAAATTTTTAAAATATGGGGAATTCCCTTCAAAATTCATTCCTATTGGTTTGTTATTCTTTTTTTATTCTCATGGAGTATAAGTAATCAGATTAATTTATCTTCCGGTGATATTTACAATCCTAAAGAAGCTTGGATTGTAGGGTTTTTAACTTCTTTTTTCTTGTTGTCTTCAATTATTTCTCATGAAGTTTTACATACCTTTGTTTCCTTAAATCAGGGTGTAAAAATAAAAAAAATTACTTTTTATTTTCTCGGAGCAATTTTACAAATAGATAAGTATTGTCAAACTGCTATAGGAAATATAAAAATCGCAATTGTTAGACCTCTATCATGTTTCGCTACAGCATTTATCCTACTTTTTATTAGTAATATCAATTCATCTCAAGAATTAATATTCCTTAGTATAGTTTCTAGAGTAGGTATATTAAATTTATTATTAGGCTTCTTAAATTTGCTTCCAATTGGATCTTTAGATGGGGGAAATTTATTGAAAAGTATTATTTGGTATTTTTCAGGGAGTAAAAATAAAGGAAGAAACTTTCTTAATAAAGTAAATTTATCTTTATCTTTTTTAGTTCTTATATTTGGAATAATTTGTTTATTTAGATTTAATTTTTACTATGGTTTTATTCTTTCTTTTTTAGGATTGTTTGGGGTTAATTCTTCAAAATCAGAAAATCAATTTTTTAAAATTGAAAACATACTTAAATTCAGTAAAGTTTCTGAGCTTAAACTAAAGCCTTTGAGGAAAATTGAATTCGATTCTAATTTCTCAGAATTAAATAAATTAGTTAAAAATAAAAATGATGCTTCAGATAAATATTTTTTTGTTACGAATAATGGCAGATGGACTGGTTTTATTGATGAGAATATTTTAAAAAATGTCTCCATAAAAAAATGGGAAAGACACTTTGTTGGAGATTTTAAGAAATCAATAGATAGTTTTGAAAGTGTGTATAGTAACGATAAGTTATGGAAAACTATAGAAAAACTTGAAGAAACAAATGACGGTTTTATACTAGTTCTAAATGCTGCAGATATCCCTTTAGGGATCATTGATAGATCAAAAATTGGAAACTTTATATTTAATAAATTAGGATTTAATTTGCCTTTAGATATAGTCAACAAATTTAACTATAAAAACCAGTATCCCTTGGGGATTGAATTGCCAAGAATAATTAATTTAATGAAGCAGAAAGGAGATCTTTAAGAATTCGTTTCATGAAGATTTTTTTATATTTTTATTATCTATGGCAATATTTTTGAACTTTATATTTGATTTATTATGTATGAATGAATTTCTTAAATGTTGAACTATTGAGTCATTTGTAAGGCCTAGATTTATTTTTGGTGGAGCTTCCTCTCTAAATAATTTGAACCATAAATCTTTTGGAGGATTTGTTTGAATCTCTCCATGTTGAAGGAAGGCACCTTTTTTACGATATTGGGCACTTCCTATTCTCTTAAACCCATCCTGATCAACTAAATCAGAAATTAATGTAGTCCCAAAACAATTATATGTTATGGGTGATTTTCGTAAATTACCATATTGTAAGTTTAAGCCTAATTCTCGAAAACTCTTAATTAACCAATTATTTACCATTTCGTAACTGAAGATTTTATAGTAAGTTTTTTTAAATGTTAATGCATATGTTATTCCTCCTGAATGCAAAACAGCACCCCCTCCAGAGGGACGTCTTACAATGTTGATTTCCCCATTTGATAATAATTTTTCCCAATGAGAAGGAATATCCTTTTGGTGATAACCAATTGAAAGCCAATCTCCAGTCCAATAATAGAACCTCAATGTGAGAATTATATCAGGATTGGAAATAGTCTGTTCTAGAGAATTTAGATCTAAAGCCATTTGATCAAATCCAGGTAAATTATTTGTTGAAAAAATTAAAGCTTGATTTCCTCTTCCCAAAATTAATTTTGTAAGTCTATTTATGATAATTTTCAATAAATATTTTCTTTCAATTTATTAATTACGTAACATCATTTTGTAATAGTGTGTCAAATTCGCTCTTTTGGGTGGAGAATATAGGAAATATTTTTTTACTATGGAGCCAACTCAAACAATAAATTTAATTGCACTTAGCCTAATAGTAGTTATACATGCAGGAGTTTTAGCTCTTAGGTTAGGAATTAGTTTAGGTAGAAACTAAAATCTATTAGAAAATTCATATTTTTAAGGTAATAATATAGTGAGGCTGAATTATTTATTCAGTAAATGTCCCTATAATTTAATTTGTTAAAATCTTCTAATAAAAATAGTAATTTTTACAAAAAATATCTAGCTTCTGCTCTTAAAAGAAAGCAACGGAAACAGGATAATTTAGTATCTTTTGTTTTTTTGATTATAAAAATTTGCTTTTCCCTTCTAGCAACAATAAGTTTAATTAAACTTGGACATAGCTCCAAAGTCAGATTAACAAGACTTAAGGAAATTCAAGACTCATATTCATTTGAAAAATATCGATACAATAATCTGACGAGTAGGTTTGATGATTTATTTTCTTCTGAAGGTGAGCAAAGATTTATGAAGGATCAGGATCAAATAATTTCTAGGGACATTATCAGAGTAATATGGCGTTGATAAGAATGATCCGAGATCATTTTACTTATCATTTTTCTATTAACTTTTTTGCTAGTGAGTAAGAACATTAAGGGTTTAGTCCTAATAACAGGAACAACGTCAGGAGTAGGATTAAATACTCTAAAACCACTTCTGCGCTTTGGATGGGAAGTTATAGCTGTTAATCGATCAAATAAAAGAGCTATGAAAATAGCTGAGGAATTCTTGACAAAAGAGGAGATTAAAAATGTTCATTTTATAGAAATAGATCTCTCTAACTTGGATGATGTTCGAAAAGGTTGCGATCAAATATTGGGAACATTTAAGAAACCAATAAATTCTCTTATTTGTAATGCAGCAGTTTATAAGCCAAGACTAAAGAGGCCTGAAAGATCTCCACAGGGTTTTGAAAATTCGATGGCAGTGAATCATTTTGGGCATTTTCTTTTGATAAACCTTCTGATAGAAAATATTTTATCTTCAGAAAGAGAAATTGTTTTAAATGGAAAATCTACCGTATTCAAACCAAGAATTACAGTATTAGGAACTGTCACAGCAAATTATTCAGAACTTGGAGGGAGGATCCCTATTCCTGCCCCAGCTGATTTAGGGGATTTATCTGGATTTAAAAATGGTTTTTTATCTCCAATAAGTATGGCGAATGGAGGGAAATTCAAACCTGGTAAGGCTTATAAGGATAGTAAACTTTGCAATATGGTGACCGTTCAGGAATTATCAAAAAGATATCCTGCAGAGAAGATTATTGTAAATTCTCTATATCCTGGATGTGTTGCTGATACAAAACTTTTTAGAGACACACCTTGGTTATTTAGATTCCTTTTCCCGATATTTCAAAAATTCATAACAAAAGGATATGTTTCACAAAGACTGGCAGGAGAGAGGGTCGCTCGAGTGGCAACTAATAAAGAATTTGCCAAACCATCAGTCCATTGGAGCTGGGGAAATCGTCAGAAAACTGGTAGAAAAGCTTTTTCTCAAAAGTTGTCCAAAAGAATAATTGATACAAAGACCTCTCAACAAACTTATGATTTAACAAGCCATTTGGTTGGATTAGATTAATTTAGGCTAATCAAATCCTAATAAGTCAAAAATTTCTCTATCTTTAAGTGGATTCCCTTCTAAAGGTTCTACGTTTTCAAGCATATTTTTGGCAAGAGATAAATATTCGTTTTGAACTTCAATAACATCTTCAGTTGGTTCCATTTCAAAAATGGTGCATTTTTTTAGTCTTGATCTTCTTATGGCGTCGACATCTTTAAAGTGGGCCATAGTTTTTAAACCTGTTCTTTCATTGAATTTATCAATTTGATCTGTGTCTTTTGATCTATTCGCGACTACCCCACCTAATCTGACTTTATAATTTTTTGCTTTTGCTTTAATTGCAGAGACAATTCTATTCATAGCGAATATTGAATCGAAGTCATTAGCAGTGACAATTAGACAGTAATTAGCATGTTGCAATGGAGCCGCAAATCCTCCGCAAACGACGTCTCCTAGGACATCAAAAATAACAACGTCAGTATCTTCTAACAAATGATGTTCTTTTAATAGTTTAACTGTCTGACCGGTTACATATCCCCCGCACCCTGTCCCAGCAGGAGGACCTCCGCTTTCAACGCACATTACGCCATTAAAACCTTCAAACATGAAATCGTTTGGCCTCAATTCTTCGCTATGAAAATCTACCTCTTCGAGAATATCGATAACTGTAGGAACCATTTTGTGCGTCAAAGTGAAAGTGCTATCGTGTTTCGGATCGCATCCAATTTGTAGAACCTTTTTACCTAATTTTGAGAATGCTGCAGAAAGGTTTGAAGATGTAGTTGATTTTCCGATGCCACCCTTCCCATACACCGCAATAACTAATGCCCCTTCTTCGATATTTATTTTTGGATCTTGTTTTACTTGAACACTTCCTTCTCCATCAAGAGGTCTATTTATAGTACTTGTCATTTAAAGCTTAAACACATTATTATCTATATTCTTGCAGCGTAAATACACATCAAATATGTTTCTAAACAAATATTTATTTAATTGTATTAAAAGTAAGAAATATGTTCTTATAACTGAATTTTTCTTATTAATTCTGTATAATTATGAGTGAAAATACTCATGACTTAATTATAATTAATTAGTAATAATCAGCTGAAATATGCTTTAGCGTCGTACAGGGTTTCATCACTTATTTCTGGGATTCCCCTCAAGATTGCGTATTTTTCTGTATTTGTTTTGACTTTACCTCTCACAAAAAATGGAACTTTTGTTAATTCGGCTCTACCAGATTCAGTCCAGATAATTCCTTCCTTGTTATTTTTAACTTCTTTATCCTCAGAATTTACAAAATCTTCTGTTTTTGTGGATGTATGTCCTAGATGGCTTTGATGACCATCAACAAACTCAAAGTCATGTTTAAACATATCAATAAGATGCTCTTCTAATCCCATCATTAGGGGATGCACCCAGTCATCAAAAATTACATTTGCACCTTCCCATCCCATTTGTGGGCTATATCTTGCAGGAACATCTTGAACATGCATTGGTGTACTTATTACTGAACAAGGAATGCCAAGTCTCTTAGCACTATGCCTTTCCATTTGAGTACCTAAAACCAATTCAGGGGCGGCTTTCTTTATGGCATCTTCTACTTCTAAATAATTATTAGTAATTAGAGCTTCTAAATTTAGTTCTTTTGCAGTTGCTCTTACTTGTCTTGCCATCTCCCTACTGTATGTCCCAAGACCAACTACTTCAAAACCCAATTCCTCTTTGGCAATTTTTGCAGCCGCGATTACATGTGTTCCATCACCAAAAATAAAAACCCTTTTGCCAGTTAAGTAATTTGAGTCAACAGATTTTGAATACCAAGGAAGTTTTGACTTGTGTTCTAGTTCTTCTTTATTAGTCATAGGGAGATCCAACTTATTATGAACTTCATTTATAAATTCAATTGTATTTTTAATTCCAATTGGAATAGTGTTCGTAAATTCCATTCCAAAGTTCCGTTTAAGCCATTCACATGATGCTTCAGCAATTTCTTGATAAAGACAGATATTTATTTCAGCATCAATTAATCTTTCAATGTCATCTGGACTAGCACCTAATGGAGCAACTACGTTTGTATCTATTCCTTGTTCTGAAAGTATACGTTGGATTTCAATGACATCATCCCTACATCTAAATCCTAGTAATGAAGGACCAAGTATATTTACTTTTGGTCTGCGACCTAATTCCTTCCACCTTAGAGGACTTATTTTTTCTGATGAACTTACTTTCTCTTTTAAAAGAGTTCTTGTTAATTGATAAAAAGTTTCTGATGCTCCCCAATTTTCTTTCTTACTATAAGCAGGTAATTCAAGATTAACAATTGGCATATCAAACCCCATTCCTTTTGCAAGAGCTCCAGGTTGGTCTTGGATAAGTTCTGCTGTACAACTTTCTCCAACTAAAAGAGTTTTTGGTTTAAATCTTTCTACAGCTTCCTTAATGTTTTTCTTAACTAATTCAGCTGTATCGCCTCCGAGGTCTCTAGCCTGGAAAGTTGTATAAGTCACTGGAGGCCTTTGCCCCCTCCTCTCAATCATTGTAAAAAGAAGATCTGCATATGTATCCCCTTGAGGGGCATGAAGAACATAATGTATATCTTTCATTGAAGAGGCAATTCTCATCGCACCAACGTGTGGTGGCCCTTCATATGTCCATAGAGTTAATTCCATATTCTTTTAATGCGTTACTAAAGTTTTTGAAGTTAATATTTGATTCCTTCTTAAAGGTTTGGAGAAGAGACCTGCCAAATCTGCGGCTTGATCAATTCCATGAATTGGGCTAAATACCATTTCTATTGACCACTTAGTACTGATTCCTTCTGCCTCAAGTGGGTTAGCTAAACCCATCCCACAAACTACTAAGTCTGGATTAGATTCCCTCACTCGATCTAATTGTTTTTCTACATGTTGCCCTTCGACAATTTTTGTATTATCAGGTAATAAATTAATCTCCTCTTTCATTAAATCTTTATTTAGGTAAGGAGTGCCTACCTCTATAAGATCCATTTCGCACTCATTATGCAAAAATCTTGCCAAAGATATCTCTAGTTGCGATTCAGGAAGAAGAAATAATCTTTTCCCCTTAAGTATTTCTTTATGAGATTCAAGAGCAAGTTTTGCTCTATCAATTAAAGGCGAAATAATTTCATGAACTTTATGTTCACTAATTTTGAAAGCTTTCGCTGCTGCTAAAAACCATTCAGTACTTCCTTGGATACCAAGAGGAAATGGAGCTGAAATTATTTCACACCCACGATGTTTTAGGTCTCGAATGGTATCACTTAAATAAGGCTGAGTTAATAAAACTTTTGTGTTTTTGCCAATTTTTGGTAATTCTGTTGATTGACGGGGTGGGAAGCTCTCAATATTTGAAATTCCTAAATTTCTAAAAATCTTTTTAAACCTATCCTCTACATTATTTGCAAGAGTCCCAACTAATAATAATTTCTCCTCATCTGATGACTCCATTAATGGAATTAAAGCTTTTAAGGCGCCATCCTCTCCTTGGGTAAAAGTTGTTTCTATCCCACTGCCAGAGTAATTAACAAATCTCACTTGACCTGAAAATCTTTTATTTAATTTCTCTGCAACAGTGGCAAGATCTAATTTGATTACCTCGCTTGGACAAGATCCAACTAGAAAAAGAGTTTTTATTTCTGGTCTTCTCTCAATAAGATCATTTACCACTCGATCTAATTCTTCATGAGCGTCAGCAAGACCAGCAAGATCTTTTTCTTCAAGAATAGCCGTCCCAAATCTTGGTTCAGCAAAAATCATAACTCCAGCAGCGCTTTGAATTAAATGAGCACATGTCCTTGAGCCTACAACTAGAAAAAATGCATCCGGCATTCTTCTGTGGAGCCAAACTATTGAAGTTAAACCACAAAAAACCTCCCTGGGCCCAGTTTCCTTATTAAATTCAACTTTACTCATTAAAAATTTTCAAGAGCTTATATTTCAAGCTTGCATAAACTTTTTAATTTAAGAAAGTAATTAATAAGTTCTCTTACAAAATAAACACATTTAAAAAACTTATATGAATGTTTAAATACTTAAATCGGAATTATGAAAAAAACTTTTGGGGCGTATTTTAATTCCTGTAGAAGGAATTTCCTTGACTTGTTTTTGAAAGCTTCCACACATTTCTAGCTATTTTCGTTGCTAATAATCCTGCTCTTTCCAACTTAGATTTCCCGGGCTTTGCCCCAATTAAAGCTGTCACTTCTGAAGTGGTTAAAGGTGCTCCAGTATTTATAGCTAATTGCGTTAACTCCAGTCTATCTCTGAGGTTCTTAAGATTTACTTTTTCAATTTTATCTTCTTCTAACCAACTAAAAGATGGGTCTTTCTGAGATAGTTTTTGCATCAAGCTTAGGCTAACTAATCCAAGAGTTTGATCAGGTGTTAATTCTTTTTCAGTACCAGAAACATTTGGTTCTTTTTTTTGAGAAGTTCCCATAAAAATTCATATCTTTTACTTGAAGTTATCGTTTTGTGGTAAGCATGCAAGTAAATTTAATAGAAAAAATGAACCATTATCCGTTATAGTCGCCTCAATGGAACCAACTTCTAGCTTAAACAGAGGGGAACGAAAAAAAGGGAGTTCTCTAGTAACGGGATCTGAGGTACAATCTCAGGCCAGTGGTGCTAGCTGTTTTATTACTACTGATTCAGAAAAGTCCTTGGTATCCAGACAAGCTAGTCAAGTTGAGCAAATTGAGTTAAGAACATATGTTTTTTTAGATTCTCTGCAACCTCAATTAGCCGCATATATGGGAACTGTTAGTAGAGGTTTTTTACCTATTCCTGGTGATTCATGTCTTTGGATGGAAGTCTCACCAGGGATGGCTGTTCATAGAGTTACTGACATTGCCCTAAAAGCAAGTAATGTAAGACTTGGTCAGATGATTGTTGAAAGAGCATTTGGATCTCTTGCTCTTTACCATAAAGATCAAAGCACGGTTTTACATTCTGGAGATGTTGTTCTAGATGCTATTGGGAGTGAAGTTAGAAAAAGAACAAAACCTGCTACGAGTTGGACTGAAGTTATTCGAGCAATTACTCCAGATCATGCAGTTTTAATAAATAGACAAAACAGAAGTGGATCAATGATTCAATCTGGAATGAGCATGTTTATATTAGAAACTGAACCAGCTGGTTATGTTTTGAAAGCAGCTAATGAAGCTGAAAAGGCATCTAATATAACTGTTGTTGATGTTAAAGCAGTTGGAGCTTTTGGTAGATTAACTCTCGCCGGGAAAGAAGGAGATGTAGAAGAGGCAGCAGCTGCTTCTATAAGAGCAATTGAAGAAATTTCAAATTATTGAGAAATTTTTATTTAAACCTTTTTTAACTTAAACCTATCTCTTTTTTTAAAAAAGGTGACATAATTTTTGCAGCTTTACCTCTACTACCTAATTTATTTAGTTGTGATTGTGAGAGCTCACCGTAAACACAATTAGCTTCTTTAACCCAAAAAATAGATTCGAACTCCCCATTAGGATATTTGGGGTTCTTAAGAATTTCTCCCCAACATATTCCTGTTGTATCTTTAACTAAGTTTCCTGAGGGATCGCACAAAACCATACAACTTATAAATCTTGCACTTCTATAAGGACTATCAGAAAGTTCATTAATTAATTTTTTAATTTTCTCATCATTATTTTTGGCATAACGAGCAGAATAAATTCCTGGTCGACCATCTAAAACATCTACTTCAAGACCCGAGTCATCAGCTAACGCCCAAGTTTTTGTCTCTAGAGAAGCTGCCTTGGCTTTAAGTAGTGCATTCTCAAAATATGTTTTCCCAGTTTCTTCGACATTTAAATATTCTGGTTGCTTCTCAACCTTTAAAGACAAAACATCCAGCATCTCTGAGATTTCAGATACTTTTCTTTGATTGCCGCTCGCAATAGTTAGAACTGGAAGGTTCAAAATAATATAAGAAATTTATTGTGAATATTATCTTACTTCAAAGCTTGATACGGAGACAGGAAAGGTTGAACATTCCACACCTGTGTAGACAGGGCCTGTCTCGTACGAAAATAACTTAATGTAAATTTTTTCTTAACACAACAGTATGTTTTGATGCACTAACTAATTTGCATAAGTATTGACATATCAATAGTACCAAGGGTGATAAGTTTAACTTATGAATGATAGAAAAAACATTAATGGAGATTTTGTCGAAAACGCTTGACTTATAAGTACTTAATGAAGCATTCTTCGAATTGAACATTCCACATTTAGTATTTAGTAGACAATGGCTACAGAAACAATGGGTATCGCTCTCGGCATGATCGAGACACGCGGACTTGTACCTGCAATCGAAGCAGCAGACGCAATGACAAAGGCAGCAGAAGTTCGCCTTATTGGTCGTGAATTCGTTGGTGGCGGTTATGTCACAGTATTAGTTAGAGGCGAAACAGGCGCAGTTAACGCAGCTGTAAGAGCTGGTGCTGATGCTTGTGAAAGAGTTGGTGACGGTTTAGTTGCAGCTCACATTATTGCTCGTCCTCATAGAGAAGTTGAACCTGCTCTAGGTAATGGTGAATTTCTTGGTCAAAAGGACTAATTAAATAAAGCAAGATTTATAAATTTTGCAAAATAATTATTTTCCCTACACAGACCTAAATTTATCCTTATGAGTAAGAAGTATGACGCAGGGGTAAAGGAGTACAGAGATACCTACTGGACTCCAGAATATGTACCCCTAGACACCGATTTACTAGCCTGTTTCAAATGTACAGGTCAGGAAGGTGTTCCAAGAGAAGAAGTTGCAGCAGCTGTTGCAGCTGAATCTTCAACAGGTACTTGGTCAACAGTTTGGTCCGAGTTACTTACAGACTTAGAATTTTATAAAGGACGTTGTTATCGAATCGAAGACGTTCCTGGAGATCCTGAAGCTTTCTATGCTTTTATTGCATATCCTTTAGATCTTTTTGAAGAAGGCTCAATTACAAACGTATTAACATCTCTTGTAGGAAACGTTTTTGGATTTAAAGCTCTTAGACATCTACGTCTAGAAGATATTAGATTCCCAATTGCTTTCATTAAAACTTGCGGTGGTCCACCAAACGGAATCGTAGTTGAAAGAGATCGACTTAACAAATACGGAAGACCTCTTCTTGGTTGTACCATCAAACCTAAATTAGGATTATCTGGTAAAAACTATGGTCGAGTTGTATATGAATGTCTTAGAGGCGGTCTTGATTTAACGAAGGATGATGAGAATATTAATTCTCAACCATTCCAACGTTGGAGAGAAAGATTTGAGTTTGTTGCAGAAGCAGTTAAGCTTGCTCAGCGAGAAACTGGAGAAGTTAAAGGTCACTATCTAAATTGTACTGCTAACACTCCTGAAGAACTCTATGAGAGAGCTGAATTTGCAAAAGAGCTAGATATGCCAATCATCATGCATGATTATATAACTGGTGGTTTTACTGCAAATACCGGATTAGCTAATTGGTGTCGTAAAAATGGCATGCTTCTGCATATTCACAGAGCTATGCATGCTGTTATTGATAGACATCCAAAGCATGGTATTCACTTCAGAGTTCTTGCAAAATGTTTGAGGCTATCTGGAGGAGACCAACTACATACTGGAACCGTGGTTGGAAAACTAGAAGGTGATCGTCAAACAACTCTTGGTTACATTGACAACTTAAGAGAGTCATTTGTTCCTGAAGATAGATCAAGAGGAAACTTCTTTGATCAAGATTGGGGTTCAATGCCTGGAGTATTTGCAGTCGCATCAGGTGGTATCCATGTTTGGCATATGCCTGCACTTCTTGCGATCTTTGGGGATGATTCCTGTCTTCAGTTCGGTGGAGGAACACATGGTCATCCATGGGGTTCAGCTGCTGGAGCTGCAGCTAACAGAGTTGCTTTAGAAGCTTGTGTAAAAGCCCGTAATGCTGGTCGCGAAATCGAAAAAGAGAGTAGAGACATTCTTATGGAAGCTGCTAAGCATAGTCCTGAATTAGCTATTGCTCTAGAAACTTGGAAGGAAATTAAGTTCGAGTTTGACACTGTCGACAAGCTTGACGTTCAGGGTTAACTCAAGTTTCGAAATTGAGGAGATTAATTCTCCTCAAACTTATAAAATCTCGTTTTTACGAGTAATTACATTCACATTTTGATTAATTATGCCTTTCCAGAGCACAGTAAGCGACTATCAAACAGTTGCAACCCTGGAAACATTCGGTTTCTTACCACCGATGACCCAGGAAGAAATATATGACCAAATTGCGTACATAATTGCTCAAGGTTGGAGTCCAGTTATTGAGCATGTTCATCCAAGTGGATGTATGCAAACTTATTGGTCTTATTGGAAACTCCCATTCTTTGGGGAAAAAGATCTTAACTTGATCGTGAGTGAATTAGAGGCATGTCATAGAGCATACCCTGATCATCATGTAAGAATCATCGGATACGATGCTTACACTCAAAGTCAAGGAACAGCTTTTGTAGTTTTCCAAGGACGTTAAAGCTACTTATCGTAGTTAATATCTTTCTCCAAAAAATTTTTTGGAGAAAGTTTTTCAAAAAAAGTTTTTAAAGAATTTCAAACTTGAAGATTATGTCACAAAAAACTAGCAGAGAGATTGCACTTGAAAGAAGAAAGGCCATGAGTGATAGCGGTAAAAAAGCTGCTGCTTATTCTTCAGCTACCAAAGATAGAGTTCGATCTTCTAAAGATGTACATATTTCTGGGACTCAGTCTTCTTCTAATAATCATAATATTTCAAAACCAGCTACAAAACATATCCCAAAAACTCAAGTAAATAGAAATTCTTCAACAACTTTATCTAGTAAAGAGTTAGTAATAGAGAGAAGAAAAGCAATGTCTACCCATGGAAAATCAGCAATAACTTCATCCGATAGAACACGTACTGATGTTAAAAAAGAAAGTCCTGTAAACATAGTTAAATCAACTATAAATAAAAATCAAGAAAGTCAGGATTCAACTAGTACAGAATCTAAGTCCCTCAAACCCATCGTTAAGAGAAGAATTAATCAGAAGAGAAAGCCTATTACTAATACAAGTAGAGATATTGTTTTAGCGAGAAGAGAAGCTCAATCTAAGCATGGTAAATCAGCAACTAAACAAAATACCAGTGCCGCTTCTTTAGCTAGAAGGGGAGATCCAGATTTAAGTAGTAGAGAAATTTCTCAGAGAGTGAGAGAGTTAAGAAGTAAAACTGGTGCTACAGGCAAAAAAGGTAATGGTAAATGTAGACCATGTGGTCCAAATAAAAATGGCGCCAAACAAAATATTGCAGATGCTAGTTGGAAAGTTGGTAAAAGTGAAACTGATTCAGGTCAAGTAGTGACTGGAACACAAGCTAATAGATCTGTAAAAACTACAGGTAATGAAGCAAGTACATGCAGAACAGTTACTGGCACCCAATACATGGGAGCAGAAGTTGTTGATCAATTTTGTCAAGATAGACCAAGTTATAAACAACCACTTAGGTCTACTGTTACTGCAACAACATCAGGAAATAAAGTGACTGGGAATGAAGTTGGTAGATCTGATAGGGTCACAGGCGATGAGCCAGGGACTTGTAAAAACCTTACAGGTACTGAATATGTATCTTCTAATCAATCACAGAAGTATTGTGGTGATGTTCCAAAAAATCCTTCAAAGGTTAAACACAGTACTACAACCGATGGATTAAAAGTATCTGGATCACTTCCTGGTAGATCAACCCTAGTTACTGGAGATGAATCAGGTTCTGGACATCAGTTAACTGGAGATCAATATCTTGGCTCTGAGCCAAATCCAAAAGGCAAAGCATTTGAAAAAGTAGGTAGTTACAACACTCTTAATGGGAATAATGTAACTGGTACAGGGGTTGGAAGATCAGACTATATGACAGGCAATGAACATGGTAGTTGTAAGAATGTAACTGGCGATGAGTATATAGGATCTCAACAATACGAGAAGTATTGCGGTTCAAAACCAAAACCAGAAGCTAGAAAAGTAGGTTTAAGCCTTTCTTCAAAGTCAAATTTAATAAGCGGCACTATGACAGGAAGATCAAAAATAGTAACTGGAGATGAACCAGGTTCATGCAAAGTGTTAACTGGAACACCATACGCAGGCTTAGATCAGATTAATGAGAATTGTAATACTGAAACTTCTGAAGATATGAAATCACGAGCAACAGTTAATTCTGGAAATAATTCAAATGCCAGACTTACAGGACAACAACCAGGAATTGGCGGGGTAATGACAGGTGCTAAGAAAGGTGCTTGTAAAAACCTAACAGGGACTCCTTATGTTGGTGGAGATCAGTTCTCACAAGCTTGTGATAATCCTCCAAATGATACTGCTTATGCGAATTCGGAAAAGTCAGCAGGTAACTCTTGGAATGAATTCTCTGTTAAATCACCATCAAGAGATAAATATTCTGAAAAAAATACTCAAGGTGTTACGGGTAATGAATATGAAAATGGTTCAAAGGTAACAGGACCTTTTGATATGGCAGTTGATAAAGTCACTGGTACAGAAAAATTTAGATTTGAACCGAATAAAAATATTACCTATAAACAAAAAATGGAAATTGAAGAGGCAGACCGTGCTGCAAAAACACCAGAAAAAAGAGTTGCATCAAGGATTACTGGTGAAGGACAATCAGTGGGAAACGTAACTGGAGATGATTGGGATCGCGGTGATAAGGTAACAGGCACAGAGGGAGCTTCTTCTAGAAAGCGAAATCCATCAAGAGCAGGATTCATGAGTGCAATGCCTCCTATGGAAGTTAAAAGAAATGAGGAAACAGAAAAACCAGATTTCTTGATAACTGGATCTAGTGGTAATACTCGTGAAGGACAACTTGTTACCTTTTCAGGTGGTGCAAGAGGTTAAGTAAATAATGCCTTTAAGAGGACTGGCTAAAGCCAAGAACTACACATTGGGGCCAACCGCTCCAATGAAAACTTTTACTGAAAATATCCATATACAAACTAAAGAATCAAATAATTTACGAAATTCTGGAAAGTCTCATAAATTAACCAATAATATTCAAAATGAAAATCTATTTAGGTATGAAAGCAAAATAAAAAGTGATTTTGACGAAATTGTTCCAACTCTCAAGGAAATTGCTCGAATTCAACATCACGAAGATTTTATAAATAAGGCTCAGAAAATATCAAGACAAAATTTGGGAATAGATTTACCTCTCCATGTATTAGATAAATCTTGGGTTAAACCTCTTGATATGAGAGCTTTATATGCATGGTGTGCTTTCAAACAGCATGATAAACTTAGCGACAATTTTTTTAATAATGATCCTCTTGAAGGTGCTGCTGGAAGTAGGGATGCTGAAGACTTTGAAAAATTTCTCTTAGATTGTGGAATACATTTACTTGATATAACTCCTTGTTCAGATGGAAGATTAGCTCATTCAGTTGCCTATGTAATGAGAATACCTTTTAGTTCAGTAAGAAGAAGATCTCATGCTGGAGCACTGTTTGATATTGAAAATACCGTTAATCGATGGGTAAAAACTGAACATAAAAGATATAGAGAGAATGTTCCTAATGAAGCTCATAAAGATACTAGGTACTTAAAAGTTGTAACTTATCATTTCAGTTCAGTAGATCCTTTGCATCAGGGATGCGCAGCTCATGGGAGTAATGACGAGTTAGCTGCAGCAGAAGGTAGAAATAAATTATATGCTTTCAAAGAGGCTGTAGAGAATAGCTTTTGCTGCGGAGCTTCTGTGGATTTAATGTTAATTGGACTTGATACAGACACTGATTCATTAAAAATACATTTATCAACAAGCGATGGCGGTATAGATTTAGAAAAAACCATTTCTACATTAGAAATTTATAATTCAACAATAAATTTTTCAAAAGAGGATGCGGAGAGAGAAATTTGCCAGACAATCTCTAAGCAATCTTCAAAAGATAAACTCAGTGGACTAGAAAAATTTACGTATAAATTAATTGTCAATAATATTTCTCAAATTGATTATGTTAAGAGTTTTCATAATGGTTCTTATGAAGATATTGGACATGCAGAGAGGTTTATTGGAGTAGGTATAGGTTTCAAAGAAGTACATCTCAGGAATTTAACTTATTTTGCTCATTTAGATACAGTCGAAGAAGGTGCTCCAGATTTAGATGTAGGAGTGAAGATTTTTACTGGATTAAATGTTTCTCAAGATCTACCTATTCCGGTAGTAATAAGATTTGATTACTCTGGAAAAGTTCCCGGAGCAAAAGAGAGGGCAATAAATGATTGTGAAAGAGTTAATAATGCGATATCAATTAGATATAAAAATTTAGTTGATCAAGGTTTGTTACATACTTGCTCTACTATTAGAGATAGGGACAACATTCATTCCGCCCAAATTATTGGAATGTCTTTAGATAAAAAAACAGAGGAGGCTCACTAATTATGTTAATTTGCAAGGTTGTAAAACCACTTGTTTCTACCAATAGGATTCCTGGTTTTGAACATAAACATCTGCAGGTTGTATTAGATGGTTCTTCTAATAAAGTTGCAGTTGATGCTGTTGGCTGTAAGCCAGGAGATTGGGTTATTTGTGTTGGAAGTTCTGCTGCTAGGGAAGCAGCGGGAAGTAAATCTTATCCAAGCGATTTAACGATTGTTGGAATAATTGATCATTGGGATCCTGACAAGTCTTAAAAAGGAGGATGTAAATTGTGGAAATTATGAAGGTATTAGGAAGGATGGTATGCACTCAAAGAGTCGCTGGCTTAGGTTATATGAATTTACGAATTTTAGAAAATAATAAAGGAAAGAAATTAGTTGCTGTTGATCCTGTTGGAGCTAGAGAAGGTAACTGGGTTTTTACTTCTAGTGGCTCTGCCGCTAGATTTGCATGCCCTAATCCAGAAGTTCAAACCGATTTAACAATTGGCGGTATTATTGATTATTGGGAGAGTGACTAAAAATTTTATCTTCAAAAATTTATTGAGAAACTTTGTTGAAGGTATAGTGTAATTAGTCTTAAATAAAGAATGTAATGTGGAAAGAAAGAGAATCACCTTTGAGGATAGAAAAAAGATTTGAATTTGATCAATACTCAAAAATTAGTAAATTCATGGGGGAAATTGAGAAATTATGTAAAGAAAGGGATATCTATCCAAATATCAGCTTTGGTAAGAATTTTGTAAGTCTTTCAATATTTTTAGATAATCAAGAAATATCAAACAAGGAAAAAGACTTTTCAAAGGATATTGATAAATTTTATTTAGAGTATTAGTGCTTTTTAATAATTATTTGGCTTTGCAATATCTCTTTTGATTAAAGCCATTAAATATGTGGGGGCTTTATATCTTCCTGGTAGACATCTATTTAAAGTTTCAAGATGACCCCAACACACTGTCTTTTCTATATCTTTAACTGAGTTACCTTTTAAGATTAAGAGTCTAAGAGCTTTGCAAAATAAAGGATAACCTGCTTCTAGTTCATCTATATTAAGCTTTGCTGCTGACATAGATCAAAGATGAATTATCAAATAATAATCTAAACAAGTATGGTGCAAAATTGGTTCATATTTCAAATTTCTAAATAATTAGAAATTAATGCAGAAATGCGACGCAATCTATCTCAACTAAAACTCCTTTTGGTAGAGATGAAACTTCCACACAGGCTCTTGCTGGAGGATTCTCTATATTAAAAAAATTACTATATATTTTATTGACAATTTGAAAATTACTTAGGTCGGTTAAGTAAATAGTTGTTTTTATTACATCCTCTATTTTTGATCCGCCAGCTTCAAGAACTGCTACGAGATTTTTTAAAACTTGAGTAGTTTCCTTCTCTATATCACCTAAACATGTTATTTCATTACAAACTGGGTCTATAGCAATTTGACCAGAACAATAGATAAAATCCCCAGCTTTTATTGCTTGATTATAAGGTCCGACTGGATCTGGAGCATTTGTTGTTTTAATTACTTGTTTGGGGGACATTTGTTTAATAAGATACCTATCTATTTAAACCCATAAATCTTTATTTGCTCTTAAAAAAGAAAATTCTTCTAAATTTTTTGCTCTTAAGAAAAGATTTATTTTCAATTCTTCATCAAGTAAGAATGGAATTGTTAATTTATTAAGAGAAAGTTTTTTTTCAACTTCCGAAAGTTTATTTTTTATATCTTGATCTTTAGGCTTGAGATTCAATGCCCACAATATGTTTGCCTTTGTATATTCATGTGCACAATATATGAGAGTATTTTTTGGTAAAGATTTGATTCTTCCTAGTGAAGAATACATTTGTTGATAAGTTCCTTCAAAAATTCTTCCACAGCCTCCAGAAAATAATGTATCTCCAATAAAAAGAACAGGATTTATTCCATTCAAAAAGAAGGCAATATGTGAGCTTGTATGCCCTAATACTTCAATTATTTTTACTTCTTCACCTAAAATACTCAAAGTTTCTCCATCCTCTACAGATACATTTTGAAAAGGTATTCGCTTTTTTTCTTTTGATGAAGCAATCACTTTTACATTTGGCCATTTTTCAATAAGAGATTTAGTCCCTCCAATATGGTCTGAATGATGATGAGTTTGCAAAATAGCTTTTAAGTGAAAATTGTTTTCATCTATATATTTAATTACTGGTTCGTGAATAGATGGATCTATAACCACAACGGATTTATCTTTTACCCATAACCAAATGATGTTATCACTTAAAACTCTGAGGCCTATTATATTTCGAACTTTATTTAATTCCATTGTTAACTTAGAATGAAGAATCCTTGGAAGAAATTGATCTATGTTTACTATAGCTTTACCAAAAGGAGCTCTGCTAAAAGATTCAATTTCAACTTTTAAAAGAGCTGGGTTAGATTTCTCTGATGCGTTGGATGAAAATAATAGATCATTAACCTTTGAATCAAATTGCAAAAGAGCTAAAGCTTTATTAGTGAGAAACGGAGATGTTCCTGTTTATGTAAGTTATGGTCAGGCTGATTTGGGTATTGTTGGGTATGACGTTTTACGAGAATCTGAATTAAAAGTAGCAAACTTATTAGATTTAGGATTTGGGGGTTGTCATATGTCTTTGGCGGTTAAGAACAATAGTAATTATTTAAAACCAACTGATCTTCAAGCGAATTGTAAAGTAGCAAGTAAATTTACTAAAACAGCAAGATCTTATTTTGAAGAATTAAATATTCCTGTAGAAATAGTTCATTTGACAGGATCAGTCGAGCTTGGTCCTATTACTGGGATGGCAGAGGCAATAGTTGATTTGGTGGCAACCGGAAAGACTCTTAAAGAGAATGGTTTAATTAAAATACATGATCTTTTCTACTCGACTGCAAGACTAATTGGAAATCCTTTATCTATGAGGTTAGATGATAATCATCTCAGAGATACTATTTTATCAATAGAATCAACTAATGCCGTATAGATGATTAACTAGATGTTTTTTAAAGATTTTAAAAGGATTAAAAAGTTAGGTAAATATTTAACTAAAGATAAAAAAACAATCTATCTAATTTTGATAGTTTTGTTACCTGTTTCTTTTTCTGGAGCTATTCAGCCATTATTAGTTGGTCAAGCAATTACCATCCTCAAGAACGAAACTACAGATGTTTGGCTAAGTAAAACTTTCTTTGGGCAATCAATAAATGCCATAATTTTAACTTTATTTATAACAGTTCTATTTAGGTTAGTTTTACAGGGATATCAAACTTATAATATTCAAGCAGTGGGCCAACGTTTGACAGCAAGAATAAGAAGAGAACTTTTTGATCATTCAATATCTTTATCTCTTAGGTATCACGATAAAATGCCGGTAGGGAAATTGCTAACGAGATTAACAAATGATGTTGATGCTTTGGCCGAAGTCTTTGGCAGTGGTGCAGTTGGAGTCATTGCTGACTTTGTAAGTCTTATAGTAATTTCTTTGACAATGCTGTCAATTGATCAAGGACTTGCAGTCCTATTGCTCTTGACTCAAATCCCTGTTTCGTATTTCATTATTTGGCTTCAAAAGCGTTATAGAAAAGCCAACTATCAAGTAAGAGAAGAGTTATCTCAACTAAACTCTGATTTTCAAGAGAATCTTCAAGGTCTTGAAGTCGTTCAGATGTTCAGAAGAGAGGCTCTTAATAGTAAGAAATTCTCAAATACTGGAATTGCTTATAAAAAAGCAGTAAATGGAACAATATTTTATGACAGTAGCATTTCAGCATTTATAGAGTGGGTTTCGCTTGCAGCAGTTTCCCTGGTTTTAGCAGTTGGAGGTTATCTAGTTACTTCTGGGAATATTGGTTTGGGGACATTGACAACTTTTATTTTATATTCCCAAAGACTCTTTGAACCTTTAAGACAGCTTGCAGAAAGATTTACTCAGATCCAAGGAGGTCTTAC
Organism: Prochlorococcus marinus XMU1419; assembly: GCF_017695955.1. Taxonomy (NCBI): domain Bacteria; kingdom Bacillati; phylum Cyanobacteriota; class Cyanophyceae; order Synechococcales; family Prochlorococcaceae; genus Prochlorococcus; species Prochlorococcus marinus. The sequence goes on from NZ_JAAORO010000001.1 coordinate 514,292, forward strand.
AGCGGTTGAGAGAATAAATGAATTATTGGACGAGGAAATTCAAATTAAAGACTCTTCTTCGGCAAAGCATTTTTCAGAAAATGTTCTAAATTCAAATAAGGAATTTAGGGGCAAAATTGAGTTTAGGAATGTTAGTTTTTTCTACAATGAGGGAGAATATATTCTAAAGGATTTATCTTTCTTGATAGATCCAGGAGAGCATGTAGCTTTCGTAGGCCCTACTGGCTCAGGTAAAACAACCATAATCAGATTATTGTGCAGGTTATATGAACCTCAAGAAGGCCAAATCTTAATCGATGATGTTGATATAAAAGATATTCCTATCGCAACCTTAAGAGATATGTTGGGGGTAGTACTCCAAGATACCTTTATCTTTAGTGGAAATGTTGCAGATAATTTGAAACTTAATGCGAAGATAGACAATCTTGAATTGGAAAAACTATGCAAGGAATTAGGACTAAACAGTTTGTTAAAAAAATTACCAGAAGGTTTGAACACTTTTCTTAGAGAAAGAGGGGGCAACCTCTCTTCTGGGGAAAGACAACTTCTTTCAGTAGCTCGTGTAGCAATTAGAAAGCCTGTCATTTTAATAATGGACGAAGCTACAGCGTTTATGGATCCCTCTACAGAAGCTACTTTACAGAAAGATCTTGAGAGAATTCTTACAAAAAGAACTGCACTAGTGATAGCTCACAGATTAGCAACTATTGAAAGTTCAGATAAGATTTTAGTTTTAAAAGGGGGAACATTAGTTGAAGAAGGAACGCACGATGAATTAAGAATGAACGGAGGTTTATATTTCCAGCTCTCTGAGCTTCAACAAAAAGGATTTGCCAATTTTTAATGATTTTTAGAAACCAAGGTTCATCAATAAAAAAATCAAACAGTTTATCTAGGGATCAACTTTTAGATATCTATGGTTTGAATTCTTATGAATTTACTCAAAAAAGTAAGGAAGAAATATTTGTTTGTAGTAAAAGCAAAGAGTTAGATCTAATAGAGCTGGATCAACTTTTGCAAACCGTTGGATGGAGCAGACGACCAATAAGAAGAGTTAAAAGAGCTTTGGATTTTAGTATTTTGGTGGTTAGTTTATGGCGTCATGACGATAAATTCCCAAGGCTGGTAGGATTCGCAAGATGCACTGGCGATGGAATTTTGGAGGCAACAGTATGGGATGTGGCTGTTAATCCTGTTTATCAAGGACTAGGATTGGGGAAAGAATTAATGAAATATATACTAAAAGAATTAAAAAGTATTGGCATTTCAAAAGTCACCCTTTTTGCTGATGCTGAGGTGGTTTCATTTTACAAAAGACAAGGTTGGACATTAGAACCAAGAGGCTCTAAATGCGCTTTCTGGTATGCAAATTAACTTTTTTTGTAGTAGTCAGAATATATAGATTTTATCGATTCGCCTTTTAACCATCTTCTCCTAAAGTTCCAATTCTTGAGTGCTTGGAGAAAAATATTAGTTCTTTCCCACTTCCTTGAACTTGTCAAAATAGGAAAATTTATTTGTTTTAAATCTTTTTTATTATTTAATCTCCTAAAAAAATCCAAATCCTCCATTATAGGTATCTTTCTAAAGCCATTATTCTTAAGATATATTGATCTATGAATTATTAAACCTTGGTCTCCATAAGGTTGTTTGAAAAATTTGCTTCTGAAATTAACAAGAATCTCTAGAAATCTGTAAATTATCTTTTTGTCATTAACTTTAAATTTAAAATAGTAAATAAAATTCTTGTCTCCCTCTATAACAGATTGTATTTTTGTAGGCCAATTTTGAGTTAGTCTAGTATCAGCATGTAAAAATATAAGCCATTCTCCTTTTGCATTTTTAGCTCCAATATCTAACTGTAACCCTCTATTCCTTTCAAAGGAATGATGTACTTTAGCTCCATAAATACTAGCTATATCAATAGTTTTGTCTTTACTACCGCAGTCAATAATCAGAATTTCTCTTTCTTTTTGAATATTCGATAAGTCTGAAAGTAATAATGGCAAATTATTAGCTTCATCGATAGTTGGAATGATAATCGAGATTCTTGACATATTGATTACATTCTTTTTTCGATATCAAGTAAGGTATCAATATCTATTTTGGTATTTAAAAACTTATATCTCAATTTTGTAGATGCCAAATTGTCAATTGTATTTTGAAGAACGTTTTCCTTACTCCATCTAATTTTGATAAAAGGTAAATGCAAATGTTTTGATATTATTTTTGCTGATAAGCCAATAACCCAATAACCTCCATCATTTGATGGCCCTAATATAAGATCATTTTGTCTTAGCTCTTTCAAAGTATTTAATAAATCTAAATGGCATAAATCTGGTAGGTCAGTACCAATAAAAATAATATTTTTTATCTTTTTTTGAATACAAAATTTTTTGTTTATTATTATTTGCCTCTTCATTTTTTCTCCCAAGCAGCCTCTACCTTGTAAATTAAACTTTTCAATGCCTAATTCTTTAGACCATCTTTTACAATTTTTTTCCCCTAAACCAGAAATAGCTAAAGAAATATCAATGAGATTGGTCTCTTGGAGAGATTTAGCGACTGATATGGTGTGGTTGGTCATCACACTTTGTATTTTTGCTGAATTTCTTTTCCCGATCTCTTTAGCTAATCTAGTTTTGCATCTTCCAAAACCGTGCCATTTTGCCATGATGATAAGCAATGCTTTATCCAATTCTTCAACAATGTTTATGATAATTATATGTCTACAAAAAATATAAAATTTCTTCTTGTAAATTTAGATGATACTTTGTTAAGTAATTTTAAATTTATCATGATCTTGTGATGTGATAATGGCCAATTATTAAATTCCAACTAGATTAATAATCTATGAAATAAAATTTTGCAAGCTACTAATTCTATTTGGGCGGAAGTTCAACAGTCACTCCAAAAAACTTTAAGTAAGCCTTCATTCGAGACGTGGATAAGGCCTGCTAAATTTGATTGCTTTCAGAATGGCTTATTGACCTTAATAACACCAAATACATTTTCCAGTGATTGGTTAAGAAAGAATTATTGTGAAACTATCGAAAGAGCTGCAAAAGAAATTTGCGGTCATAATGTAAAAGTTGTTTTTAAATCGGAAACAAATATCAGTAGTAACTTAACAAATAAAGAAAGCATACAAGAACAGAACGTTAATCATAAAACAAAATCTTTTCCTAGTAATAACCATGATATTTCTTCAAAAAATCGATCTAAAAATCCTAACGGTCTAAATTTACGCTACGTATTTAAAAGATTTGTTGTAGGTCCTAACAGCAGGTTGGCTCATGCTGCAGCTTTAGCAGTAGCAGAATCTCCTGGGAGAGAATTTAATCCATTATTTATTTGTGGTGGGGTAGGCCTTGGCAAGACTCATCTAATGCAAGCAATAGGTCATTATCGAGTTGAAATAGATCCAGAAGCAAAAGTGAAATATGTATCTACAGAGACTTTTACAAACGACGTTATTAGTGGTATTAGAAGAGATGGAATGACTGCTATTCGAGATAAATATAGAAATGTCGATTTGATTCTAATAGACGATATACAGTTCTTAGAAGGTAAAGAGTATACACAGGAAGAATTTTTTCATACTTTCAACGCTCTTCACGAATCAGGGAGTCAAATAGTCATAGCCAGTGATAGACCTCCAAATCAATTGTCTGGGATTCAAGAGAGATTGATTTCTAGGTTCTCAATGGGTATGACTGCAGATATTCAACCCCCCGATCTTGAGACGAGGACAGCTATTCTTCAAAAGAAGGCAGAACAAGAGAGTATGAGTCTTCCAAGAGATCTAATTCAATTTATCGCTGGAAGATTTACTTCAAATATACGAGAATTAGAGGGAGCATTCACAAGAGCAGTTGCATTTGCTTCAATAACAGGCTTGCCAATGACAGTCCAATCAATTGCTCCAATGCTGGATCCAAATAGTGTTGGAGTAGTTGTAACTCCCTTACAAGTTATTAAAAAAGTTTCTGATTTCTTTAAAGTTTCTACTGATGAATTGATTAGTTCAAGTAGAAGAAAACCAGTAAGTCAAGCTAGACAAATAGGTATGTACCTTATGAGACAAGGAACCGATTTAAGTCTTCCAAGAATTGGAGATGAATTTGGGGGAAAAGACCATACAACTGTTATGTATGCTATTGAACAAGTTGAAAAAAAATTATCTATAGATCCTAATATTGCAAGTCAAGTTCAAAAAATAAGAGATTTACTTCAAATAGATTCAAGAAAAAATTTATAGTAAATTAGAAATAAAATTTCTAGGATCTTGATCATATCTATGACTGATAGGTATCTTATCTTTTTCATTGTTATTACTTAATATTTCAATTTTGTTTAATGATTGTCTTAATAACCTTGCAGAAATAATTGGCATATCTCTTGGAACTGAGATTCTATTTTTTAAATATCTTAGGGATTTCCCTGAGAGTTTTTCAGGCATTATTACTTCACCTGTGATCATATGTGTTAAAGCTGATCTCAATGATTCTTCAAAGCATTCTTTATCGCATGGATTAACTTTTATCAAATTATCTTTGTGCTTTAGGACTCTTTTGAGAGCAAATCTAATGTAATAATTTGAATCACATTTTTTATTTAATTCAAAATTGCCAAGACCTTCTCCAGAGTCTATTGACTGAGAGTAGGAAATCTGTTTTGTATTGCTTTCTTTATAACATCCGCCCATTTGTGGGGGTAAATCATGAGAGTGAGTATGAAAATCTCCTTGAGTGCCTCTATAAGCACTTGTTCCTTCAAAAAGTGTAAGCCAGTTATCTACATTCCGGTAATTAGATCTTAAATTAAACCCTTTATAATAAATCAATGAAGCATTCATCCTCTCCATATAGGGAATAAAAATTATATCTCCAACTCCTGGCTCTATATCACTGGTATTAGATACTGATGGATCAATAAATCCTGATTTTGATCTACTTAAAATTTCATCGAATTTAGAAATTGATTCTCTAAATCTTTTTTTTCTTAAAGAGTTATCTATAAAATTAAAGCTTTCTCGGCAGAGCCAATTACACCATGATCTGAAGATTTCTCTCTCTAATTCTCGAATTTTAATAAGGTGACTAGATGTTATAAAAGATCCAAGTGCTCCAAATTCATTTTCTAAAAAAGCTATAATATCGTCGCTCTCAGTTATAACTTGCCCTTTAAATTCAATTGCAGGCAATTTTCCCGATCTGACTTTGTCAAGAAACCAACTTTCTTTTTGACCGTAGCAAAACATATTTATTTTTTTGACTCTGTAAGGAATTCTCTTATATTCAAGCCATAACCATATTTTCTGACAGTAAGGACACCATGAATGCCTATCCCTATAAAGAGTAACAATCACATCATTTTCAGTATGCCCAAATAATCTTAAATTTGAGTAGGAATTATTAATACCATTGACTCTATCAAGATCTTCAACTTCGAACTTATTTAAATCAGTCCATGTCAAAATCCCATTCATTATTTGAATTAAATCTATAAACTAAAGTTATAATAATTGATTAAAAAAAGTCTTGGAATTTGAATTCGATTTAATTGTTGTTGGAGCTGGATCTGGGGGACTTGCGGCGGCCAAACGTGCAGCAAGTTATGGAGCAAAAGTTGCAATTATAGAAGTAAATAAAATAGGAGGAACTTGTGTGATAAGGGGATGTGTTCCTAAAAAATTAATGGTTTATGCTGCTAAATGTAAAAAAAATATGGATTCTTCTAAAGGATATGGATTAAAAAATGAAGGCATTAATTTTGAATCAAATATTTTATTGAAGAATGTTAGAGAGGAGGTTTCTAGACTAAGTAATTTACATAGAAATTCTTTAAACAAATTGAATGTAACTATTTTTGAGGGCTTAGGAAGATTTACGAATCAAAATGAATTAGAAATAATTTGTCCAAAAACAAAGAAAGTTAAAAATAAAATAAGTTCAAAGAAAATTCTTATTTCAGTTGGTGGTAAACCAAAGAAATTGGATATTCCTGGGATAGATTTGGCATGGACTAGTGATGATATTTTTGGATTAGAAAATTTTCCCAAATCAATATTAATAGTTGGAGGAGGATATATTGCTTGCGAGTTTGCTTCTATTTTCAGGAATTTAGGTACTGAAGTAACTCAATTAATTAGAGGTCAACATTTACTTAATGGTTTTGATGAGGATCTTTCTTTTTGCTTGGAGGAATCGCCAACGTTTTCTGATATAAACATAATTTCCAATACTCAATTAAAGGCTATTAAGAGGGTGAATGGAAATCTGGAATCTACTTTAGATTCGGGTGATAAACTCCTAACTAATAATATCCTTATTGCTACAGGTAGAGAACCAAATCTTTTCCCTTTAAATTTAGATTTTTTAAATCTAAAGATGGATGGCCAATATTTAGATGTTGATGAACTTAATCAAACAAGCAACGCCAATATTTTTGCAGTTGGCGATATTATAAATAAACCAAATTTAACTCCGGTAGCAATTGAACAAGGGAGAGTTTTTTCGGATAATTTTTTTAATGACCAAAAAAGAAAAGTAAATTATGAAAATATCCCTAAGGCTGTTTTCACTATTCCAGAAATTTCAACAGTTGGGTTAAGTGAGAAAAAAGCTATAGAGATTCACTCTGAAAAAAATATAAAAATTTTCAAATGCAAATTTACCCCTATGTCTAATACTTTTAAGGAGAATAAATCAAAATGTATGCTGAAGATTGTAGTTCATAAGCTTACTGATAAAGTCCTGGGATGCCATATGTTTGGGGAAACATCATCTGAGATTATTCAAATGGCATCAATCTCATTAAATGCAGGGATAACAAAGAAGGACTTTGATATTACAATGGCTTTGCACCCAACTATCTCTGAAGAGTTTGTGACTATGTATGGCTAAAATTATGAATTAGAAAATTTTAATTTTTCTTGAGCAAACAAAATTACTATAAGTAGTGAAAAGTAAATAAATAAACCTATCCTTAATTCAGAGAGATAATTAAATCCATTCAAAAAAAGTATCTTATCGAGAATGTAAAAAATATAAAAATTAATTAAAATAAATCCTTCAATTCTGGTAATTTTCCCTTTGCTCCAGAAAATTGGTAAGCATGCAAAGGTAGTTAAAACCATAAAAGGTAAGTCAACTTTTATTAGGCTTTGTTCAATTACTAAACCTTTAAATCCTGAAAAAATACTACAACTTCCAAGGATGAGAAGTTGATTGAGCAAATTACTTCCTATTACATTACCAATCGCAAGATCTGTTTTGCCTTTAAATGCAGCAATTATTGAAGTCACTAATTCCGGTAAAGATGTTCCGGTAGCGACGATAGTTAAACCAATAACAATTTCATTAACCCCCAAAAGAGAAGCAAGCGTTTGAGAACCATTTACTAAAATATTTGAACCAAAGCTCAAAAGAAAAATTCCTAATATTAACTTTAGAAAAATATTAAGCTTCCCTTTATAGTTATCTTTAAATTCTTCTATCTCTGGTTCAGCATCTTTGGTCTCTTCTCCTTTCTCATTGATGGTATTAATTTCCCATATTGTATTTAAGATTAAACAAAATATTAGAAAAACACCTGCTTGCAATGTTAATAAGCCTGTGGACGACATAGCCCAAACCGCACAAGATATAGCCATTAATAGAGGCACATCTCTTCTAACTATTCTGCTTTTCACCTTCAAAGGTGTTATCAATGAGCTTATTCCCAAAACAACGAGAACATTGAAAATATTGCTTCCAATCACATTGCTTGCCGCAAGAGAGTCACTACCTTTTGAAATTGAACTTAAACTTACCAACAACTCAGGAGAGCTTGTCCCAAGAGAAACAACTGTTAATCCAATTACTATTTGCGGTATTCCTAAAATTAAAGATAAAAATATGGCTCCTTGAATAAAGAACTCTCCTCCAACAAAAAGTAAAACTACTCCTAAAACTATTTCTAATATTGGAAATAAAAAATCACTCATATTTAGAATTTCATTTAGATGATAAAAATTTTCGTAATTGGTTAATAACTATCCTCGAATATCTATAAATTATTGTCAATTTTAATTTGCTGTTAAAATTAATGAAATAGTAAAAATTTTGAAGACTTTAACCATAATAAAACCTGATGATTGGCATTTACATTTAAGAGAAGGTCTTGTATTAAAAAATATCATTCACTTTAGTTCCGAATTTTTTGGAAGAGCTATTATTATGCCAAATACTAAAATTCCCATTACATCTGTTGAAAGTGCGACCTCTTACAAAAAATCTATTGTTGAAGCGTTGCCAGAAAGTTCTAAGTTTGAACCATTAATGACGATATATCTTACAGATGAGACTGATAAAGCAGAATTAATAAATGGTTTCAAAAATAATATCTTTTTCGCAGCAAAATTGTATCCTGCTAATGCTACAACAAATTCCAGTCATGGAGTTAAGAAAATAGAAAATCTATATAAGATTTTCGAATCAATGCAAGATAATGGAATGCCTCTTTTAATTCACGGGGAAGTGACTGATTCTGAAGTAGACATATTTGATAGAGAGGAAGTTTTTATAGATAAAGAACTCTCTCAAATAACTAAAAGATTTCCAAAATTAAAAATCGTTTTAGAACATATAACCACATCTTATGCAGTTGATTTTGTTCAAGAAAATAAAATTGGAGCTACTATCACTCCGCATCATTTGCATATAAATAGAAATGCAATGTTTTTTGGAGGCTTAAATAGTGATTTTTACTGCTTACCAGTTGCTAAAAGGGAAAGTAATAGACTCGCTTTAAGGAGAGCTGCAACAAGTGGGGAAAAATGTTTTTTCTTGGGAACTGACTCTGCTCCACACCTCAGAAAGTGGAAGGCTTTTTGTGGATGTGCTGGCATTTTTAATTCTCCAGTAGCAATAGAAAGCTATTTAACAGTATTTGAAGAGGAAGATGCTCTAGATAATTTTGAAAAGTTTGCAAGTTTAAATGGCCCTAATTTTTATAATGTCCCTCATAACAAAGAAAAATTAAAATTAGTGTCTAGACCAAACAAAATTTCAGATTTTATTGATGTTGAAGAGGAAAACAACATTGTAGGACAGATAAAACCTTTACATGCAGGTGAAACTTTACGATGGCAAGTTGATGGGATAGTAAATTAAAAAGTTATATTTAATCTAACCATTCAAAAAAAGTGAAAATTCCCAATATCTATTAGTTAAATCGGAAACTTAAATATGGGATGAATTAGTGGCGATTTCTTCAGGGAGTCAGGGGGAATTTGTAAACTCGCCAGACTTAAAAATATTTATCTTCTTGCTAAGGTAATTTCTTAGAGTGTAGGCAAAAGTAAGTAGATTTTTAAATTAAATCTATCTTTATACTTGCATATACCCAACTTATAACTAACATATTTCACTAATCAAATGAAAGTTTCTAGTTGGTTGTTGAGACTGTAAAATACTTTCATAATAATTACCCTCATTATAAATCTTGAAGTTAATTAAAACACCATGGGGATCTATTTCTCCAGAAGTAAGTTTGTTCCCCATCTATTACCTAATATTTATTTATGGATTTATTTATATTCTCCCTTACGGGGAAAATATAGTTGGTTTAACTTGGTTTAACTTATTGAAACTAGAAGATGGTCCTCTGGAATGGATTCAGTTTTTTGAATACTTTTTTTCATCAATATTTGGGTTAGTAATTTTTTGCAAAAGTAAAAGTAAAAAATCCTTAAACTCATTTATTTGGTTATTTCTTAGTGCATTAACCTTCTTTATTGCTGCTGAAGAAATAAGTTGGGGTGAGCGAATTACAGGTTTTACAATAGATTCTCTTACAGAAATTAGTATTCAAGGTGAGACTAATCTGCATAATCTCCCATTTTTTCATAATCTATTTCTCGATCCTTTATTGATAATCATTTGTATTTTTTTTGGATGGATTGGATGGAGAAAGTGGCCACACTTAAGCTCAATACCAAGTAAAAAATTAAGTTTATATTTCTTGATAACTGCTTTATATATTTTTTATTATGAAATTTCATGGGCTTCAACTATTGAGCATATAAGAAATGATTTAGAAATTTACGAATTCTTACTCTCTACTGGATTCTTTATGCATTTTTTGGATAATCTGAAATTATCTAAATTTAAATAAAATTATTAAATACTATTTATCTCGCGTATCTAATAATTCAAGAAAAGTGTAAATATTCTTATTTTTCAAGTGTAAGAAAGTGCACAGAAATATCTATTGAATATGCTAATGGTTTTTTAAAATGGTAAAAGAAATCTGGCTTCTTGATCAAAATTCACAAAGGTCAAACTTATTTGTCATCCCACTTCAGAAAATTAGTGCATGGGAAACCTGATTTTTATATTTCTTTTAAGAGGTAACGCTTAGAAACGAAATCTAAGTCCTGTTGTAACTACAAAAGAATTATTTGAGTCAAAGTCTGTGTCAGCACCACCGCCAGCAGCAGCAGCAGCAGCAGCTTCACCACCACCACCAAGACCAGCACCTTCACCACCAACAGCATTTGCATTAGCATTACCATTAGCAGCAGCAGTTGAGAATTCTGCGTAATTCAAATAGGAAACCTCTGCATATAGAGAGGTAGTGTCTGAGACTTCATACTCTACCCCGCCTTTTAATCCAAATGTGAAAAGTTCTTCATCAATTGCTGGAGTAGGTACATTTGCTCCTCCTACAATGGGGTTTGCTTCAGCCATTTCAACAGTGGAAAATCCCAGGCCGGCTCCAAGATAAGTAGAGAATTTTTTATCAGTTGGGAAATCTTTATAACCAAATATCATATAACTTTTAATATCTTCCTCAATTTCTGGGTTAATGTTTGAAGTGACAGGATTTTGTCCCGGAGCTGTTACTGTGATTGAATCACGTGAAACGGTTGTAGCTGAATAATTAAATTCTAATCTCCAATCATCGAATTCTTTACCAATTGCCAAAGAATATTGAAAAGGACTATCAGTACCGAAGGAAACAACACCTGTCCCATCAAGATCACTTTCAAGTTCATTAATGGAGTTTATCCCTCCGCTAATAGAAAGATAAAAACTTTTAGATTCTTCTGCACATATTGGAGAGGTTAAAGAACCCAATAATAGTGATGATATAACGAAGTATTTTCTCATAATTTTGATACTAAATTTCTAGGAAATTATCATTTTAAAACATTGTAGTCTAGAAATATTTTGGAAAAAATATATTAAAAAACAAACTGAATATTATCAATATCAAGGACGTAGCTGACTAAATGGGACGCTCGTCAACACTCGTAACTTAACGCCATTTAAAAGCAGCAGATAAGGACCTGCTGAATGTGTAAACTCTATAGGCTTCGCCATAGTGTAATCTAACGAGTCTATAGATCTCAAAATCATCACTTTTTACATCAATTTCTTTGCAAGTTTGCAATAAAAAGGCTGAGAAGCCTTGGGAGTGCGGCGGAATTGGTAGACCCGCCTGACTTAAAATCCCACAGACTTTGGTGTAGATAGTGAACGCGATTAGCCAAAAAGCTAATCGCTTTATTATTGTTCAAGTGCACGAAAGCGCAGAAAATAGAAACTTAACATGCTCGAAGTTCTTTTAATGTCAAAAGAAATGACGCTTTATTGATTAAAAATCACAAAAGTCAAAATTATTATTCGTTCCACTGCAAAAATCAGTACATGATAATCCTGATTTATTATTTTCCTTTCAACAAGGGAATTCTTAGAAACTAAATCTAAGGCCTGCTGTAACTACAAACGAATTAATAGAATCAAATTCTTCACCTTCTTCAGCATCGAATGATGCCAAATTTAAGTATCCAAGCTCAGTATATAAAGAAGTATTTTCTGCTATTTCATAATCTACTCCTCCTTTTAATCCAAATGTGAATACTTGTGTATCAAAATCACTAGTTACAAAATTAACCCCTGCAAGAGCTATATTTTGTGAAGGGACATCAATAGAAGAAAAACCTAAACCTGCTCCAATATATGGTGTGAATTTTGTATCACTAGGGAAATCTTTATAAGCATAGATCATGTAACTCGTAACATCTGCTTCATAATCTGGAGTAAGAGCTGCAGTAGCACCAACACCTCCAGCTGTTACCGTCAATTCATCACTTGAAATAGTAGTACCTGAATAATTAAATTCTAATTTCCAATCTTCAAATTCTTTACCGATTGCAAATGAATATTGGAAGGGATTGTTAGTGCCATATTCACCATTTATAACTCCAACACTACTCTCAATATCACCCACAAAATTTATCCCTCCTCCAATAGAAAAATAAAAACTTTTAGATTCCTCTGCAAATATTGGAGAGGTAAAAGAACTCAATAATAGTGAAGATGCAACCAAGTATTTTTTCATAGTTTTTAAAATAGGTTTATAAGAAATTATCATTTTAAAAATTTGTAGTCTACAAATATTTTGGAAATAATATATTCAAAAAAAACAAACTGAAAATTATCAATATCAAGGACGTAGCTGACTAAATGGGACACTCGTCAACACTCGTAACTTAACGCCATTTAAAAGCAGCAGATAAGGACCTGCTGAATGTGTAAACTCTATAGACTTCGCCATAGCGTAATCTAAGGAGTCTATAGATCTCAAAATCATCACTTTTTACATCAATTTCTTTGCAAGTTTACAATAAAAGTTACAATAAAAAGGCTGAGAAGCCTTGGGAGTGTGGCGGAATTGGTAGACGCGCCGGACTTAAAATCCGTCGAGCGCTTTAGCTCGTGGGGGTTCAAGTCCCCCCACTCCCACTATATAAATTATTTATTTTTAGTTCTTACGATAACTGCCAATAATTGTTATGTTTTAACTAAGGAACCATAAAATTAAAATGGAAAATATTTTCACTAATCCATTTGCCACTCTAATTGCTTATGTTGCTGTTATCACTGCATATTTATTAGTTATTCCATTATTTCTATTTTACTGGATGAATAATAGATGGAATGTTATGGGCAAATTTGAGAGATTAGGAATTTATGGACTTGTTTTCCTTTTTTTCCCAGGTTTAATTTTATTTTCTCCATTTCTAAATCTTAGATTAAAAGGAAGTAGTAAAGGTTAAATAATTGACTAAAGGTAAAGTTGTTCAAATAGGTATTCTTCTTTCTCTATTAGGATTAATAAGTTTTAAATTATTTTCGCTAATTGGCGTGGATAATTTCACAACGAATACTTTTTCAAGCTGCATTCTATTTTTAATTGTCATTACTTGGGTATCTTCGTATGTTTTTAGGGTTATAAATGGAAAAATGACTTTTATGGAACAAAGGAAGCGTTATAGAAAAGATTATGAAAAAGTTGTTAATGATAAACTAGAAGCTAAGTTCAATGCATTGTCAAAGGAAGAACAAGAAAAACTAATGGAAGATTTAGAAAAAAATCCTTAAGTCCTTATAAGTAAAATTAAAAAATTCATGAAAGAGCACGAAATGAAATTGATCAAAAATAATTATCTATCAAAAGTAGATGAAAAGTTTTATAACTTAAAAAGTAATAACAAATTAGCTTTGATGCCTTTTATTATGGCAGGAGATCCCAATGTTGAGATTACGTCTGAGATATTATTAAAGTTGCAGGATAATGGAGCTGATCTTATTGAATTAGGAATCCCATATAGTGATCCTCTCGCAGATGGACCTACTATTCAACTGTCTGCCTCTCGCGCCTTAAAAGCAGGCACAACTCCAAGAAAAGTAATTACCCTTTTAGATTCTTTAAAAGGCAAATTAAATATTCCCATCGTGCTTTTTTCTTACTTAAATCCTCTTCTATGTTTTGGATTTGAAGAATTTTGTGAAATGGCATCCAATGCTGGAGTTTCTGGACTAATAATTCCTGATCTCCCTCTTGAGGAAGCCTATAAATTTTCGAATGTAGTTAGAACATATTCTATGGACTTAATTTTATTGGTAGCTCCAACTACTCCTTTTGAAAGGATGGAAAAAATATCTAACTATTCGAAAGGTTTTACTTATTTAGTAAGCGTTACGGGTGTTACAGGAGAGAGAAATAAAATGGAAAATAGAGTAGAAAATCTTATTAATAAGTTAAAACAAATAAATAATAATCCAATTGCCGTTGGTTTTGGAATTTCTACTCCTGAACATATTAATAAAGTTCGTGAATGGGGAGCTGATGGAGTAATTATTGGAAGTGCATTTGTAAAACGAATTTCTAGTTCAAGTGAAAAAGATGTTGTTGATCAGGTTGGTAAATTTTGTAAAGATATGAGATTAGCTGCCGATCAAAAAAATTAAACTTAGTAAAAATATTCTTTTTAAATTAATTATTTAAGTATTTATAAATTAATTATCAAATTTATCTTTGTTATTTTTAAGATTCTTCAGTAGGTAATAATCTAATTTGTTTTCTTCCAAGCTTGATTTCGAATTCATCACCTGCTTTTAAATCCAGAAGTGCTGTATATGCTTTCCCAATCAAGAGGTTTCCATTTCCTTGTACCGTAGCTATGTAACTTAGTTTTCTCCCCCCTTTCCCAATTCCTGCAACTCCAGAATCACCAAGATTTATTCCTTTTGCTTCTAAAAGAGCTTCATAAAAGGCTGTGAAATTTAAGCGTTCACCTCCATTTTTTTTAGTGGAAACATACCCACAAGCTCGAACAAGTTCAGACTTGCTAACGTCACCAAGTTCTTTAACTTTTGCAAGAAGTTCACTACCAGTGAGCATAATTAATTATTAGAAAGTTCTTCCTAAATAAGATAGCAATTTGTATGTAATATACGCAATTATTTATTGTATATTTAATCTATTACTTATCTTAAAAAAAAATGGAAAAGTTTGTTGTTTTTGGAAAGTACTGTGAAGATGTATTGATTAAAAGGGAACCATTTCGTAAACAACATCTTAATAGACTTAGAAATTTAAAAGATCAAAATATTTTAGTTACTTTAGGACCAACAAAATGCACTAAATATTTGTTTGGTATTTTCAATGCTACTGATGAAAAACAATTAAGTACTTTTATTGAGGAAGATATATATTGGAAAAAAGGCATATGGACTAATTATGATATATACCCCTGGGTACAAGCTTTTTAAATCTAATTTTAAATTAAATTTAGGTGTTTAAATTATTAATTAGAAAAAATCTTGATTTATAAAAATACATAAAAATATTTATTTTCTAAATTATAAAATATTTATTTTTATGTTATTTTTAATGTTTTTTTATTTTTAAATAAATATATTCAATTATTTAAAGAAAACATTATTTTAAATTAAATATATTTTTCTAAAATATTATTTAGCTACTAGTATCTTGGTTTATTTGGTTTACTAATGAGTCTATATCTAATTGATTATATGGTGGCGTTTGGTTAATCTCTTGATAGTCATTTTTGAAATTGTTTAACCAGTTTTGTTCAATCTTTATGAGATTCTTTGCGACGTTGAACATACCACCTTTCTTATAAAATTCTTTGATTTTGAGAATAATTTCAGATGTTCTACTTGATTTAATTTTTAATTCATAGGCCAAATCCTTTTGATTAAGTCCATGGGTTTTTAACCAATCCTTAATAAAGGAGATTAGTTCTTTTTCTTCCTGTTGAGATAATTTTCTCATTCAAAAAAAAGGGAATAACTTATTAAGCTTATTTTCTGCTCTTTCTCTTATTGATGGAGTCATATATTTACCCCAAATACTAAGTACTGCTGTGAGTGCTACAAAGTCATCACTAAAACCAACTAAGGGCATAAAGTCTGGGAAAAGGTCAAATGGCATAATTAAATAAGCTAATGCAGCCATTAAGGAAATTCTTACTTGTGCTGGAGTATAAGGATCTATAGCCATTTCCAAAACTTCTAGGGCTGGCTTGGCAATTGTTCTTCCTGCTTTAATAAGAATCTTGATAATGATATTCTCATCAAATGTTGAACTCTCTAAAACTTCAGCATCATAGATTTTTTCTTGGGTTTTGTAATTCTCTTTCATCCTAAAAAATGAAATTTAAATATTTTTAATGGAATTTTTAGCTAATGCTATCAACTAATCCATTCTGTATGCCTGCTTTTCTAAGTTTTCTTAAAGCACGTTGAACAACTTGTCGGCAATATTCCCTGCTGCAACTCATATGTCTCGCAACTTCAGCTAAAGTTCTCCATTCATTTGAGCCGTCTAAACCAAATCTTAGGCTTACTATCTTTCTTTCTTTTTCGGTTAGGTTAGCCTTATCTAATAACTTCCAGGCAGATGCTGTTCTTTCGGCTAATTCAGCTAATTCCATAGGAGGGGTTTGATCACTTGGAAGAATATCAACTAGTTCAGAGGGATCTGATTTTGATTTGACAGTGCCTTGAAGACTAACAGTGATACTTCTCACTTCACAAGAGAGGAGTTCATCAATCTCCTCTTTAGTGATTTTCATCTCTTCAGCAAGTTCCTGGCTGTTAGGTGGAATCCCCTTAAGTTGCATAAGCTTTGATTTTGCTGCTCTTAATTTTGTAAGTTTTTCATTAATATTTACTGGGATCCTAATGGTTCTACTTTGAGTCGATAATGCTCTATTCAATCCTTGCCTGATCCACCAATAAGCATAGGTAGAAAATCTATGCCCCCTAGAGGGATCATATTTTTCTACGGCTCTTGTAAGGCCTAAAGTTCCCTCCTGAATTAAGTCCAATAATTCTAATCCTTTACCTTGATATCTTTTAGCAAGATTGACAACCAGTCTGAGGTTGGCTGTTATCATCTCGTTTTTGGCCTTTTCACCAATTTTAATTTTTTTTCTTTCAGCTTCGGAATATTCACAAGCAGGACCTTTGCCACCTGCCTCTTGACATCTATTAAGAAGCACAACCATTTCTTGGACTTTTCTGCCCATAGTGAGTTCTCTTTCGGGAGTCAAAAGTTGATGACGACCTATTTCACCAAGAAAATCGCTTAATGAACTCACGATTTACCTCTTTGTTAATATATTCAACTTATAGTCAATTCAGTAATAAGCCATACATGTAATAATTAATTAATAATTAATTAATAATTATTAGTTAATTAATTAACATTTTTTTCCCAAATTTTCAGATTAAAAATTATAAATTTTAATTATTTAATTTTTTCTTCTTGATTCTAAAACAGCGAGTACATCTCTCCAATTAACTCCTTTATGCATAAGGGCTACTTGAAGATGATAAATTAAATCAGCAGCTTCATTTGAGATTGAATTTTTATCATTATCTTTGCAAGCCATTATAAATTCTGCTGATTCCTCTCCTATTTTTTTTAAAATTGTATTACTGCCTTTTGTTAATAAATGATTTGTGTAACTTTTTTCTGATGGATTTATCGATCTTTCGTTAATTGTATAAAATAATTCAGAGCAAATATTTGAAAAGGGTGTTGTCTTTTTCTTTTTTTTATTATTTTGATTAATTTGGATTTCGTTGAAAAAACAACTTTTTTCCCCAGTGTGACATGCTCCTGAACCATTTTGTTCAATCAAAAGAATTAGTGCATCATTATCGCAGTCGAATCTTATCTCTTTAAGTATTTGGGTACTTCCACTTGTAGCTCCTTTTCTCCAAATTTCTGATCTTGATCTACTCCAGTAATGAACGTTTTTGGTTTCAAGTGTCATTGTCAAAGACTCTTTGTTCATCCAAGCAAGCATAAGAA
This sequence comes from Prochlorococcus marinus XMU1419, assembly GCF_017695955.1. NCBI lineage: Bacteria > Bacillati > Cyanobacteriota > Cyanophyceae > Synechococcales > Prochlorococcaceae > Prochlorococcus > Prochlorococcus marinus. The sequence continues at coordinate 531,977 of NZ_JAAORO010000001.1, forward strand.
TCGATCCGTCAAGCCAATCTTGTGCTATTGCAGGGATTAATCCATAATTATCAAAGCGTAGATCTTCTATTGAAAAATTATTTGAATAAGTCATTATGTTTGCTATGTTAAATCCTGCTCAGTATGTTTTATTAAAAATTATCCTAACAGTTAATTGATGCATATTCATTCGTTGAAATTTTCATGCAGTAAAAGTTACGAGGATTTCCCCTGTTCACATAGGCAATGGCGCCATAAAGGCCACTGCAGATTTGTGCATGGATATTCAAGATCATTCACCTTTTGCTTTACTGCAAAAAAATTAGACCCAAACGGTTTTGTTGTAGATTTTTCAAGTCTAAAGCCCCTAGAAAATAGACTAAAGGAGCAATTTGACCATACTTTTTTAGTAAATAAAGATGACCCTTTGTTAAATTACTGGAAAAAATTAAATGACTTAGATGCCTTAGATCTGAGAATTATGGATAATGTGGGTATGGAGTTCACTTCTGAATTAATTTGGAGATGGGCTAATGAATACTTGCAAGAAAAGGATAAGGGCAGAACATGTTGTTGGAAAACAGAATCAAAAGAAAATAAATCCAATAAAGCAAGTTATGAGAAAATTCCTGATTGGTTTAAACCTTAGATTAAAGTTGTCTAATTTCAAGTCATATAGAATTCTTTAATTTAGATCTTTAATCAACGATTATCTCTCCATTAGCGAGATAAATATTAATCTCGTCTTTATTAAAGTAATGATTATTCAATATATTATTTGAAATTTTTGTCTCAACTTGTTTTTGAATAATTCTTTTTAGAGGCCTTGCACCATAGGCATGATCGAAACTATTTTCGACAAGTTGATTAATTGCCTCATCCGAAATTTTGAATTTTAAGTTGTTTTTGTTAAGTCTTTTTTCTAAATTTTGAAGCTGGATTTTTGCAATTTCTTTCATGTCATTTAATTCTAAATTATTAAAAATAACTATTTCATCGAGTCGATTTAAAAACTCTGGCTTGAAAAAATTTTTTAGTTCATTATCAATAACTTTTTTAATTTCATTTGTATCTTCTTTTCTAATTGATAAATCATTTATTGATTGACTTCCTAAATTACTTGTAAGAACAATGATTGAATTTTTGAAATTGATTGTACGACCTTGACCATCAGTAATGATTCCATCATCAAGAACCTGCAAAAGAATATCTAAGATATCTTTATGAGCTTTCTCTATCTCATCAAGAAGTATCAATGAATAAGGATTTTTGCGCACAGCTTCAGTTAGTTGACCGCCCGATTCGAAACCTAAATATCCAGGAGGCGCACCTATAATTTTGCTTACTGAATGCTTTTCCATATATTCAGACATATCCAGTCTTGTAATTGAAGAATTTGAATCGAATATAATTTTGGCTGTTACTTTACTCAGCTCTGTTTTCCCAACACCAGTTGGACCTAAGAAGAGGAAACTGGCTAATGGCTTGCTTGGATCATTTAGACCAGTCCTTGATCTCTTAATGGAATCTACAACAGCCTTAATTGCACTATCTTGACCAATAATTTTTTCTTTAAGGATTGACTCGAGGCTCAAAAGTTTATCTTTTTCTGACTGGTTTAAGTTCTGTACTGGAATAGAGGTCCACTTTGAGACAACTTCTGCAATATCATCAAAAGTAACCTCTTGCCTTAAAAGACTTGTCTCTCCGCTTTTGTGGGAATTAACTAGAGACTCACTTTTTTCTTTCAATTTTTTTTGTAGTGAATTTAAAGTTCCAAATTCTAATTCTGCTGCTTTGTTGAGGTCAAAACTCCTTTTGGCTTGATCTATTTGCAATTGAACAGATTCAATTTCTTCTTTTATGGTGCTAATCTCATCAATTTCATCTTTTTCTTTTTTCCATTTAGCACCTAATTCTGCCTGTTTATCTTTAAGGGATATAAGTTCATTATTGATTTTTTTTAATCTTTCTAGAGAAAAATAATCTGTTTCTCTTTTTAAAGATAATTTTTCCATCTCAAACTGCAAAACTTTTCGATCAATCTCATCAATTTCTTCAGGTTTGGAAGTTATGACCATATTTAATCTTGAGGCTGCTTCATCGATTAGATCTATTGCTTTGTCAGGAAGAAATCTATCGTTGATATATCTTTCGCTAAGGGTCGCAGCAGCAACCAAAGCATTATCAGAAATTCTCACACTATGATGAACTTCGTATCTTTCTCTTAATCCTCTTAATATTGATACAGTATCGTCAATCGAAGGAGCATCAATTTTTATTTTTTGGAATCTTCGTTCTAGAGCAGGATCTTTTTCTATATTTTGTTTATGTTCATTAATAGTTGTAGCACCAATACATCTAAGTTCTCCTCTTGCAAGCATTGGTTTCAAAAGGTTGCTCGCATCTAAAGAGCCTCCACTTGCCCCTGCACCAACTACTGTATGAATTTCATCAATAAAAAGAATGATCTTACCGTCTGATTCCTTAACTTTCTTTAATACATTTTTTATTCTTTCTTCAAATTCTCCGCGATATTTTGCTCCAGCTAAAAGTGCACCCATATCTAATGAAATTAGCTGTCTATTTTGTAGTGCAGAGGGTACATCGCCATTAATAATTCTTTGAGCCAAACCTTCAACAATGGCTGTTTTACCAACTCCAGGTTCTCCAATTAGAACAGGATTATTTTTTGTTCTTCTACTTAATATTTGAATTGTCCTTCTAATTTCCTCATCCCTACCAATAACTGGGTCTAGAATTCCCTCTCGTGCAGATTGAGTTAGATCAATACCATATTTTTCCAAAGACTCATTAGAAGTATCAAATTCATTTTGTAATGTTGGATCTGACTTCATTTTCTTTATAATTTCGAGAAATTCTGTAATACCTTTTTGATTTAAAATGTGAAATCTATATTTATCATCATAAGTTAAACCGTAAACCAAGTGTTCTGTTGATATCACTACATCATTTAAAGTATTTTTAATATCATTCGCTTTCAAAAATACTTTGTGAAGAGTATCACCAATATATAAATTATCTTGTTTATTTTTCATTTTCGCTTTCAAATTTAATGAATACATTATTTCTTTCTCAATCTCTTTGATATTTACATTATTTTTTTTCAAGATTGTTTTCGTAAGATTGTCTTGTTTTATGAGAGCTAAAAATAAATTGTCAGAGTCTACGTTTTGTTGATTATTTTTATAAGCAATTTCTTTAGCCAAAATAAAACAGCTCCAAGCTGAATTTGAAAATTCGCTTGGAACTATTTTCATTAATCAAAATATAATTATGACTGTAATAAGTATTAAGTAAAAAAGACTTAAGTATTAAAAGAATTATTCAACAACAACTTTACCTACCATCCCAGCTCCTCTGTGAGGCTCGCAATAGTAATCATAAGTGCCTGCAGTATCGAATGTTTCTTCCCATGACTCTCCTGGAGCAAAAGCTAAGTCTGCATGACTTAATTCCTCATGTCCATCAAAAACAGCATTGTGAGGGGCAAGTTTATTATTGACGAATTTAACTGTATCACCTGCACTAATGGTTACTGTGCTTGGTTCAAATGCAAGCATTCCTGCATCTGTCCCAAGTTTTACTTCAACTGTCTTAGCTGAAACTGATGAAATACCTAGACCTAGAGTTAAAACTATTGCGAATAACCCTGCAAAGATTGAACGTAACATAATTAAAATTTAGTTATTTATATATATTACAAGGCTTTGCGATCCTAACTGCGAGAATTTTAATTGTTATTACAGCTTGGTAACTTTGATAACCTTAAAATATCATTTAGTGACTTGGCATGACTTTTAAGTTTGAAAGTCTCGGGATTAGTGATGGGGACATGATTAAAGTCGTACTTTTTGATACTGAAGCTATCCCACGGGGTAGTTTGGATGGGAAGAATTCTTAATAATATTTTTAGAATTCTTTTTGTAAGGGGTATCGCAAAATATCTCCTCATATTGTTTCTTTTTAAAAGTGTAATTATGGCCTCATCAATTGAAATAAATTTCTGACCTAGAACAAATTTTCTAAAGCCTCTGTACTGCTCTTCTTTGTGATTTTTAATTAGAAACCCACAAATTTGAGCAATATCATTTGCGTGTATAAAGTGAAATTTCGAATCGAGTTTTAAAAATCTTGCTATCCAAAGCCATTTCCCAATTTCTTTCAATCCACTAGTTAGATAACTTACAGGATATTTACTTTTCTTGCCAAGATTTCCTCCGAAAACCAAGGTAGGGAAAACAGCGAAGGTTTTTTCTGCATATGAGCTTTCTCTAAGTCTCTGGAAGCATTTATATTTTGTTTGTATATACTCTGTTCCATAAATTAATGATTCCCTCATTAATTCTGTTTTTGTGTCAAGAATGCTAGCTGTTGAAAAATAAATAATTTTTTCTAACTTTTTAATATCAAGCATTTCAAGTAATTCTTCAAAAGCTTTAATATTTACTTCATAGGCTCTTTTGGGATCTCCCCAAGCTGTGGCAGTATGTATTAAGTAATTAATTTGACTAATTTCCTTTTTATATTTATTTGATTCCCTGATATCGCAAACCAATAACTTGATTTTTTTATTTTCATGAATAGAAATTGGCAGCTTACTTTTATCCCTTACCATGAGAAAAAGCCTGAATTTTGTGTTTTTCAAAAACCAATCAACTAAATATTGGCCAACACATCCATTAGCGCCTGTTATTAATAAGTTTTTATATCCCAAGACTTTGACTAGTAAGTAAGTTTTTTCCCATGTTCAAAAAATGTTTGAGCATTTTCTTCTGGAGTCCCAGGTAAAATCCCATGACCCAAGTTAAGAATATATTTCCTGTCTTTAATTTTATTGAAAGTATTATCTATCCTTTCTTTTATTGATTCTTCATTTCCGAATAAAATGCCAGGGTCAACATTACCTTGAATTCCAATCCCCCTGGGGATTCTTTTACAAGCCTCTTCAATATCTACAGTCCAGTCTAATGAGATTATATCTACTCCAGTTTTTGCCATTCTTTCTAAAACTCCAGCACTTCCTGAAATGTAAAGAATTATCGGTGTTTCAGGGTATTCCGCTTTTACAATTTCAACAACTTTTTTTTGATATGGCCCAGCAAAGATATCGTAATCTTGTGGGCTTAGTTGGCCTGCCCATGAATCAAAAATTTGTACTACTTGCGCTCCAGATTTTATTTGATATTTAAGATATTCACCAATAGATTTTGCAAAATGATCAAGAAGTTTATGAAGTAAATCTGGTTCATTAAAAGCCATTGATTTTATTAAAGAATAATTTTTACTGCTTTTACCTTCAACTACATATGCAGCAAGAGTCCAAGGTGCGCCAACAAACCCTAAAACTGTTGCCTCATTATTCACATCTTTTTTTAGTGAGGTAAGAACTTGTCCAACAAAACTTAAATTCTCACTTGGATTTAATTCTTTTAAATTTTCTACCTGGTTAAGAGTTCTTATTGGGTCCTCAATAATTGGACCTTTACTTTCTATTATTTCAAAATTTATGCCCATCCCTGGAAGAGGCGTGAGAATATCTGAAAAAAGTATCACACCATCTGGTTTGAAAGCATGAAAAGGCTGCATTGAAATCTCATATGATAGTTCTGGATTTTCAGACCTCTCTCTAAAACTTGGGTAACGCTCCCTTAAATCTCTATAGATTTTCATATATCTTCCTGCTTGCCTCATCATCCATACTGGAGGCCTGTTTACTTTTTTACCTAAAGCGGCAGAAAGTAGTAGTGGTAAATCTTGACCCATTTTTAAATTCGATATTCTTAAAAAAAAATCCAACTTAAAAATCTTACAATGTAAAGCAGAGCAAAAACGTTATATGAACATTTATATGAAGTATCAAGTTAAATGAGCCTTCTTATTTTTTTGATTGATGTTTGAAGATGCTCACGCTTAATGGGGGCAAAGCAAGTTCTAGAGCATTTTGATAATCATGAATATTGTAATTTATGGTTTCTTTGCCCCCCATATTTCCTTTGTTACTGCCCCCGTATCTAGAGCCATCTGAATTAAATATTTCTTCATAGAATCCTTCCACAGGGACACCTACTTTGTATGACCCATGAGTATTAGGTGTAAAGTTAGCTACAACAACTAGCCACTCGTTGGTATATTTTTCTCTTCTCATGAAACTTATAACCGAATTAGATTTGTCATTACAATCAATCCATTGGAATCCATAAGGGTCAAAGTCATTTCTCCATAATGCAGGTTCATTCTTATAAAGAACGTTTAGGTCATCAATCAAGTTTCTGATACCTTTATGAGGCTCAAATTCTAGTAACTCCCATTGCAGATCATCCCAAACATTCCATTCTTGTCTTTGCCCAAATTCCATTCCCATAAATATCGTTTTTTTACCAGGGTGTGTCCACATATAAGTTAGTAATGCTCGAGTATTTGCATATTTCTTCCAGTCATCGCCAGGCATTTTATGTAAAAGATGACTTTTCCCATGGACAACCTCATCATGACTAAGTGCCAGCATAAAGTTCTCTGTATAGTTATATGTAATTGAGAAAGTTACACTATTTTGATGGAATTGCCTAAACCAAGGATCTATTTCAAAATAATCAAGCATATCGTGCATCCATCCCATATTCCATTTCAAATTAAAGCCTAATCCTCCCATGTCAGTTGGTTTGGTTACCATTGGCCAAGTTGTTGATTCTTCAGCTATAGAGAGTGCGCCTGGGAAATGTTGGAAGAGTACATGATTAGCCTGTTGAAGAAATTTAACGGCTTCAATATTTTCATTCCCACCATTTTCATTGGGTATCCATTCTCCATCTGGACGTAGATAATCTCTATAAAGCATTGAAGCTACAGCATCAACTCTTATTCCATCAATATGAAACTCTTCAAACCAATAAACGAGGTTGGCAACTAAGAAATTTCTAACTTCATTTCTGCTGTAATTAAATATTAGGGTCCCCCATTCTTTGTGTTCACCTATGCGTGAATCTCCATGTTCATAAAGATGACAACCATCAAAAAATGCTAAACCATGTTTATCTTTTGGAAAATGACCAGGTACCCAATCAAGAATTACTCCTATGCCCTCTTCATGACATTTATTGACAAACTCTCTAAATTCATTTGGGGTGCCAAATCTACTTGTTGGTGCATACCAGCCTGTAACCTGGTATCCCCATGAACCATCGAAAGGATGTTCAGATATTGGCATAAGTTCGATATGTGTAAATCCTCTCTCTTTTACGTAAGGGATTAGTTTTTCGGTTAATTCTGGATAAGTTAATAATCTTGTCCCAGGTTTTAAATCGGCGGCAGGCACTGGGTCTCTTTGTTCACCATTGTCTTCTAGATATTTATTATCTGTTGATTCATGGAGCCAACTTCCTAAATGCATTTCATAAACTGAGATTGGCTTGTTAATTTGACTGGAAGAATCTCTATTTGAAATCCAAGAGCTATCATTCCAATCAAAGTTTTTCAATTTTGAAACTATTGAACCATTTTGAGGCCTTATTTCATGGAGGAAACCATATGGATCAGCTTTCTCATAAATATGACCTTGTTGTGTTCTTATTTCATATTTGTATGTGTCTCCCTCTTGCATTATTGGCATGAATAGTTCCCAAATTCCCCCTAATCTTTTTTGCATTGGATGATGTCTCCCATCCCAAGAATTTATATCTCCAACTATCGAGATTGATTTTGCATTTGGAGCCCAAATGCAAAACATAACTCCTTTTTGATTATTTTCTTCAATGAGATGTGCTCCCATTTTTTCCCAAATATGATGATGATTACCTTCTGCAAAAAGATGTCTATCAACTTCTCCCATCCACTCTTCTCTGTATGACCAAGGGTCATTTTGTGTATGTTTGATCCCACCTCGTGAAACATTTATTTCGTAATCAGAATTTGGATTTTCCGGAAGGATTGCTTCAAAAAGCCATTTATGATTTATGGTTTCTGCTTTGTAGGTTTTATCTTTAAAATTTATTGTAACTTCATCAGCTTCAGGCATCCATACCCTTATTACCCATTGTTCTTCATAAAAATGAGGACCTAATATTTTTAATGGATTATCATTGCAACAATTTTCTAGGTTGATAGCTTCTGATTTAATCCAGTCTGCTTGAATTGTCTCGATCATGACTGGTAGATATTAAGGATTAATAATATCAAATGATTTACCAAAAAAATAATTATTTACTAAAAAAAGGGGTCATTTTCATAAATGTTTTATTAAGGCCGAAACTTAGAGTAATAATTCTATGATTTGCTGAAGGCGCTCCAACATTTCCTTCCCCAAATCCAGGATTAACGCCAATAGCGGGATAAGCTGCTGCAGATATGGATAAGCGAAGCTTGCTTCCCTTAATCAAACAAATATTTGTTGGCTGCATTGTTATTTGATATTTGCATTCTTCACTTGTTTTGGAGTTTTTAACCCTTAAGAATCCTGTTGAAAATTGATTCACCTTCTCATTACCTTCTTCAACTAGAGATAAAGCAAGGCAGATATCGAAATTGGGCTGATCACTTCTTACTAGGATTTCTAATGTGGGAATTCCTCTTAAATATTGATCTTCTTCAAAAGAATTGGTTTGAAAAACACCTACATCCAAGCGTTTATCAATGATACTTCTATTAAACGTTCCTGGATTTGGACCTAGATGACCACCGTCAGATGGAGTAGGTCGCCATGGGTCACTCACAATTGTGAACCATCCTGATCCTTCTGAATTTAAGGTAAGATTTCCATCTTCAACCTCTACATTTGCTGTGCCATCGCTCTTGAGCCCAAAAATAAATTCAGGGTTAACTTTATTATTTAATTCTTCCCATTTATTTAATGAAATATTCCATATTTTTTTCTCGCTTTTTGAATTCTTAGAATTAAATCTTTCATCTGATTTTAAATGTTTATCAAAAAATTTTAATAAAGATTCTTGTGATCCCTCCCACCAATTTAGATGTGTCGCATTCCCAATAATAATCTCTGGGCTCCCACCAGCTTCTTTAGATTTTTTATAAAGATCAAAGGCACCTCTTAAATGTGGATCCCAAAGTCCTCCAATAATTAACATAGGTTGTTTAATCCATGTTGAAATTGGTTTAAATTCTTCAAATGGGCAATCACTATTAAAATTTTTAAGCCATTCCAAAACAAAGCTATTAGGATCATATTTTTTTAAAGTATCAATTCCTTCCCTTAAATAACTTTTATTTTCTAAAGCTGATCTTATCTTTCCCCACTCAAATATTTTTTTTTCTCTTTTCATTTTTAGTGCTGCTATTTGGAGTCCCCATGCAATATTGTTATTCCACCAAAATGCCCCTCCATCAGAACACCAATGATCTTTAATGTTGAACCCAGTCATTGCTGGAGATAAACAATCAGGAGGCGTTGAATATAATTCACCAGTTAGTTGAGTAAATCCTTGATATGAGAAACCATATAAGCCAAGTTTTCCATTACATTCTTCAAGAGACCTCACCCATTCGTGTGTTTCTGAAGTATCGCTAGCTTCTTGTTTGAAACCATTAAAAACTCCCTCAGAAGCACCCATGCCTCTTACATCCTGAATGATTACCATATATCCTTTGGAAGCCCACCATGAAGGATGAGAATAGGTTATTGTTGAAGCTATTTCCCTTCCATAAGGTTGTCTCATTAATAATGCGGGCCATGGCCCATCACCATTAGGCAACCAAATCCTTGATGTAAGTTTGATATTATCTCTAAGTACTAGAGACTTATCAAACCATCTTGAACCATACATTAATCTTTAGATTACATCTGGACAGTGCAGTCCGATAACGTAAATAGAGAAGATCTCAGCATTAACAGGAGTTAATTTGTTTTTTTTTGATACATAATCTATTGCTTTATCTGAACTAGCGGAAATACCTTTTGAATTAAAATCTCTAAACTTATTGCAAATATTAATAGCTTCACTCGGATTCTTTTTAACACTTTCTAATAAGTTTGACTGACTATAAACAGGGTATGAGGATTGAAAAAACAAAAAAAATAAAAATAAAAAAGATTTCATTATTAATAACTTTTTCTAAATTCTACATTAAAAAAAATTTTTAACAAAGATTTCAAATAGATTTTTGGACTTGATTAGCTCTCTTAATCCATTCTTTTAAAAGATTCAAAGTTATGTCAGTTTCACTTTTAGTTCTAAGATTTCTTTCTAATCTCCCAATTTTGCGTTCTAATTCGCAAGGAGTAGATAGTGATAATGATTTAATAGTACCAATACCGCAATGTAAAAGTAGATACGCCTCAGGTGGAGAAATTTCAATTTCTTTTTTAAAAATAGCTATAGCTCTAATTTTCTTTAAATTATTTAATCCACAAAGTGGAGATTTTCTTTGAATATTATTTATGTCTAAGTCTGATAGGTTACTTAGTTTTTCAAAGTCAGTTAGATTTTTTTGAGTAAAGAAAGATTTCTCATGTCTAAAATTATTTGGTAAAAAATCTAAAAAATTCTTGCTTTTCATTATTCTGTAGACTAATTCATTTTTACATTTTTCTGAATTTCTCCTATTACGACTGGTTGACTCACACCATCTGAAATTTTTTCAAGTTTCCTAATCTTTATTTTTACATTAGCACCTGACCTGCTTCCTCTCCTGAGGTTCTCCGATAATTGTTCTAAAGTTGGCTTAATAGATTCTTCAGGGAAGTCCTCATCTGCTTTTGCAATAATCAAATCGAACCCATTGTCATAAACAATTGGGACATATTTTGCATTCTCAATTACTACATTTTCAGTATAACTTTGTATAAATGCCCAACTACTTAAAGAGAGTAATAAAGAGAATATGGTGGCTCCTATAATTCGAAATTTAAACCCAAAATTAAATATAAAAGCTGCTAAAGTGCATATAAAAAGGAATAATCCTAAGAATCCAAAAATTTTGGGTGTGTTATCTAATAGTTCAAAAAAAGACATTTAGTGGCTTTGACCTAATTAATTTCTTATATTTTGTAAGCCTACTCTATTTTTGGGCTCTAACTTGAAAAAAATTAGATCTCTAAATTTAAATACAAAAATTCTTTCTGTAGGAATACTTTTCGCCTTAGGAATTCTAGGCACATTTTTATTAAATAATTTTTTAAGAGATAATTACAATTCCAGGAAATCAGAACTTGAAGATGTTTTTGGGAATTTTTTAAATAAAAAGATTGATTTAGGTAATTATGCCGGAATTAGGTTTCTAGGAATTTCTCTTAAAGATTCAAAACTTACTGATAAAAAAAATATAAATTCTGAAATTAAAGCTCAAAATGTTTATGTAGGTATTATGCCTTTTAGATCTTTATTAAAACAAAAATGGATATTAAAAATAAGGCCCGAGCAAACTGAAATTAATATTGATAGAGATTTTTTTAAAGAGCATGAAGCCAATCGTAATTCTCGAATCAAAAATAAGTCACAATCAAAGTATGAATTAAACTTTAGCATTAACAAATATTCAGACCTAAAGCTTCAAAATTCAGGCTTAGAAACAAAAGTTAAAGGCAATATTATCTATAAGTCCAATAATAAAGAAATTATTGCAAATTTAAAATCTAATTTTTATGGAAAAGGTTTTTTAAAACTAAAATTTAATACAAAATTAAATCAAGAATTTTTAAAACTGGAGTTATTTTCTAGTGGATTAGATCTTAAGAACTCAGAATATATATTTAGGGGCAGAAAAATTAATTTCCAAAAAGGAAATTTTAAATCTAATTTTAGATTTAACAAATCAACAAAGCAAACATTTTGTAAAGGAAGATTTTCATTTACTAATTTAAAAATAAAGCCTGAAGCTTTCTCAGAGAATATAAATTCTGATTCAACAATTTTTTATTGTAGGGATAACAATTTAATTGGAAATTCAGAAAAATTTGATTATGGAACTTTGACTTCAAATTTCAATCTAAATGTCCCATTAAATGAAAGTTATAACAATATAAATTTGAAAGGAAGTATTGGATACATTAATAGTCTGAATCCGGACATTAAATTTTCAGGTAATATTCCTTATTGGGTTGATAAAAGAGGAATTAATCTCGGGGATATAGATTCAAGTTTTAAAATAAATAGAACTCAATTATCTAATTTAAATATTTTCCGAAAAAATGATATAAGAGGATTTATTACTGCTGAAGGAGAATTAAAAGGAAAAATTAGTAATCCTGATCTTTTTGTAAATTTTAATGTTGATTATCCCCACTACAAAGGGATTCGCATAAAAGAAATATGGGAGGGTGAAATTAAAAATGATGATGATCAATTTCTGCTAAATATGAAAAATAGATACTCTCCAATCCCTTCATTCCTCTCAGTGAAATTAAATTCTTCGCTTAAATTAGATAGTGCAACTTTTAGTAGAGTTTTTAACTCCTTTAAAGGCAGTATAGATTTAGTTAAAGAGAATGATAGTTTTATTTGGAATGCTGATAATTTTCCTATTGATGAACTTGAGTTAGCTGTTAACAACAATCAATTCGATAGTATTAATGGAATTATTAATGGTTCGGGATCGATATCATTAGACCAGTCTTCTCTTGATGGAAGACTGTCATGGAGTTTAGGTAAATATAGAAATATAAAGTTAGCAAATTCATTATTTGACTTTAGATTTAAAGATGATGAATTTTATGTAAACTCATCCTTGTATCCAATTGATGGGGGTATAATTGAAGCCGAATACAATACAAAAAAAACTAATTTAATTAATTTAGACTTTAACAATATAAGTACCAGTTGGACTATCCTTACAGCTGTTGATATTTTTAATTTTGATAATAAAAAAGTTGTTCCAACTAGAAAATCTAATATCTTGGATGACTTAGAAATAAATAAAGAAAATATTTCATTTAATGAGAGGATAGATTTTATAAAAGAAATTATTGAAAATAAGAATACTTTAGAAGACAAATTTAACTTACAAAAATATTTAAATAAATTCAAAAGTAGATATAACGCAAAAGTAACTATCGTTGGAGATAGACCACTTAATTACAAACTTAATTCAAAATTGAATGGCTATTTTTACACCACCAATAATGATAATAAGAAAAACAAAGAGGAATTTTCGATTAATTTGGAAGGAGGTTTACTACAAGGTAATGGTTCTTTAAAAATTAAAAAATTACCATTAAGTGCTGCAAATATCTTTTTAAAGAGACCAAGAGATTTTCTTGGCGGTTTGGATATTAATTTACTTTATAATCTTGATACAAAATCTTTCTCGAGTGAAATTTCTTCAAATAATTCATCAATTAAAAATAATAAAATATTATTTGATGAAGGTCTTGTTGAATTTAATAACTCTATTTTTGATGTTAAATTTTCCTTGCTTATTAATGACTCAGAAATTCCAATTAATATTGAAGGAATAATACCTATAAATAAAAAACAAAACTTAGATCTAAGATTGACTGGCAATGGTAAATTTATTGAGCTAATTGATATTTTTGCTGAAGAATACTTTACCTTTAAAAAAGGTGACGTGAATATTAGAACAATAGTAAAAGGTACTATTAATAAACCCATATTAAATGGATTTGTAGCAATAAAAGATTCTGAAATTGATTTTTATGATAATACAATAAAAGATTTAAATAGTTTGATAATTTTTGATTTTGATTATTTAGAGATCAAAAGTTTCAAAGCAAAAGCCGAAAATTCAGGAAATATTTTCATAAAAGGTTCTTTGCCTTTTTATAGTAAAAACAACTATGGGTTAGAAGAGATAAATTTTAAAACAAATAAATTTTCTATAAAGACGGATAATTTTAATTTTTTATTAGATTCCGATATAGATTTAATTGGATCATTTGAAAACCCAGTTTTAAGCGGTAATTTATCTCTTAATAATGGATTTATTAATTTTAATAGAACCAATAAAAAAAATAAAATAGATAATACACTTAATCAAAATGGAAATAAAAAAAATTGGCCAGAACTTGATTGGAATATTAATAAGAATATTGAAATAATTTCAAATGAAACAATTTTGAATTCAGTTCTTTTAGGAGAAACCTTGCCTAGTTATTTGGATAATTTAAGTTTTAATAATCTTATTCTAAAACTTGGACCAGAGTTTAAACTTCAATATTCTGATATAATTCAAGCTAATTTAGATACGAAATTAGACATTAATATAAATGGATCGGTAGGAAAAGATTTAAAAGCTAGAGGTCTTATTTTTCTTGAGAAAGGTAGAGCAAATCTATATACAACTCCCTTCAAACTAGATAGAAATAAAGTTAATTACATTTTGTTTGCAGAGAGAAGTGGTTTGGTGCCATATATAAATTTTTCTCTTGTAAGCAAAGTTCCAGATTCTATAATACCAATAAAAGAAAATAATCAGGATCCTAATATTTCTGGAGATCTTGACGCAGATGCAAATTTAAATAGTTTTGGAACATTTGGAATAGGCAATACAAGGCTTATCAGAATTGAAGCTTCTTATGAGGGATTTTTAGATCAATTGTCTTTTGAAGATGAAAATAAAAGAATAAAATTAAGAAGTACTCCGAGTTATAACAGATCTCAAATCATTGGTTTGATTGGAGGGAACTCTGCTAATTTAATTAATAGAGCATTTATTTCTCAACTAAATAATGCTGATGCTTTTAGCGAGAGATTTCAGCTATCTCTATATCCAGCCTTAATAGAAAATAATGATTCCTTAAATAATATTTTTTCTAATGAAAATTTAGACATAGAAAACGATAGACAATCATATTCTAATGCTGAAAATGCTTCCCAAGCTTGGGTCGCTGAACTAGGGATTGATATTACCGATGCAATCAATTTTGCTTTTCAGACTGTTCCAGGCAGAGATGAGATCCCACCTATAGGAATTTTGACTTTTCAGGCCAATCCAAACTTAGAATTATTAGGTTCTTTTGATTCAAATGGGGATTGGAAAAGTCAAGTTCAATTATTTTTTAGATATTAAGTCACAAAGAAAGTTAGTTTAAAGAATACTTAATTTGAATTATTATTAAATTAATTAAAAAATAAATATGGCCAATATATTTGAAGTCCCTCAACCCAGTAATGATCTTTTAGAAAAAGCTTATCAAGTTCGTTTGGCATCAATAAAAATTAGTCAGACTGAAAATCAAAATAGAATTAAAGCCTTAAATTTTATGGCTGATTATCTAGAAAAAAATACTGAAGAAATTTTAGAGGCTAACAATCAGGACTATAAAAAAGCAGAAAAGGAAGGAATTTCAAATGCTTTACTCTCGAGATTAAAGTTATCAAAAGAAAAATTAAATTCAGGAATTGAAGGAGTAAGGAAGGTTGGAGAATTGGCTGATCCTGTAAATCAAGTTCAAATAAAAAGAGAGCTCTCCAAGGGACTTATCCTTGAAAGAAAAACCGTGCCTATAGGAGTTCTAGGGGTTATTTTTGAATCCAGACCAGATGCTGTAATGCAGATTAGTTCCTTAGCAATAAGATCAGGTAATGGAGTAATGCTTAAGGGCGGTAGTGAAGCTAATTTTACAAACACATCAATAGTAAAAGCATTGCAAGAAGGTTTAAGCAAATCAGGTTTTGATAATAATGCAATTTGTTTACTAACAAGCAGAAAAGATAGCATGTCGATGTTAAATCTTGAGAAATATATTAATTTAATAATTCCCAGAGGAAGTAATGAATTAGTTAAATTTATTCAAGAGAATACAAAAATTCCTGTTCTAGGCCATGCTGATGGAATTTGTCATTTGTTTATAGATATTGAGGCAAATCTTGAGATGGCTTTATCAGTCGCTTTGGACAGTAAAATTCAATATCCTGCAGCATGCAATGCAATTGAAACTTTATTAGTCCATAAAGATATCGCACCAGCTTTTCTAGAAAAGGCCATACCTTTGTTTAATTCTAATAATGTTAAATTAATTGGAGATAAAAGATCAGTTGAATTAGGGTTAAAGTATGAGGCTAGTACAGAAGATTGGCAAACTGAATATTTAGATTTAATTTTATCGATAAAAATTGTTGATGATTTGGCGGAGGCAATCACACATATTCAAAAATATAGTTCAAAACATACTGATGGAATAATTACTGAAAATTTGAGTACTGCTAATAAATTTATGAATCTAGTTGATAGTGCAGGTGTTTTTCATAATTGCTCTACTAGGTTTGCAGATGGGTTTAGATATGGATTCGGAGCTGAAGTAGGGATATCTACTCAAACGCTTCCCCCAAGAGGACCTGTAGGCCTAGAGGGTCTGGTTACATATAAATATTTCCTAAAAGGAAATGGGAATATAGTTGATGATTTTTCATCTGGACAGGCTATCTATTCCCATAAGGATCTTTAAATTTTTTTAAAATGGAAACATTTTTAAAAATTGAGAATATTAAACTTTGGGCTAGAGTGGGTGTTCTTAGAGAAGAAAGGGAATTAGGACAACTCTTTAGTGTGGATATATTTTTGTGGACTGATTTTGATAAGTGTACTGCAAATGATGATATAAAAAAAACAGTTGACTATTCAAAATTAGTGCATCTTTTAAAAGATCAATCAAAGAAAATATATTGTTATACAATCGAAAAATATTCCAACGCAATTTTAGAAATCATTGATCAGAAATTTAATGTTTCTAAAATTAAAATTATTTTGACAAAATGCAATCCTCCAATAACAGGTTTCGATGGAAAGGTGTCAATAATAAGAATTCTTGAAAATAATTAAAGTATTGGAAAGAAGAAATCCTATCATTTTGATTCATGGGCTTTGGAATACTTCAAGTATTTTTTCTTCTATTACCCCACAACTTGATAATCTTGGCATTGAATATTTTGCCCCAACCCTTGAACATTCATATGGAATGACTTCAATTCTTGATTTGGCTAATAAATTAAACGATTTAATTTTACAGAAATACGGTTTAGAAAAAGAAATAGATATTTTGGGATTTTCCATGGGAGGAATAATTGGTAGGCACTGGCTTCAAAAATTTAATGGATATAAAAGAACAAGAAGATTAATATCTATAGGTTCCCCTCACAAAGGAACTTTGATGGCACAATTAATACCTAAATACCCTTTTAAAGGAATATCCGAAATGAAAATAAATAGTAAGTTTTTGAGAGGACTCGCGAATAATGATTTTTTTCTTGATGATATTGAGTGTATAAATTTCTTTACTTATTGGGATTTGATGGTTTTCCCCGGCTGGTGGACGAATTTAAATTTTGGGAAAAGAATATCAGTAAAAGTATTCAAACATAGAAATCTTGTAAGAAATAAATCTGTGGTTGATAAAATAATAGATGAAATTATTATGTAGCTCCAGATAACCCTAAGTGTCTTATTAAGGAATCTGTTTGTGGTTCTCTTCCTCTGAATAGTTTGAATATGTCTAAGGGAGGTAAGCTCCCACCCAAGCTAAGTATTGTATTTTTGAATTTTTTTCCTATTAACTTTAAATCTTCAGAGTTTTCTAGATCAGCTTCTTCAAACATTGAAAATGCATCAGCACTTAGAACTTCAGCCCATTTATATGAGTAATACCCTGCAGAATATCCGCCTGCAAATATATGACTAAAACAACAAAGAAAATGATCTTCTTGAATTGGTTCAATAACAGTAGTTTGTTTTGCAATTTCTCTTCTAATCTCATCTGCTGTTTTACCTTCGTTTTTATCAATATTACTGTGCAATCTGAGGTCTGTAATTGCAAAATGTAGTTGTCTGAGAGTAGCCATACCACAATTAAAAGTTCTATTCTTTAGTAGCTTCTCAAAATTCTCATCGGATAATTTTTCTCCTGTTTTATAGTGCTTAGCAATATTCATAAGTGTATTTTTATGAAAACACCAGTTTTCCATAAATTGACTTGGAAGTTCGACTGCATCCCACTCAACGTTATTGATGCCAGCTGCTTGAGGAAGATTTACAGTAGTAAGCATGTGTTGAAGACCATGACCAAATTCATGGAAAAGTGTCTGAACTTCTTCAAAACTCATCAAACTAGGTTTATTTTTTGATGGTGGAGTTTGATTACAAACGAGATAAGCTACTGGGAGGGTTTTTTTGCCAATATTATTTTTATTCAAACATTCATCCATCCAAGCCCCACCTCTCTTTGATTCAGGCCTCGAATATGGATCTAGGTAAAAGGATGCTATTTTCTCATCTTCTTTGTTGAGGATATTAAAAAATAAGACGTCATCATTCCACAAAGGAGCCTCACCAGTTACCTCGACTACTTTAATTTCAAAAAGTTTCTCACTTAATTTAAATAAACCTTTCAAAACATCATTTAGTGGGAACCAAGGTCTCAAAGACTCTTGATCCAAATTGAGCTTTTCCTTTCTAAGAAGTTCAGACCAATAACTGATATCCCATGGCTCAATATTCTGCGATTTTGGAAACCCATTAGCTTTAGAAAACTTATCTAGCTTTTCTAATTCAATTTTTGCGGTTTTGAATGCTGGTTCTCTCAATTCTTCTAAAAGGTTTTCTACATTTTTGATTTCTTTAGCCATTTTCGTTGACAAACTTAGTTCTGCCCAACTTTTATAACCGAGAAGATTAGCTTGTTTAGTTCTAAGAGATAATATTTCTTCAATGATTTGAGAATTATTTTTTTCTCCTTGAGAAGCCCTACTAACGAATGCCTTGTATAGTTTTTCTCTAAGATTACGCTCAGTGGCATATGTCATGAACGAAGTATAAGTTGGGATATCTAGACTTAATTTCCAAGGACCATTTTTAATGTTAACTTCTTCATCTTTTTTTAAGTGATTGTGTGCAGAAATTGCCATCAATTCAAGTACTCGTTCAGGAAGACCATCGACTTCAGACTTTTTATTTAGTATTAAAAACCATTCGTTTGTGGCATCAAGAACATTGTTACTGAATTCAGTTGACAGCTTTCCAAGTTTTTCTGAAATTTTGTTAAATTCTTCTTGATCATTTTTTTGTAGTGAAATACCTCTATGTTGCATCTCAAGAATTTCTTTATCTAAAATTCTTTTTTTAATTTGATCAAAGTTATTAGTTTCCTTAAGTTTGACTAGTGAATTATAGATTATTTTACTTTGCCCAAATTTGTTACTTATGCTAATTATTTCGGGAAGAAATTTTGAATAAATATCTCTTAAACTTTCAGAATTTTTTACAGCATTTAGATGACTTATTACTCCCCAACTCCATCTAAGAATTTCATTGACTTCATTTAAAGGATTTATTACTTTATCCCAATTTAAATCATTCTGAATCAAATAGTTAGATAAATCTTTCTCTATATTTTTAAAATCTTCGGTGATCTTTTTTAGTACTACTGGAAATTGGTTCCTGATATTTTCGGGAGTAAAAAATTTAAATTCTGGTAATTCTCCATATTTAAAAATTGAGGTATCCATTTATTAAAAAAATTTAATTAACTAATTTTGAAATTACTCCTACTAACTTAGCTAAAGTTAACTGCTGACTGAGAGCATTGGTTGAAGATTCGTATAAATTTATCGCGATCTTAGGCCAAAAACCTATCACTAAAGTAGGCAACAATAAACTGAACCCAATTGTCAATTCTCTACCATTCATTTCTTTAACTGTAGCCAGTGCAGGAATTCTAGGACCAAAGAATACTCTTCTACACATTGATAATAAATAAATAGGAGTTAGGACTAGACCGATAGCTGCTATAAGAATCGTAATTGATCTAAAAATAGAGCTGAAGCCTTCTTGACTTGTGATACCTAAAAATACAGTTATTTCACTTATAAAACCACTCATGCCAGGTAGTGCTAGAGAAGCTAGAGAGCTTGCCAAGAAAAAAGCAAAAGTTATTGGCAATACCTTTGCTAATCCACCCATATTTGGAATTGAAAGAGTATTTGTTCTCTCATAGAATGATCCAGTAACGAAAAACATAGCTGCTGCTATAAGTCCGTGACTAATCATTTGGAGCATTGCTCCACTGATCCCTAACGCATCTACCGCTCCAATCCCCAAGAGAACAAAACCCATATGACTTACTGAGCTACATGCAATTCTTCTTTTGACATTATCTTGTGCGAATGCATTCAATGCTCCATAAATTATATTGATGATTCCAAGAATGATTAATGCAGGCGCAATTTGGAGATGTACTTCAGGTAATATTTGAACGTTGAATCTTAAAAGAGCATAGCCGCCCATTTTTAAAAGTATTCCAGCAAGTAACATTGATACTGGTGCATTAGCCTCTCCATGAGCATCAGGAAGCCAGGTATGCAGTGGAAAGATTGGAAGTTTTACTCCGAAACCAATTAAAAATCCTATATAAGATAACAACGCTAGGCTACCTGATACATGTTTATTGGTTAAGTCGCTAATATTTAAAGTAAAGGTATCGCCATTCAAAGCTAGAGCTAAACCACTTATAAGTATTAATAAGGATGCTAAGGCAGTATAAAGAATAAATTTAGTTGCTGCATATAACTTTTTTTTCCCTCCCCAAATTGCAATAAGGAGATATACCGGAACTAACTCAAGTTCCCAAGCTAAGAAAAATAATAGGAAATCTTGAGATAGGAAAACTAATGCTTGAGCTGATGCTTGGACTAATAAAAGAGCAAAATATAAATTAGATTTTTTCTTAATTTTCCAACTTGCCGCAGCTGATAAAAATGTAATTAATCCACTCAAAGCTACTAAAGGAGCAGATAAACCATCTACACCAAGAGACCACTCTAAGCCTATTGAGGGCAACCAGGAAGTTCTTTCTACCAGCTGCAAAGAGCTGTCTGTGGTATTAAATTTTTGGAAAAGAACGCCAATTATTAGTAAAAAGTCTATAAATAAAAAACTTAATGAGATATTTCTAGGGAGTGTATTATCTTCTCCTTCCTTTGAGTTCAAGAAAGGCATTATTAATGCCCCAATTAAAGGTAGTAAAACAATGGATGATAGCCAAGGAAAAGATTCTAAATTCATTTATGGAATGAATAATTTTTTTATTCTAGTTGAAGTTGTTCTAGCTTGAGACTATAACATTAAAAATGCCTAAGTAAAACTACTCACCAGAGATAGTGCTAAATTGACTGCCTGTCGTTTGAAGGTTTAAGAATGGAGCCCTGCTAGCTACACCTGACTTCTCCCATGCTTTTACCATGGCTTGACTAACGTTTCTGCCATTTTCTTTTTTACATAAAGCTAAGATACTTGGTCCAGCACCACTTATTGCGCATCCTAGAGCACCTGCATTTAGTGCGGCATCTTTTACTTCTAGTCCACCTTTAATAAGTTTCCATCTGTAGGGTTCATGTAGCTTATCGAACATTCCCTCTTTTATTAGTTCCTCATTTCCTGCTTTTAAGCCATTAAGTAACAAAGTAAGTGCCCCCATATTTGTCACCGCATCACATATTGGAACATTCTTGGGCATAACCTTTCTTGCTTCACTTGTGCTTAGACGAATAGCAGGTATTGCTACAACTGCTTTAATTGAATCGTGCCAATCGCATCTAATGATTCTCCATCTTTGAGAAGAAGACCTAGCTGTCAAACAAAGCCCACCTAAGAGAGAGGGGACTACATTATCAGGATGACCCTCTATATCAATAGCAAGTTCAAGGAGTTTTTCTTTAGGCAATGGAGAGTTCATTATTGCATTAGCTCCGATCAGTCCAGCAACTATGGCTGTAGCACTACTTCCAAGTCCGCGTGCAGGGGGCACTGCCAACTTAACTCTTGCTTCAAGTGCATAAGGATCCATATTTGCACTTTCCCAGACTTTCTGAGCTGCTCTAAAGACTAAGTTTTCAGGTCCTCCTCTCAAGTGATTACCATCTGTGCTTTCCATTATTAGATCAAATCTATCTCCACCGCCTTCAATCCTCGTAAAAATAAACTCATTATATAGATCTAATGCTGCACCAAGACAATCGAATCCAGGCCCTAAATTAGCAGTTGTGGAAGGTACTGTTACTCTTATTTTTTTACCTACTTTAGGGATAGACATTTTTTTTACTAATTTTTTAAAAGCATTTTTGCTCTGCATGCTGCACTAAAAAGTCCAAACTCTTCATCTAGAATTACTTTTATAGGAATTCTTTTAAGAATATCTTTTAATCTCCCTTTGTCGAAAAATTGTTTCATAAATAAATCTGATTTAAAGTTTTTGAAATGTTTTGATGCGGTTCCCCCCGAAATCCATAACCCGCCAAAGCACAGTTCTTGAAGAGCAACATCTCCCAATAAAGAGGCATAAGCGCCTAACCAAATCCTTTCAACTTCAATCATTAGCTGATCCCCTTTTTTAGAAAAATTGCAAATTTTCTCAGGTAGTTCTTTTCTCAGATCATCAGAAATTTTCATTCCTTCAAAATATTTTTGTAGCGGATGGTTCTCAGCATCAGATTTGCTTAGTCTCCATTCGGCAATTCTTGATAAACCATTGCCGCTAACAATTCTTTCACAAGATATCCTTTCAATATTAAGGGACTTTTTGAGCCAAATCTTTAATTCCCATTCTAATTTTGACTTTGGCGAATATTCAACATGCCCCCCTTCGCTAGCTAAAACTTTTACTTTATTTTCTGATATTATTCCTCTTGCAATGCCCAAACCTGTCCCAGCTCCAACAATGGCATGCAAATCATTATTAGTACCTTCATAGAGGTTCCCATTTTGAATTGTTGAATATTGATTTTCTTTTAAGAATGGTATTCCATAAATTTGTACTGCAAAATCATTTATTAGCTCGCAGCTTTTGAAATTAAATTGGTTTTTTAATACATTTCCAGAAATATTCCATGACAAGTTAATGATTTTTGCATTGTTGTTAGATAAAGGACCAGCTACGGCGAAACATGCAGAAGAAGGATGAGGTATATTTTTGCATTCTTTTTTGAGGAAATCTTCTAGGATAAGTTCAAAAGAATCCCATTCAGAAGATAAATATTTCTTTTTGTATAACAATTTAGGCGAATCATCATTTATTACTTTTTCGAATATTCCCAATAGGACCTTAGTACCTCCTAAATCACAAGCCAGAAAATTCATCTATTTGAAATTATTTTGTTCTCCCTTTTTTTTCTATTAATTCATCCATTAATTTGTATAGATTAGGGAGGTCGAGAATTCCTAAATTTGTTCCATCCAAAGCTCTTAAAGCGACTGAATCAATTTCCTCTTCTTTATCTCCAATTACTGCAATTAATGGGATTCTACCGATTGTAGCTTCTCTTATCTTATATCCTATCTTTTCATTTCTAATGTCAACTTTTGATCGGTAGCCTTTGATATTCAAAAATTGATTGAATTCTTGACATTTTTCTATATTTCTATCAGTAATACTTAATATTATTATTTGATAAGGAGCAAGCCAAATTGGGAATTTTGCCTCATATTGTTCAATTAAGATACCGATAAATCTTTCAAATGATCCTAAAATTGCTCTGTGAAGCATAACTGGATTTCTTTTTTCATTATCAATATCTACATAAGTTGCATCCAATCTAATTGGCATTGAGAAATCAACTTGAATAGTTCCGCATTGCCAGACTCTATTAAGACAATCTTTTAACGAGAATTCTATTTTGGGACCATAAAAAGCCCCTTCTCCAGGTTGTAGTTCCCATTTTAAATTTTTATCGTTTAATGCTTTGGTAAGAGCCTCTTCGGATTTATCCCAAATGTCATCGCTGCCTACCCTTTTTTCAGGACGAGTAGATAATTTGATAATAATTTCATCAAAACCAAAAGTTTTATAAACCTCAAAAACAAGCTCAATAAAGGTAGATACCTCTTCTTGAATTTGCTCTTCGGTGCAGAAGATGTGAGCATCATCTTGAGTGAAATTTCTAACTCGCATTAGGCCGTGTAATGCCCCTGAGGGTTCATTTCTGTGACAAGAACCAAATTCAGCAAGACGAATAGGCAAATCTTTGTAACTTTTTAAACCTTGATTAAACACTTGAACATGGCAAGGACAGTTCATGGGCTTTATTGCATAAGTTCTATTTTCTGAGGAGGTTGTGAACATATCATCTCTAAACTTTTCCCAATGGCCTGATTTTTCCCAAAGAGATCTGTCGACTGCTTGAGGAGTTCTTATCTCTTGATAGTTATTTTTCCTAAGTATTTCTCTTATGTATTTCATAAGTACTTGATAGATTGTCCACCCATTAGGCTGCCAAAAAATCATTCCAGGAGATTCTTCTGATATATAAAAAAGGGAATGTTTTTTTCCAAGTTTTCTATGATCCCTTTTTTCCGCCTCTTCAATTCTTGTTAGATAGTCATTGAGTTCTTTTTCTTTAGCCCATGCAGTTCCATATATTCTCTGTAATGATTCATTTTCACTATTACCTCTCCAGTATGAACCTGATAATTTAAGTAACTTAAAGTGCCTTAAATGTCTGGTGTTGGGTACGTGAGGCCCTCTACACATATCTATATATTCTTCGTGCTTATATAAATTAATTAGACCCTCTTCATGAATTTCTTCAATTATTCGTAATTTAAAAGTCTCATCTCTTTCTTTAAAAGTTTTAATTGCTTCTTCCTTGGGAACTTGTAAAATTTCAACGTCATAATTTGTTTTTATTAATTTATTAATTCGTTCTTCAATTTTGTTTAAGTCGTCAGGAGTAAATCTATATTCTGAAAATATATCGTAGTAAAATCCATCTTCAATTACAGGACCTATGGCCATTTTTATATTTGGGTAAATTTGTTTAACTGCGTGACCAATAAGATGCGCAAAAGAATGTCTTATTATCTCAACCCCCTCTTTGTCTTTAGAAGTTATTATTACAACTTTGGCATCATTTTTTATTGGTAGAGTTGCATCAAGTAAAACATCGTTTACTTTCCCAGCAATAGTTGCCTTAGCTAATCCTTCACCTATACTCTTAGCAATTTCTAGAGTAGTTACAGAATTTTCGAAAACCTTTTTTGAACCATCAGGTAATGTAATTACTGGCATAATTTATTTCTCCATTTCAAGGAATCCAAGTTTAGATTTAACTCTTTTTAGAGTTTTATTTGCTAAATCTTCAGCCTTCTCTTTTCCTTCTTTGAGAATATTATTTAATTGATATGGATCATTAATTAAGAGTTTATATTTTTTCTGAATAGGTTCTAAAGATTCTATAAGTTGTTCGGTAATTAATTTTTTAAATGTTCCCCATCCTGTCTCGGAGAATTCATTTTCACATTGAGAAATTTCTTTACCAGATAATATTGAATAAATCATCAGAAGATTTTTAGATTCTGCTCTCTCAGGGTTATTAAATTCTATTCCAATATAACTATCACTTTTTGCCCTTTTTATTTTCTTCGTGATTATTTCAGGAGTATCTAACAAATTGATCCTACTGCCTTCATTAGGATCGCTTTTACTCATCTTTTTTGAACCATCAATCAAACTCATTATTTTAGAACCATTCTTCATGATTATTGGTTGAGGGATTTTTAAAATATTTTTATTTTTACTAAATCTCGCATTAATTCTTTGTTGTGCAATATCTCTGGCAAGTTCAAGATGTTGTTTTTGATCTTCACCTACTGGTACAAAGTCAGCGTCATATAGAAGAATGTCTGCAGCCATTAAGATCGGATAGTCAAATAATCCAATGGATACATTATTTCCTTGTTGTATGGATTTTTCCTTGAATTGAATCATTCTTTCCATCCAATTTATAGGAGTCATGCAATTTAATATCCAACAAAGTTCTGAATGTGCAGAAATCTGACTTTGGACAAAAATTGAGCATATATTGGGATCTATCCCACAAGCGACGTACAAAGCCGCAGTAGAGATAGTGTTCTGAGATAATTCTTTGGGATTATATGAAGCTGTGATTGCGTGTAAATCAACTACACAAAGGAATGTTTCATATTGCTCTTGAAGCGTAACCCAATTATTTATGGCCCCAAGCCAATTCCCAATATGTAAATCACCAGTTGGTTGAACTCCCGAAAGAATTCTTTTTTTATTTGTCATCCTCTTCTACTTCGCTAGATTGGATCTCTTCAGTTGAAGTACTTTTTACAGGCCTTGCAAAAGGGTCAGGTGCTGTTTTTGTCTTTTCTTCATGTGGATTTTGTGATTGTCTGCTCGGAGAAGAATTTTTATTATTTTTTGCATATTCTGTGATTGATTCAATTAATTTTTCGTCTTTGATCATTTCGCTGAGCGTTCTAACAGAGAAACCTAAAACTGCAACGGTAGATCTCAATTGAAAGGTCTCTTGTATTGATTTAACAGCTTTCATTTCGTTATCACTCAATCTAATGCGGAATCCTCCTCCATCTCTTCTTCCGCCCGATCTATCTCTGAAGTTAGATCTTTCATTGTTAGAACGACCTCTGTAGTTTTCTTGCCCAGGATTATTGCTGAAATTTGAATTAGACATCTTGATGTTTCTTAATTTATTTAAATAGTCTATTAACTTAGCATCTTGTTATGCAATAAGTCTTTTTAAAAGCCTTATATTTTTATCTTTTGATTAAAGACTTATGAAATTTTGCTTTTCTCATTCACAACTTGCATTAAAATAAAATTAGAAAAATAAAGCATTGTGTTTGATATTAGTAAAGACAACCTTTTAATGGATTTCATAAAGTTTCCAAAAAAAAATCTTATTATTATTTTATTATTATTAGGTTTTGGGGAATGGTTTGTCAGTGACTTAATTCATTTTGCAGGAGGATCAATAGGATTTTTCGCGTTGTGTTTGGGTGGATATTTTTACTTGAAGAATGATAAGCCTAAATTCAATGAGCCAAATAATTTAGATGGTTGGATAAATCTATGTAATGAAGATTTAAAATTTTTTGAAGAACTTGAAGCAACAAATGAATTAGAAAAACAGAATTCAAAAAGACAAAAAATACTTGAATCAATTCTTAATAGATGTGAAAAAGAAAAAATAAGTTGTATTGGACAAAAAGATTATCAAAGTTGTCAGTCTGTTTTGAAAAGTCATTTTAAATCAGATAAGTTTGACTTTGATTTATATGAAAAATTACCAAAATATAGTTCTTCTCAAGTTATTCCAGAAGAAGCTTTAAAGAGTGATGCAATATTGTATTTTATAAATTTGCCTTTGTCTGCGAATGATTTTTTGTGGCTGGAAAAGTTTCCTAAAAATATGTCAATCTGGTTGGTGGCTTTAACTTCCAACGAAATAGAAGCCGTAAATCAGATAGAAGACCTTAAGTCTCAAATTTCAAGTGACTTTATAAATAAAATTATTACTTTTGATATGAATAAGAATGAGATAATAAACATACCTTTTTCGTTAAGAAAGTTTTTCATAAGTTCATCTAAAAATATTGAAAATACAAAAAAAAGGCTCTTGAAAGAACTTCATGTTGCATGGCAATCTGAAATTGAAGGAATAAGAAGAATGCAGTTAAAAGGTATACAAAGAAAAAATCAAATTCTCGTCGCAACAACTGTTTTCTTATCTCCAATCCCATCGATTGATGTTATGGCAATGACAGTACTAAATTCATTAATGATTAAAGAAATTAAGTCTATATGGGGATGTAATTGGTCTCCTGAAATCTTAGATAAAGTATCTAAAGAGATTTTAAAAACTGCAATTGCTCAGGGAGTTATTGAATGGAGTGGACAAACTTTAATTGGTATAACAAAATTACATGGACCAAATTGGTTTGTCTCTGGAACATTTCAGGCTGTCAGTGCCGCTTATTTGACAAGAGTAGTATCCAGTTCTTTGGCTGATTTTATGGCAATAACAAAAGGAGTAGAAGAACCTGATTTGGATTTTATAAAGAAAAATTCTGAGAAAATTGTTGAAAAAGCTTTTGAAAAAGAAAAAATAAATTGGAAAGGATTTATTTATGATCTTAGAAAACCACTTATGAAACTATCTTTTAGTTCATAATCTAAGGATGAATGTCAAATATGAGAAAAAATATACTTTTTTTAAGTTTGTTACTTGTTCTTTCTCTTGCTTCAGGCTCATGTAAGAAAATATCAAATAAAAATGAAAGTAAGGAGGTAATACTAGCAAGTTTCACTGTTTTATCGGACATAATTAGCAATATTGCTAAAGATGATTTTATTGTTAGATCAATAACGAAACCTGGAGTTGAAGTTCATGGCTACCAACCAACTCCAAGCGATTTGGTAAATGCCTCTAATGCTTTTGTTTTCATTGATAATGGATTTGGATTTGAATTATGGGCTGAAAAATTTGTTACTAATTTAAAAGTTAAAAGAATTACTGTCGCGGAAGATTTAAATCCTATTTTTATCAGTGAAGATTTTTATAAAGGGAAACCCAATCCTCATGCATGGATTTCTCCTAAAAGAGGGATCCAATACGTGGATATTCTCGTGGATTCTTTATCAGAATTGAGGCCATCCAAAAGGACATTATTTGAAGAAAATGGAAATCTTTATAAAGAAAAACTCTATAAAATAGATAAAGAATTCTCACTTTTTATTAATAACTTAAATAAAGAGAGGAGGTATCTAGTAAGTTGTGAAGGTGCTTTTTCATATTTAACAAATGATTATGGATTAGAGGAAGTATATTTGTGGCCAGTAAATGCTGAGAGTCAAATTACTCCTAAAAGAATGACAAGAACAATCTCACTAGTTAAAGAAAAAAATGTCCCATCTGTATTTTGCGAAAGTACTGTAAGTAACGAATCTCAAATAGTTGTCGCAAACGAAACTGGGGCTAATTTTGGAGGAAATCTTTTTGTTGATTCATTATCTGATGATAGTGGGCCTGCTAGTTCCTATCTAAAAATGCTTGAGCATAATTTGGATTTGATTAAAAAAGGGCTTTTTTGAATTATGGAAACAATTAATTATCAAAACTTTAGGATTGATGCTGAGAATATTTGCGTAGATTACAACGGTAAGGTGGCTTTATATGATGCCAATTTAAGGTTGAAACCTGGCCAGATTTGTGGGTTAGTAGGGATTAATGGTGCTGGTAAAACAACTTTTTTTAATGCTTTAACTGGCTTTGTAAATATTTCAAAGGGAAAAATTAGAATTAATGGAGAGTCTGTAAGATCTGCTCAAAAAGATCAGACAATCGCTTATGTTCCTCAAAATGAAGGAATTGATAGTCAATTTCCAATAAGTGTTTGGGATGTAGTGATGATGGGAAGATATGGTTCGATGAATATTTTTAGGTGTCCTAGAGAGTCTGATGTTCAGGCGGTTAAAGATGCTATTGAGAGAGTTGATCTTACTGATCATTTATCTACGCCTATTGGGAACTTATCTGGAGGTCAGAGAAAACGAACTTTTTTAGCTAGAGCAATTGCTCAAAGAGCTTCAATATTACTTCTTGATGAGCCTTTTTCAGGTGTTGATATAAGAACTGAGAAACTTATCTCGGAATTATTTATCCAATTTAAAAATGAGGGGAAAACTATATTATTATCAACGCACGATATGATTCATGTCCGTGAATTTTGTGATTTGGTTCTTTTAATAAATAAAACTGTTGTAGCTTACGGCGAGACCTCTGAAGTGTTTACCCCTGAAAATATTACAACCACTTTTGGAGGGATCTCACCTGATTTCTTGTTTGGACCTGAATCCTAAATTTTGAATTATATGGAGCTCTGTTCTTTTTTAACTTTAGATTCATTCATAACAGATCCTTTAACTCATGACTTTATGAGAAAAGCACTTCTTATGAGTTCATTGGTTGCAGCTGTTTGTGGTTTCCTATCAAGTTATTTGACTCTTAAAGGATGGGCTTTAATGGGAGATGCAGTGTCACATTCAGTAATGCCTGGTGTTGTGGTTGCTTATGCATTAGGTCTTCCTTTCTCATTAGGGGCATTTATTTTCGGAGTTGGTTCTGTAGCATTGATAGGGTTTATTAAACAGAAATCTAGAGTTAAGGAAGATACTGTTATTGGGTTGGTATTTACTGGATTTTTCGCTCTTGGAATTGTATTGGTTTCTAAGATTAAAAGTAATATAGATCTGCACTCTATTCTTTTTGGTAGTCCATTAGGAATATCACTTTCAGATGTAAAACAAACTATATTCATTTCTTTATTAGTCGTAATACTTTTATCAATTTTTAGAAAAGACTTAATGCTTTATTGTTTTGATCCTAGGCATGCAAAAACAGTTGGGATTAACGTATTTTTTCTTCACTATTTACTACTAACATGCTTATCTTTGGCAGCTGTTGTGGGCTTGCAGTCTGTTGGAATTATTTTGGTGGTTGCAATGTTGATTACACCAGGTGCTACAGCATATTTACTTACGGACAAGTTTGATAACATGACAGTAATTTCAGTATTAAGTGCAATTATCTCAAGCCTTATAGGAATATATGTTAGTTTTTGGTTTGATCTTGAAACAGGTGGATCAATTGTTTTAGCGCAAACTTTTATATTTTTATTCGCTTTTTTATTCGCTCCAAGATACGGGATATTTAAGTTAAAGAAATTATTTGCTGGGTATAAATGATAGTGGTTGAAGAAACTTTAAATAAAAAGTGGAATTGGTGGCCATTATTCCCTCTATATCCTTATGGGAAAAAGAAAACAATTTTAAGAGAATTAATTCCTGATCAAATATGGTGCTTGGAACAAATACAGGGACTTTATTATGTTGCGGTTCCAATAAGAATGACGGTAATAAAGGTTGATCATGGATTGATGCTATTAAATCCACTGCCTCCGACTAAAGAATTGATAAATGAGTTAGAAAAATTAATTGCGATTCACGGTAAAGTAAAAACAATAATTCTACCGAGTGCCTCTGGACTTGAGCATAAAATAGGACTGCCAGCTCTTTCAAGAATTTTTAAAGATGCAGAAATTTGGCTTTGTCCTGGACAATGGAGTTTCCCCGTAAATCTACCATTAGATTTTTTAGGAATTCCATCAAAAAGATCAAGAATATTGTTTGAGGAAGGTACTCCACATACAAACTCCTTTAAGTGGTCTTCATTAGGCCCCCTGAATTTAGGACTTGGAAGGTATCAAGAGATAAGCTGTTTCCATTATTCTACGAAAACTCTTCATGTAACAGACGCAATAATTGGAATAGACTCCACACCACCTGAGATATTTAATTTTGATCCAACTCCTCTTCTTTTTCATTCCAGGGAGAGAGGAGATGAACCTTTGATTGATTCCATCGAAAAAAGAAAGAAAGGATGGAAAAGATTAGTCTTATTTTCATCTTTTTTGAAACCAGGTAAATTAGATATTCCAACTTTAAAAAAAATATTTA
This sequence comes from Prochlorococcus marinus XMU1419, assembly GCF_017695955.1. Lineage (NCBI taxonomy): Bacteria > Bacillati > Cyanobacteriota > Cyanophyceae > Synechococcales > Prochlorococcaceae > Prochlorococcus > Prochlorococcus marinus. Next base: position 563,211 of record NZ_JAAORO010000001.1, read on the forward strand.
AGTATTCATTCAAAAAAGATCTTCGAAATTGGAGATCTCATTTTGGTATTTATCCCTTTTCATGGGACGAAGATTGGGAATCCTCTCTTGTTGAAATAATGGGTAAAGATACTCCTAAGATTCAAATTGCACCAGTTTTACAAAAATTAATTTTTCCGCGTTCAAAAGAAGTTTTACTTAAATGGTTAGAAAATATCAAGTGTTTTGAAGATATGGAATATTTAATTCCAGCTCATTTTACAGCCCCCATAAAATTTACAATCGAAGATTGTCAAAAATTAATTAATGAAATTAATTCCCAAAAGTGGGACAAACTTTCTGATGATAATAAATTTTTGATGGGGTTATATAAAAAGTTATTTGAACTAGGAGTAATTCCTGAAGAAGTAAATCTTTAAGAACTATTATTCTTCAATAGACATGTTCTCATCATTTTTAAGAGTTTGTTCTAGCTCTTTTCTTTGCTCCATTTGTCTTAAGAAATATCCTGTCATCATTGCAGAGGATAATAAATTAGCAATATTATCTTTTGAAGATGTTATTTTTACATCAAATTGATCTGAAGGAAGCATTCCAAGAAGACCTTGAACATTATGTCTAATAATTTCTTGAATATCTTCACTAGCTGATTTTGCAACTCTTTGCAAAACTTCTGGAGATTGTTTTTGCAAATATTGGATTAAATCATTCTCATCGTTTGGATCATTATTTTCAGTAGCAAGAAATTCTGGATTAAACATTTCTACAACTTCAAGATATAAAAACCCTACAACATAAAGTACCCATTAATCTAAATTATTAAGAGCAGGGAACCGAATAGGTCCAATTTTATTAAAAGGCCAATATCTAAAAATAGCTTTACCAATAACCTTTTCATAGGGTAAAAATCCCCAAACATGGGAGTCCATACTGTTATTTCTATTATCTCCCATCACCCATAATGACTCTTCAGGGACAATAAAAGGCCCTATAGAATAATTAATATTTTTGTCAAAAACGTCATTTTTTTGTGCGATATCATTTAGGTAAAGGTCACCGTCTCTTACTTCTACCTTGTCTCCAGGTATTCCTATTACTCTTTTTATTAGTGCAGTATCTGCTTCATAACCAGCATTAATTAATTGTTCTGGAACTTTAAAAACAACTATTTTGTTTTTTAATTTTGTAAGATTTGACTTGGATGTGATTTTGGGGGTTATTTTCTCAACAAGAATTTTATCTTGTATTTGAAGAGTTGGAAGCATTGAACCGGATGGGATCCATCTTGGCTCTATAACCTGCCATCGTATAATTAAAGCTATAGAAATCCAGATTAAAAGATTTTTTAAATCCTTTAGTATTAAATTTCTTTTTTCTTGAGTTTTAGACATGTTTTATTTAATTCACTTATAAGAAAAATCCAAAAGCATTTATATAAATTATGACATCATCTGTTGAATGCAAAAATTTTCTTAGAAGTTTACAACTTTTGAATCTTCTCATAAAAATAGGAGTTCAAAATTTAATACTATGTCCTGGTAGTAGATCAGCACCTTTAGCAATGGCTTCTGGAGAATTAAATAAATTAGGACTGGTAAATATTTTTAATTCAATAGATGAGAGATCTGCTGGATTCCATTCTCTTGGGATTTCTGCTGCATCAGGTAATGTTTCTTTAGTTATTACTACTTCTGGAACTGCTGTAAGTAACTTATTGCCAGCAGCAGTTGAAGCAGACCGATCTTGTAAAGGTGTTATATTTCTTACTGCTGATAGACCCTTAAGATTAAAAGATTGTGGCGCTAATCAAACAGTAAATCAAGAAGATTTTTTGAGTTCAGTCTGCAGAAGGGTTTTAAGTACAAATCTAAATGGACTGCATGAAACACAAGAAAATGAAATCTTGAATTTAGTTCGAATTACTGAGAAACAAATATCAACCTTCCCTGGCCCTATTCATATAAATATTCCTATTGATAAGCCTTTAGGTATTTCATCTTTGAATAAAAAAAATGTATTAGAGGTTTTTGAGAGAATTTATTTAAAGAAAAAATATATCTTTCAGGAAGTTGAAATAAAGTCTGATAAAAACAAATTCTTAGAAATTTCAAAAAGTTTAAATTTAGATGAATCCGGCATTATTTTGGTAGGTCCCTATCAAGGTTCCATAAATGATTTAACTTCTTTCAATAAATCTTTAGAACGATTACAAGAAATTACAGGTTGGCCAGTATTTGCAGATCCTGTTTCAGGAGTTTATTCTGATTTGAGAGGATTAGTTGTGAATTGGGAATTAGTCTTAAGAAAAAATAAAAATTCGATAAATTGTCATCAACTTTTGAGGCTTGGCCCTATGTCATCCTCAATTGATCTGGAGAAGTTCTTAATAAACTTTGAAGGGATACAAATACTTATAAAAGAAAAAAACTATAGAAAATTGGACCCTATAAAAAAATCATTTGAATATGATTTTGGGCTATCAAATTTTACTAATCTATTGTTAGAAGAATTATCAATCAACGAAAAAAACAAAAAGTCTCTTACTCCTATGGCTCTAGATTTAATAGAGGAAGGCGACCAGATTAAAGAAATTTTAAAAGAGAAAATTACTCAAGGTAATCAAATTACTGAGTATATGCTTGCAAATCTTGTCCCAAAACTATGGCCAGCTGAAAATCCTATAATGCTTTCCGCGAGTAGCCCGATTAGAGATTGGCTTACATTTTCTGAGAATGGTACTTTAACAAGAAATTGTTTCAGCTTTAGGGGAGCTTCTGGCATAGACGGTACTTTATCTCTTGCATTAGGTATTTCTAGAATTAAAAATCCTCTACTTCTTGTGACTGGAGATTTGGCTTTTCTTCATGATATAAACGGTTGGCTGATTGAAAATTCAATCGATATTAATTTAACAATTCTTCTGATAAATAATAATGGCGGAAATATATTTAATCGTATTTATAAAGAAAATTTAAAAGAAGATGAATTAAAAAAACTTTTTCTTATGCCAAAAGAAATAAACTGGCCAAAACTCGCAGAGGGTTATCAAGTAAACTTCAAAAGTGTGGCAAATTTTAAAAAATTACGAGAGGCATTCGATTGGAGCATTTCTATCCAGAAATCTGTAATAATTAAAATTGATATTGATCCAGAAAATGAAATTTGTGAAAAAAATGCCCTGCTAGAAAAAATAATTGGCAGTTAAATTTATCATTTTCTATCTTTGAATAATTAGGTTTCATGAAAGTATTACCTGGTAAAACAACTTTAAATTGGTCAGAATGTAAATCTTATGAGGATATATTGTTTCACAAATCAGATGAGGGAATTGCGAGAATTGCCATTAATCGGCCTGAAAAAAGAAATGCATTTAGGCCACAAACTGTAGATGAACTCATTAACGCATTTAATATTGTAAGAAATGATGAAACTATTGGCGTAGTTCTTTTTACAGGTGCGGGACCTGACAAGCAAGGTATTTATTCTTTTTGCTCTGGAGGTGATCAGAGTGTAAGAGGTAAAAATGGATATAAAAATGATGAAGGGAAGCAGAGATTAAATGTACTTGAACTTCAAAGATTAATAAGAAGTTTACCTAAAGTGGTTATTGCCTTAGTTCCAGGGTTTGCAATTGGAGGAGGCCAGGTACTTCATTTAATTTGTGATCTCAGTATCGCCTCTGAAAATGCAATATTTGGTCAAACAGGTCCAAGAGTCGGTAGTTTTGATGCGGGTTTTGGATCTAGTTATTTGGCAAGACTTGTTGGTCAAAGAAAAGCAAAAGAAATTTGGTTTTTATGTAGAAAATATAATTCCAAGGAAGCTCTTAAGATGGGGTTGATAAATGCAATTACAAAGATTGAAGAATTAGAAGCTGAGGGTGTAATCTGGGCAAGAGAGATTTTACGAAATAGTCCAACTGCTATTCGTATTCTTAAAGCTTCATTCAATGCGGAGAATGATGGGATTGCGGGTATTCAAGAATTATCTGGATACACAACTCAATTATTCTATTCGACTGAAGAAGCTCAAGAAGGTAGAGATGCCTTTCTTGAAAAGCGTCCACCAGACTTTTCTGACTATAAGTGGACACCCTAGTTTATTTTTCAAAAGAACTTTTTAAATATTATCAATGAGAATTCTTCTTGCCGCTGCTGAATGTGCTCCAATGATCAAAGTTGGAGGTATGGGAGATGTGGTTGGTTCGTTACCTCCATCTTTGATAAAACTTGGTCATGATGTAAGAGTAATAATTCCAGGATATGGAAAATTGTGGAGTCTTTTAGAGGTATCGAACGAACCAGTCTTTAGAGCAAATACCATGGGCACTGATTTCGCAGTATATGAAGCAAAACATCCCATTCATAATTATGTGATTTACCTAGTGGGTCATCCAACATTTGACTCTGACCAAATATACGGAGGCGAAAATGAGGACTGGCGCTTTACATTTTTTGCTAGTGCTACTGCAGAATTTGCTTGGAATTGTTGGAAACCTCAAGTTCTCCATTGCCATGATTGGCACACTGGAATGATTCCTGTGTGGATGCATCAGGACCCCGAAATTAGTACTGTCTTTACAATTCATAATTTAAAATATCAAGGCCCTTGGAGATGGAAACTTGAAAAAATGACTTGGTGTCCTTGGTATATGCATGGAGACCACACAATGGCTGCAGCAATGTTGTATGCAGATAGGGTCAATGCCGTTTCTCCGACTTATGCAGATGAGATTAAAACCCATGAATATGGGGAAAGCCTTGAAGGTTTACTTAATTATATTTCAGGTAAATTAAGGGGAATTCTTAATGGCATAGATCTTGATGAATGGAATCCAGCTAAAGATCCAGTTTTACCTGCAAAATTTAGTATTAAGAATTTAGAAAATAGGCTAGAAAATAAAAAAATTCTGCAGAGAGAAATGGGTCTCGAAGTTAATCCTAAAAAATATCTTTTAGGTATGGTCAGTAGGTTAGTTGATCAGAAAGGGGTTGACTTACTTCTACAAGTTTCAAGAAGACTTTTAGCATATACCGATTCGCAAATAGTTGTTTTAGGGACTGGAGATAGATACTTAGAGTCAGGATTATGGCAACTTGCATTAGATTATCCAGGAAGATTTTCTGTATTTCTTACCTATGATGATTCTCTTTCAAGGCTTATATATGGTGGCTCTGATGCCTTTTTAATGCCAAGTAGATTCGAACCTTGTGGTATTAGTCAATTACTTGCTATGAGGTATGGTTCTATTCCTATAGTAAGGCGAGTAGGAGGTTTAGTTGACACAGTTTTGCCTCATGATCCAGAAAATAATAGTGGGACAGGGTTTTGCTTCGATCGATTTGAGCCAATAGATTTCTATACATCTTTAGTAAGGTCTTGGGAGGCCTTTAGGCATAAAGATAGTTGGGAATTATTACAAAAAAGAGCAATGAGCCAAGAGTTTAGTTGGCAAAGATCCGCACTCGAATACGAAATTATGTATAGGGATGTTTGTGGAATAAAAGAACCATCTCCTGATTTTGCTGAAGTTGAAAAGTTCTCTTACGGACAATCAGCTGATCCATCCTTAAAAAAAGTATGACTTAATTTTTGAATGGAATTCTCTTTATCAGAATTAAACAATGTTTTGGGGGATATTAAAAATCTAAGTGAGGGTAAAAGAGATTTTTTAAATTTTAGAAATATAAGTATTGATAGTAGAACTTTATTAAAAAATGAACTTTTTATAGCTATCAAAGGTAAAAATTTTGACGGACATAGTTTTCTTCCAGAGGTTTTAAATAAAGGAGTTAAATCAGTAGTAATTAGAAAAGGGATGCAGAAATTACTTCCAAGTGATTTTCCTTATTGGGTCGTAAATGACACATTAGAAGCATTTCAGAAATTGGCGTTGCTAAAAAGAAAAAAATTAAATATCCCTGTTGTAGCGATAACTGGTTCAGTAGGTAAAACAACAACAAAAGAAATGATTGGTGGAGTTTTAAATAAACTTGGAAGAATTAAATTATCTCATGCAAATTTTAATAATGAGATCGGAGTTGGTCTTACTATCTTTGCTACAGAGATAGAAGATAAAGTTTTAGTTCTTGAGATGGGGATGAGAGGTCCTGGACAGATCGAGAATTTATCTAAATTTAGTGAACCAGATATTGCAGTTATTACTAATATTGGAACAGCTCATATTGGTTTGTTAGGCTCGAAAAAAAATATTACTTATGCAAAGTGTGAAATTAGTAAGTTCTTAAATCCCAAGGGAGTTGTAATAATTCCAGCAAATGATCCATCTCTAGAGATAACTTTAAAAGAATTTTGGAAAGGTAGAGTGATAAAAGTAAGACTATTAAATATAGAAAACCTAAAGAGGAGTTTTAAGAAAGATGATAATTTGCGAGGATTTTATAATCCTTCGAAAAAAACAATTTTAATTGAAGAAAATACCTTTGAAATTTCATTAGAGGGATTTCACAATGCTTCGAATTTTTTATATGCTTATGCTGTTGCTAAAGAGCTAGGGATTGATTTTGCAAGTTTAAATAAATTTAATTTCGCAAGTTTAGAAGGAAGGAATAAAATTCTTAAATCAGTAAAAACAACAATATATGATGAGTCATATAATGCTTCGCCAGAGTCAGTAAAAGCATGTATTAAAACTCTCCTTGAAAAACCTAGAAATAAATTTTTCATATTTGGAAGTATGCAAGAATTGGGAAAAGAATCTGAAAAATATCATAAAGAAATATTCAGCTTAGTTAATAATTCAGACATAAAAAAATGTTTATTTATTTGCGATAAAAAAAATGAAAAAATTTACAGCAACTATCTAAAAGATAATAAAAAATTTTTAGTTTTTAATAATATTAAAGATGTACCTAAAGAGATAAACAAATCTACAAAAAAAGGTGATTCTATTCTTATAAAAGGGAGCAGATGTTGGCAGCTTGAAAAAATTATTGAATTAATTAATTAGATCAAGATTTCTTCCTTTCCCAATTTTCTATATTAACTTGCTTAGTTCTTGAGATTGCTAATGAATTATTTTTGGAGTCTTTGGTGATCACTGAACCGGCACCTGTTGTTACTGATTCCCCGAGATTAATAGGAGCAACAAAAACTGTATTTGCACCAATACTGGAATTTTTACCAATTTTTGTTTGATGTTTTTTCTGACCATCAAAATTTGCAGTAATAGTCCCTGCTCCTATATTTGTAGATCTTCCAATAATAGAATCGCCAATATAACTTAAGTGGTTTACTTTAGATTCTTCCTCTAATTGACTATTTTTGATTTCAACAAAATTTCCTATTTTGCTATAGGAAGATATTTTTGAGTTTGGTCTTATATGACTATAAGGACCAATTTTTATATAATCCATTATTTGTGAGTCATAAACAGTAGAGTTTGAAATTTCACAATGTAATCCCACATTAGAATTCTCAATAAAAGTATTTGGTCCAATAATGCAATGATTATTTATTTTGGCATTTCCTCTTATATGAGTATTAGCTTCTATGATTACATCTTTACCAATTTCGGCTTCTTCACTAATTGAACAACTTGCTTTATTTATAAAAGTTACACCATTGAGCATATGCTTTTCTTTAATTGAATTCTGAATATTTTCCTCGCACTCTGATAGTTGAATTCTGTTATTAATTCCCTGAAGCTCTCCATTGTCCTCTACCTCGAGGCTTAAGGAATTCTTTAGCAAAGATATTGTATCTGTTAGGTAAATTTCGTTTTGATTATTATTACTTTGCAAGGTATTAATTATTTTTGACAAGTTACCCCAGTTAAAACAGTAAATACCTGCATTTATTAATGAATTTTCTCGTTCTAGATCGTTACAATCTTTTTCTTCAACAATTCTCTCTATAAAATCCTCCTTCAAAAATACTCTGCCATATCCATGAGGATTTGTTTTCTTTGTGGTGATTAAAGAAACATCAGCATTTTTTGATTCGTGTAAACTTAAAAGCTTTTTTAGAGTCCTAGGCGTAATGAGTGGTACATCACCGTTAAGTACCAAAAGTTGCCCTTCGTGTTTTTTTACTTCTCTACAAAGTACTTGGATAGCATGACCAGTCCCCGATTGAGGTTCTTGAATAATAACATTGATTTTTTTATCATTTGGAATTGACTTTTGTACTTCTTTTGATTTGTGTCCTGTGATTACAAAGATTTGATCAGGTTTTAATTCAGCACACGAATCAATTACTCTTTGTAGAAGACTTTTGCCAGAAATTTTATGTAGAACTTTTGGCAATGAGCTTTCCATCCTAGTGCCCTTGCCTGCCGCTAATATCGCAACACTTAACATGTTTATTTGAAATACTTATTTAAATTTAACTCTTGACGGATAACTTCGTCATTCCCCACTTTTCTCTCCATTTATTTGTAGATAATAAATTTGATAATAATTGCTCATCTAATCTTTTCTTAATTATATCGTCTTTACTTGAGTTTAAATCTTTATCTCTATATGGAATACTAGCTTTAGTTAAGAGATGTTCCTCTTCCATCAAGGAAAGCTTTTCAAAATTGAAATTGGGTTTCAATTTATTCTTATCAAAATTTGATATTGCGACAGTTCCCTGACTCCAAAAAGTTCTGTTATTAAAACTTGGTTTAATAGTGAAAATCTCTAATCCGAAATTTCTTAAAGTTTTTCTTACTGCCGCTGAAGAAGAATAAGTTATTAAATAACCCTGAGAATTGAGCTTTTCCGCGACTTTAGATAAAAATTCAATTGTCCATACTTGTGGGCATTTTTGCGGAGAAAACCCATCTAAATAAATCAGATCGAATTTAATTGATGAAGGAATAATGTTGATTTTTTTTCTGGCATCACCCCATAAAAAACTGCATTTAAAAAATTGATCCTCAAAGTAATCTTTGCAATACAATGATTTAAATATTGTTTTGACTTTTGGATCCCATAATTTCAGGAAAGATTCATTTCTAAGTGAATATTCAAGAGGCTTTTTATCAATCTCCAAAGCATATAAATTTAAATACGATTTTTGTTTAATTAATTCATTTAATAAAGAAGCGGAATTGTATCCTAAACCAAAACATATATCCAAGACATTAAGAGATTTACCTTTAAATCTTTTCAAATTAGAAGTAGCTGTAAACTTTGATTTTGTCTCCTCCAGCGCACCTAATAGGCTATGGAAATTCTCTTGAAAAAATAAACTTCTTAATGAGTAACTCCCGTCCTTTGTTAAAACTTCAATTAATTCAGACAAAAACTTTTTAAATTAGTTAGTAAGTTTGGCGAGGTCTTCCCAAAAATTGGGATACGAGACGTTAGCAGCATCTGCCCTCATGATTTTTGAGGTCCCTTTGGCAAGAAGTGAAGCAATAGCAAGACTCATTGCTACTCTATGATCGGTCTCGCTGTCGACTTCCGCAGAATGAAATTTTGATTGTCCATTAATAATTAGCCCATCCTCTTTTTCTTTTATTTCAGCACCGAATTTTTGCAACTGTCTTGCCATTACTTTTAATCGATCAGTTTCTTTAACTCTTAATTCTTGGGCATCATTAATTTTAGAAACTCCATTACAAAAACAAGCAGCTACAGTAAGGATGGGAATTTCATCGATAAGTTTTGGGAGGATATCACCTTCAATAGTGAATGATCTCAAGTTATTTGCGCTCTTTACTTTTATAGAACCAATAGGTTCACCTGCAATCGTCGATTTATCTAAAATCTCATAATCGCACCCCATTGAGTCCATTACATTTAATATTCCTGTTCTAGTAGGATTTAATCCCACATTCTTAATTAAAATCTCCGAATTTGGAACAATAGATGCAGCAATCATCCAAAATGAAGCAGAGCTTATGTCCCCAGGGATTAATATTCTCTGACCAATTAAGTTACCCCCTGACTTTATAACTATATTCCTCCCAAGCTCTCCTCTGATACTTATGTCTGCTCCAAATGCTTTTAACATTCTTTCGGTATGATCCCTTGACGATGCGGGTTCTAGAACAGAAGTGGTTCCAGAAGCTTTGAGGCCTGCTAATAATATTGCAGATTTTACTTGAGCACTCGCTACAGGTGTCCCAATAACACATCCTTTAAGTTTATTTCCATCAATTGAAATTGGAGCTTTGTTACCTTTCTCCCTACCAAAAATTTTTCCACCCATTAAAGATAATGGTTTGCCCACTCTTCCCATTGGCCTTTTATTAAGAGAAGCATCTCCTGTTAAAATAAAATTCTTACCTTCTTGCCCCGCTAGTAACCCCATTAACAACCTCATGGTGGTTCCCGAATTCCCGCAATTAAGTATTTCTTTTGGCTCTTTTATTCCATCGAGACCCAATCCTGTAATCGTAAAAGATTCATCTTTTTTTATTTCTGGTATCTTTGCACCTAATTTTCTTAGACAATCAGCAGTTGAAAGTGGATCTTCAGAATGTAAAAATCCTTCAATAGTAGTTTCACCCTCAGCAATACTGCCTATTATCAAAGCTCTATGAGAGATAGATTTATCCCCAGGTACTTTAATTTTTCCTTTTATTTTGCCTCCACCTTTTAATGTACGGATATTATTCATTTTAAAATTAATACCTGATAAAAGTTTTTATAAATTCAAATTAGATATATATTATCAATAAGTTTGTTTTTAAAAAAAAATTATTCAAAGTAAGTAACTGTTTCTTATAATAATTTTAGAAAGGAGATTTGATCATTAATCTTACTTATTATCACGTTGCAAATGACGTTCCAGAAATAAGTCCTGATGTAGCTGTGGTTATTGATGTTCTAAGAGCCACGACTACAATTTCTTGGGCTCTAAAAAATGGAGCTGACTCAATACAAGTTTTTGCAGATTTAGACTTGTTGAAAGAAACAGCAATTAAATGGCAAGCTGATCAAAGATTAATGCTTGGAGAGAGAGGAGGGAAGAAGATTGAGGGATTTGATTTAGGAAATTCTCCTTTATCAGTCACAAAAAAAGTTGTTAATGGTAAAAGACTATTTATGAGCACTACAAATGGGACTAAATCATTGCAAAAAGTTCGAAATGCAAGTCATCTATTTGCAATGGGACTACCAAATAGGAAAGCAGTTGCTGAAAAAATTATTTCATTAAAATGTGATAATGTTTTAATCCTTGGGAGTGGTTGGGAAGGCTCATATTCACTTGAGGATTCTTTAGCTGCTGGTGCTTTGGCCTCATACATGCAAGAGAACAGTAATTTTGAAGTTAATATTCTCAATGACGAATTGCAGGCTGCTTTGGCACTCTGGGATTTTTGGAAAAATGATATTTTGAAATGTTTAAAAACAGCAACCCATGGCAAAAGATTGACAAGTCTTGGAGATTATGAGGATGATTTTAAATGTTGTTCTGAACTTGATTGCTTAGATATTGTTCCTGCTCAAGTTGAAAGAGGTATCATTCGTGCCTCATGATTTACGAATTGGTTCACTAGGAGTAAAGTCTTGACTGATTTTTTGGTAGCTGCATTGCAAATAACGAGTACTTCAAATGTTGAAGCAAATTTTGTTGAGGCAGAAGAACAGATTGAACTTGCGGCTAGAAGAGGTGCTGAGTTAATTGGATTGCCTGAGAATTTTGCTTTTTTAGGAGAAGATGACGAGAAACTTGAATTAGCTTCTGAATTGTCAACCAAGTGTACAAATTTCCTAAAGACTATGGCTCAACGATATCAAGTATTTCTTCTGGGCGGAGGATATCCTGTTCCTGCCGGTGATGATAGTCATATTTTAAATAGGTCAGCACTATTCGCTAAAGATGGACAGGTTTTAGCAAAATATGACAAAATTCACTTGTTTGATGTTGATCTGCCAGATGGAAATTTATATAAAGAATCATCTACTATTTTATCTGGAGAGGAATACCCACCAGTTGTTGATATTCCAGGTTTATGCAAAGTAGGATTGTCCATCTGTTATGATGTTAGATTTCCTGAGCTTTACAGATATCTGTCGTCCAATGGTGCAGAATTAATTATGATACCAGCGGCTTTTACCGCATTTACTGGTAAAGATCATTGGCAAATCCTATTACAAGCAAGAGCTATTGAAAATACAGCATATGTAGTTGCTCCAGCTCAAACTGGGATTCATTATGGGAGAAGGCAAAGTCATGGCCATGCAATGGTGATTGACCCATGGGGTACTGTTTTGTCTGATGCCGGGAAAACTCAGGGTGCCGCAATAGCACCTGCTGACAAAGAAAGAGTAAAGAAAATTAGGGAGCAAATGCCAAGCCTTAAGCACAGAAAAGGACAACTGTTTTCAAACTAATGTTAAAGTTTTTAAATATTAAACTTTTTCATTATTTAACTGTTTTTTTATTTTTAAATTCTGCAATTCTCCCTGTAAAATCTTCAAGTTCTTTGGCGGCATGGGCGTTAAAAACAAATGGGGTTTTAACACTAAGAACTAAATCAAATACAAATTTAAAAGCATACTATCAAAAGGCTAACAAAATATATGGTGATAGATTTTGGGTGGATTTTCCTGGAGAATTAAAAACTCCGAGATCAATAAAAGGTAATGGCCCAATAAAAGAAATTAGATTAGGTAAACCAAAAAAGGGTAAAACAAGACTAGTAATTGAATTTGAGGAAGAAACTAAATTAAATCCTTTGAATTGGCGAATGGTTGGCATAGACCAGAATATCTGGAAAATAAAACTCTTCTCACCAAGAAATTCATTTAAGAAGATCGGTGAAGGTGCAGTTGAAAAGATAAAGAGGCGTTCTACAGCAGATAGAAATAAAAGTTATAAGAACACCAGGGTTTATGAATACTCGGAATTGCCAAACGTAAAACAAAACAAATTTTATGTTGTTATTGATCCAGGGCATGGGGGAACTGATCCTGGTGCAATAGGTATTGGTGGGATAAGAGAGACAGATGTTGTTCTAGAGGTCTCCAAAATTGTTGAAAAGTTGCTTTATAAGAAAGGTGTGAAAGTAAGCTTAACTAGAAGAAATGAAGTCGATTTGGATTTACCTCCAAGAGTTTCCTTCGCTAACAATACTAATGCGGATATCTTCGTAAGTATTCATGCAAATGCCTCAAGAGGGAAAAGAAGAGATATTAATGGGTTAGAAACCTTTTATTTTAGGGGGTGGAGAGGTCGATTACTCGCAAAAAAAATTCAAAAACAAATCCTTAGAGTTTCTCCTGGTAGTCCTGATCGAGGAGTTAAACAAGGTAGATTTTACGTGATTAAAAATACTAGTATGCCAGCAGTTCTTGTAGAAATTGGATTTTTAACTGGAAGATTAGATTCAAGAAGATTAGAAAAAAATGCGCATCGTAAAAGAATAGCTTATGCAATTGCAAAAGGTATACTTGAATATCTTTCTCAAGTAGGGTGAAACTTAAAGTAGGTATATTTGATAGTGGTATCGGAGGTTTTACAATCCTAAATTCTTTGCTGAAAACTCGTAAAGATGTTGAAGTTTTTTATTTGGCTGATACAAAAAGAATCCCTTTTGGGAATAAAAATTTTGAAGAGATAAGATATATTGCAAAAGAAATTTGCTCCTTTTTTAAAGAAAAGAATTTGGATGCACTTTTAATAGCTTGTAATACTACAAATGCATGTGCACTTGATATCTTAGAAAATAATTTAAAGATTCCTTGTTTCGACCTTATAAACTCAGTTTCAGAAATAGTTAACAAACAGGTAATTGGTGTTTTGGCAACTCAAACTACAGTGAGATCATCATATTACAAAAACGCTATAAGTTCTAAAAAAGAAAATTTAAAAATATTTCAACAAGAATGTCCAGAATTTGTACCAGAGATTGAAAAAGAAAAGTTAAATTTAAAAAATTTAAATTATCTTTCTGATCTCTATTTAAGACCACTATTAAGTAAAAATATTGAAGAATTAATACTTGGATGTAGTCATTATCCTTTAATTTATGATTTTTTAAGAAAAAAAATAGACTCAAATATAAAAATTATTGATCCATCAAAAGCCTTAACAAAAAAATTTAATGAATCTTTTGCACCCCCAAAAACTTATTGCTGTGAAAGTATTTTTTACGATAATGTAAGATTCTTTGTTACGGCAGAAAAAGAAGAATTTTCCAAAAAAGTAAAAATTTGGCTTGAAATTAATAAAGAAATTAGGTTAGTTAACCTCCGAAGCAATGTTTGATTCTTTAATATATAAAAGAGGTCAATCATGAACACAGTTACAAAACTACTACAACCAGTTGAAAATGATCTTGATGATCTTATTCTTGAACTGAAAAATTTAATAGGAGCTGGTCATCCAATTCTTCAAGCCGCAGCTGAACATCTTTTTAGTGCTGGAGGTAAAAGACTTAGGCCAGGAATTGTTTTACTAATTTCAAAAGGAATTTCATCTGAATTCAGTCTGACCTGTAAACATAAAAGACTTGCTGAAATCACCGAAATGATTCATACAGCGTCATTAGTTCACGATGATGTTGTTGACGAGGCTTCCACTAGAAGGGGAGTTGACACTGTTCATAGCAGATTTAATACTAGGGTTGCTGTACTGGCAGGTGATTTTTTATTCGCTCAAGCCAGTTGGCATTTGGCCAATCTTGATAATGTGGACGTAGTTAAATTACTAAGTAGAGTAATAATGGATTTAGCAGAGGGTGAAATTAAACAAAATTTAAATAGATTTGATTCGGCTCAATCTTTTTCCAAATACATTAATAAAAGTTATTGTAAAACAGCATCATTAATCGCTAATAGTTGTAAAGCTGCTGGGGTTCTGAGTGGTCTTAACGATGAAAAATTAACATCTTTGTATGATTTTGGTAAAAATATTGGTTTGGCTTTTCAAGTTGTAGATGACATTCTGGATTTTACTGGAAATGATAAACAATTAGGAAAACCTGCAGTCAGCGATCTTGCAAGTGGTTATCTTACTGCACCAGTTTTATATGCCTTAGAAGAAAATAAGAAATTGTCTGTTCTTATTAATAGAGAACTTGCTGAAAAAGATGATTTAGATGATGCCCTAAGTATCATTATGAATTCTAAAGCTATCGAAAGTTCCAGAAAACTAGCTGAGGACTTTGCAATGCTTTCTAAGGAAGCCCTTGTTTGGCTTCCTGATTCAGAATATAAAAGGGCTTTAATGGCTCTTCCAGAATTTGTTCTAAGCCGTATTTATTAGATCTATCAAAAATATATTTTTGAGCTAAATTAATATTAAAATTTTTTAAAACTATAAATTTTTCGACTAAATTTAATAAACATAGATTTATTTAATGTCCTTAGATAAAAAAAATTCAATCAATAACATACTTGAAGAAAAGAGAATCTTCCCACCATCAAAAAAATTTGCAGAAAACTCAAATATTAGTTCTCAAGAAGAATTACTAAGCTTAAAAAAACAAGCATCAGATAATCCTATTCAATTTTGGGAATCTTTTGCAAAATCTGAATTAAATTGGTTTGAGCCATTTCAAACTGTATTAGATAGCAATAATGCACCTTTTTTTAAATGGTTTAAAGAAGGAAAACTCAATATTACATATAACTGCTTAGATAGACATATAAAGAGAGGGTTTGGAGGAAAGACAGCACTTATATGGGAAGGTGAACCCGGAGACAGCAAAAAATATACTTATGAAGAACTTCTAAAAGAGGTATGTAAAGCAGCCAATGCATTAAAAGCAATTGGAGTAAAAAAAGGAGATTTGGTTTGTATTTATATGCCGATGATTCCTGAAGCGATGTTTGCGATGTTAGCTTGTGCAAGAATTGGCGCTCCTCATTCAGTTGTCTTCGGAGGATTTTCAGCAGAAGCTTTAAAAGATAGATTAATTGATGGAAATGCCAGATTTGTTATTACTGCGGATGGCGGGTTTAGAAAAGATAAGGTAGTTGAACTTAAGCAAGCAGTTGATGCGGCAATTGAAAGTGGGGCAGATAAAGTTGTTGAAAAAGTAGTAGTTGTTAAACGAACAAAAAAAAATATTTCGATGGTTGATGATAGAGATTTATGGTGGCACGAGTTATTAAAAGATCAAAAAGATCATTGTAAACCAGAAATAATGAATAGCGAAGATAGACTTTTTATACTTTATACTTCAGGCTCAACTGGAAAGCCCAAGGGTGTTGTTCACACCACAGGTGGCTATAATCTTTGGTCCCATTTAACATTCAAATGGATTTTTGATTTAAAAGATGATGACATTTACTGGTGTACTGCTGATGTTGGTTGGATTACAGGCCATAGTTACATAGTTTATGGGCCCTTATCTAATGGTGCTACAACCTTAATGTTTGAGGGAGTGCCAAGACCCTCAAATTTGGGAGCTTTTTGGGAAATTGTTCAAAAATATAAGGTTTCTATTTTTTATACTGCGCCAACTGCAATAAGAGCATTTATGAAGTCTGGTCGTGAAATACCTGATAAATATAATCTGGAGAGTTTAAGACTTTTGGGCACAGTTGGAGAACCAATTAACCCTGAAGCGTGGATTTGGTACAAAGATGTTATTGGTAAAAATAAATGCCCTATTGTTGATACTTGGTGGCAAACTGAGACTGGTGGAGTGATGATAAGTCCCTTGCCTGGAGTTGTCGCTACAAAGCCAGGTTCAGCTACTTACCCGTTACCAGGAATTGAAGTTGAAGTCGTTGACAAGAATGGAGAAAAGGTAAAGGAAAATGAGGGTGGTTATTTAATTATTAAGAAGCCTTGGCCAGGAATGATGAGAACAATTCATGGTAACTCAGAGAGATATTTAGAGAGTTATTGGGAATATATTTCTTTTAAAGGAGAAAAGAATGTATACTTCGCTGGAGATGGTGCTCGGATCGATGAAGATGGATATATATGGATTATGGGAAGAGTTGATGATGTTATTAGTGTTTCAGGTCATAGGTTAGGAACAATGGAAATTGAATCTGCTTTGGTCAGCCATAAATCAGTTGCAGAAGCTGCTGTTGTAGGAAGAAGAGATGATCTAAAAGGTGAAGTTATAGTTGCTTTTGTATCTTTAGAGAAAGAAGTTAACACTTCTTCAGAATTAGTAGATGACTTAAAGAAACATGTTGTAAATGAAATTGGAATTATTGCGAAGCCTGAAAAAATTATAATTTCTGACTCGCTTCCCAAAACGCGTAGTGGAAAAATTATGAGGAGGATCTTGAGATCTTTGGCTTCCGGAGAAAAAATTAGTGGAGATATAAGTACTCTCGAAGATAGTTCTGTTTTGGAAAAGTTGAAAGAAATATCTTAATCAGATTCATCAATTAAACTGGAAATTTTTTTTATAGTCTTTCTTTTAAAATCATCATCAGCCCAGTCCCCCAATAAATTTTCTCTAAATCCTGCACTAGCAATTGTTGTGTGTGTTCCTTTTAATATTATCCCCTTAGAATTGTCTTCTTTTCGTACTTTAAGGATGGATAGTAATTTATCTGTTTGATCTAATTCGTCTGTGTTGAATTTTATTAGGAAATTATTTTTTTGATTATAAGTTTTTTCAATTATTCGCAAAGTCCTTTCAGGACTTGGACTGAATTCACTATTAAATTCTAATTTTTGTGAAATCTGTTTTAATAATGGAATTGATTTATTGGCACTGAAATTATTGAAACTGATTGATATGAATTTTTCGCAATTTCTTCCACCATCTGGAGAGATCAAATGAAGTTTACAGCCAAGGCTATGCCCAATTCTTATTGAAGGAATTGAGGCTCCTATTCTTTTAGCTAATGATAATCGGCAATTCTTAAAATCTTTCCATGCTCTAATAGCAAGCTGTTGGTGATCAAATTGTGGAGTGTACTTAAATGCATGTACGGCATAATTTTTATTTATTAAGCTTTCTATGAATCTTCTATAGGTTATATCTGGTTTAGAGGCCAGATAACTTCCACCAATGAATTCCACAATTTTCTTTGGATTTGAAGGCCAAAAACAGTAATTTTGAAATTGATATTTTGCAAAAGTCATTTTTATAAATTTATTTTTATGTCTAAGTAGATTTCAAAAATTATTCTTTTGATCAAATTTTAATTTATATTAATTTAAAAGATATTTTTATTAAATGCGTCAAGATAAATAAAAGTGTTTTCAGAGAATTGGAACTATTTAACAAAAAAGAATTAAATCAATTGGATTTCCTTAAAGATCAGATTAATAGTGAACCTTCCAAAAAAAGTGTAATTAATCAAAGTGAAAAAATTGAAAAAATTTTAATTCTTGATACTGAAACAACAGGTTTAGATGAAAATAAAAATGAAGTGGTAGAGATAGGTGCTATTTTGTTTGATGTAACGCATAAATGTGTCCTTTCACAGGTCTCATTTTTATTCCCAGTTAATAGTAATGAAGCAGAACATGTAAATGGTATTTCTTCAGAAGTAACTAATATCTCTCAACCATGGAGAGATGGATTGAATTTCTTTTTAAAACTTGTAGATTATTCGGATTTCATTGTTGCTCATAATGTAGAGTTTGATAAAAAATGGTTTGGGAAAGGAAGATTACCAAAGATTAATAAAAGATGGATATGCAGTTTAGAGGATATTAATTGGTCTTTTCAAAAATCACTAAAAATAAGACCTTCGGTAACTGATTTAGCCCTTTCTTTTTCAATACCAGTTTGGAATTTACATAGAGCTTTATCTGACTGTTTTTATATATCTGAGGTCTTCAAAAAATGTGAGAACTTAGAGGGACTTTTACTTAAAGCCACTGAACCGAGGTTTTTATACAAGGCTTTGGTTAGTTATGAAGATAGGTCTTTAGCTAAAAATGCTGGTTTCAGATGGAATAGTCCTGTGCAAGGAGCTTGGTCAAGAAAATTAACTAATGATGAGGCAAAAAATCTTGATTTTAGAGTAGAGATTTTAAATTAATATTTAATAAATTTTTGACTAAGAAAATATTTAGTGCATCTTGCAGGGCATCCATTTATTACCCATTTTATGTGCCCCAATACATCCGTATTTTGAGGCAGCTTTTTCAGCCTCTTTTTTAGTGTTGAAGAGATCTGACATCATATTTTCCTTGTTTGAATTTGAAATTTGTTTGGAATGATTATGATTATTGTTATGAGAATTAGGTGAATACTCCCATATCCCCATAGTAGTAACACCGGCAGAGATAATTCCCATCCCTACTACTGATAAATTAACTATTCCCATTGCTACAGCACCAAAAGAAAATACACCCATTGGGACTACCCCAATACTTATTACTCCCATTGGTACTATTCCTATTGAAACTATACCAAGAGGTGCTATTCCAAAAGCAATTTTTTTTGGTTTTGTACCGCAATGCTGATTCTCTTTACTTTTTTTATTTCCCAATAGTTTTTCTAAATGTTAAATTTAAATTGTCTCACAGAATAAACAATTAAAGATTAATTTCTAGATCAATTAAAAACTTTGAATTATTTTTTAGAACTTTGAATAACTTAAAAAATCTAAGAGGAACAGTAGACTTATTTCCTGATCAATTAATAAAGTGGCAAAATGTTGAGAAAATTGTATTGGAACAGCTTTCGAGAGCATCCATCAAAGAAATAAGAACACCAATATTGGAAATGACCGAATTATTTATAAGAGGAATTGGTGAAGGCACAGATGTTGTCAGCAAGGAAATGTATACATTTCTTGATAGGGGGGAGAGATCATGCACTCTCAGGCCTGAAGGAACAGCCTCAGTCGCACGTGCCTTAATACAAAATGGAATATCGTCTAGTACTCTTCAAAAACTTTGGTACATGGGTCCTATGTTTCGATACGAAAGACCTCAAGCAGGCAGGCAAAGACAGTTTCATCAATTAGGCGTTGAGTTTATAGGGCATGATTCAGTTAGAAGTGATGTTGAAATTATTGCTTTAGCTTGGGATGTCTTAGGTAAATTAGGAATAAAAGAACTTAATCTTGAAATAAATACGTTAGGTGATACTAATGACAGATCAAATTTTCAAAAATCCTTTTTAAAGTGGCTAGAAATAAATAAAGATTCTCTAGATTTAGATTCTCAGAATAGGATTACTAAAAACCCTTTGAGGATTTTGGACTCAAAGAATTTACAAACAAAAAAAGCTCTTGAAAATGCACCAAGATTATTTGATTTTTTGTCTAAAAAAAGTCATAACAGATATTCAGACTTAAAAAAACAATTAGAGGATTTAAAAATACCTTACGTGGAAAATTTTAATTTAGTAAGAGGTTTAGATTATTACACCCATACAGCCTTTGAAATTACTAGTGGTGCTTTAGGCTCCCAGGCTACAGTTTGCGGGGGAGGAAGATACGATGATTTAATAAAACAAATGGGAGGGCCAAATACCCCGGCAATTGGATTTGCTATTGGTTTAGAAAGATTAATCTTACTTGCGGGAAAAGAGCTTGAAGTTCCAAGAAATACTGACATTTATATTATTAATCAAGGCTTAATTGCTGAATCATTAGCCATGGATCTATCTAGAAAATTAAGAAATTATGATTTGATAGTTGAGCTGGATTTAAGTGGAGCCTCATTTTCTAAACAATTTAAAAAGGCAAATAAATTAAAATCTAAAAGTATTATTGTAATTGGTGATGATGAGGCAGCTAAAAGAGAATTTTTAATAAGACTCTTTGATCGATCAGTTAATGGTAATAAAGAAGAGGTTATATCTTTTGAGAATGATATTAAATTAGAAAAGTGGATTAATAATAACTTGCTTGAAAAGTGATGCTCTTGCTGTTAATTATAATTTTTATTTTTATTATTATTTTTTTTAATTTAAGAAAATTTTTTAAATTAAATAGAAAACAAAAAGTTTTGAAGGCTAAAAAATTAACAACTTTTAATAAGAAGAATCTTAACAATTGGATGAATTTAACAAAAAAAGAGCGATATAACTTATCAAAACAAGATTCTTTTAACTATATGGATAGAAGAAAACTTTTATTAGATGAAATTAGAAAAGAGTATAAAAAAATATCTAGAGAAAATCTGGAGAAAAACATAAAGAAAAAATAATTATGGAAAATTTCTGGACTTCTAATAAAAACATTAATGGATTGAGTCATTTTGTTTTAATAAATGAGACTAAAGAAAAAGGAAATATTAATTTTTTAATGGTTTCTGTACTTGATTCTGAAATAAATTTAAAAATTACTTACGAAGAATTAGTAAATAGTGGAAATTGGCACAAGGGTTGGATCAATCTTCCAAAGCATCAATCGATTACGGAGGAATATGTTATTTATAAATCCAGCAATAAGCTTGGAGAGATAAAAGAGATATTCGTTAATGAAGATTCTGCATTTAATATTTCTTAATTGCAAAAATATGTTTTAATTCAATTTTCTTTATAAATACTAGATTTTTTCTTACTTAATAATTATTTAAAAATTTTACCCCTTCCATAAAAATAAAATTAACGTTATCAAGGATTAATAATATTTGCTTGTAATTCAATGTTAGGAGATATCTGGATTTCATCTGAGTTGACCGCAGAAAAATTAGGAATAACTGAAATTAAGCTTTCATTTTTACGTGAAAATGGGATACTTAAGCCAGGAATTCATTGGAAAAGCTCACCGCTCGGTCAGAAAAAACCTTGGAATCCCAAAGCACTCTTTAATATAGAGAGATGTAGAAATATTGTTAATAAATTTTATTTTGAAGAGAACTACGATTTAGCAGCCTAAAGTAATATATTTTTTTGATTGATTTGGAAAAATAAATAAGATTCCTATTCGATTAGATTCTCATCCTCACACTCAATCAGAGTGTTTTGCAAAGTTGGATATAAGTTAATCATATTTATATATTGTTTCGATTTTCTGTATGATTTTGCAGCCTTTTTGTAATGAACTTCAGATTTCATTTCTAGTGAAAATTTTCTAGAAGATTCTTGAGAAGTGGTCATAATATTAGATGTCTTATCCCATATTTAATAATTGATTGAGAATGAAGCAATAAATTGAATGGTTTTCTGAAACAAAACATCGTTTAATGTCAGCAAAAAGAAATTTAATAAATATAAATTAAACTTAAAACTCTTTTAATTTGATATGTAATCTATTCTCTAGCAATAACTTTACTGTCGGAATCTAACTTATTTTATATGTAATCTTTTTGGAAAATTAATTAATTTTTTTTTCTTAGGATTACTAATTTTTACAATTTTGTTGTGAATTCAACTGTTTGATGAAATTTAAAGTATTCTCAAAACGTTTAAGCTAATCATTTCCTAAATGCAAACCTACGGTAATCCAGATACCACTTACGGGTGGTGGGCTGGAAATTCAGGTGTAGCTAATCGCTCAGGAAAATTTATCGCTGCTCATGTAGCTCATGCAGGATTAATTGTTTTCTGGGCTGGTGCTTTCACCCTTTTTGAACTTTCACGATTTGATCCTAGTGTCCCTATGGGTCATCAACCTTTAATTGTTCTTCCACACTTAGCAACTCTAGGGATAGGGTTTGACGCTAATGGCGTTGCGATGGGAGATACTAAACCTGTACTTGCAATAGCAATCGTACACTTAGTTTCTTCTATGGTTTTAGCTGCTGGTGGACTTTTACACTCTTTACTTCTTCCAGGAAATTTAGAAGATTCAGATATTGCTAGAGCAAGAAAATTCAATATTGAATGGGATAATCCTGACAAATTGACATTTATTCTTGGACATCATCTCCTCTTCTTAGGATTTGCAGTTATTGCTTTCGTTGAATGGGCCAGAGTCCATGGGATTTATGATCCAGCTATTGGTGCTGTAAGACAAGTTGAATACGAATTAAACTTAGCAAAAATTTGGAATCATCAAACAGACTTTTTGACTATCGATAGTCTGGAAGAGGTTATGGGTGGTCATGCGTTCTTAGCTTTCGTCGAGATTACAGGTGGTGCATGGCATATTGCTACTAAGCAGGTAGGAGAATTTACTAAATTCAAAGGGAAAGGTCTCCTTTCAGCCGAAGCTGTTCTATCTTGGTCATTAGCAGGTATAGGCTGGATGGCTATTATTGCAGCTTTCTGGAGTGCAGCAAATACAACTGTTTATCCTGTTGAATATTTTGGTGAACCACTAGAGTTGAAGTTTAGTATTTCTCCATATTGGATTGATACTGTTGATCTTCCTGATGGTGAGTTTACATCAAGGGCATGGTTAGCAAATGTTCATTACTACTTTGGTTTCTTCTTTATTCAAGGTCACCTTTGGCATGCTCTAAGAGCATTAGGCTTTGATTTCAAGAGAGTTACTAATGCTATTAGTAACATTGATAGTGCTACAATTACTTTAAAAGATTAAATTCTTAAGTTAATCATTTAAATTAAAGGCCCTCTAAAGGGCCTTTTTTATTTGAAAAATTTTGTTAATTAATCTAAATTTAGGAGAATATGTTTTTGAAATCATTGAATATTTTTTATCCACCGAATAAAGATATTTTTTCAAATTCTCTATTAATAAGTTTTTTGGGATTATTAATTATATTTTTTTTATTGATTTTTGGGAGGAAATTTAAACTAGCTGTTCAACTCGAGAGATTTGGATTACCGATAGCAGTTATATCTGGAATTATAGGTATATCTATCGGTCCATTTGGAGTAATACATTTTTTATCAAAAGAAACGATCGATGTTTGGAGTAATTTTCCCACTCCTCTTTTATCGTTAGTCTTCGCAACTTTAATGATGGGAAGACCTATACCAAATATAAATGGTTTAGTTAAACCAATTTTTAATCAATTTCTGCTTGCTCTTTCCCTGGGTTTCGGACAATTTTTCGTTGGCGGTCTAATTGTTAAATATTTTTTGCCTCCATCTATGGATGCAAATCCTTTAATGGGATGTTTAATAGAGGTAGGTTTTGAGGGTGGTCACGGAGCTGCATCAATAATCGGTGAAAGTTTTAATAAACTCGGTTTCCAAAATGGTTTAGATCTTGGTTTAGCTATGGCAACAATGGGTCTTTTATCATCTTCAATATTGGGCAGCATATTTATTTTTCTTGGGAGAACTTTTGGGCTATCAGATAATGAGGAAATCCTTGAAGAAAAAGAAAATCTAAAGGGAAAAAAGATAGAAATTCTTGCGGATTTGCGAATTTTTATAATAAATCTTGGATTCTCTGGCTTGGCAATTTCTTTTGGTGTTTTACTACTTAAATATTTAAGGTATATTTCAAGTTCTTTTGGTGATTTTTCGAAGGAAATTATTTTTTCACTTCCAGTATTCCCTTTTATCCTTATAGGTTCGCTCCTTATTAGATATATTTTAGAGAAAACCAAAAATACAGAATTTATTTCAAATATTCTGCAAAGGGAGATTGGTATTTTATCCACAGACTTATTGATTTTTACAGCTATGGCGAGTTTAGATATTGCAGTTGTTTTTGATAATTGGGTACTTATTTTAGTGTTTACTATTTTTGGTTTATTTTGGAATTTAATCTGCATTGCTTATTTCGCATACTTTATTTTTGATGATTATTGGTTTGAAAAAAGTTTAATAGAGTTTGGTAATTCTACTGGTGTAGTAGCTTCTGGGTTGCTTCTTTTAAGGCTTGCGGATCCTAAAAATATTTCTAAGACCTTACCTATTTTTACTTCAAAACAGCTATTCGCTCAGTTAATTCTTTCTGGGGGATTATTCACAGTTCTTGCACCATTAATGATTTCTAAAATTGGGTTGGACTATTGGACTGAAATTTGTGCTCTAATTACGTTCGCAATTCTCTTTATTGCATTGATTTTTAATAAAGTAGAGATGAAAAATTTTCAATAATAACCCTAGAATACTTTTAGGTTTAACTTTATTTAAATGTCATTTTCTAACTACGATATTCCACCTCAAGAAAATAAAGAGAAGTGGTTTAGGAGTCATTTACTCGGCAGAGAAATTGAACTTGGTGAATTGTATAGCCTTGGATCAAATGATTTAGATTTGCTTATGGCGGAGACTGCAGAAATAAGGAGCGATCTTGATTTTAAGGAAAAAAATATAGGTAAATTTAGGACTGCAGGATATTTTTTGGAGTTAGCAAGAATAATTGAGAAAAGGAAGTTGTTGGAAAGTTAATTAGAGGGAAAATAATTTTTCCCAGAATTTGATGCCCATAATTCATATTTATACATTAGAGGTTTAAATTTTATATTATTTTCAAAGGAATCTAACCAGTTTTTTATAGAGTGTTTTAAATAATTTGTTCTTTTTTGACTTTCACAAGCAATTTTAAATTGTCTTACAAAAGGCCAAATAGACCAATCAGCGATTGTAGGGTTATCTCCAAAAAAGTATTTGTTTTCTGCAAGAAGTTCGTTCCATCTATTAATAAAAATAATAGCCTTCCTGAAATGAAATTCTTCATTACTATCCTTATATCTTGCGGCATATTTGAATCGATCTAAATGATATTTGAATTCGTTATCGTTTTCATTAATTATTTCAAAAATATCTTCCTTCTTATCATCAGGTAAATACCTTAATTTAAGGTTTTGCTTACTTGACTCTGAGAGTGCCCATAGGATGATTTCGAGACTTTCTTCAATAACCTCATTATTTTTTTTTATGAGTATTGGAACTGTTTTTGTCTTTGATTTATTTAAAAAATCTAGAGGTTTATTTTTTAAATCAATTTCTCTTATTTCTACTTTTAATTCACAAATCAATAGGGCCCATCTAACACGAATTGCGTATGGACATCTTCGAAATGAATATAAAATATCGGTTGTCATTTTGTAAAAACTATTAATTATCTTGATTCTTTTAGTATTATTTAATTAAGTATAGTATTAATTTTACAACGCAAATGTCGGGATATGTTTACCTCATTAGAGTAGGAGACCTTTATAGAATTGGGAAAACTGAGGATCTTGAAAAGAAAATTAAGAAATTAAAACCAGACGAATTATTAACATCAATTATGACAAAGGAGCCAGAAACTCTTGAAGCAAGGTTACTAAGAAAATATAAATCTCAAAGAATTCCTGAAACTGGTTACTTAAAGCTTTCTAAAAGACAAATTAGAGAATGCAAAAAGCAATTTGAATTAAAGGGAAGTTTGCCTCACACTTTAGATGCTGAAGTTTCCATAACTTTATTTGCATCTTTTTTATTGTTTTCATTAAGTTCCTTTATTTTTAATTTTTTAAATTTTGGATTTGTAAAATCTATATCTTATTCTTTCGGAATGGCATCTCTACCAATGGTTATATTATTTATTACAGGTAGTTTTGGCGGATATTTTTCTGAAGATTTAGCTCTCTTTTCATTGTTAACTAATCGAATAAAAGGTTTATTTATTGCAATTGCAATGCTTTCAATGGCTTACTTGATTTTCAATTTAGGTTAAATTTCATAATTACAATTTAAGGCAATTTCAAATGGAACTGATTGGGTAGGTAACTTCAGAATAGTTGAGCATATTTCAGCAATATCTTCAGGTTGTGTCATCCTTGATTTGTCTAAGGAAGAGATATTTTGGGCCATTTTTGTATTAACCCAGCTTGGGCAAATTGCTGAAACCCTTATATTTTTATCCCAACCTTTATTTTTCATCGTTTGGCATAATCCCATCAAAGCAAACTTTGAAGAAGAATAAGCGGCTAAATCTCCTTTAGATCTTTTCCCACTCATTGAAACTAAAACAATAATTCTTCCTCTGCCTGAGGTACATAAATGATCCCAAGAAAGTCTACACAAATTCCAAATTGCCAAAAAGTTGATATTTAATGTATTTAAAATATCTTCTTCATCACCGTCCTTATATAAGAAAGGAACTTTTGATAATACTCCAGAACAATTTATTACTGAATCAAATCCTCCAAATTCATCTAAAGTATTCTTTATCCAATTTTCGGCTGTAATTTTTTTTAATGCATCATAGTGGTTGATTATAATTTTCCCTTCTGGCCATTTATTTGGATCAATAGCGCTTCCTTTTAATGATTCTATATCTCTTATGCCAACACTAATTCTATTGCCTTCTTTTAATTCTTTGTGTGCAATATTTAGTCCAATACCTCTACTTGCTCCACTTATTAGTATGGTTCTCATTTTAAACTACATGTTTGGAAATATTATCCTAAGTAACATTTTAAATTCTCTACCATGCATAATCATAAGACCTCTCTTTACACTCCATGGAGCCTTTATAAACATTACGCACATCGCATATACAATCTCTTTTAAGGAAAGAGTATCAGTTAGAAAACCATACCATTGATTTTTAGGTAGTTGGAAAAAACTTCCAAAAAATTCTCTCAATAGTTGCTCATCAAATCTCATGAGTTTTTCTAATCCAAATTGATAAAGTGACTTCTTTCTAATTAATTCTTTTGACCATAAAGTTTCCCAACCTTTTCTAGCAATATGATATGTACTTAGATTTTTGTTTTTAATTGCTTCTGAGACTGCCTTAGCGACAAGTGGAGCTCTTCTCAAAACATTACCAATTAAATATCCAGATGCAGGATGTACCATTGAAGCAGCACCACCATATCCAAGTATTTGTTGTTTGAAATCTGGGATTGGCATATTCATAGGGAGAAATAAGCCAAGCTCTTCATGTTGCATGCTTGTGATTGATATATTTCGATAAGAAAGCCTCTTCTCTAGTCTCTCTTTTAAATTTTCCATTGTTAGAGGATTTACTAAACCAAGAGATGTCTCTTCAAGAAAATATTTCCCATCCCCCATATCCATGGCATAAAGAAAAGTGGGCGGTTCTTTTTTTTGCTCATCGTTAAGATGGTCATTTCTATAGTCCATTAATACAAACTGCCCTTTCTTAAGTGGAGGTTTACTAAAATTACCCACTATCCCATAACAAGTTTGGACTGCTAAGGGACCACACGATTTTAATTTAAGAAAAACAGGATCATATCCTGTTGCATCTACTACTAATCTTGCAGAGTAAATTTTTCCATCTTTTGTAGTTACAGTACTTTTGTTTTTTTCAAAATGTATTTTGTTCGCATAGCCTTGATGCCACTTAATAAGAGACTTATTGCATTCATTAAACCAATAATTATGGAGTTTCTTTTTATCAAATAGTCCATAATCTAGTGAATGTTCCGTGGCTTTATTCTCGTCGTCCTGTTCTTCTAAAGCACCATGCCCAAAAAAACTTACAGTATTCTTCCATCTATATTCAAGTAAATCCTGAAGCCCTAGTTGATCAACTTCTTCCCCCCAAATTCCATATGTGTTTGGCCAGGGTTCATCTGGTCCATTTGGAGAAAGCACTTCAACATTTAGTTTTTCTTTCCCTAAAGCTGAGGCTATTGCCATACCTGCAGGCCCTGCGCCCAGAACAAGAACATCTGGTATTTTTTCTTTTAACATTAAATAAAAATCTTATGATTAAAGAAATTTATGGAACAAATTATTACTTCTGAAGTTAAGATTATATATTTCATCCAATACTTGTAATGAGAGTAGATTTATAATAATCAAATTACTCAATTACTAGTGACTAAGTTTTCAGTGTTTTAACAATAATTTATAAGATTACAAAATAAAAAATACTTAAAAATTTTTTTATTATAAAAAGATAGATAGTAAATTAAATGATTCAAAATAAAAATACTTTAATTACTGGAGGTAATTCAGGCATAGGGCTTTTTGCCTGCATTAATTTACTAAAGACGAAAAATAATTTATACGTTGTAATCAAATCTGAATTAAGAAAAAATGAATTTCTCAAAACAATTGAGAAATATTTTGATAAAAATTACCTAAGTAAATATTTAAATATTATTGAAAATTGTGATCTTTCAAATCTAGAGAATATTAAAAAAATTAAGGATTACTTTATTAGCAAAAAGATTTTCTTAGATGTTGTTGTTTTAAATGCAGGACTGCAATATACGGGTTCTTTTTACCCTAAAGTATCAAAACAAGGGGTAGAGCTAACTTTTGCAGTTAATCATCTTGCACATTTTTACTTAGTGAATACCTTAAAAGATTTAGTTAGAGATAAAGAAGAATCTAGAATCATTATTACATCATCAGATGTACATGATCCCAATAGCTCAGGTGGAAATATAGGAAAGAGAGCAGGGCTTAATAATTTAGTTGATTTTAGAAAAAAAGTAACTGGTCAATTTTTAAATTTTAATGCTGATGAATCTTATAAAAATAGTAAGTTATGTAATATATTGTTTGCTAAAGAACTTGCAAAAAAATTAAAATTATCATCTAGTAAAATTTCTGTAATTACTTGGGCTCCGGGTCTCGTAATACCAAATGATGATTCAGGTTTTTTTAGATATAGTAAACGATTTAATTTCTTTGGATATTTGATTTTTTCTAAAGTTGCAAAAAATATTTTAGGAATTTCTGAAAGTATAGAAAACGCTGGTAAGATACTTTCTGAAATTGTTTTTGATTCAGATTTTAATAATATTGGTTTTGTTTATTTAAGTAATAAAGTTATATCTTTCAAAAAACATAAATTAGTTGAAAGTAAGGTTAGTGATGAGGCAAATAATTCTGAGTTGGCTTCAAAACTGTGGATTTTAAGTGAAGATATTTGCAGATCATTAGGATTTGTTACTTTCAATATTTAAGGTTTGTGTTGGGAAGGCAAACTCTATATTGTTAGTTGCGAATGCCTCAATTATTTTTAGATTTATAGATTGTTGAGCTTCCATTGCAGCAAGATAATTATTTGTTGGGATGTAGTAGACAAGTTCGAAATTAAGACTGAAGTCGCCAAAATCTGTGAAATGACATCTATCAAAAGATGCATTACTTGTCTCTTCAACTATTTTTTCAATTATTATTGGAATTAATTTCATAAGTTTTGGAGAGGTTTCATAAACAACTCCTAATTTATGCACTAACCTCCTTTTCTCCATTTGTGCGTAATTTGAAATTATTCCATTTGTTAGTGCACTGTTGCTCATTATTATTACTTCTCCATTAATACTCCTTATCCTTGAGGATCTTACTCCCACCCTTTCAACCATTCCAATCACTCCATCTGATTTTATAAACTCACCTTTTTGAAAAGGTTTATCTAGCAAAATTGTTATGTATTCAAAAAACTCCTGAACTGGTTCTTTCAATGCTAAACCCGCTCCAATACCACCTGCGCTTAGTAAAGCCCAAATAGCAGTCATTTGAACGCCTACATTCTGTAAGAAAAATATTGAACCAATCGACCAAGTTAATGCTTTTATTAAAGGAGTAAGTGAAGACATCATGGAACTGATTGATAAATCATTAATTTTTGATGTCGATTCTATTAAAGATCTTATTAA
Organism: Prochlorococcus marinus XMU1419; assembly: GCF_017695955.1. NCBI lineage: Bacteria > Bacillati > Cyanobacteriota > Cyanophyceae > Synechococcales > Prochlorococcaceae > Prochlorococcus > Prochlorococcus marinus. The sequence continues at coordinate 593,427 of NZ_JAAORO010000001.1, forward strand.
AACCTTGTTGAGAGCTTTTATGATGATTATCAATATAAATAATTTAAGAATATTCAATATGACAGAAATAAAAGTTAATTCATCCCCAAAAAAAAAGTCAATTGAAAAATAAAATGAGAGTAAGAAGCCTATAGGTTTTATGATTCCAGATATCACTTCAAAAACGAAATCATCTATATTTGTTTTTGTCCTTTTGGAAATCTTTTTAAAAAATATTTTTGAAAATTTAGAAATTATTATTGACAATAAAACTCCAATAAAAAAAATAGATATTGCCAGAAGGAAGTTTTCAGTAACTAATTTCATATTCAAATAAAACAAAAAAATTTATCTCTAATAAATTTTAAATTATCTCTAAACAACAAACCAGTCTTAATTTTGTTTAACTCATTATTATATTTCTAACTTCTTTAAATTCTTTTCTATCAGCAGTTTTGCATAATTCAAAAATTATTGATTCAGTAGTTGTTATTACTGCCCCCATCTGAATCATTCTCTGTAATGCTATTTCATGATCCACCTTATTTCTACTACTCATAGCGTCTGATATGAGAATAACTTCAAATCCTTTTTTTAAAAAATCTATGACAGTTTGTTGAATACAAATATGCGTTTCGATACCACAAACTATTAAATTTGTAATTTTCTTATTTTTAAGTTCTTTTAAAAATTCTTGTATGTTAGCTAAGCTAAATTCCATCTTTTCAATTTTTATAAATCTTTCTTTGGGCAATAATTCAGAGATCGTTGTACCCAATTTGAGGGGATTTTGTTCAGATACAAATATGTTTTCATCTAAAATTTGGTAGGCATTTATTAGCTTGTTGATGTTTTTGATTATTGAATCCTTATTAAAAATTGGCCTTATAATTTTTTCTTGAACATCAATGATTAGTAAAGCATTTACTTTCTGTGAAAAATTCTCAGAATATTTTTCATGATCCTTCATCTTTTCAATTTAAAGATATATTCAAGATAATATTTTAGAGAACTTTAGTAAACATTTTAAATCAAAAAGTTGTTATGCTCTCATCTAGAGTTATTATTGAGAATAGCAATAGGTTGATTGTTGTCATTTTCCTCTCAATACAATGTCATGACATCTCCTTTAGGAGATGGTTTACATAAAGATGGGAGGAGGTTAACTCCTCAAAGACTTAAGGTTCTTAATTTATTTGAAAATATTGGTTCTGGGAAGCATCTTAGTGCTGAAGAGGTTCATGAGGAGTTAGTTAAATCAAGTTCCAAGGTTTCACTTGCAACTATTTATAGAACCTTAAGACTTTTAGTTCAAATGGGTTTGCTTCATGAATTAGAACTTAGTGAGGGGGGACATAGATATGAATTGCTTAGTAATGAAACTCCAGATCATCATCATTTGATTTGTATTAGGTGTGGAAGAACAGAAGAATTCGAAAATGATGAAGTTTTAGAAGCGGGCAAAGTTGCAGCAAAAGTTAATGGTTTCAAACTAATTGAATCCTCGTTAAATGTAAGAGCGATTTGTCCTAATTGTATTTAGGAGGTTTTAACTTAAAGTTCCTCCGCAACTTGATCCTGCACCTGCAGTGCAAGCAAAACAATGTTCTTTTACAGCTACCCCGTAGTCAAAAGTAAATGATTCATCCAATAGATCAAAAAGTGTCTTTGGACCTTTATTATCTCGGAAATTTATCTGTTGGTTAAAGTCACAATCATAAATTTCTCCTAGCCAATTTACGCTAATTGTCTTTTTACACATAAGATTTGCTAAATTTTTTTCATTAAAATTTTCTTTTAGTAATTTGTAATAAGTATTTAGTTTCCCTTCTCTTTTAAGAGATTCTTCATATCTATTTATTGGCATATTAGTTATTGTGTATAAATTATTAAAAACGATATTGTATTTTTCGAATAGTATTTTTTTATAGTCCTTCTCCAATATTTCCTGAGAAGGAGGAAGCATTGGACTTACAGGATTGTAAACAAGGTTTAATTTTAATCCATTTTCTTTCTTTCCATAGCCTAAATCATTAAGAATTTTTATGGCATTAATACTTTTTTCAAAAACCCCAAAACCCCTTTGAAACTCAACATTATTTTTTTCATAACACGGCAGCGAAGCAGTAACTATCACTTTATTCTTTGCAAGAAATTGAGGAAGATCTTCATAACCTTTTTCAAAGAAAATTGTCAAATTACACCTGTCAATAATATCAACTTGTTTTGTGCTCAAACTAGTTATTAGGTTTTTAAACTCTGGGTGAAGTTCTGGCGCGCCACCTGTAATATCTAAAGTCTTGATTTTGTATTTTTCAATTATTTTTGGAATAAGAGATATAATTTTATTTGACATCTTTTCAGTTCTTAGAGGACTTGAATTGACATGACAATGCTTACAAGCCTGATTGCATTTATAACCTATATTAATTTGCAATGTTTCTATAGGTTCTTTATATATTGAGGGAAATTTTTCTTTCATAAATATATTATTTATAAATTTTTATTCGAAAATCAAAAAGTTAACTGTTTTTTAAATTTTGATCTCTTACTAGCAAGTTCAATAAACCAACTAATATATTCTTTGGGACCATTTTTAAAAACTATGTCAAACTTTAATTTGTCATACAAATCACTGATACCTATTAAACCAGTTTTTTTTGTAGAAGGCCTTTCAACTTCACCAGAACTACTATCTACAAAAATTATTTTATTATTAATCCCAAATTCATTACCTAATATTTGTATAAATTCTAGAAAAGACCTATCACTGCCTCCTCTTAAATAATTTTTTTCGCTATTATTTTTTTTTGAGGTTACTGTGTCACCAACTCCTACAATCAAAGGCATATCTTCTTTTTGAATAGTTCTTTTGCATAAATCAATTTTTTCCTTAATAGAATTTGGAGAATTTCTAAAATTAAAATTATTTCCAAAAGGAGCTTTGCCGGTTTTATCCGCAATAAATTTATTTAAAAGAAATAAAACTCCAGAATCTTTAACTGCTCCCTTAATAAGTAATTGTATATCTGTTGATCCAATATCATTTTTAGAAGAAAGTTTAATTGTTTCTCTACCATTTTTATTGCCTAAATTTGGTGAAATATGAAGGAAGAATGAGTTTTTGAGGCCTTCGGATTCAGCTTTTAAGATGATTTCATTCATCATTTTTTCAAAACTAATTTGAATAAGCTTTCTTTTGTCAGAATCTTTGTGAACTAAATCAAATAGACTATTAAAATTTATCGTTGGCGAGAAGCGTGTTTCGCATATTGATTTTACTGCGTGAAAATTGATATCTTCTTGGCTAAGTTCAGGAAAAATATTCTTAACTATTAAATTAAATTTTGGTCTTATTAAACTAGGTACTTTTGATAAAAAATTTAGTTCTTTTTCTGATACTCCTTCAAAACTTATTTCACCATTATTTTCTTGATACTCTACTCCACATGCAGCTAAACCTCTTAAATATAACTCTTTTTTTTTAGGCTCAGTAGTGCTCCCTACACTCCTTTCTATTATTCTGTTAACTCCTCTTGGACCTTCATGTTCCCCGCAAGTTAATACAAAGAATTCCTCAGCAAATTCTTTTACCGCATAAATATATTTTGATTCTAACTCTCTAGTCATTGGATCTTTAACTAGAGGAATACAAACTCCGTCAATGTCTTGAATAAATAAGATATTTTCAGAAGAAATTAATTGTTTTTGTACCTTTAAATTGCTTGCCATGTATTTCATATTTATAATTATTACTTTTTTTTATTAAACTTCTTTTTTAGGAAATTATAAATTAAAAAATTCAATATTTACAATAAATAATTTGCTATGGTCAAAAATTGCTTTAATGTAGAAAAATGTTGTTAAGGGTAAGAAATTAAAAAAATTATCGAGAATTTCCAAAAATGAAGAATAATTTCATAGAAAACATAAATGATGAAAAATATTTTTATTCATTGATTGAAAATATAGAGAACAGCAAAGTTGGATTCTACAGTGTTGGTTTATATCCTGCATCATTAGCATACAACTGCGCTATGCATGGAAAATCAAATAATATTCTCTTAGCTCCTAGGGAGGATAGAGATTTGTTAGGTGCCTTCTCAAATGATGTTCTTTCTGATATGGATAATGAGATTATTGAAAAGATTAAGAGAATGGGATGTTATTCTTCAGAGGGGAAAAGAAAGCCTTTTGATCTAAAAGATCTTCTTTTGGAATGTGAAATAGTTATTCTTGCTTCAAACAGTAATCACATAAAAGATGATGTTAAACATGCTTTAGAACTCAGAAAAACTTTAAAAAGAGAAAATGTGGTTCTTGGCTGCCTGGTCGGTTCTTTTTGTGTTGACAATAAAAGTAAAAACCCTTTCATTCTTTGTAATAAATATCCAAATTTAGCTTTTTTTACAGGATTTCATCGTCACGGAGCTTTACGAAATCCTAATGATAGTTTTACTGCAAATTTCTGCCATCCTGATGCCCTAACTGCTTTAATAGGAGCTCGCATTTTGAATCAATTATCCCCGAAAATTCAAGTTTCTCCTGGTGTTCATAATATTGAATGTCAATATATAAAATCAATAAAAAATATTTCATCCATATTTGCAGGTTTTGTAAATAACTTTCATTCCGATAAACCAGGGATGCTACCTAGTATTAATACAATTTTGTTAACTCAATGTTTAGATCAGGCTGCATCAGTATCATTACAAGTTAGAAAAGAAAATAAATTAGAAAATAAACATCTTTCATTAAAAGAACTTGGTTATGGTGAAGAAATAATTAGTGCAAAGGAAATAATTAATGATAAATTTTGTGAAAAAGGAGATTATACTTTTTCTCAATTAAATGCTGTTAAGGCTGATGTCTTAGGGAGTATGACTCTACCAACTGAAGGAAAACCAACACGGAATTTTCAAGCAGGACAAGTTTTATCAGATATGCTTTTGCAACTGAATAGATGTCCAAAAGATGTCTCAGAATTTGTAAATTGGTGTAATAAATACTCTCTTAGTCAAGGAGGTTTAGAAGGTTTAAAATCTTTAAAATTTTGGCCAGACATTTATAAAGAATTCAAAATCAAAAATAATAATTGTTCAATGATTAATCTTATTTATTTATGCTTTAACGCTAATTCAGAAGAAAAAAAAGAAATTTATAATGTTTTAATTAGTTCAGAAGAGATCACTAATTTTTGCCAAGAATCTGTAAAATCTGAATTATCTTTAGAACTAAATGAAAAATTAAAAGGAGATTATCTTTTCAATAATATTGAAAACCTTCACAAGAAATTGTTTATTAACAAAGAGGAAAATGGTATTAAAAAAAATAAATATAACAATCCAATTTCTAAAAATTATCCAAGTTATATTAATGTAATGAATATTATCAATAATTATTTTAATAATTGATTATTTATTTAATTTACTAAAAAGCTAAGTTCTTAATTTATTTACTAATCTTGATTGCGGGGTTAGAATTATTATGGTACTAAAAGAATTTTTTGAAAAAAGAATTATCACATCGTTCACATGAACTGAAATCTCTTGGATGGAATCAAGAAGATTTAAGAAGATACGAAGATTTATGGGACTATAGCCAAAGATGGGGATTAATAAATTTAGAAAGAGAAGACAGACAGTTTTTAAAGAAGGCAGAAAAATTACTCCCAAAAATCCAAAATAAAAAGATATCAGTTAAAAAAACTATTGAAGAAAAATCATATTATTTATGGTTAAATCTTTACCTTGATGAAATTAATATTTTTAGTAATTCCAATGTCCCAAAAAATAAACATGGTGTTTGGAAACTCTTAATTGAAGAGGAAATAAAACTTCTTAGGGAGTTACAACCAGTTATGGGTCTTCCAGATACTTTAAAAGCCAAAAAACTATTTAAAAATAGAAAGGAGCTCATAAATAAAGCTTTTAGTGAATTTGAAGCTAAAAATAACGATAAGGGTTTCAATTTTGATGATGTTCTAAACAACTCTGAAAAAAATGTTGGTAAGAATTGGAAATCAATTACTGAAAAAGATCCTGAATCTAATAAAACTTTTCCAATAATAGATTCTGTAAATATTGAGAAACTCAGATCTGCGATAAAAGAGGATTTGAGTTTATATATGAAGGATAATTACCCTTCATTAAAAAAGGATTTATAAATATTTATCTTTTTTTTGTTTTTTTTTGAGACATTTTTAAGTTAAATAGATAATAGGATTATTTAAAAATTTTGAGCAACCAAAAGTTTGAGACTCTTCAGTTACATGCAGGCCAAGTGCCTGATCCAACTACAAATTCTAGAGCAGTGCCAATTTATCAAACTAGTTCCTATGTCTTTGATAATGCCGAGCATGGAGCGAATCTTTTTGGATTAAAAGAATTTGGAAATATTTACACTCGACTTATGAACCCCACCACAGATGTCTTCGAAAAAAGAATGGCAGCTTTGGAGGGAGGTATGGCTGCACTTGCAACATCCTCAGGTCAAGCTGCTCAATTCTTGGCAATCGTGAACTGCATGACAGCGGGGGATAATTTTGTCTCTACTTCTTTTCTATATGGTGGGACCTACAATCAATTTAAAGTACAATTTCCAAGATTAGGAATTGAAGTTAAATTTGCTGATGGCGATAGTGTCGATAGTTTTAGAAATAAAATTGATGATAAAACCAAAGCAATATATGTCGAATCAATGGGAAATCCTCGATTTAATATCCCAGATTTTGAGGGACTCTCTGCTTTGGCGAAAGAAAATGGAATTCCTTTAATAGTCGATAATACCCTTGGTGCGGGTGGCGCTTTAATAAGACCAATTGATTTTGGGGCCGATGTTGTTGTAGAAAGTGCAACAAAATGGATTGGTGGACATGGAACAAGTATCGGAGGGGTTATTGTTGATGCCGGAACCTTTGATTGGGGAAATGGTAAATTCCCACTAATGAGTGAGCCAAGCGCTGCTTATCATGGGCTCGTTCATTGGGATGCTTTTGGTTTCGGTAGCGATATCTGCAAATCTTTGGGAGTACCTGATAATAGAAATATAGCTTTTGCGTTAAGAGCAAGACTTGAATGCCTGAGAGACTGGGGATCAGCTCAAAGTCCTTTTAATTCCTTCTTATTATTGCAGGGTTTGGAAACTCTAAGTTTGAGAATAGAAAGACAAACTTCTAATGCTCTTGAATTGGCAAAATGGTTGGATTCTAATTCTAATGTAAGTAGCGTTAATTACCCTGGTCTAGAATCTGATCCATATTACTCAAGTGCCAAAAAATATACTACTGGAAGGGGAATGGGTTGTATGCTTATGTTCTCTCTTAATGGGGGTTATGAAAATGCAGTAAAATTTATTGATTCCTTAAAATTAGCGAGCCACCTTGCTAACGTGGGTGATTCAAAAACATTAGTAATTCATCCTGCTTCAACAACTCATCAGCAATTATCAGAAGAAGAACAATTATCTGCAGGTGTTACTCCCACAATGGTAAGAGTTTCTGTAGGAATTGAGCATATTGATGATATAAAAGCAGATTTCCAACAAGCACTTTCACAAATCACATAGGAAAGGAGATTTATTGGCTTTAATAATTCCTAGTAACTATCACAAGATTAGTGATGTCGAGAAAAATCATATATCTTGGATTGAACCAGAGTTGGCAAAAAGACAGGATATTCGTCCTCTAAGGATTGGTATTTTGAATATCATGCCTCTTGGCAAGCAGTATGAATTTAACTTATTACATCCACTAGGTTTATCTCCTCTTCAAATAGAGCCAGTTTGGATAAAGCTTAAAACTCACTCTTATAAAACATGGGATCTTAATCATCTAAATAATCTATACATAACATGGGAAGAAGCAAATAATCCTGAACCTTTAGATGGAATCATTATTACTGGAGCACCTATTGAGCACTTAGCCTTTGAGGATGTTAAGTATTGGGATGAATTTGTGAAAATTGTAAATGAAGCTAAAACTTCTTGTGCGAGTACTCTTGGATTATGTTGGGCTGGCTTTGCGCTGGCTTATTTGGCAGGGGTCGATAAGAAAGTTTTTGATAGGAAATTATTTGGGGTATTCCCTTTAAAAAGTCTTGTTCCGGGCCATCCTTTGATGGGTACACAAGATGATGAATTTATTTGTCCTCAAAGTAGATTTGCGGGATTACCAGATTTGGAGATGGAGAAAGCCCAAAAAGAAGGGAAATTGAATTTGCTGGCTTATGGAGAAAACGTCGGATACACAATATTTGAATCTAATGATCAAAAACAACTTATGCATTTAGGACACCCTGAATATACGGTGCATAGAATTATTAGTGAAATTGAAAGAGACAAAGAAAAGGGAGATGTCCCTCCTCCTGAAAATTTTGATCTAAATAGTTCAAAAACTTCTTGGAGATCTCATAGGAATTTACTTTTTCAGCAATGGCTTTGGTTTTGTTATCAACAAGTTAGTCTTAATTAATATTTTAATGAGAGCTCTCAATACCACCTAGTCTTTCAAATAAGTTAAGACTTTCTTTATTTAATCCTACAATTTCAACTTTAGAACCACCATTCTGGAATTTTCTAATAATTTGCTCAAGAGCTACAACACCACTTTGATCCCAAATATGAGCTAAAGACATATCAATGATAATATTTTCTGGATGTTCATGAATATCAAATCCTTGTAAAAAATAAATTTTACTTACAAAAAATAATTGTCCTTTTACTTTGTAGGTAATCAAATTATTATCTTTCGCCCTTGAGACAACTATAACTTTAGCGACTTTTCTGCTGAAAAGAATTGCAGCTAATGCAACTCCTGCAATAACTCCAAGTGCAAGATTATGAGGTTTTGTGAGCATTGTAACTGCAAAAGTCATAAGCATTACTGCAGTATCGCTTTTAGGTATCTTTCTAATATTTTTTAATCCATTTATATCCGCTGTACTTATAGCGATCGTTATCATGATTGCTATTAAAGCAGCCATGGGTATTGCTCCAATCCAAGACTTCAAAAGGATGATCATAATTAGTAGAGATATACCTGAGGAGAGGGTTGATAATCTTGTTTTCCCACCATTTTCAGTATTCATAACAGATTGCCCAACTAAGGCACATCCTGCCATTCCACCAAATAAGGATGCCACAATATTTGCAATTCCCTGTCCTCTTGCTTCTTTATTTTTATTAGAACTTGTATCAGTTACATCGTCTAAAATGTCTTGAGTTAAAAAGGTTTCCATTAAACCCACGAGAGATATTGCAAGTGCGGTTGGTAAAATTACCCCTAATGTTTCAAGACTAAAAGGGACTTTCCCATTTTCTATTGATCCAAAAGGAAGAGAAAGACTTGGTAATCCATCAGGTAATTTACCCAAATCGCTAACTGTAGGGACATCAAGGTTAAAGAATATGCTTATAAGAGTAATAACCACTATTGCGATAAGTTGAGATGGGACTACTTTTGTGATTTTTGGAAGCCCATAGATAATTATTAATCCTAGGATTACAAGAATCCAAACTACTGGAATCTGAGAGTTAACTGGATATTGACTTATAGTTTGTTCAACCAACCCTTTTGAATCTTTGATACCTATTCCTAACTGCGGTAGTTGTGCTTGAAATATCAGAAGTGCCAGTGCATTTACAAATCCACTTAATACTCCTGTTGGCACGAATCGCATTTGGTAGGCAAGTCTTAAATATCCCCAAAGAATTTGAAATATTCCAGTTAATATTCCAGCTGCAATAAGATATGGTACTCCCAATCCAGGAGCTTGTGATTCTCCATAAGCAACAAGTCCAGTCATTAAAAGAGCTGTTGAACCTGTGGCTGAAGTGATCATGCCCCTTCTCCCTCCAACAATCGCAATTGTTATTGATAAGCAAAATGCACCAAAAAGGCCAACTTTAGGATCTACACCAGCTATACCTGAAAAAGCAATTGCTTCTGGGATCATTGCGAAAGCAACAACTAAGCCAGAGAGAATATTTGACTTTGGATCATCTAACCAATTTTTAGATAAATATCTTGGGAAATTTGACATTTTAAGTTTCTTTATAATTAAGAAGTTACCTCATAAAGGAGGCAAAATTCCCTGTGGGTCAAAAATATTCTTTAAAGTTTTTAATTCATTCATTCTATTTCCAAAGGCTAATGTAATTTCTTCCTCATGAGAATCCAAATGATTATGCAATTGTGCTAAGTGAATATTTGGATAAAACCTTTTTAGCTTGCTCCAAGATTTATAAATCCATTCCAAAGCGATTTCTTTTTCTTGAAGATCATTTTTTTTCCATGATGCATATATCCATGGTTTCCAAGTACTTTTTCTATGAACAAAAAAGCTTGAGCCATGATTTAACTTTTTAGTTTTGCAACCTAATTGTTGAGAAGCGATATAACAGGAATTATTAGGTTTATTTCCCATTATTTCATCCAAACATTTTATGAAAATTGGGATATCATTTTTTAAATCTTCTCCAAGAAGACTAATTACCTCAGAATGGTTATTTACATTCAGCTCATATAAATTCAATTCCTTTGGGAAGAAATTTATTTTGTTAAAGTTTTCATAAAGTCTTTTTTCTAGAGTAGGAAATTTGTCTAGAAGTATTAAGTGTTCTTCTGTTCTTTTATCCTCTAAATTATTTTTGAGTTCAGCAAAAATATATATGTAAATTTTTTGTGCATAAATCCATTGAAGACTAATATTTTCTGGAAATTCCTCTGATAGTTTTATTATTTCTGATAGTTCATTTAGATTTATAAATCCCTCAATAACTTTAATTGGATTAGATTGAAAAGTATTAAGTTCTATTTCTGTAATAATTGAGAAGAAGGGTGCTGCTCCTTTAATTGCTTCCCAAATTAATTGTTCTTCTCGATTTATTTGATTTTTTTTTAAAGAGATAAATGTGCCATTACCCAAGAAACCTTTTATTGATTCAATATTATCAATGGCTAATCCGTAGGTTCTACTGAGTGGGCTTACTCCACCAGTAAGTATATAGCCTGCTCCAGGAAGTTTAGAAAGTCCGATTGGAAAACTTCGATTATGTTTTTGTAAATGATTTATTAGATCCCCCATTATTACTCCCCCTCCAATTGTTACTAAATTGGTTTTTCTATCTAGGTGAATTTTGCTGTGATTTTTTCTTAAATCAAGAGTTGTAAAACCATTTTTTGCACAGCTAGAGGTTGTACCTCCACTACATACGCAAAGATGTTCGAATTTTTCCCTAGAATAGTTATCCTCATTAAATAAGGAATCATCCACGTCATAAATTAATTTCTTTAATTTTGCATCTTTTGAGTTAATATTAGGAACCTCAAGCAAGTTATTATTTTTCACTACATGATATTGTTCTTTACTATTATGGTATAAATAATAATTTGAATTTGGATAATTTAGATTCGAAGTTAAATAATCAAGTCGCGATACTTATCTGTGGGCACGGGAGTCGAAATAAACTAGCCATTACTGAATTTCAAGAATTAACCAAGTTCATCCAAAAAAGATATCCAAACTTTTTAGTTGAATATGGTTTCTTGGAATTTGCTAAACCTTCACTTGTTGATGCTCTAGACAAGTTAAAAGATCTTTCTATAAAAAAAGTAATTGCAATACCTGCAATGCTTTTTGCTGCTGGCCATGTAAAAAATGATATACCTAGCCTGCTTATGAATTATTCAAGTAAAACGGGAATTGAAATAATTTATGGAAGAGAATTAGGTATTAATAATTTAATGATTAGTGCAGCTTGTGAAAGAGTAAAAGATGTATTTAAACAAAATAATACTCTCAAACCTGAAGAATCATTATTAGTTGTTGTGGGTAGAGGCTCTTCTGACCCAGATGCAAATTCCAATGTTTCAAAAATTACGAGAATGATCGTAGAGGGTATTGGTTTAGGGTGGGGGGAAACAGTTTTTTCTGGAGTAACCTTCCCTCTCGTTGAACCTGGCTTAAAGAATGTCGTGAGACTTGGTTATAAAAATATAATTATTTTCCCTTATTTCCTTTTCTCAGGTGTCCTTGTCACAAGAATAAAAAGGCAAAGTGATTTAGTTGCGATTAATAATCCAAATATTTCATTTATACATGCAAAATATCTTTCGTCTCAATCTTATGTGGTTGACACTTTTGTAGAAAGGATTGAAGAGATTCTTAATAACGAAGGTAGTAATTTTATGAATTGCTCAACTTGTAAATACAGATCAAATTTATTTGGCTTTGAAAAAGAAGTTGGAATGGTACAAGAAAGTCATCATGACCATGTAGAGGGCTTGGGTATTAGCTGTGATTTATGTGATCCTGAATGTAATGGTGCTTGTGAAATACAAAATCAAATCCCAACTCATAACCATGAAAAATCATACTCAGGTGAAGGTGATTATTTAGAACATGAACATGTAGAGGCTCATCAACATGAACATAATCACCATCATCATCACCATAGTATTTATCCAAATTCAAAACATCCTTTAGGACCTGTCACGCTTCGCTTGCCTAATAAAGACTAAATCTTAAGAAAATCCGTTGAAAACCAATGAATCACCTGTCTCTTTCTCGACTTAGTCTTAATAGACTCAGCATATATAAGTATTCTTAATATAAAATCTTGAAATTATTTTGAGCTAGATTTTCCACAATTTACGGGTTGTTTTCCACGTCCAAATCCACATTGGACTAGAAATGGCAGTATTTTTCAAAAAAAACAGGACTTCAACATTATTGTTGACTTTTTATTAAGATCTATTCAATTTCCTTATTCGAAAAAGAAGTTTTTTAAAAACCCACTCATAACATGAGTCTCATTTGATAATTTGAAAAGTTTTCTAACAGATATTTTTTGATTTTTTTAGAAAAAAATATCATTATGGATAAGCAGAAAATATAAAATTTATGGATCAAATCAGCCAACCAAACTTAACTGATAAGAAACTTGTCGAGTATTCTTCAAATAAAGTCTCATTAGAAACAGAGCTTTCAGAAGCTCTTTATAACACTATGAAAGATTTCGTATTAAGTAATCCAACTTGGGATCAATATAAACTTATAAATTCAGCATTAGCTACTTTTCTCTTTCAAAACGGATGTACAGATAATTCTGTCTCAGAAATTTATTTAAATCAATTATTTACACCTTCTAAGTCTTTTTAATATTTAAACAGGCTCTTCTACTTAAGGCCATCATTGTAAGTGTGGGGCTTTGCCAAGATGATGTGGGCCAGCATGCTCCATCAAGGACAAGCACATTCTTGCATCTCCATAATCTATTAAATTTATCAACTACGCTATCTTCTTCATTCATCCCCATTGGTGCTCCCCCTACTTCATGGATGTAATATCCAGGAGGAGGAGGACTATCTGAAAATGCTATTAAATTTTTTGTAAATAAACTACCTAATGGGATATTGATTAGTTCATTAATATTTTTTATTTCTCCATTTGCAGCAGTGATTGATTTTCGGATTGTGTTTTCCATGTGTTTAGCCATGTTTAACTCATTTTCGCTCCATTCGAAATCAATGTAGGGAATTGGGATACCCCATTCATCTGTTTTCCTTGAGAGAGAAACTGCGTTTTTCTCTCTAGGAAGGACTTCGCCGTGGGCGATAAGAAAGCCAATGGATGTGTTTGCGTCTTTTTGCAAAAATTTAGGTATTCCTAATCGATCAATTGCCCCCCATATTCCATACCCTCTATGAAAATTCATGTCGTCAATTTTTGGTAAATTTGTACCGAATGGAATAAAGAAGCTTCCTGCTCCAGAAAGATCGGGAGGGTTATCTAATGGTTTTCCAGAGTTTTTTGTTTTTGGGACTGAAAAAAATTTACAGATAGATATATGGTCCATAAGGTATTTCCCTAATTTCCCAGAATTATCTTTAAAACCTGAGGAACTTGATTTATATTCTGAGTTCAGTAGTATTCTGAGTGTTGAAATTGTAGATGCGCAAAGAAGGATTAAATCACAATTTAATTCTTTTTTGCATCCATTTTCTAAGTTTACGATCGTAAGTTTTGATGCAAGCTCTGTTATCTTGTTAATCTCAAAAGATTCCACTAGGTGATTTGAAATTATTTGAACATTCCCAGTATTTAAAGCTTTTTTCAAAGTGCTACCTATACTAGAAGATCTTGGCCACTTTCTATCTTTTACTGATGCATTACAGTCAAATCCTCTTGATTGTATAAATGGATAGTTTAATTTTGATTTAACTTTGCTGCCAAAAATATTTTCGTTTTCTGTTAGAGGTATTTCTCCAATATATTTACCGTTTGGGACTTCTTTAATGTCATCTTTTCGTCCATAGATGCCACAGAAATTTTCAATGAAATCATAGTGAGAGGATAGTTCATCGTATGAAATAGGCCAGTTTGGTCCGAATCCGTCTTTTTTAGCCGGATGAAAATCTTCTGAGGAAAGTCTTAATGTTATACCTCCCCACGTTAATGATCTCCCCCCATATTGTTTACCTTGGGTCCAAAAAAAGGGCTTTTGGGGGGGGGATTCATAAGGATGCATCAATTCATTCGAATATAAGTCAGGATTATTTTTCCAATAACCAGGATGTTGGCATTGATTGGCATGTTTTTTTGTTAAAACTCCTGATAATCTTTTTAATGTACTTTTAGGCTCATGATTACTAGCTTCATGCCTTTTAAATTGAGGACCTGCTTCAATAACTAAAACTTTTACCCCCTGTTCTGCCAATGTAAGTGCGGCTATTCCTCCTGTAGCTCCAGAACCGACAACAATTGCATCATAAGGACTTATATCCAAAACCTATTTCGTGATTTGCTATTTCAATAAATATAGCATTCAGTAAATAATTAATTTTTAGATTTCAGCTTAAGAAGTTAGAATTCATTGAAATACTACTTAAACAAATGAGATTTATAATTTTAACTTTTTTAATAATTTTTTTAACCTTTCCTTCTAGAAGCTTTGCTGCGTTGGATTATGGTAAACAATCTTTGGTAGGAGCTGATTTTTCTGGATCTGATTTAAAAGGAGCAACTTTCTATTTGACTGATTTACAAGACGCAAATATGTCAGGTTGTGAGCTCCAAAATGCGACTCTTTATGGAGCAAAATTGAAAGATACAAATTTAAGTAACTCCAACTTAAGAGAAGTAACTTTAGACTCAGCTGTTCTAGATGGAACAGATTTATCAAATACTAATCTGGAGGATTCTTTTGCTTATAGTACCCAGTTTGAAAATGTAAAAATACAAGGTGCAGACTTCACAAATGTTTTTTTGCCAAAAGATATTATTAGGAAATTTTGTGAAAGTGCCTCTGGAACTAATCCATTCACAAATAGAGATACCAGAGAAACTTTAGAGTGCGATTACATTTAAATTTATGCACATAAAAGTTCTTTTTTAATCTTTCTTTGTTTATAAAGTGATCTTCCAACAGGCCAACCTAAAGTAGATAAATGTCTCATTAAAGAGCTTGAGTATTTGAAATTAAAATTATCTGAGCATTTGATACCGAGTTCTTTAAGAGTGGTTATTAATAAAAATAGATCTTTCTTGTTGCCTTTTTTCATCTCCAATAATATCAATGGTTCACTTGATAATTTTTTTTCTAGAACCTTATCATTTTCAGCAAAACCAACTTTAAGTGAATCAAATTTATCAGAATAAAGAGTATAAATTATTCCATCTTTGAATTTACCTATAGAAGTATCTACATTTGACCTTGATGATATTAATGTTTTGTATCCTTTTATGATTTTTCTTTTATGCATAATTATTTGATTTCATTCTGAGCTATTTCGTATTTCTCTAATAGATTGTTTACTTCTGCTAGTGCAATCCTCTTTTGACAGGCTGAGTCATATCTATTTACTGCTACCGAAGGTATTGAACCTTTGCTTTTCATTTCCCTTATACCAGTTTCTAAACATTGAAAAGCAACACTTGATAGATCTCTTCCTTCTGCTGCTGCCCAAACTTTCAAAAGATAAGTAAGATTTGATGGCACTGAGATTTGTACTTTGTTTGAATTTGAAGTGTTTAATGCAATATCATCAAGACTAATTTCTTTAGAGGAAATAGTTTCTTTAACCTTTTTCTTCAAAAATTTTACTTGGCTTATAGCGTCTTCTTTATTCTTTATTTTTTGTTCTATTTCAAATATATCTTCTTCAGAATTAATTAAAGCTTCTAATGCCCATTTAGCATCATTTTTGGCAACGGCGGTTCTATCAAGCCATTCATCCCTTATTTTTGACCAATTACTAGGCATAAGCTTTATGCGATAATTTTATAATATATAAATCTAAATAGATTGTCTACATATTCTGTATAGATTTAATATAGATTTAATATAGATTATATAAATTTATTTTATTTTAAGAATTCCTCGTCTTGGAAATAATCTTTTATACACATTGAAACTGCAGAATGTATCAAATATAGTTTTATTGGTATTTTTTTAGTTAATTGAAAACCATATATTTGATGCAATTTTTTTAAAAATTATTTATTAGTTTATTTAATAAAAACTCCCGAACTTTTAATCTCTTTCAATAAGTTCAATTTTATATCCATCTGGATCCTCAACAAAGGCTAAGACTGTAGTACTATTTTTCATTGTTTTAGGTTTGGTTGTTATTTTGCAACCATTATTTTCTAATCCTTGGCAAATAAGATGAATATCTTTTACTCCAATAGCTATATGACCATATTTATCCCCAAGCTCATAGTCTTCAGACTTTTTATCCCAGTTATAAGTTAATTCAATTACTGAGTTTTCTTTTTCTGAGCCATAACCAACAAATGCCAAAGTGAACTTTCCATGAGGGTAATCCTTTTTTCTTAATAAATTCATACCTAATCTATTGACATAGAAATCAATGGATTTATCTAGATCTCCAACTCTCAACATTGTGTGTAGGATACGCATTTTGAATTATGAACCTTAGTCAATTATCTAATATTTAATAACCATCTGCAAAAGTTGAGATTTTAGAGGCAAGGTCTTTAATTAAGTTAAGAAAAATTAGGTTAAAATATTCGTACTTAATTTAAATAACATATTGAATCAGATATTACAGAGACTCTCATCAGTATTTTTGTATACTTTACCTTTAAAGGCATCAATACCTTTTGGATATTATTTGTTTTATAAATATTCTTTTTTGAAAATACTGTTATTTCTGACTTTTCCAATAGCAATAATTGAAAAATCTTTGCCTTTTGGCAGTTTTTTATTATTTATAATTTTGTTTGCTGGATTAGCAAGAAATCCAAAAGTCCCCTATTTTGTTAGATATAATGCATGCCAAGCATTACTTATTGATATTGCTTTGATAATAATTTCATATCTCTTAAGAATATTTCCCATAGTTGAATTAGGCTCAATTATTTTTGTATTTACACTATGTATTTTTATCTATTCGATTTCTCAATGTATATATGGAGTTGAACCCGAAATACCCTTAATTAGTAAATCTGTAAGAATGCAAATTTAAAAAGATTTATAGATTTACTGACTTTCTTTAACACTCATTCAGAATAGATTCCCATCTTTGTTGACTTGCCTTTATTGCTTGCATTGGTGGATTAGCTCCCTCAATTTCAAAAGCTTTAATTAATGATTTATTAGCTAATAGGCCTAATCTTGCAGCCTCTCTTTGCCTAGAGCATACTTTTTTTCTTGACCCTTCTTTTAGACTATTTTCGATTTCTTTGAGAATCTGGCTAGCTTCATTCGATTTAGAATAAAAATCATTCATGTAAACATCAAGTGCTGTATCAGCAATGATTTCAACTGGATAAATTATTGTGACTAAGCACACAATAAAACTTGCAAATACTAATTTTTTCATAAGAAACTTAAGTAAATTTTTTTTTCGATCTCTTTAAAACTAAATAAAACGTAAGAACGCTAATTGTTCCGGATGGGCCTATTAAAACATGCCAAAATTGATCTCCACTAATTGAGAGCCTTGTTCCAAAGAAAGTCGTAAAAAAAATACCAAATATTGGGTAAAGGATAAAAAGCCAATCTTTAAAAACTCTTTGCCAATTAATAATTAGAAGGATACTTATAATTACTTGAAAAAAAAGAGCAATAGTTTTACCAAATAAAAAATATGAGATTATTGAACATAAAGAAATGCATAAATTAGTTTTTTGAATAAATTTATTTTTTATAACTGATATTGATAAACATGTTAGACCTAAAGATAGGAAAGAATAAAAAAACCAATTAAATAAAGAGGAATGATCAACATAAATCCAAGATGTTTGTGTATGATCGATCATTTCAGAAATCGATGCCAATCCTAAAAAAATAAAACCGAAAGGTATCAATTCGCTTTTCTGAATGTGTTTGAATTTTTTGATTGATCTAATTCCTAATAATATTGGGATGATTGCCGCCTGAAAATGGGCTAATAATAAAATTGAAAAGAACAAAATAAATTCTCAAACTCAATTAATCTGAAATTTATAAACAAAAATCATTTTCAGTTTATCTTAGTAGAGATAGATACCATTGCCCAATTACTATGATTAATAATGTAAGAACAAAAGGGAAAGCAGGATATCTTGTCTGAAAATTAGCTGGTGGCCAAGGAGACCAAGGTATTAATCTTCCTTGAGGTTCATTTGAAATAACTTTTTTTTTTAATTTTTTGGATGCTAAATTATCTGTGGCAAATCCTTTGCT
Source organism: Prochlorococcus marinus XMU1419 (assembly GCF_017695955.1). NCBI lineage: Bacteria > Bacillati > Cyanobacteriota > Cyanophyceae > Synechococcales > Prochlorococcaceae > Prochlorococcus > Prochlorococcus marinus. The sequence continues at coordinate 612,099 of NZ_JAAORO010000001.1, forward strand.
CATTGTTCAAATAAAAATTATCTTAACAAAAACGTATCAAAAGGGCGTTTATATTATTCAGTTAAATTTCCCATGCTTTTTATTAGAACGGAGGGGGTGGGATTCGAACCCACGGTACCCTTGCAGATACGCTAGTTTTCAAGACTAGAGCCTTAAACCACTCGACCACCCCTCCAGGCAAAAATTATTAAATTTTTAGCTTTTTAATTATAACAAAAGGTGGTTGATTTTTTCGGAAACAGTTCGGAAACGCATGTCAAGTTAGATATAAAAGCTATTGCTATAACTACAAGTAAGCTAGCTTTCAAGACTAGAGCTTTAAATCACTCTACCATCCCTTCCGAAGGGATATGCACTTTGTTGAACTAAGAAAAAAGTTGTAGTCCAGAAATTATTGTAATTTGTATTACGGTATTGAACTTAAATCTAAAAAGTAGGCCCTGCTTCAAAGTTACTGTACATATAAAAAGCAGAGGCAATATCCTTTATTAGATCATTTATCTCTTTATTATCTGTGAGACCTAACTTTATTGCTTTCTGAGCTAGAACTTTTACTTTATCTATATCCGAGTATTTTGTCTTCAAATTAATAGCTAAAGCCATTTGCTCTTTAAAACCAAATTCCCCATTAGTAACCAATTCTTCATACTTACTAAATGCATATTTTAAAAAATTCTTAATTTCAATACGCAATTTTTCAAGGGCTATAATTTTATCATTGCTTTCAATTAACTGGTCTGACCATGCTTGGAAGTTAGCACTAGAATCAATATTAGACGCTTTATTTCGTTCTTTTTTAATTTCTTCATTAATTCTATTATCTACAAACTGTATAGCAGCTTCTTTTCCAGTTAATTGTTTTGCATTTTCTTTTTCGAAACGTTTATTTTTTTTATCGCAATATTCAAATACTTCTTTATATTTATTTATTTTATTTTTATATTCTTCTTTCTTCAATTTAAATTGTTCATTTGACTGCCCCTCAGGTTTTAACTCAGATAATTTTCTCTCAAAAAATTGAATAGCTCTTTTAGAAGTAGCCTTACAATCACTTTCTATCTCATCAAATGTCCTAATCCCGCCACCACCACCACCTTCAGCGATAGGAATTTCATGCGCTTCAAAAGAATTATTTTCGTTCTCTAATGAATCATTAATTGTCGCACTTTCAATAGAGGGAATAAATATAGTGCTAACAGCTAAAGAAAAAATTAAATTTCTTTTTTTCATAAAATTTTATCTATATGTAAGTATTATTGCTAAGCATAGATTTTTAGCAATTATTTGTATCCTTATGCAAATAGTGAATTTAGAAAAGAAAATCGTCCCATAAATAAATTCACTTTTTAGAAGAAAAATAGAAATTTAAGATTTATGAAAAGATTTTACTTTTCTAAAAAACTAGGTTTTTAAAAATCTTTAAATTAATAAATAGTTGAAAAACGATTTGTGGTATGAAAGAAAATAATATTGAGTTAATAAGAAAAAAGTTTCTATTTTTTAATTGTTTTCTTTTATCAATTAAATTAAAAATAAGTATTAACAAACTAAGATTTAAAATAATATTGAAAATTGACCCTGATAACATTTGATCGTAAGTGTTACCAAAGTAGGGTCTCAATAGAAATCCTGAAAATAAAAGTAAATATGCTGAAATAGTGGAATGCAAAGATGATAAGATCTTAAATCCTAATATGCTTTTTTGAGGAAGCCTAACAAAATAATTTATTCTCATCTTTTAATTTAAACATATTTTTTTTGGTTTAATTATTATTAATCATAATAAATTTAATGTTTTTTATTGAATTTGATTTAATTTTAATATTATGCGAAAAAAATCACTGAAATCAAAAACTTTTGAGTATTTAATAGTTATTTTTTTTGGATTTTTTCTGGGGATTTTTATTGTTTGGCCTGGTCTAATCTCAGTAAAAGGCAGAAAATGCTTTACAAAAATCATTAAAGATGGTGGTGATGGAAGTATTAAATTAACTACAGTTTTATCTATTGACCCTAAATACCTTCTAAAAATTAAGAATGCCAAAAATAATTATTACAAAGTTCTATATATAGGAGATTACTGTTTTAGAAAATAATCATTAATTAAAGATAATTTTATAAAAAATAGATTTTGATTTTTACAAATTTATCTTTTTATAATTAATTTTTAGAGAAAATTAAAAAATTATCAATTTAGTGTAAAGTTAATATGCCGACAAAATTTGTTATTTATAAGTGTTTAGTATTAAAATAGTATTAATTGGTTGTAATTTTTTTGAATACTTCTTTAGATAAATTACTAAAAAGATTATGAAACAAAAAAAATATTTAAGATTTAAAAGGCAAATTTATAAAATCATTACATGTTACTTTTTAATCAATAGTTCCTTTTTAATTTCTTTAGTATTTGCGGAAGATTACAAATTTCAAATTAGATCTGAAAACTTTAAAGAAGTTTTCTTTAAAGGTGATACAAATTATCAAGATTATGATTCATACAATAATCAATTAGAACTATTCTTTGGTGCGGATAAATATAATTCCTTAGATTCTTTAGAGAAAAAAAAATTTCTAGATTTAGCACTACCTTTCTCTTCAAGAGATATTAGAAAACTATACGATGATAAGTTGAAACAAATGTCTGCAAAAGAAAATTATCATTTAGATGTTTTTTTTAATGATAAATTATAAAAAGATTTTATGAATAATCAAAAAAGTAAAAATAAACTGAATTTCCTTTTAGTTCCTTTTTTAATTCTTTATCCTTTGTTTTTAAATTCTTATTCTTCTGAAAATGAGGGAGGAAATATTGTAGATGAGGCTGAAGAAATTATTCCTTTGATAGATGAAGTTATTCATAAGAAAAATAAAAAACAAAAATCAATTCAAAAAGATAAATTCGATATGGATGATAAAAAAACTTACCTAAAAGACTCAGTTGAAAATAAACAAAGTGAAGAGGATAATCTTAAAGATTCTATTAAAAATAAAAAAGCTAAAGATATTATTTCAAATCAAGAAGTACTTTTTAATGAGAAAAAAAAGGATAAATCTATAAATAAATTTTCACCTGTTCCTAGAGGAGGTGATATATATACTGGTCAATTTGAGATCCCCTTAAGAGGTTATATAAAGCTTAAAGATCAAAAAATATCAGTTAATTTGAAAGATTCAGATCCAATTGCGGCACTCAAATTGATCGGAAAATTGGGGAATTATGGAATAGTTATTGTAGAAAATGATAAAAAAGAACAGGACTCTACAGAAAGTAATAAAAAATTAATAACAGTAAGTTTTGATGAAATAGATATTTCTGATGTTTTCAATAGCATACTGATGTCGTCCAACCTTCAGGCAAAATTAGAAAAAAATATTATTTTTATTGGAGAAGATATTTTAAACAAAAGTCTAAATCCTAGCATCTCAAAGACTTATAGAATTAATCAAGCAAATGCAGCATCTGTCGCTGATTATCTGAAAACATTGGGAGCAAGAATATCCAAGGTTCTTGTAAAAGGTTCAAGTAACGACGGAGCAGAAATTTCAGATAGATTTCAACAAGCAAATCTAGAAGATAGTCTTATAGATCCATATGGTAATGAAGGTGGTCCACTCAATGGATTGATAGGGACGGTAGACCTTAGATTGCAGACAATTACTTTAATAGGCTCACAAGAATTAATAAATACATCAGAAAAATACATAAAAGCTATGGATCGAAGACATAAGCAAGTAGCTCTAAATGTGAAAATTATCGATGTTGCTTTAAGTAAGCAGGATACTAAGAGAAATATGTTGGAATTTAGAACAGGAGAGACGCGTGTAATCAGTAATGCAGGGTTATCAGTAAGGACTGGGAATGAAACTCCTGGAATTCCAGATGAAAATTCCCTTGTACAAACCCCTTTTGGAGGTGGAGGTCTGGCCGAAGGAGTATTTGCTAATTGGTTAATGGCAAAGATTACAAATAATGACGCAAAAATAATGGCATCCCCTACTCTAATTTTAGGAGAAAATAATGATCCAAATTTATCTGGTGCAGCACAAGTTGATGATGCATTAGGTAAGGCAACCATTGGAAGACCTTTTTCTAACGAGGGCTTCATAAAAGTAGGTGAGACAGTCATAACAAAATTTGAAAGAACTGTTGATGAAGGAGGTGCCGCTACTTGTATTGCTACTGAGGGAACTGCTGGTATTACTTTTGGCGCAAAAGTTGATAAAATTGATGATAATGGTTACGTTACTTTTTCTTTAAGTCCAGCAATTTCATCAGTAACTGGCACAGTGGAAATAATCGGTTGTGGGATACAAAGCACACTTAGCGTGAGAAAACTTGATACTGGAGCAATAAGAGTAAAAAATAAAGATACACTTGTTTTAACAGGTGTAATTAAAGATGAGGACAGTACATCAACTTCTAAAGTCCCCATATTGGGAGATTTACCTCTTTTAGGATCATTGTTTAGGGATAGTAGAGATATTAAAAAGAAAAGTGAATTAATAATTTTAGTCACTCCTAAAATACTAAATGATGATTTGTCAGTGAATTATGAACTTTAAATGTTTAGCCTCATATGAATAATAAAAGTTTTAAGCAGATTGATATATTAAGAAAAAGAAGAGAAGAAACTCTTTTATTAGATCCTTATTTCATAGATAATAAAAAGTTTATAAAAAAAGGGATTTTTTTTGGTACTTCTTTGATACTTACTACATTATTTATAGGTATAGTTTTTATTATTAGAACAAATATCCTTGAACAAAGAAAATCCAATATAAGAGAATATGTAGACCAATATGACTCTTTAGTTATTAATTTAGATAATGAATCTATTGAGTTAAAGAAGATAGCTGAATTCAATAAAAATCTTAAACAGTCAATATCAAATATAAATTCAAGTTCTGCTTTTTTTAAGGAAATTTCACGCTTAGTTCCAAAAGGAATGCAACTAACTGAAATTAATATAAATGGTGAAAAATTAACTTTAAAAAGCAGGATAAATCATAAAAAACCATTAGAACTGCTTAATGCATTCTTAATTCTTCTAGATGATTCTGAATTCCTAAATTTTGATGCTATTGATCTTAATAAGATTAATACTTTTGAAAATGACTCAGAAGATCAATTATATGAGTTTAATATTCAATCAAAGATTTCTAATAAATTCGCTGATATTAATCAAAAATATCTAGATGAACTTGGCTCTTTGGGATTGTCAAATAGAATTAAAAATCTAGATAAAATTTTTGAGAATAAAATATGACCAGTTCTAATCTTAATCAAAATAGAGTTATTACTCCTGAAAGAGCGTCAGTAATTCTTCCAACAATAATCTCATCATTATTTGCATTAATAATAATTTTTGTTTTTGTTATACCTAAGTATGTAAAGTCAAATAAAGTAAATAGTGAACTAAAAGAATTTTTACGTAAAAAAGAAGAATTGCCTAAATTAAAATTGCAATACAAAATTATTAGTGAAAAACTTAAAAAGTTAAATGACAGGAAAGAAAAAATAATATATCTTGTTACAGGGAAAACTAATCTAGAAACTTTGCTTGAAAGAATTGAATATATAGGTAACAAAAATAATATAGAAATTCTGTCACTTTCTCCAAAAAGCATAACTAGCTATGTACCTTTAAAAAAAGATGCTGAAGAAACAAGCCCCCTAATTATTGATCCACTTTTGGCTGAAGGCGTAAAAAAATATACTTTTAAATTGGATTTTGAATCAAACTTTAATGACACATTATCTTTTTTGAGAGAATTGGAATTTCAAGAAAGTGTAATTTTATTTAGAGATTTAAAATTGAAATTAAAGGATAATGAAGAGAATATTAGTTCAGAATATTCGAGAAAATATCTTCTCGAAGTATCTATGGAGATAATTGTTTATGGAAAGAATATAAATAATAAAAAACAAATTTAAATTATGGTTTTTTTATATGCTGCTTTAGGTGTTCTCATGATTTCAGGAATTGCTGCGATGATGGAAGTGGCAAGTAATGTTTCAAAATTTACAATAATTAGTGCCGTTAAATCTGATAAATATATATCTGCAAACTTATCCAAATATGATAGAAGATTTTTAAAAATAATTAATGATCCTTCAGCCCCTGAATCAAATATTTGTAATTATATCGTTGATCAGACTAACGCTGAAAGATCATCACTTTTAAACGCAGGGTTAAGCCAAGAAGAAATAAATAGGATTGCTCCTATCTATTTTACTAGTATAAAAATAGACAATCAAGATATACCTTATAAAACAAATTCAAAGGATAAAAGGATTTTAGGAAGCTGTATCTTAACTAACAATGACTTGCAACACAGGGTTCTTATAAATAAAAATTCTTCTTTAAATAAAATTTACGAGTATTCATTATTTTCTTGTTACTTTGATGAAAAAACATATTGTGATTTTGAGGAGAATGAATAAATGATTTCTGCTGCACTTGGGATGGTAATAATGTCAGCAGCAACTGTAGCAATGCTTGTAGCGTTAGAAATTACGACAAATGAATTGAAAAAAGCTGGTAAATACTACCCCACCGTAGATGAAAGAGTGATTTTAGAAAATGCAGGTTTTACTAATCAAGAAATTAGGGATATTGAGGCTGAAATAGACCAAATTGATTTTGGAAATATACAAAACTAAAAATGTTAAATAAGAAAAATATTAAAAATAGAATAAAAAATAGAGGCATGACAAGTCCTGAATTAATTCTAGCAATCATGATGCTTTCTACTTTTACAGCCGTTTTTGTATTAGTCACAGAATTCATATCTGGTTTTTTTCAACCTTTAAATGATGAAGCTAGAGAAGAATTTATAAAAGCTGAAAAAGATTTAACAGATGTCTTACAAGATCATATTACTATTAATGAAACAATAGATAAAGTCATAGATTTGTTTTCTCAGCCTGGTATTGATAGAAGTTATTTTGTTAATTTATCTTGTACTTCCCTTCCTAAAGAAGAATGGGATATTCCAAGTCTAGAAAGTAATTTTCCTAAGAATTATCAGTTATGTATTAAACCTGCTTTTCCTGAAAATTCTTATCAAAGTTTACAAAAAATGGAGTCAAGGCCAGGAATATATATACTTTATGCAAAACCAATAAACGGTATAACATTCAATTCATTGCCTTTAAGAAGAATTTTTTGTAGACCTAAACCTTTCTGCTCATTATGACAAATACACCCATTAAAAAGAAAAAAATAAGTGAATATAATATGGATGACTTAAAAGAATTCTTTTATAATCTTTCACGGAAAATTAGTAGCAAAATAATTCTTTTAGAAATAGGAAATGACTTTTTCAATATTGCTGTAGCCAAGTTAGTAAAAAATCAGTTGCAAATAAATAATGTTTTTAGGCAAGTCTTACCAAAAGAGGCTATTGAGAAATCAATACCAGCTGATCCGGATGCGTTCTCTGCAGTTCTTGTAGATGTTATTAAGGATTTGAAATTAGGAGGCCAAAGAATTGCATTGGTTTTGTCTTCGGATGCTTGTTATACAAGACTTATAGATATTCCTGGAACAATTACGAATGATAAAGCTAAGTCGTTTTTAGAGGATCCTGACTCAGGAATTCAAATACCTATATCTCTAAATAATTCTGATTTTGATATCCACTTAACTGATCTACCTGAAAAGAAGAAAGGGGATGAATTTTATAAGAGATATTTTCTTACATCCTTACCTAAAAAAAGCGTAAATACTATTTTAGAAACAATTAATAAAGCAAATTTAGAGCTTTGTTCAATCCAAATGAGTCATATGTGTATAGGAAATTTATTAAGCTCAGAAATTAATAAATTAGATTCTAATAATCTAATTATTTCTGTTGACTTGTTAGATGAATTTACGCAACTAATTATTTTTGATAATTCTGGTCCATTATTTATAAAAAGACTTGCTTCTATAAGAAATTATCCAACTATTGATGAGATGAAAGAAATGCAGAATAGGGGGAAGGATGAAAAGATTAAATCAAGTAAGAAACTTTCATCTGATTATCATCCTTTATCAAAGCTTGATTTAAAGATTTTAATTAGAGAAATTAATAATACATTTAAGAATTTTATTCAAGAAAATGACTTAATCAAAATAGGAAAGATATTTCTAACAGGAAGAAATAGTCAACATGAGAATTTAGTGGAGATTCTTGGCAATAATTTATCTATGGATGTTTTTTTAATCTCGCCAATAGGTATATCTGATTTAAAAGAATTTAATTATGACCCTGATAAGTTAAATCAATTTTCTATGTCTCGTATTATTGGACTTGGGTTGAGTTTGATAAGAGAGAAATACGAAAATAATGAAAATCTTTTAAGTTCGAATAGTTTCATTATCAAAAAATATATTCATAGTGAATTCCAAAGTTCTCAAAATGAACTAGAAAATTCAAATAAATCTTCAGAACTATTATTAGAAAAAGATAATAAGAAAAAAGAGGAAGTTAAAAAAACAGTAATTAAGAAAGAAGAAGATAAGAAAAAAGAGGAAGTTAAAAAAACAGTAATTAAGAAAGAAGAAGATAAGAAAAAAGAGGAAGTTAAAAAAACAGTAATTAAGAAAGAAGAAGATAAGAAAAAAGAGGAAGTTAAAAAAACAGTAATTAAGAAAGA